>CP023991.1 GCA_003516025.1 Candidatus Saccharimonadota bacterium | reverse complement strand
GTATTGCATTAATGGTTACTTTATAGTATAATGTGGATAATTAAGTAGGTATACTATGCATCCCGGAGACCGACGGCGCCAACCGCGCGACACATCTTTAGACCGATACGACACCACGCTGCAGGACAGTATGCCTGTAGGCTGGGAGCCGGCTTCCGGCACGGCCGCCGCCGAGCATCAGGAACAGCAAGGCGCTCCGAACCAGTTTTTAGTTGACGCCCACGAGTCATTATTGGAAAATCCGCCGACATCAGTGGCTGAGTTACAGGCCTTACAACATGATGTCTTAGGCAAGGTAACCCATGGTACCCGCATGGTCGATACCGATGAGGGCAGGAAAAAGGTTGATATATTTAAAGACCAGAACAAGCGTGAACTTGACGCTGACCTCGTGAAGGAAATTATCCGGCGAACCGATAAGTCGTGGTGGCGGATTGAACCGGCCGACCTTGCTGATTATAAAAATGTTGCCACAGCCACCGGTTTGGACGGTTTAAGCCGGGACGGCCGGGCGTTCGTGCGCCGCCATCGCCGACAGTTAAACGAGCCAGCCCAGGTAACCCTTGAGCGGGCTAAAAAGCAGGCCCGTGCCAGGATAGCGATTAATGCCGAACTGAGGCAGGATGATTTAATAACTGATAAGAACGGCCGTATTGACGGACGCGCCGTACGTGATCACGAACGGCAGCTGTTGGCGTTTGATTTCACCAGTGAATTAGCTCCGCAACACCGTGAACGCTATAAAAATGATCGTGGTTTTACTTTAGACGGCGCGAAACCCACTAAGCGTTTCTTGGTGCTGACTGAACGTGAACAGCAAAAAATCAGACAGGATTTCGGCACCAGCGCTGCCGCATTCCAGGCTTTCAGGCATGATGTCGCTACTAAATTACGGTGCCACCGTGAGGCTGCGGAGGCCCGCGAGGCAGCTAAAAAACTGCAGGAACGGGAACCGCGGCAGGCTGCAACGATCGCTCGTCCGGTTGCCGTTCGAAGTATGAGTCGAATTGCTATTACCGGTCTCAGCGGTGAAGCGCAGGCAACTCCCGACCCGGCACCGGATCCGGCCAGTCCGAATGTTCCTCAGCCACCATCTCCGGCCGTACAGCCCAACGACGATACGAAACGGCTGCTGGAGCGCGTTCGTCAGATATTGTCCTAGCGTCAGTTATACTGATACGTATGAATATACGTAAAACGGTTAAAAAAGTTATACCAACTGGACTGTTTCCGATGATTGAGCCTTACGGCCACTTTGGAGAAGCGGTAGTCCTGAACACCATCAATGGCTTTCCGGCCCACGGCATGAAGATTATAGGTGTTACCGGTACGAACGGTAAGACTACCACCAGCTACCTTATCCATCGCATGTTGTATGAGGCGGGCTACAAAGTCGGACTGATGACCACCGTGGCCTATGGAGTGGGTATGGACATCCATCCTCAGATCCACCATATGACCACTGTCGGTGTGCCGGAACTTATGAAGCGCCTGAAAGAAATGAAGCAGCAGGGGGCTGAGTGGCTGGTCTTAGAAACTACCTCGCACGCACTGGCTCAGAACCGGGTGTGGGGCGTGCCGTACAGCATCGCCGTTATGACGAATATCACTCACGAGCACTTGGATTATCACAAGACTTTCGAGCGCTACCGTGATGCCAAAGTAAAGATGTTTAAGTTGGCAGCTAAGAATAAGCAGGGCATGCGGCTCGGGATCGTCAATGGTGATGACCCAAACGCAGAGTACTTTATTGATGCCGTCCCGAACAGCGTTAATTACACGACAGGAGGGGGTGATACTGAAATTGGTGACAACCTATTTTTGGCAAAAGATATTCAACAGTCGCCGCAGGGCAGTTCGTTTACCGCTGAGTTCTGGAACAAAGGCGCAGCGCGAACCTTGCGTCTGAAGATCAATATACCCGGGACATTCAACATATCCAACGCCATGGCCGCGGCAGCGGTGGGGATATCAATAGGATTAACGGATGAGCAGATAGAGCAGGGGATCGCCGCTTTGCCGGGGGTCGAGGGCCGGATGGCCACTATCGACGAGGGCCAGGACTTTAGTGTAATTGTAGATTTTGCCCATACGCCTGACAGTTTCGAAAAGTTATTCAAAGATTTACAACCAGTAGCGCATAAAACCGGTAAACTGATAGTGTTATTCGGTTCGGCCGGCCGCCGAGACGAGGCCAAACGGGCCGTGCAAGGCAAATTGGCCGGTGAATATGCTGACGAAGTGATAATTACCGAAGAAGATGACCGCGATATTGACGGTCTGGGCATCATGAATCAAATTGCCGGGGGTGCTGAAATGGCCGGTAAGGTCCGCGACCAGAACTTATTCCTGGTACATGACCGTACGGAAGCTATTACATTTGCCATGTGGCGCGCCAAGCCAGGCGATACTGTGTTGCTTTTGGGCAAGGGTCACGAAAAGACTATTGAACGGGCGAATGGGGAAAACCCATGGGATGAGATCGGCACGGCCCGCAAAGCATTACAGCTATTGCAAAAATAGCATAAGTAGTGTATAATAAGAGCTATATGTCAGAACAATATTTTGAACGTAGCCAAGAACCTGATTTTTCCGAAGAAATTCCGGCGTATCAACCGGATGTACAACCTACTGCTGAAACTCCTGAGTATGCACCGCTGCAGACACACGAAGACTGGTTACATAAAGTGCAGGAAATGGAAGGCAGGAACACTACTGTACGCCGTGCCCTGGAGGCACAAGGTCTTGACCCTGATACTGATCCTGACTACCAGTTTTTTCTGGGTGAACTGAATCTTGCCCGTACGCAACTGCGCGGCTTTGCAGCTATGCGCATGGTTGATCGTATCGACAATTCTGAATCACATTATTGACAAAAACATAATCATGTGGTAACATACTAATCAGGTTCACAAAACAAAAAAGGAAACCAAAAATGAATCAGTCAGAAATGTTTAAAGAATTAGATGCTGCCGAAGATCTTGAAGCAGCCGTACACAGCGAAGCAGATGCTCAGGCGCTGCAGGAACTGCGCGCCGAAGTAGCCCAGAAGCGCCGTGAAGGCGCCGCTAACATTGGTCATAATGCCTTAGTGGGCTTAAGTGACGGCTCAATTGCGCCAGCTGCTGAAGTGCAGCAGGCGTTTGCTGAACAGCAGGATGTGAGCGGCCCCGTAAATGGCGGAGCCCATAGCGCGAATTAAACCATTTGCATGTAAAAAAGACCCCGATAAATTCCGGGGTCTTTTTTATTGGCGCAACCTAGCCATTGACCTGGTTGCGACTCATGTAGCCGGTGTACCAGCTGTATTCTTTGCCAAGGAATTTGGCTATCAGCTCAATGCCGAGTTCGGCGGTTTTGTTGTGCTCGTCTTGCAGGGGGTTGTATTCTACGACATCCACGCCAACGACATTACACTTTTTACCAATATATTCAGCAATGGTTGCGATCTCACGGTAAGAAAGGCCTTTAGGATTCGGCATGCCGGCACCAGGCGCGTAAATCCGGTCGATACTGTCGAGGTCGAGGCTAATCCAGATATGGGGGACGCGCGCCGCCAGGTTGTCGATCATTTTGAGCAGGGGCGCGAGGTTGGAGGTTAACAGGTCAAAAAGGCTAAAAATCCGCAGGTTCTCGCGTTCTATAAGGTCAATTTCACCTTGGTCGAGATCGCTGGCGCCAATGTGCAGCAGGTTTTCCTTCGGTAGTTTAATGCCTGGTTTGTAGGCGTTGGCCAGTTCCGGCGCGCCGAAGCCCATCAGGCTGGCCAGGTGCATACCGTGGATGTTGCCTGACATGGTAGTCTCGTCGGTGTTCATGTCGCCGTGAGCGTCAAAATATATAACGCCAATCTGGCCATCAACGGCTGCTGAGGCTCCGCTTACGGTACCGAGGGTGAGCGAGTGATCGCCTCCGAGGACGATGGCTTTATTGTCACCTCGGATAGCCTGTTCGGTTTTAGCTGCTAACTCTTCATTAACGCGGACAATTTCTGCGGCGTACTTCAGCCGTGGATTGCCGGGTTGCAGGTTCTTGCGTTCCTCGATGGCTATATTGCCGGCATCGTGGACTTCGAGGTCGGCGGTGGCAAGCTTTTGGATAAGGTGTTGATAACGGAAGGCGTTAGGGCCGATGTCGACACCGAGATTCTCGGCGCCAAGATCAAGCGGAACGCCAATAAGGGTGGCTTGGGTAATAGACATACCAGTATTGTAACAAAAGTGAGTAAGAGTCCGGGTTGAGTTTTGTTGTGTTTTGGATATGGTGGCGGTTGGCCAACAACATAACTGTTGCAATAAAACTAAACCCGGACTGCGGGGGAGCGCAGCCTGCTGGCCAATCTCGACAAGATGTCGAAACTGGTGCAAGCCGCGCCCCCCCGGTCCGGTGTTCCGTGATCAGCTGCGCCGCTGGCGGCCGATCTGCGGGCTGCGCCGTGCCGGTCGGCTGCTGGGCGGGGTGGCGAGCCTGGTGGCCGAAGCTCCGACCGTGACGGCGGCGGTCTCCTTGGTGGATGAGCCGACGTGCGGGCGGGTCCTATCGATCAGGCGGTGCAGGCCCAGCAGGGTGTCGGTGACGACCCGCTTCTTGGCCTGGCGCCGTCCGTTGCCGTCCAGGTTGGACATGGAGACCGCGAGCGACAGCTCGGTGACGTCGTCCTTGATCTTGACCTGGATGCTGCCCGGGTCGACACGCGGGATGTGCGCGACGGCCGTGCGGATGGTGCGCGGGTCCAGGTGGCTGGGCGGGAACTCGAAGAACAGGCGGAGCTTGGTCTTCTCCTTGTTGAGGTCGCTGCCGGTCAGCTTTCCGAAGCTGTGCGGGTTGGAGCCATGCTGCTGATCAGACATAAACGTTTCTCCAAAAGGAACGTTTGAAACAGAACAGGACCATTGCAGTATAAAATACGAGGTAGTTTTTTGCAATATATATGTTACTATGTCAACAAATGACAGCTGAATCCAACGCCATGTCGAAAGAACACGAACCGGACGTACAGTTTGAGATGGCTTTACTTTCACTGCGCGACCGGCTGCGTGAAGCAGTAGAGCAGGAAAAGAAAGTGGTGGCAGACCAAAACGATTACTTGTTTTTCAGGGTCGGACAATATGAACAGTTCCCCCGGCCGTTGGCTACAATTGCCTTGACTACCGACTACGAACAGCTGCTTAGTGGCAATAGCGAAACTTTGTGGCTGTCACTGCCTGTCGTAGATCTGGATTTTCAGAATCCAGTCGCGGCTACCGAAGAAGATGACGCGTTCTTTGTTATTGGCTTCCCGGATGAAGATAACAGCGTAAAAGTTGACCAAGAAACGTATCAAAGATTTCTCGAGCAACGACAGGACCTGTCAGTTACCGGTCTGGACCATAAACTGTTTACCTATCAACTGGTGCCCATAACAAAGATCCTCTGACTATTGACGCTAAGGTAAGCCTTTATTATTATGAGTGCATGAGTTAGCACTCTCAAGCCTTAAGTGCTAACGTACAAATACGTAAAAGAGGAGTATTACTATGAGTGCACCTATTCACCCGCTTGCTGACTATGTAGTCGCCCAAGCCGAAGAAGCAGAAAGTAAGACTGCCAGCGGTCTGTACTTGCCAGATAACGCCAAGGAAAAGCCAAAAACGGTTAAAGTTGTAGCTGTCGGCCCTGATGTCAAAGATGTTAAAGTCGATGACCGGATTATTTATAAGGGTTACAGTGAGACCACGGTCAAAGTCGGTAAAGATGAGTACATTTTAGTTAAACAAGAAGACGTTCTCGCGACCGTCAAATAACCGTAAGTAGGGGAGAGAAACATGGCTAAAAAAGTTTTTTATGATGATGATGCGCGCCGCCGCGTACTGGCTGGGGCACAAATTTTATATGATGCAGTGAAAACTACAATGGGTCCTAAAGGCCGCAACGTGGTTATTTCCAAGAGTTACGGCGCGCCAACCGTTACCCACGACGGCGTAACCGTGGCTAAAGGTGTCGACATCGCTGATGTTGACGATGAAACGCTTGGCTATAAAGTCGGCGCCGAGCTGATCAAGCAGGCCGCCAGCAAGATGAACGATGTTGCCGGTGATGGTACGACTACTGTTACTGTCCTGACATATAACATCCTCAACGAGGCTAATAAGCTTATTGCCGCCGGCCATAACCCAATGCTCCTCCGCAAGGGCCTGGAAGCGGCTGCCAGCGATGTTATCGCAAAGCTTAACACACTTGCCGAAGACATTAAGGGTAATAAGACCCGCGTGGCCGAAGTCGCCACTATTTCTGCCGGTGACGCCCAGATTGGTGAACTAATCGCTAACGTTATTGATAAAGTCGGTAAAGACGGCGTGGTTACCGTAGAAGAAGGCCAGGGTCTTAACCTGGAGAGCGAAGTCGTCGAAGGCTTTACCTTTGACCGCGGCTTCGTCAGTCCCTACATGGTCACTGACACCGCCCGCATGGAAGCTACCTACGACAAGCCAGCTATTGTTATTACCGATAAAAAAATTTCCAGCGTCCAGGAATTCCTGCCGCTATTGGAAAAATTGGCACAGGCTGGTAAGAAAGACCTCGTCCTGATCGCAGAAGACGTTGAAGGTGAAGCGCTCGGTACTCTGGTACTGAACCGCCTGAAAGGCGTCTTTAATACTGTTGCCATCAAAGCTCCGTCATTTGGTGATCGCCGTAAAGACATCCTGAACGACATCGCCATCCTTACCGGCGCTACGGTGATTACCGAAGACCAGGGTTACACTTTTGAAAACGCTGAACTCGATATGGTAGGCTCGGCTCGCCGCGTTATTGTCACCAAAGATGAAACGACTATTATCGAAGGCGCCGGCCAGGTTACCGAAGTCAGCGCCCGGATCGACCAGATCAATGCCCAGATCCAGGCTGCAACCAGCGAATATGATAAAGAAAACCTCGAAAAGCGCCGCGCTTCACTCAGCGGTAAGGTGGCTGTCATCAAGGTTGGTGGCGCTACTGAAACTGAAATCGAAGAAAAGAAATTCCGTGTTGACGACGCAGTCGCTGCTGTTAAGGCTGCTCTCGACGAAGGTATCGTACCTGGCGGCGGCGTTACGCTTGTTAACCTCGTGAGCACTATTAAAACGAACGCCACTGACGACGCGACGGTCACGGCTGGCCGCCAACTGCTGCAACGCGCCCTCGAAATGCCATTCCGCATCCTTATGACCAATGCCGGCTTGAACGCTGACGAGTGGTTGCCGCAGGTTAAGAAAGCCAAAGCAGGGCAGGGTGTTAATGTTAACGATCCAACCAAGCTGGTTGACCTAAAGGCGGCCGGTGTGGTTGATCCAGCCCGTGTTACCAAAGAAGCATTACAGAACGCGACTTCAATTGCCGGCACGGCCATGACTATGGGTGCCTTGGTCGTTGAAGTTCCAGAAAAGGCAGCACCAGCCGGCCCTGATATGGGCGGTATGGGTGGCATGATGTAAAACCACGCTTTTGTGGCGAAATAACCCCGAGGCAACTCGGGGTTATTTTTATTCCAGATTTAGAAGCATAACCATAGTAGCGACAAACTGTTTATTATTGCATAATATTCACAAAAGAGTATACTGCAGGGTATGGCATTATTTGGACGTAAGAAATCAGAAAACAGCGATGTACCAGTAGACCTGCAGCAGTATTACAGCTCAGGCAACGGCGGCTTGGTAAAGTGGATTATTCGCATAATCGTTTTTGTCATTATCCTGGGATTGCTCATCTGGGCCGGTATTTGGGTCATCCAGCGATTTACCGGTAGCGACAACGCGAGTTCAAATACCAATTCTAATAACTCGACCAGTCAGCAGCAAAACGAGGACGATAAGTCAGGCAATGGCAGCAGCGATGATGCCCCTACGACTAATAGTGGCGGCAACACGGGTGGTAGCTCTAATAACAACAGTGGAACCGACGGTAGTACGACTCCGAAACCGGCTACGCCAACTCCATCAACGCCAGCTCCTGCTCCCGCACCAACTACAGCTACTCCGAACGCTTCGGGAAATCTGCCAAACACTGGCCCCGGTGAAAATGCTATGATATCCGCATTCCTCCTTGTTACCATCGCGGGTGCTTTCATTCATGGCCGGTACATCCGTAACAGCAGGGCCTAGTTCTTGTCACATAATATAAAAGCGACTCCCGAGCGGAGTCACTTTTATATAGAAATATAGTTATTAAGCGCTTGGCGTATTTTGCGTAAAGTAGTTGATTTCGTTTACGATATCAAGCAGCGCCTGGGCACGCTCTTTTTCGCTGCTGATGCCCTGGGCGGCGTCGTAAGCTGTCTTTATGAGGCTATGGTTATCGGAGGCCTGGATTAACATCATGGTTGTTCGGAATTTTTCTTCAGGGCTTTGTTCTAATTGGTCGACAAGTGGCGTCAAAGCTTTAAGCACGTCCTGTTTGATGTCCAGTAATTCGTCGGCCGGAACATCGGTTGGCGCGCTTGCGGCCGCAGCCGGTGTGTCGTGAGTGCTCGCGCCGGCGACAATTGCATCGGCAGCCGTTAGGACGTCTGTGGCGGCTTTAAGGTCGTCGGGTGTTTCAATGTCTGCCTGCGGCGAAAAAGCCGTAGGCGTAGCGGGGATGTCTTTATCTAACTCCTCGGTTGATGGTAAAGTGATCTGTCCCGGATTGTCGTCGTTGCTCTGGTTATCGTGCCCAAACATTGTGTATCCCCCCTACATAACTAGAACTATTTTGCTTTATACTAGATATAATAGCAAAAATAAGCCGTTCGCAATAGTAGCGGTTATGTTTATGAGAATTTCAGATGGAGGATGTATGTTGGACGATTTAAAAATGATTCATGACCGTGACGCTGAAGATACCTTGGGAATCGCCGAGAAGCAATGGCAACAACTCCAGTACACTTTTGATGTTCAACTGCCTGAGTTTGGTGAAATTCACAATATCGTAGTAGCCGGTATGGGCGGTTCAGCCTGGCCGGCACTGTATTTGAATTCATGGCCGCGAACCAGCGTGCCACTTGAGGTAGTGCGAGATTATAATCTTCCAGCCTATGTTGGTCCGCACAGCCTGGTTATATCATCAAGTTACTCCGGGAATACCGAAGAAACTCTGTCGGCGCTTCACGACGCTGAGGCCCGTGGCGCGAAAAGCGTCGTGATGACGGCTGGAGGTAAGCTGGCAGACTACGCGGGCACGAAAGCTCTCCCGTTGTATCTCATTCCTGGTGGTATTCAGCCTCGAATGTCATCGTTTTACTTCTTGGCAGCCCTCACGCAGCTGCTGGAGCCTTTAGGTCTTATCCCGCAGGGCAGTGTAGTGGAACTGGCTGCCACCGGCGACTGGCTTAAAGATCAAACGGCCGATTGGCGGCCCGAGGTAGCGACAGCCCAAAATCCCACTAAGCAATTGGCCCAGGAACTGATGGGCCGGTCGGTCGTGATTTATAGTGGTCCTAAGATGTTTCCGGCGGCTAATAAATGGAAAATCTGCTGCAATGAGAACGCCAAGAATGTCGCTTGGGTCAATCAGTATCCCGAGTTTAACCACAACGAGTTTATCGGATGGAGCAGTCATCCGGTCGATAAGCCGTACGCGGTAGTGGAAATCCGCAGCAACCTTGAGCACGAACGGGTTCAGAAGCGGTTTGAGATCAGTGAGCGTTTGCTTTCCGGCCGCCGTCCAAGCCCAAATGTGGTAACTCCTCCAGGTGATACGATCTTACGGCAATTGTTGTGGGCCTCAAACTACGGCGATTTCGTCACGTTATACCTGGCGTTGCTTAACGGCCTTAATCCAGCTCCGGTTGAGCTCGTAGAGCGCCTCAAGGCCGAATTGAACGCCTAATTTGCTATAATAGGCAGTAATGGTTGACGTAAAACGTGAATGGCCATATCTGAGCGGCACGCTAATATTCTCCAGTCTCGTTAGTGTTGGCCTGTATGCTGGCGGTATTACGAGGGGATTTGGCAGTACCTACACCTATCTTATCGGCAATCTTCTGCTAGCCTGGTTGCCGCTGTTGTTGGCGCGTTTGTTGCTTCGGCTGCTGCGCCACCGGCCCTGGTCGGGTTGGCAGGGCGTGGCAGCGACTGTTCTGTGGCTGGTTTTTCTGCCTAACAGTTTCTATATCGTCACAGATTATATCCATCTGCAGGATGTGCCGGATAACGAGATACTATACGTCGCCGTTATGATCACATCATTTGTGTTGAACGGACTAATTCTCGGTTATATCAGTTTATATCTGATGCATACCGAACTGCGCCGTCGTCTCAATTCGCTGCAAACGCGCCTGACGCTGGCCGCCATACTGCTGGCATGCAGCTTCGCGATTTATTTGGGCCGGTACCTGCGATGGAACACTTGGGATGTGGTACTCGACCCGGCCGGCGTGCTGTTCGATGTCTCTAACCGACTAATCAGTCCCTGGTCGTACCCCCGTATGATGCTGACGACGAGCGTTTTCTTCATTCTTCTCACGTCAATGTATCTGGTAATGTATAACGTCGTCCGGACGCTGCGCATGCCACCCAGGCCGTAAGGCTCGATACGGGTATCGGCCTCTGTTATACTGTAGGCAGTGAAACATGAACTTGAACAAAACCTGTCGCAGGTGATCAAAGACGTACTTGGTCTTGATGTAGCCGTTGAGCTAACCCGGCCCGATGAACAATTCGGTGACTTTGCTACTAATGTGGCACTGCAGTTCGCCAAACAGGCTGGCCGCAATCCGCGTGAAATCGCCGAGCAACTGGCTGCCCAAATCCGTACCAATTTGTCTGAGACCGTTTCGGAGGCGACCGTCGCCGGCCCTGGTTTCATTAATTTTCGGCTGACAGACGCCGTGCTTGCCGCCGAACTGGCCGGTATACTCGACGCTACTCGACCATACGGACACTCTGACCGCTATAAAGACCAGGTAATTGTTACGGAATACTCCGACCCCAATCCTTTTAAAGTCCTGCACGCCGGACATTTATATACCAGTGTGGTTGGCGACGCGATTTCCAACCTGTTCGCGGCCGCCGGGGGCCAGGTACACCGGGTAAACTTCGGTGGAGATGTCGGCATGCACGTCGGCAAGACGCTGTGGGCTATCATCGGTGAACTCGGTGGCGTGTATCCGGAAAAGTTAGAAGAAATTGATCAGGATAAGCGAGCGGAATGGATGGCCGGCTGCTACGTAAAAGGCAATAATGCCTATGATGATGACGAGGCTGCTAAAGTGGAAATGATCGAGCTCAATAAGCAGGTGTATGCCTTTCATACCAATGACGACCATGAGTCTCCGCTGGCTCGAATTTATTGGCAATGCCGCGACTGGAGTTATGAGTACTTTGACGACTTTTATGCCCGAATTGGTACGGCTTTTGAAAAATACTATCCGGAAAGCAAGGTCGCCGATCTCGGACTGCAAACCGTCAAGCAACACATCGGTTCCGTTTTCGAAGAATCAGACGGCGCCACTGTATTTAAGGCGGAACAATTTGGTTTGCACACCCGGGTGTTTATAAACAGCCAGGGAATACCTACCTATGAGGCCAAGGATGTCGGCCTCATCATGCACAAGTGGCAGGATTATCACTTTGACCGGTCGGTCGTCATCACCGGCAACGAGCAGCTGCAGTATATGTCGGTGGTCCTTAAGGCTATCGAGCAATTCGCGCCTGAACTGTATCAAAAAAGTACCCATCTGACACATGGTATCGTCAAACTGGCCGGTGGCGTTAAAATGAGCAGCCGTAAAGGCAACATCCTGCGGGCTGTGGACGTCCTGATGGTCGCCGCGGAAGCGAACCAGGCGGCTACCGGTAAAACTGATGACCAGGTAGTGCTAGGAGCGGTCAAATACGCCTTTCTTAAGCAGCGCCTGGGAGGTGACATTATTTATGACCCGGAAGAGTCAGTTAGCCTGCAGGGAAATAGCGGTCCGTATTTGCAGTATGCTCACACTCGTGCCCGCTCAATTCTGGCGAAGGCGGCGCAGGCCACTGCCGCGCCGCTGGACGGCTATGCTTTCAACGAGTGGGAACGCCTGCTGGTCCGTAAGCTAACCGAATATCCCGAAGTAGTCGACAGTGCCGTCAGTGAGATGCTGCCGCACCATATCTGCACCTATCTCTATGAACTATCACAGACGTTTAACCGTTTCTATGAGAACAGCCGCGTTATTGGCGGCGAACAGGAAGCTGAGCGGCTGACGCTGGTTTCAGCATACGCTGGTATCCTCAAAGATGGTTTGGGCCTGCTCGGCATGGGCGCGCCGGAATCCATGTAGTTTAGCATAAGCGTAATATTGCAAATTTATCGAACTTATGCTATACTTATAATGTTAATACAATAATAGATATGCCAACCCAAAAGAAAACTACCAAATCTCAGCAAGTCGAAGATGTTAAGGCCACCAAAGATGCCCAGGTAGCCGTGACGGCTCACGTTAAAGGCAATGGCCGTAAACACCTTCCGAAGCCGAGCGTCCAGGTACTTATGGATACCGACGACGTCGTCAAGGCCCAGTTTGGCGGCTTTGTAAACTTTCTGCGTGATAATGGTATCGTGGGGCTGGCGATCGGTTTTGTAGCCGGTTCGCAGGCTCAGGCTGTGGTTAAGCAGCTGATCGCCGACTTTATCGACCCGGCGACTAAACTATTCTTTGGTGGCGTTAAGCTCAGTGAGCGCACCTTTTATTGGCAGTTCCATGGCCGTGGCGAAGTCTTTAAATGGGGTGATATGGTCTATACGCTGCTAAACCTTATTATTGTGCTCGGTACGATTTACGCACTGATAAAAATCTTAAAACTTGATAGACTGCAAAAGCCGAAAGAAGTAGTGGCAGAACCTGCTAAAGACGACAAGAAAAAGAAGAAATAACGAAAGGGGGCGCTATGGCAATAGACGCGACGAGTATGACCGAAGACGACTGGAAACAGAAACTGAGCCCGGAGCAGTACCATGTGCTGCGCGAAAAGGGAACCGAAATTCCCGGAACCGGTAAACTGCTATACAACGAAGACGCCGGTAACTACACCTGTGCTGCCTGCGGCGCGGTGGTGTTCAAGAGTGACAGCAAATACGAGTCAACAATGCCCGGACTGATCGGCTGGCCAAGCTTTTCTGATGCTGCCGACGAGGGAGCGGTAAAACTGATGCCCGACAGCAGCCTGGGCATGGAACGTACCGAGGCGGTCTGTGCTACTTGTGGCAGCCACCTGGGCCACTTATTCGATGATCCGACCAGCCCAAACGGGAAGCATTACTGCATCAACTCGGTTTCACTGGATTTCGAGAAAAAATAACTATTTGGACTGGTAATACTTTTCGCCCCAAACAGCCATTTGTTTGAGGATAGGCACCAGGTCGTGGCCTTTGTCGGTCAGGCTGTATTCGCAGCGTGGCGGTACTTCGGCGTAGGTCTGGCGGGTAACGATGCCGTTAGCTTCCAGGTCGTCCATACGCTGTGACAGGGTGCGCGGGCTGATGCCGTTTAGGGAGCGTTCGAGCTCGCTAAAGCGCTTAGGGCCGCTGGTGAGATCACGTAGCAGCAGGGCGGTCCACTTGTTACCGATAATCTCCATAGCGGCAGCGATGCAGCCGACGTGAGATTCCAAAGTTGGTGGTTGTGTAATTGTTTTCATACTTTACTTTGTATAGCAATGGCCTTATACTAAAGATTACTATACTATTTATAGTATCAAATTTCTATCATAAACACCATACAGGAGGAAACATGAAGGTAGGTATAGTTGTCGGTACGACCCGTGAAGGACGCCAGACACCAAAGCAGGCACAGTGGGTTGCTACTACGGCCGCGAAGCTTGAAGACGTAGACGTCGAGATTATCGACTTGGCCGATTACCCGATGCCATTTTTCGCGGAGCCGATTTCACCACGGTACAACCCGAACCGCGTTGTTGACGAAACCGCTCAGAAATTTTTGGACAAACTGGCCGAGCAGGACGCCTACATCTTTGTAACTCCTGAATACAATCACTCGATCCCCGGTGTGCTCAAGAACGCCTTTGACTACCTGGACTTCCAGATGAACCGCAAGCCGTCGGCTATCGTATCGCACGGTACGGTTGGCGGCGCGCGCGCAGCTATGCACCTCAAGGAAATCCTGAGCGAAGGTAAGACTGTGCCAATCCCTAGCTTTGTAGCCTTCCATGGCGTCAGCGAAGGTATCGACGACGATGGTAACCTCAGCGAAGCCCTTAAGGCTAACCCATACGGCCCGCAGGCGCAGCTCGACGGCATGCTGGCTGAGCTTAAGTGGTACAGCGACGCACTTGCCGCTGCCCGCGCTCAAGAAGCCTAATCTACTGTAAGCGCACTCCTAACTCCGGCCATCATGAGTGGCCGGAGTTTTTATTTACCTCTGTTCGGGATATAATAAGGGAAACGAAAGAGGCATATGATAGACAAGACTATACTCCCGACCAAGCTGCTGTGGGTTGATCTGGAAATGACCGGGCTCGATCCGCAACAGGACGTTATTCTGGAAGTGGCAGCTGAAATAACTGATTTTGAATTTAAAACCTTGGCCCGCTACGAGGCCCGGCTACGCCAACCGCGCGAAACGGTACTCGATCGTATGCAAAAGAATATCTGGTGGGCCGATTATCCGGAAAACCGCGATGAGTTCGTCAATAAGCTGGATCAGGGGAAACTGAGCAGTGAAGTCGAGCAGGATATGATTGCCTTTGTGGAGAAGGAATTTGGCCGCGAACCCGCCGTGTTGGCAGGAAACTCTATCTACAATGACCGGAAGTTTATTTCCGAATGGTGGCCGCAGCTTGACCTCAAACTGCATTACCGTATGCTCGATGTCAGTTCGTGGAAAATATATATGCAGGGCCGCTACGGTGTTGATTTCGAAAAGGCCAATGTACACCGCGCCTTCGATGATATTCAGGCCTCAATTGCTGAGCTGCAGCACTATTTAGAGTGGTTCAAACAGAACTCTGGCAAGTAACGCATCAAAAGACTATGCAATAGCGTACGCTGTAAGTACGAAAATGTGACAAAAGTATTTCTTAATGATATTGTTGTATTAACTAGTTTGTAAATAATGAAAAACAGTTCAGCATTTAAGACATTTACGCTTTGGCAGGCACTCATATTGCCATTTTTTATCGTACTGTTTATTGCGTCCAGCCTTACGCTCGGACCTATTCTTACCATAACCATAGCCGTTGCTCTCATAAGTATTCTTTATTTCGCAGATATGCTCTTTAATCTGTTCTTAGTAGGTTCTAGCCTTCACAACAGCTCTGAATTTAAAATTTCAAAAAGCGAAATTACCATAGAAAGAGAGTGGCCGACATATACAGTCTTCTGTCCGTTATATAAAGAGATATCAGTATTGAGGCAGTTCACCGAAGCCATGAACAACCTAAATTACCCTAAAGAGAAATTACGCATCATGCTTTTACTAGAAGAGGATGACGTGGAAACTATCGGTGCGGCAAAGTCTCTAAATCTCGAGAAACATTTTGAAATAGTCGTTGTTCCACATAGCTTGCCAAAAACCAAACCTAAGGCGTGTAACTACGGGCTCAGCCTCACTGAATCGGAATATTGTGTTATATATGATGCAGAAGATATTCCCGAGCCAGACCAAATAAAAAAAGCTGTCATAGCGTTTGAAAACGCACCTGGTGATATTGCATGCGTACAAGCAAAATTAAATTTTTATAATGCTAATCAAAACCTTTTAACTCGTATGTTCACTGCAGAATACTCCCTATGGTTTAATTTAACTTTGGTTGGACTACAGAATATAAAAGGACCAGTTCCTTTAGGTGGTACTTCTAACCATTTTAAGACATATGTACTGAAAGGTCTTTTTGGTTGGGACCCTTACAATGTTACCGAGGACTGTGACCTCGGCATAAGACTATATAAGCAAGGATTTAGGACTGGTATTCTTGATTCGTATACGCTCGAGGAAGCCAACAGTAAATTCGGTAACTGGCTACGGCAGCGGTCTCGATGGCTTAAAGGCTATATGCAAACTTTTCTGGTACACACCCGCCAGCCGCGGCAAATTCAGAAGCATCCATTCGACCTGCATATCTTCACATTTTATCTTGTTGTTGGTGGCAAAGTACTTTCAATTCTAGCGAATCCCTTAATGTGGCTTTTGACCATCTCTTATTTTATACTTAAGCCTTTGGTGGGGGAAGCTATTGAGAGTGTATATCCGGCGCCAGTATTCTATATTGCCCTTATCACATTAGTTATAGGTAATTTACTGTATCTTTATTATTTTATGCTGGGAACCGCCCAAAGAGGACAGTGGAATTTAATAAAATTCGTAGTCATTGTGCCGTTTTATTGGCTCATGATGTCAATTGCTGCTATGTACGCGTTTTATCAGCTCATAGTCAAACCACATTACTGGGAGAAAACTACACATGGTTTACATTTACAAAAGGCAGGGGAGTAATGGCCACCGATCAACTAACTTACCAGCGACCTAAAACACTCGGCTCACTGTCTATAGTCCTGCCGGCATATAATGAGTCGGAAAACATAGTTGCCGTTCTTGAAGACGCAGTTAAGAGTGCTCAGACTGTAACTGAGCAATATGAAATCATTGTCGTTAACGATGGTAGCAAAGACGCCACCGGTGAGCTTGTTGAACAATACGCGTTGCATAATCCCCATGTGCGGTTAATTAACAATGAAGTGAATATTGGCTACGGGCCAACTGTGCGCAAAGGATTAGATTCTGCAAAAAATGATTGGGTTTTCTTTACGGATGCTGATGGTCAGTTTGAATTACATGAAATTAGCAGGTTAGTGGCATTCTCTGATTCGTTCGATTTTATAATAGGAAAAAGAAGCGACCGCAAGGACTCATTTAGGCGTAAATTAAATGCTGGTATATTCAATATAGCCGCACGTATATTCTTTGGTATTAAAGTAAAAGACGTTGACTGTGCTTTTAAGCTTATGAAGCGGACGCGCTTACATGAGCTGGAGTTGCTATCTGAGAGTGCGATGATTAACACGGAGATTCTGCATCGCGCCAAAGTTGCCAAGATGCCCATAAAGCAAGTACCCGTCACTCACAAGCCAAGAATGGCAGGCGAGTCGACAGGTGGAAACGCTGATGTCATAAAGAGAGCCGTTAAGGAATTTTATACATTGCGTTGGGTGCTTCTCCGGTCTGAACGCGCTCGTATGAAATTAAATATAAGAGTGGTGTTTTTGCTTTCACTGGCTGTTGCTGTGGTTGCAACTGCATGGGCGTATCATAATAATGTTATTTTGGCTTATGGTGACGCCGAAGCTCACCTTAACATCGCTAAACGAGTTACTGATAGTCTTACTGCAGGTGCAGCCCAACTAGGGGGGATATGGCTTCCGCTCCCCCATATTTTAATGGCGCCCTTTGTCGCGTTTGATCCGCTTTGGCGTAGCGGAATTGGCGGCAGTATAGTATCCGTTGCCGCATTCGTTTTTCTGTGTGTTACGTTGTATCGTCTAGCATACGAAGTGACCAAAAACTTTACGGCAAGCTACATAGCTCCTTTGGTAGTTTTGTTAAATCCTAATTCTGTATATTTGGCAACCACACCTATGACAGAAATATTGCTTTTGAGCATGTTTACCTCATCGGTATACTTTTTTACCAAGTGGCTTAAAACCCAGAATCTTTTGCACTTAGTACTTGCCTCTGTGTTTACCGCTCTGGCCAGTCTGTCGCGTTATGATGGGTGGGCTCTTGTGTGTATCGAGGTGGCTTGTATTGCATTATTCCTTGTCCTCAAAAAGGTATCCTACAAAATTGTTGAGGGTACGATTTTCTTATATTCTTTCATTGCATTTATGGGGATTTTGCTTTGGCTTATATGGAATAAAGTTATATTTAATTCTTTTTTATATTTTTCGGAAAGTGTCTACGGTTCCAAGGAACAGCAGCTATTCTTTTTAAACAACGGATATTTACCTACTTATCATAATTTTACAAAATCAATAGTTTACTTCCTAGAGGATATTAGGCTGGTCGTTGGATTACCAGTTGTGCTGCTTGCATTGTGTGGATTGGGCTTCTTTACGTATAAAGTTGTATCTCAAAAACAAATGCGGTACCTTTTAATTATTATTTTAATGTTAACCCCCGTGTTTTTTTATGTTCTTTCTCTGTATATTGGGCAAGCAAGTCTTATACTACCTACATTCGCCGCAGAAGACGCAAAGTACACTATTTCTAACACGCGGTACGGTTTACAAATTCTGCTATTCATCGCTATATTTGCTGCTTTCCTTGGGGCAAGGTTCAAAAAATTGATACCCATAATAATTATGATTATAGGTATTCAAGCTTTTATGTTTATAAAGACAGACACGGTTATCACATATGTAGACGGCACGAGGGGACTTTCATCACAAGCGGTTTCTAAGGGCCCCGACTCTCCTGAGGTCGAAGAGTATATGCGTGACCACTATGATAAGGGTCTAGTGCTTATGGATGACTATAGGCGTCCTATTGGGCCGGTAGAATCTGGCGTTCCTATGCAAAGTTTTATTGGTTCAGGCAACAAACCGTATTGGAATGAAAGTTTTGACGACCCGGCTAAGCATGCCGAGTGGATTGTCTTGCAAAAATCAGACACCGACGCTATATGGAAAAACCTTAAGCGCAAAGATTTATTAGATCAGAAATTCGTTAATGTGTATCGGGCAGGCTACCTGTATGTTTATAAAAAGAAAGATTTAAACCCACATTTTATCCAGCGGTCTGGCCAACACCTGTCCTTGCGCGGTAAGCCGTTTGTCATGAGTGGCATGAATTCATACGATGTGCTCTCTCAACCTGTTGAGGTTATTGACCAACGCTTGAGGGTACTCGAAAAGGCTAACCTTAATACGATGCGTATATGGTGCTTCGACAAAGGTGGAAAGTTAACTGATGCTGAGCTAGCAAAGATGGATTACCTCATTGAGAGAGCTGAACTAAGCGGCGTAAAAATTGTATGCGTCTTCGGTAATACCTATAACGATTATGGAGGCCCCGATAACTTTAGTACCAATGGTAACGCGCAAACCTTTTTCACTACAACAGCATCTAAGGATTTATATAAAGAACATATCAGCCATATATTGGAACATAGGTCTGCCTATAACGGGTTAAAGTTGAAAGACCAAGGCACTATTGCCGCATGGGAATTAATTAACGAGCCTAGAATTGAAGGACAGCAGGATTCCGTAAAGCTTACGGCATGGACTGAAGAGATTGGACAGTATGTATCGAGTATAGACCAGAAGCACTTGATATCCCCAGGAACGGAAGGATTTACTAGTAACTATACTGGGCAGCCGTATAATGAGCGTCATGGCAGTTCCATAGAAGATATATGTACGTTGGAAGTAATTACGTTATGCAGCGGCCACGTATATAGCAAATACCTTGGCAGTGCTGCTGAAAGTAATGTTAATTATGGCGCGCTAGGGACAGCTCTCCATACGTGGCGTGAGTTGGCGGATAAATATAACAAACCATTTTATGTTGGAGAAATTGGCTACGACCTTAACGTGGGTACTGAATCCGATAGGCGGGTGTTCTTCCAAAATGCTCGCAATTCCATTATGGCCAATGAGTTAGATGGTGCACTTATATGGAACCTTGGTACGATATCAGATAACATGTTCACCTTATCTGATGAAAATGATTTGAGTCAAGATATCATTTTAAATTGGCGTTACGACTTGAAGTAAAGTTGTTATATAACATGCCCCTGGTCACTAAAGGTCTCATAGCATAATATATATTAGACAATCTTTTGGTATAATAGTCTTAATGGATCATAAGACTGTCGAAGACTATATTTTAAGCATGCCAAACGCCGTGCGCGATTACCCGTTTGGTAAGGACGTGGCCGTGTACAAAGCAGGGGACAAAATGTTTGCCCTGATAGCCGAGGGCTCGGACCCTGTCCGGCTTAGCCTCAAATGCGATCCGCAGCTCAGCCAGGTATTACGTGAAAAATATGAAACTGTTATGCCGGGTTATCATCTGAACAAGAAACACTGGAATACTATTGTATTGTCCGGGCAGCTGGAATGGGAAGAAGTACAGGACCTGATTCGCCACTCCTATATTTTAGTGACCGAAAACTAGCCTTATAAGGCGGTGAGCATCTTGCTTAATAACTGGGCGTTAGCGCTCTGCTTTTTGAGCAGGTTCTGTTCTGTTTTGGTCGTCGCGGTCTGTATGGCCGCGTCGAGATTTTTGACATAGGTAGCCAATTCGGCTTGAATGACTGAATTGAATGTCGTGTCATATGTATTGGAAGCCAGCGCGCCGCTGAGCGCCTGGTCGGTCTGAGCATCTTTGCCGAGAGCCAGAACCTTGTCGTCGGTCTTAACGCCGTGCTTGGCCATAAATGCTGTAAGGTCTTTCTGGGAAGAGGCCAGGCTAACCTGGGCTGTGGCGGAAAAATTCAACAATTGAGTGCTCTTGCTGTTTTTAGCGCCGTCCGCCGATACTCGAATGAGCTCCTGTTGTTCTTGGGCGATGGTCAGTAAACCTGCGCTAGAGTCTTTTCCGCCGGTAGCCATGGCAATAATGATAATAACCAATAACACTACGGCAACAATTACTCCAACGATGAGACCATATTTTTTGAGGGGTGAGCCGCCAATGGGAGAACGCTGCGGTTTGTCGGGCTCCATGAAGAAGCCATACGGATTGTGTTCCGGCTGTTGCGGTGCTGGAGCAGGGAATTGATATTGGTTTGGCGGCATATTGCTTATATTTAACCATGAACGGGTTACTTGATACAATCAGACGCTACATGTAGCGTTAGCCATTCCGTGAGTTGCCCCTTATACTAATGAGCATGGATGCTGTCGAAGAGGTTAAAGCCCGCCTGAGTATTGAGGACGTCGTTGGTGAGTATGTGGAACTCAAGCGAGCCGGTCGCAATTTTAAGGGTCTAAGTCCTTTTAGCAGCGAAAAATCACCCAGTTTTATGGTTAGTCCCGAGAAAGGCATCTGGCATGACTTCAGTTCTGGCAAGGGCGGCACGATGTTCAGTTTTGTTATGGAGATGGAAGGTCTCGACTTCAAGGGAGCATTAGAGTTATTAGCCCGTAAGGCCGGCATCGAGCTGGCGGATTACCGTACCAGCGGTTCTAATAACGGTAAACAGCTCGAGCGTTTGTTCGCGGCCATGGAACTAGCAGTTAAGTTTTACCAGGTGCAGTTCAGCAAAAATAAGGTCGCTTTGGAATACGCGCTGGGAAAACGCCAGTTTAGTAAAGAAACGGCTCTGGAGTGGCAACTTGGCTATTCGCCGAACACCGGCACGGCATTATGCGACTTTATGGTCAGCAAGGGCTTTACGTCTGATGAAATCAAGGGGGCCGGTTTAAGCGCCCAGCGCTACCGTGGTTTGGGTGATATGTTCCGCGGCCGCCTAATGATTCCACTGCATGACGCGCAGGGCCGAGCCATTGGTTTTACGGCACGGTTGCTAACAGATGCTAAAGACGCACCCAAATATATCAACACGCCGCAAACTATGCTGTATGACAAAAGCCGCCATGTGTATGGCCTGCACCTGGCTAAAGAGGGCATACGTAAAAGTGGCTTCGTAGTGCTGACCGAGGGTAATCTGGATGTTATTCAGAGTCATCAAGCCGGTGTAAAACAAGTGGTCGCCACGGCAGGAACGGCCATGACGGAGCAACACCTTAAAGCGCTTAGTAAGTTTACGGGTGATATTCGTCTCAGTTTTGATGCTGACAAGGCTGGCATTAATGCTACTGAACGCGCTATACCTATCGCCAGCAAGGTTGGCGTGTCGCTGAGTATTATCTCGATTCCAAGCGGCAAAGATCCTGACGAGCTCATTAAGCAGGATGCTAATGTCTGGCGTGAAGTGATTGGTAAAAACCAGTACGCGCTGGACTGGCTGATCGAACGTTATAAGGGTGTATTGGATATAACGAGCGCCGAAGGCAAGCGCAAGTTTAGCGACATCTTACTGCCCGTTGTCCGTGCCTTAACCGATAGCGTCGAACGTGACCATTATCTGCGAACGCTCGCCACCACTATTGGGGTGAGCAGGGAGGCGCTGACTGATAAGTATGAGGCTACAACTAAAGCGGCTCCGCCTAAGCCAAGGCGTCAGACAAACTATCGGCCGGTCATACCCGATAAGCAACAAACAACCATCCGGCGCGCTCAAAACCGCCTGCTAACCTTTGCGTTGATGCGGCCGGCCATGCGTAAATATCTGCAGTACATCAGGCCGGATATGCTTATTGACGGCGATGCCAAAACTTTATTGGAATTTTTACAACAAAATCCTGGCTTTGACGGCACTGACGCCGCCCATGTGGAAGCATTGCGGCCAGTGGCAGACTATGTTAAAATATTATCAGTAGCATTCGATGAAGAGCATTACCAGGACACGCCCGATGCTGACCTGGAGAGTGGTGCGTCTCATCAGCAGGTCACTATTGTTGATCAATATGTCAAAACCAAACAACAAACTATCAGTATCGAATATAGCGACGCCGACGACAGCCGTAAACAGCAGCTTGCCCGGCAGTTAAGCGAATTGAGCCAGATCCTAGCTCAAGCGAAAGAACTTTAGATACATTTATAACGGAGGAATACACGTGGCCAAGAATGATAAAAGCGATAAACCAGACAAAAACGCGGAAGTTGCTGCCGTAAATTACGATGAGCAAAAGAAGCAGCTGTTAGAAAAAGCTAAAAAAGATGGCACTATCGATCAGAAGGATATCTTCGCCGCCATCCCTGAAGCGCCTGAAAACGCCGAGGTGCTCGACGCGCTTTATACTGAACTGGCAGAAGCAAATGTGGACGTTACAACTACTGAACCCGATGTGGCTGCTTTAGCTGACGATTGGGCGGAAGAGGAAGAAGAGGAAGACAGTGGCACGGCCGTGGTATATCTCGATGATGACGTCGCCGATGACTCGGTCCGTCTGTATTTGCGCGAAATCGGTAAGATTCCGCTGCTTTCCGCTGAAGAAGAATTGAAACTGGCTTATGAGATTAAAGCCGGTGATAAACAAGCCAAAGACCAGATGGCTGAAGCTAACATGCGTTTAGTCGTGTCTATCGCTAAGCGGTACGTCGGCCGCGGTCTTGACCTGCTGGATCTCATCCAGGAAGGCAATACGGGCCTTCTGCGCGCCGTAGAAAAGTTTGACCCGGACAAAGGGTTCAAATTCTCGACCTACGCGACCTGGTGGATTCGCCAGGCTATTACCCGTGCTATCGCCGACCAGGCCCGCACCATTCGTATTCCCGTACACATGGTCGAGACCATCAACAAGTTGCTGCGCACCCAGCGCCGTCTGACCCAGGAGCTTAACCGTGAGCCGACCAATGAGGAAATTGCCGAGGCGATGGAAATTGAAGTCGACAAAGTCGAGCACATCATGAAGATCAAACAGGATATTTCTTCTTTGGACGCCTCAATCCGCGATGACGAAGAAGATTCCGTCCTCAGCGACTTCATCGAAGACGAAGACACTGTTTCTCCTGAAGAATCAGCTACTAACCAGCTTCTGAAAGAGCAGGTCAAGGAAATCCTCGGCGCCCTGACTGAGCGCGAGCAAAAGATCCTTAAGTTGCGCTTCGGCCTAGAAGACGGCAAGCAGCACACGCTTGAAGAAGTCGGTCAGGAATTTAGCGTTACCCGCGAGCGTATCCGTCAGATAGAGGCCAAGGCCCTGGCGAAACTGCGCAAGCATAAGGACGCCAAGAAACTGCACGACTACATTAAGTAACCAGTAGGCGGCGCTTTCTGAGCGCGTTAGTAAGGCGAGTCGGTTTTGTACTGCCGTGGCTTTTTGTTAAGCTTAAGCTAAATTATGCGAAACCAGTTTAAAACAGAAACAGTTGCCAGTGTCTTTAGTCCAAGCGCTATCGGCGTCGTATGGTACCTGTTTTTCTCCGGGCTGGTCTTTTCGCTTCATCAACTGCCGGCAATTCAGCAATATTTGCGTATTCCGCGTGACTTCAATGTTGCTCGCCTTTTATCAAGCGGTCTCGAGGATGTCCTGAACTCACTCATTGGATCGGGGCGTACGGCTGCTCTGGTTGTCGGCGCCTTTTGGGCGGTTGTCGGTTTGATTGTGTACCTGTTTTTACGGGGAATAGCACAGTTTATCACGGAGTTGGGCGAAGGTATGGAGCAGCGGGAATTTGTCTGGCCGAACGGCACGAATCGCAACCGCCGGTTGATCGAAGCGGGTGAACGCGTATTATTTCGTGTCCTGGCGTTCGCCGGACTGGTGTTTATGGTCTTTGTGCCTGGCGCGCACCTGCTTGAAGGGCCGATATTTGTCGACTGGATTGGTCCGGACGTCTTTTTGCGGTCTGTCGTATGGTTACTGGTGAGTATATTTGTACTGCACATATGTGTTGTCTTTACCCGGCTGGTTTTGCTCAGGCCGCGAATACTCGATTAAACTGTTGATTACCGCTATAATAGCTGTGACATGAGTAAGAAAATTATTGGTATTGCCGGAACAAACGGATCCGGTAAGGACACCGTGGGCCATACGCTTGCCGTAGAGCATGGCTATTTGTTCGTATCTGTAACTGATGTACTGCGGGCGGAACTACGCCGGCAGGGCTTTCCGATCGACCGTGAGCACCTGCGTGAGCTGAGTGCCTCATGGCGCCGACAGTTCGGTTTTGGCGTGCTGGTTGACCGGGCGATGGATATTTTTTACGAGCAGCCGAAAGGCAGATATAAAGGCGTCGCCATCGCCAGTTTACGTAATCCATTCGAGGTTGACCGCATACATGAACTGGGCGGTGAGGTCTGGTGGCTTGACGCTGATCCGCTGCTGCGCTTTACTCGTATCCGCTCTAATGCTGCCGAGCGGGCTCGTGCCGGGGAAGACGAAAAAACCTATGAGCAATTTGTAGCTGAAGAGCAGGCGGAAATGCACTCTACGGGTGACGCCGCTACTCTTGATATGGCTGCCGTCCGCGATAAAGCCGATACCCATATGACCAACGGCGGCAACGAATTGAACCTGCTGAAGCAGGAAGTTGCCGCCTTACTGGCTGAATAACCGCGTTTAGAGAGCTCCGCCCATAAAAACCCGCCACTTCAAGGTATACTAAGAAGTAATGACTGACACTTCACGCGAAACGACCGCTCCCCGTAAAAAACTTGCTGTCATCGACGGAAAATCGGTGTTTTATCGTGGTTATTATGCCATGCCGAACCTGAGCACCAAGGACGGCACGCCGACTGGCGGCGTGTTTGGTTTTGCTACCATGGCCCTGGAAGTTATTAAGCGTCTGCAGCCGGACTACGTGGCCGTAGCCTGGGATAAGCCAAAAACGAACATCCGCCGCCGCCTTGAGCTCTACCCGGAATACAAAGCCGGCCGCAAACCGACGCCGCCTGATTTTAAGGCGCAGATTCCCGTGCTCCACGAACTGTTGCAGGCCTTTGGCTGGCCTCTATACGAATTTGACGATTACGAAGCCGATGACATTATGGGCACCATGGCCCGGCTGGCGCACGATCAGAACATCGAGACACTGTTGATTACCAGCGACCTCGACATGCTGCAGTTGGTTAATCCGCTGGTCCACGTCTATGCTCTCAAAAAAGGCCTTAGTAACATTGAGCTGTACTCACCGAAGACGCTGGAAGCCAAATACGGCATCCGGGTCGACCAAATGCTTGACCTTAAGGCGCTTAAGGGTGATTCCTCTGACAATATTCCCGGCGTGCCCGGAATAGGTGAAAAAGGTGCCGTGCAGCTGTTGCAGCAGTTCGAAACGCTTGATGGCATTTATGAAAACCTGGGTTTGGTTAAGGACGCCATGCGCCGTAAACTTGAGGCGGGCAGGGAATCGGCCTATCTCAGTAAAGAACTGGGTGCTATCTGGACCGACGCGCCGATGACACTTGATCTTGACGAACTTGACGGCTCTAAAGGAAATCCCGAAAAAATCGCTGAAATGTTACAACGTCTGGAATTCCGCAGCCTGGCCCGGCAACTGCCGGAAATCATGCAGGTCTCGTCCGATAGTCTGCCTAGTACCAGCCGGACTGACCTTAAAATCGGCGCCAACAATGTAATTGATAGTGACGCCAAGCTCGCGGAGCTGCCGGCCAACCTTGGTAAAACCGATCGCCTGGTACTGCACTCCCGGGCTGCCGGCCGCCACGGCAAAGACCCGCGTGTGCTGATGGTCAGCCCAAGCGCCGGCCACACGTATACTATTGACCTGACTAAAGTGTCGGCCGATCAGGTCCGCGAAGTGCTGGAGCCGTTTATGTCGAATGCGGGCATACGTAAAGTGGGCCATGACATTAAAAGCACGCTACAAGTGTTATACGAGTTGGGGATTACGGTAGTCGGGGTAGGACACGACACGCAGATTGCCGCCTTTTTACTCGATTCGTTGCGCCGCGACCTTACCTTGAGCGAACTTGCTGCTAGTGAGCTCGATTACGATGGGTCGCCGTTCGAAGATAGTGACGACGAGGAGCTGACTACCCGCGCGGCCGAAATAGTTGCTGTCATAACTGCCTTAGCTGACAAACAAATTCCGGCGCTTAAGGACATGCCACAAGTGGATGAACTGGCCAGCAACGTGGAATGGCCGGTCATCGAAGTCCTGGCCCGTATGGAATACGAGGGAATGCTGCTCGATACTGATTACCTGGAAAAGTTCGCCGCCGAAATTGACGCTACCATCGCTGATCTCGAAGGGCAGATTTACGGTGTTGCCGAGCAGGAATTTAACATCGGCAGCCCGACGCAGCTAGCCGATATCCTGTTTGAGTTTCTTAAGCTGCCAACCGGTGGTATCAAGAAGGGCAAAACCGGCTACTCTACCGCTGCCAGCGAGTTGGATAAACTGCGTGGCCAGCATCCAATTATTGACCTCATTACGCAATACCGCGAAGTCGCCAAGCTTAAAAATACCTATGTTGATACGCTGCCGAAACTTGTCGACGGGCACAGTAGAGTCCATACGACATTCAACCTTACTATTGCCCAAACCGGCCGCCTGAGCAGCACCGATCCGAACTTACAGAATATCCCAACCCGCACCGACCTCGGACGTCGCATTCGTACCGCCTTTGTCGCTGGACCTGGCAATAAATTAGTCAGTGCCGATTACAGCCAGTTCGAACTTCGCCTGGCCGCTGTTATGGCCAAAGACCGCGAACTGGTCGACATGTTCAACAGCGGCGCGGATATCCATACTGCCACCGCGGCATTGGTTTACGGCCGCGAAGTGGAAGATGTCACCAAGGGTATGCGCCGGGCGGCCAAAGTCATTAACTTCGGTATTTTGTACGGTATGAGTCCGCACGGCCTGTCTATCGCTACCGGTATGACCCGCGAGCAGGCCGTTACCTTTATTGAGCGTTACAAAAAAGTCCGTCAGCCGCTGTTCGATTATATGGATCGCACCCGGGAGTTGGCCCGCAAACAAGGTTACGTCGAAACTCTGGTTGGCCGCCGCCGGCCGATGCCGGATATCCATTCCTCGAACTTCATTGTTCGCCAGGCTGCCGAGCGCGCCGCCATTAACATGCCTATCCAGGGAACCGAGGCTGACCTGATGAAGATGGCCATGATCGAGGTCGATAAGCTGTTAGCTGACTACCCGGGGTCTAAACAGCTGCTACAGGTTCATGATTCGATTCTGGTCGAATGTCCGGCTGACGCCGCTGAAGAAGTAGGCAAGCTGCTACAGGGCGCCATGGAGAACATTTACAAGCTTCCGGTCCGGCTGGATGTTGATGTTACTGTCGCTGAAAACTGGGGCGCGTTATAATATTCTACCGCCAATGCGCAACCGCCCTCAGGCCATATGATTACCGGGACAATATCCAATTCTAACCGCAAGCATAAGTATTGCAATTTTTATCTGTTTGTGCTATTATATAGATACCTATAAGAGGTGAGCAGAATAATATGAAGTACATTATTGGATTTTTAGTTAGCATCGGTCTCCTGATTCTGGTTTTTGTCCTTATTTTTCGTGGCGGCGGTGATGACACGCCGCAAAACCAGCCGGCGCAGCTGGTCACGTACGCCACCACTGACACCACCGTACGCCTTATACAGGATTATCCTGTCACCGCTAACCAGACCCACCACGAGCTGGTAACTACTGTTGGCCGCGATCAGGTAACCTTTACTGTAGAAAACGGTTATGAGGGCCAGGTACTACGCTCACAGAACTACGCGAACAATGAAACCGCCTACGCCAACTTCCTGCGCGCCTTGCAGGTGGCTGGCTATAACAACGGTACCAGTGATGCCGACAAGCGTGACGAGCGTGGCTACTGCCCAACTGGCTATCGTTATATTTATGAAATTATCAATGGTAGCGGCAACGTTACGCAGCGCTACTGGTCCACTTCATGCGGTAACATCGGTAATTTCAAGGGTAAGACCGACACTATCCGCAGCCTCTATCGCAGCCAGGTGCCTGACTACAATAAGCTCACTTCGAACTTAAACCAATAAGTCCAAACTTCGCTATACTGGAACTATGATCCAGGCTATAGTCTTTGATTGTTTCGGCGTACTGACATCTGATGGTTGGCTGCCGTTTAAGCAGAAATACTTCGGCGATAAGCCGGATTTATTCGAGCAAGCCAGTGACCTCAATAAGCAGGCGGGTGCCGGCATATTGTCTCCCGATGACTTCTTGGATCAGGTGGCCGATATGGCTAGCCTGTCACCGAGCCAGGCTGCCAGAGAAATTGACGCTAGCAGCATTAATACGGGATTATTTACCTATATTTCTACCGAATTAAAACCACGCTACGCCATTGGCATGTTAAGCAATGCCGGCTCAAACTTGCTGCACAAACTCTTTTTAGCCGACCAGATAAGCCTGTTCGACCAGATCGCCTTGTCGTATGAGATGGGCACCGTAAAACCAGAGGCCCGCGCGTACCTCACTATCGCGGACCGGCTGGAGGTATCACCGCAAGATATCGTGTTCATCGACGATCAGGAACGGCACTGTACTGGTGCCCGCGACGTGGGCATGCATGCCATATTCTACCAGGACTTCACGCGGATGAAACAGGAGCTGCAGACACTGCTTCAAGCAGGTTAGGCTATACGGAAAATTAGCCGTTTGTCGGTTTCGGCGGCCCGTTGTATCTGTTTCCAGCGCATGCGCAAGGCATGGGTAAAGGCAGCGCCTTGCGCCGTAATGGTGATGTCTTTCTCCCTCACGGTAACGGCTACGCTTTTTTGATACGTTTCCAGGACGTACTTTTTAATCTGCGTGGCCTCATACGGCTCATCAAAGTTCTTATTCGCTAAAATGTCAGCCAGGGAACTGCTCATACTCCTTATTATACCTTCTATGGCAAAAGCACTGTGACATTTTTCATCACGCTATTGCATAAAAATAGGAATCAGTGTATACTATAAGTAGTTTAACCATTAGCGCTAACATAATAAATAATGACCCACGCATTAGCTGAACCCACTCGAGTCGAAGAAGCATTTTTTCTCACTCATGTCTTGACTGATGAGGCTATCACTATGGAGTTAGATGCGACTTATGGGTCCGAAGCCAGGTTGCGGGCATTACATAAAGCGATACCTATCGCCGAGTTCGCAGTTATAGCGGCTACGCCAAGCGTTGCAACGGCGGTCGAAGATTTGACTCGTAGGTTTGTACGCCACGAGGTTGTAGTTGAAGAGGGCGCTCAGGCAGACGAAACCCGCCACAATGGTGGGGAAGTGATATTTGAAAAGCCTTTTCATCTTAATGACGAGATGGGTGAAGAGCTCCCGGCTCAGTTTACTGATAGGGAACGTGTAATTGTCCACGATGCAGTAAAGAAGACCGCGCTCAAGCCTAGGCGTGAAGGTGACGACCTGGTGGCTCTCGACTTTTTAGCAGAAAAATCAGATAGCCGCCTCGAAGGTGGTGTCAGTAAGTTAATACTTGATACCACGCGTCGTCATCGCAAAACAAGGTCCGTCCTCACAAATTTGCTTCTTAGACTAGTTTAGCTTGTTACAATGGTAGTATGCCGGAACTTCCAGAGGTTGAAACCGTCCGCCGTGGCCTGAGCCGTCTACTCGAAGGCCTTGTTATTATCGCCGTATCTTCCGACAACCCAAAAAGTTTTCCTAACGCGCCCGCCGATGTGGAACAATTCATGATTGGCGCTCAAGTCGTAGCCGTTAAACGCCGCGCCAAGGTACTGATGATTGAACTCAGTACCAAGTACAGCCTAATTATCCACCTTAAGATGACCGGCCAGATGGTGTACCGGGCAGACAATGAGCGGTTTGGTGCCGGACATCCCAACGACAGCCTGATCGGCGAATTGCCCGACCGCTCAACGCGAGTGATCTTCGACCTTAGCGACGGCGCCCGCCTGTTCTTTAACGACCAGCGTAAGTTCGGCTGGGTACGCCTGGTTCCGACCGCCGAAATCCCCATGATCGACTTCTTTCAAAAAGTTGGCCCCGAGCCGCTCGGCAATGACTTTACCTGGGAAATTATGAGGGAGCGCCTGCAGCGCCGTAAAAACACTAACATCAAAGCCGCGCTGCTCGACCAGAGCGTAATTGCCGGTGTCGGTAACATTTATGCCGACGAGAGCTTATGGGGCGCAAAAATCCACCCTAAGCGGCTGGTCAAGACAGTAACTGATCAGGAAATTAAAGCTTTATATAAAGCATTGCGCGATGTGTTGGAACTGAGTATCAGCAAAGGCGGCTCGACCGACCAGCACTACGTTGACGCCGAAGGGAAGCGTGGCAAGTATCTGACGTTCGCCAATGTCTTTCGCCGCGAAGGACAACCATGCCCGCGCTGCGGTACGATTATCGAAAAGCTCCGAGTGGCCGGACGGGGTACCCATATCTGTCCGAAAGAACAGGTCGAACAGAGTTAGCGGACAAATTTTTTCAACAAGTTTTGTACGCCGTCAATCCGTGGAATACGGAAGCGGGCTGCCGTGGGTCCGCGGCCAACTTTAACGGTGTAAGCTGGCCACTGTAGGCTGGTAAACATGTCTTCGTCGGTGTAGTCGTCGCCAATCGCCAGGACGAAATCCGGTTTGGCTTCAACCATGTCCGCAGCTGCCGTGCCCTTGGTGACACCAACAGGCCGGATTTCTAAAATTTTGTTGCCGGTGCGGACGTCCAGGTTATATGTTTTAGCTGGCTTTTTGAGTAGCCGCTTGAGTGCCACCAGGTGCTTTTGGGCGTAATAGGCGGAAGCCTTACGGTAGTGCCAGACGAGTGAATAGTCTTTATGTTCTACGAAGGCTCCGGGTGTGCGGGCGGCGTAGCGTTCCAGCAAGACCTCGACATCTTTTTGCCAGTCCTGGTTGCCATTTACCACTCGCCGCCAGTTTTTATTACCGGCTTTACGGATAATGGCGCCATGTTCGGCGATTAATGTCAATGGCAAATCGCCCAGCCACAATTCCAAATCAATTTTGCCTCGGCCACTGATAATAATAACGTCGGTATTCGGCAAAGCGGCCAACTTTTCCAGTAACTTAATTGTGGCCGCAGACGGTTTAGCACTGGCTGGCTTGTCAGCGAACGGGGCTAGGACGCCATCATAGTCAAGTAAAATCATACGCGCGCCGGCGGCCCGGAAGGAATCAACCATGTCCTGCTCGCGGTCACGGGTGACCGTACGGGTGATATGCCGGGTATTCGGGATAGGCTTCTGTAAGTTTTTCATAAACGTGCCTGCCCAATCCTGTACGGTATGAGTAGCGATTTGTTTGTGCATGGTGGTGATCCGTTGCTTCAGTTCACGCTTCGGCATATTAACTGCGCTAGTCAGGGCGTCGACCAGTGTGCCCGGTTTTTTAGGATTCACCATCAGGGCCTGCGTTAATTCCTGGGCCGCGCCCGCGGTTTCACTGAGAATAAGTACGCCGTCATTCTTCGGTTTGCTGGCAATGTATTCTTTGGCTACCAGGTTCATGCCATCACGGATAGGGGTGATAAATGCGATGTCCGCCACCTGGTATAAGGCGGTTACTGACTCGACAGGCAGGGTGGTGTACATGTAATCGACCGGTTGCCATTTGCTGGTTCCGAATTCACTATTGATTTTGGCTACCAGGCCTTCGACTTTTTCACGGAGCTGCTTATATTCTTCGATTTCGGTACGGGATGGAACGGCTAACATAGCCATGATGACTTTTGAGCGCCAACCAGGATTTTGCCGCAGGAATTCATGGTACGCTTCCAGGCGTTCGGCCACGCCCTTTGTCGGGTCCAGGCGGTCGACTGTTAAGATAACTTTGAGGCCCTTATACTTGCGCTGGTGTTTTTTAAGCTCGCTTTTGACGGTTTTAAGCTCGCGCGCCCGGGTGAAGCGTTCGTAGTCAATGCCCATTGGAAAATCAGTGACCCGTACCGCCCGATCGCCCAGGATAACCTGGTTTTTGCCGACAACATCACTGGTCAGCTCGCTTGTAACTGCTAAGAAGTTATCAACATACGTTTTAGTGTGCAGCCCCACCAGGTCGGAGCCGAGCATGCCGGCCAGTAATATTTTACCGGACGGAATTTTGCCGAAACTTTGCAGGCCGGGGAAAGGGATATGCAAAAAGAAGCCGATTTTTGCTTGAGGACGGCCGGCGCGCAATATGGCCGGGAGTGTCAGCAACTGATAATCGTGGACCCAGATCGTACTGTTGGCTTCACTGAGAGCCAACACCGTGTCGGCGAAGGCTGTATTGACGGACTGATAGGCTTTCCAGAACTTGTCGTGGTCTTCCAATCCTACCCGAGCCGGCAGGTCGTGGAATAGCGGCCAGAGGATAGTGTTTGAGTAGCCATTGTAGTAATCGTCGAGCTGTTTTTGTTTCAAAAACACAGGGTAGCAGTTATGTTTCAGTAGTTCGTCAGTTATCTCCTGGCGTTCTTTTTCGGTGATTTGCTCGCTGGGAATACCCGGCCAGCCAATCCACTTGTTGCGTTTGTCGCGGACGTAGGAAGACAAGCCAGTGGCCAAACCGCCGACGCTCGGATAGAATTCCAGTTTGCCATCAACTTTCTTAACGCTAATCGGTAATCGATTCGAAACAATAACTACAGATGGTCTCATACCTATGCATGTTTATACCATATTTTTGCTGGCGTGAAAGCGGGATATCCTACAAACGGCCGCTACCGGTATACTGGTAGGAGTGATCACTATACTTACCGGGACAAATAATTTTGGCCTGCGCGCTGAACTGCGTAAGCTTGTCGCCGCCTTCGTGGCTGAGTATGATGATATGGCGCTCGAAAGGCTTGACGGAGACGAAACCGGTTTTGAACGTTTGCATGAGGCCCTGCAAAGCCTGCCATTCCTCACTGAGCGTAAAATGGTCGTCCTCCAGGCGCCCGGCAATAATAAGCAGTTCGCTGAAAATATCGAAAGTTTACTCAGGGAATTGCCGGACACTACCAGTCTCATCATTGTCGAGCCAAAACTGGACAAGCGCTCCAGTTATTACAAATTCCTTAAGAAGCAAACAGGTTTTCAGGAGTTCAACGAGCTCGACGAACGCGGCCTGGCCCGCTGGCTGAGCGACCTGGCTAAAGAAAAACAGGCTGCCATTTCACAAAGCGACGCGCTTTATCTGGTGAGCCGGGTCGGCACCAACCAGCAAAGCTTAGCCAGCGAACTGGAAAAATTATCACTGTACAGTAGTAAAATCGACCGGAAGGCTATCGAGGAACTTACGCCAGCCACACCACAGAGTACTATTTTTCAGTTATTGGAAGCCGCCTTTGCCGGTAATACCAAAAAAGCTTCACAACTGTACGGCGAACAGCGGGCGCTTAAGGTTGAACCCCAGCAAATTATCGCCATGCTGGCCTGGCAGCTGCATATTCTAGCTTTGGTTAAAGCCGGCACCGGTAAAACTCCTGAGGAAATTGCCAAAACCGCCAAACTAAGCCCCTACGTTGTTAAGAAGACGGCCGGCATCGCCCGCAGCATAAGCCTGGCCGAAACTAAACGCCTGGTCCACGATTTGCTCGTCATTGACCAACGCCTGAAAAGGGAAGCGCTGAATGCTGACGATGCCCTACTTAATTATCTGCTGACTATTGCGGTCTGATTAGACTAAACATATTGCAAAATTAGCAATAATATGCTAATGTTTTATATGTAAGTAATACTTTACGTATAAAAACAAAAATATGTCAAAAAATGAACAGTTGGCCTTGCCGCCACAGCCCCTCGATATACCACAGCCCGAGCATATGCCCGGTTACGTGCCTTTTGGCCAAGATGTTATAAAGCAGGATGAATACCGCTTGAGCGCCGAAATGCACGCCGACTGGTATGACCGCTCGGCCGATTACAACCAGCAAATGGGATTTCAGGAAAGCGGGGTTCATCGGCTGCACCACGAAGACTCAGGCCTTCGTTATATCGCTGGCCTCGCTATGCGCGGCCATTCCGAAACTCAAAATTCGACCGTTGCCGACCGCATCAGTGCTGATCAAATCTTTAACCAGTCGGTCAAATTTAAAGAGGCGAGCACGCAGGCTTTATCGCAGATCCGCGATAAACTGCAGGAAATCGAAACCCTGGAACGCGATGTCGAGCAGGACGGCGAAGTAGTCCCGAACGAAAAGCGTCAGTCACTTAACGCCTATCTCGAAACGGATGTTCCCGTGACGTTTCAGAATAGTTATGAAAAATATATTACTAAAATACACGACCGCGGTCGTGTAGATACGCCGGACCGGGTTGAATGGTTAGCTCACGCCGGGAATGAAACGCTGGTGAACTTTTTGCAGTGGCATGATCAGCGCACTATGGAGCGTAACCGTGATCCTCAGGTATGCGAGCGCATCGACGCTTACCGCGAAGAAATGAAGGCACGTATCGCCGATGACGTTGCAAGTGGCGAACTACCTAGCGCGGCCCTGGATACCCTCGCGCGCATCGATAACATCAAGGTTACGGTTGGCGATGTCTTCGATCTGTTGATGACCAATACGGGCGGTTACCACATATACGATTCGGGCCGCGTTGTAGTCGAAGAAGACTTTGACCGGGAATTGTTCCGCCATGAAATGTATCATGCCGTATTTGGCAAGTTCAACATCGCTTTTATGAATGAGGCTATGACTGAGCATTTGACGCTGGCGGCGGTGAACGGCGATTATCAAACCGTTATGCCCAGTCTGCGGGGTGACAAGGGTAAGTACGTTAATTATCGTTCAGCTATGGCGGCAGTTCTGACGTCCGGAATCAATAGCGATTTGTTGCAACCGGCCATCGCGGCCTTTATAGAAGGAGATGGCGACGGTCCGACCGCCCGCGATTTCCATGAAATTCTTGATGCGTCTTATGGCGGCGTTGACGTGTTCGCTTTTCTCGAAGACCAATTTAGCAGTGGTTTTCGTAGAGCGGAGAAAAACAAGCCCGATGCCCAATATGACGACAAGGCCTCTATGGCCGCGAGTTACATCAAGCGCGGCATAACCATCCTTGGCGTCCTGGCTCGTGGCGGGGACAGGCAGCAATTACTTGAAAAATGCCAGGAACAATCACCGGACAATACGTTGCTCCGCGAGCAAATAGAAGAAGTTGCCCGCTGGGCGGAATACGCGACTTTGCAAGCCGCGACAAAATAAAAAACCACCCGCTGGAGCAGGTGGTTTTAGCAAAGACTGAAAGTATTACTTTTCGGTCTTTTTGGTGGTCTTGCGGACTGCTGCCTTGACAGGAGCCTGCTTAGCAGTCGTAGCTTTCTTGGCGGCCGTAGTCTTTTTAGCTGGAGCAGCTACAGGGGACTTAACGGTTTTGGCGGCAGTTGATTTCTTAGCGGGTGCCTTTGCTGGAGCGTCAGTGCCGGCAGCTTTAGCGGCACGGGCTAACTGAGCCTTTTGGCGGGCAGCCTTGTTCTTGTGGATCAGACCTTTTTTAGCAGCGGTATCGAGCGCACCCTGCGCTTTAGCCTGGTCATCAGCGGTAAATGAAGAGCGGAACGCCTTAAGGGCTGTCTTCAAAGTGCGCTTGGTCTTGCTGTTACGGATGGCAGCTTTTTCAGCGGTGCGGACACGCTTTTTAGCTGATTTAATGATTGGCATGTACTAATTCCTTTTCACGTTTAATTGCTACGCTAATCGAAGAGAAATTATACAGGGGTAGGAGAGTTTTGTCAAAACGATACATAATGTTCTCGACAACTATATAAGCTTATGGTAATGTGGTCTTATCTACCCTAAAGCGTTAAAATAAAGACATATGAACGATCAAAACCAGCAGAAACAGACCGTCGTCGAAAAACTGAAAGCCGCCAACAATATTCTTGTGACGGTTAGTACTAATCCGTCCGTGGATCAGCTGGCGGCCTGTATTGGCCTGACGCTGCTGCTTACTAAAATGGGCAAGCATGCTACGGCTGTCTTCAGTGGCCAGGTGCCCGAAACTCTGGAATTCTTAAAGCCTGAGCAGACTATCGAGAAGAACACCGACAGCTTGCGCGATTTTATTATTGCTATCGACAAAGCCAAGGCCGATAAACTGCGTTACAAAGTCGAAGACGAGGTTGTTAAGATTTTCATCACGCCGTATCGTTCCAGTATCGGCGAAAAAGACCTGATCTATAGCCAGGGAGACTTTAACGTCGATGTCGTGATGGCGCTTGGCGTGCGTCAACAACAGGATATCGATACTGCCATCACAGCCCATGGCCGGATACTCCACGATGCTACGGTTATCAGTGTTAATAACACGCCCGATAATAACATTGGCTCAGTCAACTGGCAGGATATTAGCGCCAGTGGCGTGTCGGAGTTGGTCTCCAGTCTGGCAGGGGATCTTGGCAGCAATTTGTTTGATGGTCAGATCGCCACCGCGCTCTTAACCGGTATTGTTGCCCAGACCGATCATTTCGGCAACCAAAAGACTACTCCATATACTATGACCATGAGCGCTACGCTGCTGGCCGCCGGTGCCAATCAGCAGCTCGTATCAAATGAACTTGCCAAAGCTGAGCACCCGATTCAGGTTGCCGCGCCCGCTAAGCCGGCCGCTGAACCAATCGAAGCGGTGGAACAAGCCGAAGAGGCACCGGCCGCTGATTCCGGCCCGCTAAAAATTACGCACACCGAACCGGAGGGGACTGATGACAACGATGAATTGCCGTCAACCCTGAAACTGGATGCCGCAGCCGAGCCAGAAATTAATGACTTGATATCAGAAAACGGTGTTCTAACGCTGCCTGAACCAACCGCGACTGCCACGCCAAGCTTGGCCAGCACTGTTGGCAAACCGGAGATAGACGACGAAGATACTTTAGCTGACATTGAAGCCGCCGTGCATAGCCCGCATCTCGCCCAGACTCCTCAAGTAGAACAGGAAACTGAGGCAGCACCAATAACCCAGAACCAGCAACCTGCCGCTGATGAACCAACCGCACCAGAATTATTAGATACAGATCTTGACTCGGCCCGCAAGGCTGTTGAAAGCGCTCTTGTCAGTACTGACGCCGAGTCTACCGAACCGCTTGTCGCGCTCAATGCCGTACCGGTAAACCTTGACCTTGGCCACGATGAAGAAGCCGCTGCTGCCCTGACAACTCAGCTTGCCGAGCCGGCACCATTAGAAGTAGAGGCTCCCGCCATCCCTGATTACTTACAGACACCTTCCATGTCGCCAGCCGCCGGCGCGTATATGCCCGCCTCGCCGACGCCTGGCCAGGCAGCTCCGTTAGCACCATCGGCGCAGCCGCTCAACCCAGCAACGAACGAACCGGCACCACTGCAAGCTTCTCCGGCTGATCAACCGTTTACTATGCCGTTGCCGCCCGCCGGATTCGGCCAGGCCCAACCGCCCGTAACAGCGCCAAATAATAATAATCTGCCGCCGCAGGGCCCGCCACCGCCGCCAGTACCACCGCCGTTCACTCCCGGCAGTTTCTAAAATGTTTCTAAAATTCAGTATACTTGCAGCATGCAAGGAATATTACTAGCCGATAAGCCCAAGGGCTGGACCAGTTTTGATGTCGTTAACTACGTACGCCGGATGGTTGCTACGCAGCTCGATAAAAAGCCCAAAAATGTCAAAGTAGGCCACACTGGCACGCTCGACCCCCTGGCGACCGGCTTGCTGGTCATTCTGGTCGGCAAAGATTACACTCGCCGTGCCACCGAGTGGAGCAAGCTCAGTAAGACTTACGAAGTTACTATGAAACTGGGTGTTACCAGCACTACGGCTGATGAGGAGGGTGAGAAAACTGTTCTCAGCGACCGCGTACCAACTCACGAAGAAATCGAGTCAGTTCTGCATCAGTTCACCGGCGCACTGATACAGACACCGCCCGCCTATTCAGCGATGAAAGTTAATGGCGTACGAGCCTATAAGCTGGCCCGGGAAGGCAAACAAGTAATAATGGAGCCACGCCCGGCCACTATTCTTAGCAATGAGTTGACGGCGTACGGCTACCCGTATGTCCGCTTTACCAGCCATGTTTCATCCGGTACGTATATCCGCTCCTTAGTGGAAGACATGGGCGTCCAGCTCCAGACAGGCGCTTACATGAGCGACCTGCGCCGGACCAGCATCGGAGACTTCACGATTGACGAGGCTATATCAGTGCAGGGCATTACGGTTGACGAATTGGCATCTTCAATGCAAACGATATAACAAGCGTGATGCCATTGGCTGTATAAGTATCTCTATTTTATTCGGGATGAGCGGAAGAAACGGTTATTCTATGTCATCTTATTGACATAATGCTAATGTTTTGATACAATAGTATTAGTAAACTACATAAAATAAACATGTCAATGAAGCCAATCCCGTTATCATCCTTTGCCGCTCCGGAAGTACCGCAGAGCCCAGACGCCGACTTCTCCAAAGCATATGAAGCTTCCATAGAAGAGGTGGTAGAGCAGGAGGCTACCCAACAGCCGAACCGCGGGCGGAAGTTGAGTACCGCTATAGCACTCGCCAGTGTAGTAGTTTCTTCGACGGTGATTGTTCATTCGGTCCGCGATATCATGGAAGACCGTTCGGCGGACCTGGACATGTCTGTCGGCGAGCCTTATGTATTGCCGGTAACCCAAACGCTTCCCGAAGCTCCTACCGGAGCTAATTTGCCGCCAGATATCGGCCGCGTATTCGTCGATGCGCGTAACGCACTTACGGTGGATACCTGTGATACAAAGGTTACACCAAACCAAGTCGTCAGCATGTATCAGCGTCTGTTCGGGGAAGAAACGGCTCCTTCCGAAAATCCGTCGGTTTTACAGGATCAGACCATGCGGAACATAGAACGACTGGAGGCGGCAAGCAACAACCTATCCTTCGGCGAATTCCCGCTTGATGACTACAACCGCCTGTATGCTGATGCCATTTCGGAACGCCCGGTCGTCCCACTGTCTGAGTACCAGCGTGCCCTAAAGGGTTACCTCCCGCAAATCGGTTTAGAACCCTTCTTCGACTGGGAATCCGACATGGAGGGTGTGCCGGACGAGGACGTCATCGAACCGATCGACAACGATAAGACGAATACCGACAACATGGCCCGGCGTGCCATGGCGGACATCCTTGGCGGGTTTGCCTATATGCCGAAAGAATTCGTTACCGAGTCAGGCGCCAGGCGCGTATTCTTCGGTGACCTGCACGATGAAGGTGCGCTCGGCGAGGTACATTTAGCCGACAAGGAAAACATTATGATAGACACCTCTATGTTCACCAATGACAGGGTTGAAGATTTAGCCTATAACGACAGCGTCATGCAGGTCATTGGCGTCCATGAGTCCACCCATCTGCTGCACCAGAATTTGTGCTGGACTGTCATGGAGGACAACGTCGGTGTTGATAATGCCATGCGCTTCCTGAATAACGGTGCCATTTATCAGGATGACCTGAAGAACCCAGACACCGCTCAGACGACATACACGCTGGAAGTCGATGGTGCCGGCAGTATTATCAGCACCCGACCGTACGGCATGACGAACGTCATGGAAGATGTTGCTACCGAAGGCGAGACTATCTTTTACGGTCCGAATGCCCGTGACCTGTATGGGTTGGACGGCGCCCCTGGCCGTGACCTGATACCCGTCCGAGAGAAGTATGCCTTATTGCTTGCCCGGCTTGATGAGCAGAATCCGGCGCTTGCCGAATACTACGTGAATTTCCTGCAGGCCGGACGTATCCACGCGTCGACTGATGAAAATGTATTTCCGATCTGGGGACAGATGAACGAAATAATCGCCCAGACTCCAGACCTGTTCTTGTTGCCAGCTAATGACTCGTTACGCCAAACGTACCAGGAGCTGGAAGCTGCGGTCGCGCCGTATGACCAGGTGCGTATGCAACTTGAAACGGTCCTGAACCGCGTCGGCAATCATCAGTAATAAAATCATATAGACAATTTATAAAACTTATGCTATAATGGAAGTATGAAAACAAAACAAACAGAATCATTAGCAACCCAAATCGTCGTCGAAGACCAGTCGACTCCTAAAACTGAGGTAAAGGTAAGCCGTTTGCGCAAGGCGGCGGCCATTACTATGGGAGTTGGCGCCCTAACCTTAGTTGGTTGTAGTGCTCCAAGCGGCGGTGAATCCGCTCCGGCTCCAACATCTGTCGGTGCTGAGGGCGCCGGTCCGGCTCCAACCGTTCCGTCTACCATCGAAGCTCCGACAGGTCAGGTGAGCGCCGCTGAACTGCGTAGTCAGGCCAGCGAGACCGTCGTAGCCATGAAGGACTCGATTAACGAGACCTTTCAAATGTACTCCAGCCTTGTTGTAGATGAGGCCGCCGGCGATGATGGCAGCAATATTCAACACGTCGACCTTACGGTGGGTGATCAGTCGTACACGTTGCAGTTACAGCGTTTTGACCCAGAAATGCCATCCGAAGGCGTTAATCTCGAGACTGTATCAGTTACTGCTTTTAGCGCTAACGGCAACATGGCAACTGATTTCGCCGCCTCGTTTTACCCTGATGGCAGCCTGTACAAGTATCAGGCAACCGATCTGATCCGCGACAATGAGTACGCTACCCGCTCAGTCGAGTTCACTGATACCGGCGCCATTACCGAAACAGGCGCGCAGGCGACTGCCGCCGACCAGAGTAATATATTAGTCCATGCCCAGGCCGTTCTCGCCGCCGCTCAGGGTAATTAGACAAAAGGCACACGCCACCCCTTGAACCTGCGCTGTCTATCTGGTAGAATAGGTGCATATGATTACAAGTGAGAAAAAACAAGCCGCTATTGCGAGCGCCCAAGTCCACGACAAGGACACTGGTGGGGCCAGCGTTCAGGTTGCAGTCGCAACTGAGCGTATCAAAGAACTAACTGAGCACCTTAAGGTCAATAAAAAAGACTTTGCTGCCCGCCGTGGTCTGCTCCAGCTCGTCGGCAGGCGCCGCCGTTTGCTGCGCTACATCGCTGAGCGTGATAGCCAGGGCTACCTGGACCTCATCGCAAAACTCGGGATTAGAAGGTAGAGACGCCGCTAGCGGCTGGTCTAGGCCGTGCATAGACCAGGTTTCACGAAACTCGTGGAACCAAGCTTGTGCACATTAAACGTTAAGAGGGTTTAATGCAGCTCTGCAAATAGAGCCACAGATATATCGTGCCAACCCACACAGTTGCTTGCACAAGCGCACGACTATATTTGCACTCTGTTTGCATAGCCTGATCAATCCCCTCAGAAAATAGAGGTACGAATGAGTACTATTAACCCAATGGGTAAAGACATAATTAAGGTAGAAACCGAGTTCTGCGGCCGCACGCTAAGCTTGGAAGTTGGCCGCGTTGGCTTTCGTTCAACGGCTTCCGTTATTGCCCGCTACGGTGACACCGTAGTACTTGGTACGGCTATGGTCAGCCAGAACCGCATCCATGGCATGGATTATTTTCCGCTCAGCATCGACTACGAAGAAAAATTTTATGCTGCCGGAAAAATCAGCGGTTCACGCTTTATTAAGCGCGAAGGCCGCCCTTCGGACGACGCCGTTTTAATTGGCCGCCTGATTGACCGCCCAATCCGTCCGCTGTGGCCGAAGGGCTACCGCAATGAAGTACAGGGAATCGCTACGGTATTATCAATGGACCCAGCATTCCGCCCGGACATGATAGCTATGATTGCCATGAGCGCCGCCTTTACGCTCACCGGCGCGCCGTTTGACGGCCCGGTCGCCGGTGTCCGCCTCGGCCTGGTCGATGGCAAGGTTACGGCTTTTGCCACGCCGGAACAGCTGAACGACGGTGACCTCGACCTGGTTGTCGCCGGTACTGCCGATGGCATCATGATGGTTGAAGCTGGCGCTTCCGAAGTACCGGAAGCTCAGGTTATCGAAGCATTGGCATTTGCCCAGGAGGCTATCCAGCCGGCAATCGCCTTGCAAAAGGAACTGGCTGAAAAAGTCGGCGTGACTCCTATGGAATACGAAGTGGTCCTGCCCGACGAGGGCATCCAGCAGACTGTAGCCGAATATCTTGAAAAAGAGCTTGGCGAGAACCTGCGTAAGCCATACCCGGAGCGCAATGACCTGGTCGCTACGTTACGCAAAGAAACCATGGCGCATTTCGAAGAAGAGCTTGGCGACGAATGGGACGCGGTGAAGCACGAGTACGACGAAGCATTTACGATGGCTGTCCACAAAGATGTCCGTAAGGGAATTGTGGAGCACCAAACCCGTCCTGACGGCCGCAAACTGACGGAAATCCGTCCGTTGAGCTCAGAAGTCGGTTTCCTGCCACGTGCCCATGGTTCCAGCTTGTTCACCCGAGGTGTGACCCAAGCTATGAACATCACCACTTTGGCGCCGTTGAGTTATTCGCAGCTGGTCGACACCATGGAGCGCAATACCGAGCGCCGCTACATGCACCATTACAACGCGCCGGGTTGGACCGTTGGCGAAGTCCGCCGCTTAGGTTCGCCGGGCCGCCGCGAAATTGGCCACGGTTACCTGGCCGAACGCGCCCTCAGCGCCGTACTACCATCTGAGAACGATTTTCCGTATGCTATCCGCACAGTGACTGAAATCATGAGCCAGAACGGTTCAACCTCAATGGCGGCTACTTGTTCCAGTACGCTCAGCCTGATGGACGCCGGTGTTCCTTTGAAGGCACCGGTTTCCGGTATCGCGATGGGCCTGATGATCGATGGTGACACGCCGTACATCATGAGCGATATCGCCGACGCTGAAGACTTTGCCGGCGATATGGACTTCAAGACCGCCGGAACCAGCAAGGGTATCACCGCGCTGCAGATGGATATGAAAGTCCATGGTTTACCAGTTGAAGTGCTCGCTAAGGCGCTTGAGCAGGGCCGCGAAGGCCGTGCCGAGATCCTGGAGCACATGCTAACCACTATCGCCGAGCCGAACAAGGAGCTCAGCCCGTACGCGCCTCGCGTTGAAACTATCACCATCAATCCAGACAAGATCCGCGAAGTGATCGGTAAGGGCGGGGAAGTGATACAGAAGATCACCGCTGAGACCGGCGCTGAAATCGATATTCACGATGATGGTACGGTTCTGATCGCCAGCCCGGACGGGGCCAGCATCAAGGCGGCTATCCAGTGGATTGAAAGCATCGTGGCCGAACCCGAAGTCGGTAAGATCTACGAAAACGTACCGGTAGTGTCCGTTTTGGATTTCGGTGCCTTCGTACAGATCATGCCAGGCAAAGACGGCCTGGTACATGTCTCCGAAATGAGTGAAGAGCGTGTCAACAAACCGAGCGACGTCGTAAAAGAAGGCGATAAAGTGACGGTCAAACTGGTTGCTATTGATGACCGTGGCCGCCTGCAGCTTTCCATGAAAGCCGCTGTGCGTGAACTGGAAGGCAAATAAATCCGTAATGGCTTCAATGGTGCGCAAATATGAAAAGCTTGCCAACTTTTTATACGGCTTTGGCTTGGCTACGTTTCTGGGGGGTGTCTCAATTGTGGGCATCTCCCGTACGGCATGGATACAAATTAGTATCGGCGTAGTCATCATGATAATAGGCGGCGTCTATGGAACGCTTGCTAAACGTGAAGAGGCGAAAGGTTAAGATAGGTGGCTGATTTGAAAAAATCGCTTTCGTGGCAGGATACTAAGGGCGGACTGGCGATTATTATTGCCATGGATGCTTTTATCACCTATCTATTTGCTTCGATCGCGATTGATACGGGTAGCCTTATTACTTACTTCCTGACGATTGTATTTCTGGCGCTTACTGTTGGCCAAATCGTGAAACTGTTTAAAAAGGTTGGTAAGCGTGAATAAGCAACAGAAACTCGATGAAATCCGGCAGCAGATCCTGGACAACCAGGTCACGCCGGAACTGGCTGAAACTGCCACGCAGCTGGTATTCGGTAGCGGTAATCCGGATGCTGACATCGTGTTTGTCGGTGAAGCGCCCGGTAAGAACGAGGATCTGAAAGGTGAGCCGTTTGTTGGTGCGGCCGGTAAGTTTCTCGATGAGATGCTGGCCAGTGTACAACTGGATCGCAACGACATATATATTACGAATATAGTAAAATATAGGCCACCGAACAACCGTGACCCGCTGCCCGCGGAGAAAAAGGCGTTTCTGCCGTATTTACAGGCCCAGCTGGAAGTAATTCAGCCCAAAGTATTGATTACGCTTGGGCGCCATAGTACGAATTCCTTCCTGCCGGATCTGCAAATCAGTAAAGATCATGGAAATCCAAAACGTGTAAAGTTGGCTTTCCGTGACGATCCAAAATCCGGACCCCAGGTGCTGGAAGTTGTTATATTACCGCTATTCCATCCAGCCGCCGCGCTTTATAACGGAGGCCTCAGGCAGACACTGCTTGACGACTTTCTGCAGATTCCAGCTATTATCAAGAAAATTACAGCAAAATAAGTCAGATTGATTTCAGACAAAAGGAGAAATTATGAATCCAGACGAGAAAAACAGCGAACAAAAGAAGCAAAGCCGCCCACCGAGGAACCCGGTAGCCGCCGGAAACGGCCGTGGCCGCAAACCGGGTAATGGTGGTAATGCTCAAAAACCAGCCGGTCAGCAAAAACAGACCGGCGGTAATGGTGGCCGTAGCGGCAGCGGGTCATCCCGTGGCGCTGCTGTCCGCGCTCAAAAGCGCATCCAGATGGATGCCCAAAAAATTGCTAACCAGTACACGCCGGCCCAGGTGTCAGACCAACCGCGCCGGGCTAACGTTATAGATGACCGCCCGCGCCTAAAGGTTATCGGCCTCGGTGGTATGGACGGTGGTGGCTCTAAAAACATGATCCTGGTCGAGTATACGAACGACGCGGTCATCATGGACTGCGGTAACGATCTTGGTGTCGACTTGCCAGGTATCAACTACGGTATTGCCGACACCGCTTACATGGAAACGATTAAGCATAAACTTCGCGCTTACGTCATCACCCATGGCCACCTTGACCATATCGGCGGGCTCCCGCACATCGTACCGAAGTTCCCGGCACCAATTTACGGTTCTAAATTTACCATTGGGCGTGTCGAAGAAATCTTCGAAAACTTCGGCTTGCCAATGCCCGAAGGCTTTGAACTGCGTACCGTTACGATGAACGAAGATACGCACGAGCGCCTGAAAGTCGGTGAATTCTTCGTGGAACTGGTTCGTATTACACACTCTATTCCAGGTTCAACCTGTATCGTGCTTGATACGCCAGTCGGCCGCATTATCAACACCGGTGACTTCCGCTTCGACCCCAACCCACTCGACCACGAGCGCAGTGACTATGAGCGTTTAACGGAGCTTGGCAACGAAGGCGTGTTGGCCCTGTTGTCTGAAAGTACTACTGTCGAACGCGCCGGACGTACACCAAGTGAGTCTACTATCGAGCAAAGCTTTATCGACATCATGGAGCAGGCGCCTGGCCGTATCATGATTGGCTTATTCTCTACCAACATGAACCGCGTGCAAATGCTTATTAATGCCGCCGTGCACCACAATAAGAAGGTGGCCATGGACGGACGTTCTATGGTTAGTACGCTGGAAATGGCTATCCGCCACGGTTTTATGAAAGTACCAAAGGGAACTTTCGTACCGATTGCCAGCGTTCCAAACATGAAGGACCAGGAAGTGGTCGTGGTTTGTACTGGTTCTCAGGGCGAGCCAAGTTCGGCCTTGCAGCGTATGGCCAGCGGCGAACACCGCCACATTAAGTTGAAAGAGCAGGACACGGTCGTGCTTTCCAGTACCCCGATTCCTGAAAGTGGTAACGACGCTCTGGTTGGACAAATGGTTGACGGTCTGGTTAAAAAGGGTGTTCACGTCTTTGAAGCTCGTAACCACGACCTCGACGGCATCGGACCGCTCCACGTTTCCGGCCATGCCTCACGCGACGAGTACGCTGACATGATTAACATGACCAAGCCAAAGTTCTTCATTCCTATCTATGGTGCCTATCGCGTAAAGCAGCGCCACATTGAACTGGCAATTGAGCAGGGCATTCCACGCGCTAATACTGTAAATGCCGGCAATGGTGAGGTAATTGCCCTCACGCCGGACAAGATGGAAGTGGAAGGGGAAGTGCCTCATGGTACCATTCTGGTCGACCAAACTGGCGCCATCGTCAGTAACGTAGTCGTTAAGGACCGCTTGCTGCTGAGTGAGGAAGGCTTGGTGGCCATAATCCTGACCGTTGATAAGAAAACCGGCAACTTACTGACCAGCCCGGATATTATCAGCCGCGGTTTCATATATATGCGTGATAACGAAGAGATCATGAATGGTCTGCGCGTTGAACTGAAGCGGGCCGTTGGCCAGCGGTTCAAGCGCGTTGAACTCGACCGTTTTAAGGCAGAAATCAAAGACCACGTGACTCATTACCTGTATGAGTCAACCCAGCGTAGCCCGATCATTATCCCTGTGGTAAATGTGATTGGCGGCGGTAAAACATCCGACAAGCCGGCTGACGCCAAAACGGCTGCCGGCGGCCGCACTAAGACCGCCGAAGAAATCGCCGCCGAGCAACAAAAGCGCTTCGAAGAGATGCGCGCCCGCCTGCTTTCGCAGGACGCCCGCACGGACTAAATTCTTTACGGTCCAAAAAATCCTGCTTCTCCCCGGAGAGCGGGATTTTTTTATTCTTGCTTTTATAACAAGCGTAACCATAATGTAATATAGAGGAAATAATAACAAGGCGGGCGTAGTTATAATGGAGTGGGTTAAAGGGCATATACGGTTATTGAAGCTGCTGCTCGTCGCGGGAATAGCGGCATTACTTATGATGGCCGTTGCCGGTTTATTACTTTTCATGCGTGGTTCTTACGGTGGAAGGCTGTATATCACTCCGGCGATTGGTACGTTAGTGCCCAATTCGGAAGTAGTCTTTAGTGTTCACGAGGAAAACAGGGAACCGGTCTCAGAAGTCTGGACGGCTGTCGGTTACGACACGACCCAGCTGCAATTTATTGGTTTTCGGGATAGTGACGCGTTCCCTGACGTAACTGCGCCAGAAACGGTGACTCCGGGCCAGGTGCTGGTGCGGCGGTCGACAGGCGCTGATCGCCAAGTAACGGGCGACAACAGTGTGGTTGGCCTGCGCTTCAAGGTGTTGGCCACTAAGGGCAAGCTGGCAGTCAGTCTTGGTGGTAATAGTGTTGTGTATAATAATCATTCCAATTATTGGAATGATGCTACTAAACTAACCGGTGCTGTGGTTACTGTTAATGGTGCTGCTGACAGGGGGAACGTACTGCTGGAGCCGGCCAATATAACCACCCGGAAGGGTGGCAGTTTCAGTCTTTTAGTCACCGAAGACAGTGGCACCCAACCCGTGTCATCGGTCGAGTCAGTTATTGATTATGATCCCGGTCGACTGCGTCTTTCCGCTATCTCGGACGGTTCTGTCTTCACACTTAAATCAATTACCGATACGGCTCGTCCTGGAAAAGTTCGTTTAGTCCGCGCTTTACCGCTTGGTTCCGGCGGGGTGGGTGGCCGGCAACAGGTGGCGACGCTAACATTTACCTCGCTGACAGATAGTGCTCCAGCCCTTGTTACTGTTAACGGGCAGGACACAAAGCTGAAGAGTGTTTCCGGTAACCGCGATATTCTTACCACCACAGGCGCCGCGACAGTTACGACTTCCCGTGGTGAGACAGTAATTCCGAATCCGCAGGATAAGTTCAGCCTGCAGCCCTTTAAGGGAGAATATACGACTGGCTCGACTGTTACTATGGTAGTTCGCGACACGGCGACATCTACATCGCCGTCTGTCATCAGTGTCAGGTATCCGACTGATATGTTGCAGTATGCCGGCAGTTTGGACGCCGGAGCGTTGGCAGCTCCGATCGCCGTCGATTCGCGGACAGGGATGGTAACCCTTACTCGTAATCTTGCGACAAAAATTCCTGAAACCTATTCGGCAGGCATACTTGCCCGCCTGCAGTTTAAGGCAATCGCCAGTGCTGGTACGGCTATGGTCACCGCATCTAATGGAGGCGAGGCCCGATATACTATCTCCGCTCCTCGAGCCAACTGCAGCTCACAGCTGGACTCTCCACCGGCCCCCAGTCCTTTTTACGGTACATACACGTCAATGGAACTAAGCTGGGCCTCCACTACTGCCGACGCCGGGAGTTGTCCACACCGTGGCTATCATATTTTGCGGGACGGCGTGGTAATTGCCGATGTTATTTCCGGGTATTTGTACGAAGACGCCGGGTTGATTCCCGGCACTACGTACCGCTATAGTGTCCAGACTTTTGATGCCGCGGGCAGGGTTTCAGACGTCAGTCCTGTGGCGGTAGCTCACGCACGCGCCGATAATATGGCGCCGCGTACTCCAGCGGGGCTGGTCGCCTCCACCACGCCGGGTGCCATACGTTTATCATGGCAACAGTCAGCAGACTTGCCCGTACCTGGCGGCAGCAAAATTACCGGCTATAATATCTACCGCGACAACGCCGTCTCCCCGACATTTATGGTTGCCGGCGCCACCGGTTTTACGGACACTTCAGTAGCCGCAAAAACCAGCCATGCCTATTCAATTACAGCAGTTGATGCCGCGGGCAATGAGAGTCCGCCATCCGCTATTGCTACCGCGCAGGCATCGGCCACTCTTAAGCCTGTCGTAATTACGCCAGTCACCGTGGCCTCGTACAAGGTTAAGGCACAAGAACTTACCATAGCTCCGTATGGGCCGGAAAAGGCCGCTAAAACTGACCGTTTGAGCGGGGAAGTCATGATCGCGCCCGCGGTCCTCCAGTCAGACGGCATCAGCCGGGTTGAATACTACGCTGACGGCACTTTGCTGGCGACGACAGCGATGGCGCCATACAGCCAGCGTATGCTGACCACTACGCTACTGAATGGTGGCCACAAGCTGGAAGCAAAAGTGTATTTCATTAATGGAACACGGCAGTCCCTTAGCAAGACAATTACCACTACCAACCCAGCCAGCCTGCGGCAGTCCTATTTGTGGCTCATCGCTCACTGGTGGCAGGCGGGTATCACCGTACTGGCGGCTGGAGTGCTGTTTCTCGCGGCGGTCGTATTAGTGTTCTTGCGCTGGCGCAAGCGGCGGTCGCGGTTCAACCCTTGACGTTAATGTGCTACCATAAGCCTAATAGGTCAACGATTGGACACATGTGATGGCAAAGTCTATTTCAGCCCAAAGGAATTTCCGCAGGTTTACATCCATAGCACTGGCCGTGGTGTTCATGGCAGCAGTAAGCTACCTGGGCGTACGTTTTTACCATCCTGGTTATGCGGCGACGGGTGGCAATATATATCTTAATCCAGCATCCGGAAATTTTAACCCGGGCAGCAACGTTATAGTACATGTTCGTGAAAACAGCGGCGTTGAAGCAGTTGAAGCGGTGCAGTTCTCGTTACGTTACGACGCCAGCCAGCTGCAGTACGTTAGTCTGTCGGAGGGTGATTTTCCCGCCAGCCTGCAGACCAGTACTGAAAATGCCGGTACTATTCGTGTCTCGCGTGGTGCCGCCGCCGGCAAGCCGCTCAGCGGCGACCATGTGGTGGCCAGCCTGACATTTAAAGTATTGGCGTCGTCTGCTGCCACGAACCTAAGCTTTGAAGCCGATAAGTCGTTCCAGAAAAGTAACGGACAGAATATTACCCAGTGGTTCGGCACCGGTAGCTATACCATTGGCGCCCTGACCTCCAGCAGTACCGTTAATACGGTAGGCGCGGCAGGTACGCCAGCGGTCACCGAGCCGGTCACCTTGTCTTACGTTATGGTCCAGTACAGCAGTAATATTATGGCCGTTATTCTTATGCTCATGATTGTAGTTATTACTACCTGGAAGCTCGTACTGCCACGCTTCTCATCGTTGTCGCCAGCTCATGCGGCTTTCAGGCCTGAGGGAAGTTATGGCGGATATGACGCCTACGCCTCGACGGCCGTACTGCCAAAAGAGCATCCGGCGAGCGGTCATTCAGGCATGCCACGACATTGACAAAAAGCTTACGTTTTGATATAATATAGGTATGATCCACGAAACGTCATCACAACCTGGCGACCAACCACTCGGCCCCTTACCCGAGGTATTATTTCCATCGCCGATAGTAGATGAGTATTTCGACCCCTACACCGATGCCGCGGACAGGGCAGACTATCTTCGGCTCGGTGGTAGCCGTGACGCTATCCTCATATATACGTCTATCAAGAAGGTGCGTGAACTGAGACTTACCCCTGGTGCTTATCCTGACCATGACGCGACAATCGCTTCGGTACTGGACTCAGTGGACCATATTCAGCGCAAGCGGCGGATCGAGCAGCACTTTCGCCCCGGTAAACCCTAGACCACTCAAGCATAAGAGGGTATAATAAACAAAAGTATGGCAAAAAAGAAAAAAAATACACGATCAAAGAAAGCAGCACCCGCCCAGCGGTCACCGTTTTGGGCCTACGCGGGCGCTATTTTGATGATCCTTACCGGCCTGTTTATTTGGCTCGGCGGATTCCAAACCGGCGGAACCTTGCCGCAAACGCTCTACGAAGCGGCTGAGGCGGTTTTTGGTATGGCAGCTTACGCCGTACCGGTTTTCTTAGGGTTCTGGGGAATCCATAAGTTCGCCAGCCACGATCACCGCGCCCCAACCAAGCGCGTAACCAGTCTGTTAATTGGAATTATTATTTTTGCCGGCTTGCTGCATGTACTGTTCGCCGATCCTATTTCCAACAGCGGCAGCAAGGGCGGTGCGATCGGTAGCGCCTTTGGCGGCGTAGCGCTCGGTCTGCTGGACAAGGTGCCGGCAGCCATCGTCCTGCTGGTACTGTTCGTACCGGCCGTCTTTTATGCTTTCAGTATTCCGATGTCGGTGATCGTCGAGTTCTTCAAGTCCTTCAAGCCTGAACCACGCGAGCATAAGGATACCGACTTGGTGTCGCTCAAGAACCGCGCCGCCAAGCCGGTGGAGCCGGCCAACTTTAAAATTAATGAGGGAACGCTGCCGGTCGAAGCTGAAGCTGAACCTGTTGAAGAGAAGGCCCGTCCGCGCTTTGCCGGGCTTAAGAACAGTATGCGCGCCGAACCGGCTAATCCCGGCCAATTAGTTGTCGTCAACCAGTCGGCCCTGACTACTACAAGCGACCCGGACTGGAAATTCCCTGGCCAGGACTTACTGAATCAAAAGCAGACTAAACCGGATGCCGGTGACGTCAACGGCAATGCCGGCGTCATCCATAGTACGTTCGCCAACTTCAATATCGATGTCGAGATGCTGGGTGCCAACATCGGACCGCGCGTTACGCAGTACACGCTGAAACCGCCCAGTAACGTCAAACTGACCAAGATTACCGCCCTCGAAAACAACCTGGCACTCGACCTGGCGGCGCACTCTATCCGTATGGAAGCACCGATTCCGGGCCAGCAGGCCGTCGGTATTGAAGTACCGAATAAGAAGTCGGGCAGCGTGCTGGTAAGCACACTGTTTAAGAGCAAGGAATGGAACGGCCTGCAGGACAAGCCACTTGGTTTTGTGATTGGTAAGGATATTGCCAACAACGCGGTCATCGCGGATCTCGCCAAGATGCCCCACCTGCTGGTTGCTGGCCAGACCGGTTCCGGTAAGTCAGTGATGATTAACACCTTGCTTACAAGTCTGTTGTACCACAACAGCCCCAGCGATATGAAGCTGATTCTGGTCGACCCGAAGCAGGTGGAAATGGCGCCATATAACGACATCCCGCATTTGCTGACGCCGGTTATCAACGAACCTGAAAAGTGTATTTCGGCGCTTAAATGGGCAGTAGCCGAGATGGAGCGCCGCCTGCGCACCATGGCGGAAGTCGGCAAGCGTAACATTGGTGAGTACAACAACCTCAAAAAAGAAGAGGGTATGCCATACATCGTGATTGTGATCGACGAGTTGGCTGACCTGATGATGATGGCCGCCCGTGACGTGGAAGCTTTGATTGTCCGTTTAGCCCAGAAAGCCCGCGCCGCTGGTATCCACCTGGTACTGGCCACTCAGCGTCCAAGCGTTGACGTTATTACCGGCCTTATCAAGGCCAACGTGCCAGCCCGCATCGCCTTTACGGTAGCCTCTCAGGTTGACTCACGAACAATTATTGACCAGATGGGCGCCGAAAAGCTGCTCGGTATGGGTGACATGCTGTTGTTGCAAAGCGGTATGAGCAAGCCGGTGCGCGTCCAGGCAGCATTTATTTCTGACGACGAGACAGCAAAGATTACCGAGTTCATTAAGACGCAGCGCGAACCTGCTTATGACCATGACATTATTAGCCAGCCCGTACAACTCGGTAAGGGCAGTAATGTTGTCGATATGGGTAACGGTGGTGGTTCTGACGCCGAAGGTGACATGTTCCGCGATGCCGTGCGTGTAGTGATTGAGAATAAGAAAGCATCGACCAGCTTATTGCAGCGCCGCCTGCGCATCGGCTATGGCCGCGCGGCCCGTATGATAGAAGAAATGGAAGAGCAGGGTATTATTGGCGCTGCTGACGGCTCCCGGCCCCGTGAAGTGCTGGTAAGCTCGCTTGACCAGGTGTTTGGTGGTGAAGATGGCGCGGAAGGTGACTTCGCCGAGACCGAACCGGCCCCAGCTGCCCGATTAGTGCAGTAATCCCTGATGTGTACCGCTTGTGCTTTGTATGCCGGTTCCGTACAATGGGCATAAGTACTTTTGTGTCGCAGGGGAAAAATGAAAAAGTTCAAAAATTTTGTGTTGTGCCTGTTGCTGGCGGCTTTGCCGCTCACCAGTCTGTTTAGTGGTGCTACGGCATCGGCAGCTGCCATTGCCGGAGAAACGTTTAGCGGCGTTTCAACGGCCGCCAACCAGTGGATCAGCGGTGGTACGGGTACCGGCGCTTGTCTGACGGCCGCAAGCAGCTCGGCGGCTAACTCAATACCGGCATGTAGCGGTGGCTCACTTGATACGGCCGGCAGCGGCGCGCTGCGTTTAACGAACAATACCAATAACCAATCGGGATTCGCGATATATAACACGCCGATTTCGGCCGGTGAAGGTTTGAATGTGGAATTCGATATGTTTCAGTACGCCGGTACGGGCGCTGACGGTATCGTATTCTTCCTGCTGGACGGTACGGCTAATCCGACGCAGCCGGGCGCGCTTGGTGGTTCACTCGGCTATTCAAGCAGTAATGGGCCGCCCGCGGCTGCAGGAATCGTTGGCGGCTACATTGGGGTCGGTTTTGACCGCTACGGCAACTTCTCCAACCCGGCGTTTGGAAACGGCGGTACGGGCGCAGCATCTAATAGTATTACAGTGCGTGGTTCGGAAACGACCAATTATAAATTTGTCACCCGAAAATCGGCTAGCGGCCCCTTGGCGGTAGAGTCGACACAGTCACGGGCCAGCGCTAAGCGTCATGTACGCGTGACCGTGAATACAAATAACATTATGAATGTGGCGGTCAATTACTTTGATGGACAGGGACTCCGCAGTGAAGTCACGAACATCAATTTGAATACGGTCAACGGCGCCGGATCATTACCGGCTACGTTTAAGTTCGGATTTTCGGCCGGTACCGGCGGTTCGAACAATATTCACGAGATCCAGGGTTTGAGCGTTGGTAAGCTCAACCCGAATGTTAAATTCTCGGCCAGTAAGCAGGGAATCGTCCAGCAGGGCGAGGATGCTCTGCTGTACTTGCAGGCCTTTAATGACGCCGGTGCTCAGAATACTACTGGGACGATTACTATGACGGCGACCGTACCAAATGTATTCCAGCTTCAGGACGTGTATGGTGACGGTTGGAGCTGCGCGCGGTACGGGCAGCAGATTAGTTGCAGCCGCCCGGGTGACGATGTTAACGCTTTAACACCAGGTGCTTCGGCGCCCAAAATATTTTTACCGGTAAAAGTGGCTATTGATGGTACGGGCACGCATACGCTGACCGGTACGGTTTCGACCGTGGATAACGTCGACGGCAATTATACGCAGACTACAGGATATAGCATAATTGCCATGGGCGACGCCGATGGAATACGTGATTCAGTTGAGGCGGCCGCGCCCAATAATGGCGATGGCAATGACGATGGTATTGATGATAATGAACAGGACGCGGTTTCAAGTTTGCCGAACAGCCTGACCGGGAAGTACTCGGTGCTGGCGACGGATGGCTGTGACGCGAATAGTAATGTTTCGGTAAGCGCGGAGTCTAATACTGCGGGAGACGCCAAGTATAGTTATCCTGCCGGATTGATGGACTTCGCGCTGACGTGCGGCACACCCGGCGCGACGGCAACAGTTACGCAGTATTATTTTGGCAATTATGACCCGGCCAGGTATGTGATGCGTAAGTATAGCGCGGCCAGCAAGACGTATCAGACAATCGCCGGTGCGGCGCTCAGCGCGGTAACTATTGGCGGCCAGCCAGCCCTGAGAGCGGTGTATACCATTACGGATGGCGGTTTGCTTGATGACGACGGTATTGCCAACGGTATAATCATCGATCCCGCCGGGCCGGCTTTGGCGGATGCCGTTCCTGCTAGCGCTACGGTCCAGACTGGCGGCGCGCTGGCGAATACCGGCTTGAATATAGCCGGCGCTACGACGGCGGCAGTTTCACTGGTGTTATGCGCGCTATTGGTGCGGGGGCATAAGCGGCAGTTTATAGAGTAAAAACGTTGCCATTGTTACACTTGCCATAAGCATAATGGCAGGGTACCATAAGATCAAACACAAACGTCAGATAATGTCGGACGGAAAGAGAGAGGGATGATGACGCGCAAATACAACTTGTCATTCCTTCTGTTCGGCCCACAAAATGAGACTTATGTGGAACTGTCAAAAAGAAAAAAAGCTCCTGTCACGCGCGACGGGAGCTTTTTTAGTAAAGGAGAACGGCTATTATGATCGCGCCTCGGGGTACTTCTATTGTTGAGCTTGACCGGCACGCCACGGAGGCAAACCAGCCGTATGGCATAATTACCGCGGACTGTTCGTCTCCTAAAGAGATTGATGACGGAATTTTCGTGGAAGAGTTGCCGTCCCACGAGGAAACGTACCGTGTCGGCGTTTGCGTGGCTGACACTTCGAAGTTATACGACGACCCTCAGGTATTGAAACAGGCAATGAGGAGCACGGAAGCTAAATACTATAATTTAACCGGTAATGAACAGGGTTATGAACCAATGATTGACCCGGAGCTGATACGGGGGCTTGAATTCTCAGAAGGAAATGTTCGCAGTTCTTTGATGGTCCAGTTCGTAGTCGGAGCAACGCAGCCACCAAGCGACGTAACTGTCTCTTTCGGCCGCGTGGAGGTGACACGCAACCATGACTACCGGGAATTCGGATGGCGATGCCGGCAGCAGGAAACGTATCAAAAGTTTGGCCGGGCCAGCGCCTTTATTCTTTCACATTTACGATTCACTTCCGGCGGAGACGAAGACCGCGGCGCTGCGATTGATACCAGCGCGCACCCCGACGCCGTGCATCACCAGCTTGTTAATATGCCGGCCCAGCAGGCCTGGTTGCGCGGCTCACGCCTGAATGAAGCCTACATGGTGGCGGCTAACAACCTGGTCGGTAAAATGATGGCCGACGAAGGACGCCCGGCAATCTATCGTGTACATGATCCTGAGGATGAAACACATTTGGAATTTTTACCCCCAAACGTCGCGACTTACAGTCAGGTACCCGGACCGCACATTGGATTGAATCTATTGGATGGCTATTGCCGGGTGACATCGCCGCTACGCCGGCTTGAAGACTTTATGATGAGCCATTTACTGAAAGTTCGTGACCTGAGACTAGCTCCCACCAGGCGAGATAGGCGTGAGGTCGGCATGGCTGTACAAAGATTGAACGGCCGCGTTATGCAGGAAGTCTTTCAAGGTCCATTACGTGTTTCTGACTACGAAGTATTAGGCAATGCCGGCCGCCGGCCTGCTAATCCAGCTTATGGCAATGGAAATGTCGTTCCAATTCATAAGGTTGTCTCAGGCGCGGCAACAGCTTAAGGAGTAGCTCACCTTGACTAACAGAGGTGACTACGGTATAATTTACAGATTATTAACTCAGCTCATAACAATATGTGTATGGGCTTTAACCAAAGGAGTGACTGAATGAATCAGTACGAGATCGCTGTGCTCTACCATCCTGATCTGGAAGTAGATCTGGAAAAAGCAACCAGCCGCGTGGAAAAGATCATCACCGACAACGGTGGATCAATCACTAACACCGATAACTGGGGCAAGCGCAAGCTGGCTTACGCTATTAAGAAGAGCGAATCTGCTATTTACGTAATCTACGCTGTAGAATTGCCGGCAGAAAACGTCCGTAAGGTAGAGGGTATCCTCAATATTACCGACGAAGTCATCCGTTTCCTCATTACGCGCCCTGACCTGAAAGCTATCGCCAAGGCGGAAGCGGCTAAGGCTGTCAAAGCCGAGCAGGCGGCTAAGCGCGGTGAGCGTGACAGCGACGACGACAAAGAAGAAGAGTAAATACTTTCTTCGGTAATTTAGTCGTAAATTTTACGGCTTGACCCATAATGAATGCAGCGAGTAGAGTTGCAAGTACCAACAAATAAAGGACATAGTTCCTACAAGGAGGGTTGCCACATGGCACGTAGTCTTAACCAAGTAACATTAATGGGAAACCTGACCCGCGATCCTGAGCTTCGCAATACACCGGGCGGCCAAAGCGTTTGTAGCTTTAGCCTGGCGCTGAACCGCAGCTATAAGGATGCGTCAGGCGAGTGGCAGGAAGCCACTGATTACATTGACATTGTGGCCTGGGGCCCGCTGGGTGAACGCGTTTCACAGTATCTTTCCAAAGGCCGCCGCTGTTTAGTGCAGGGCCGCTTGCAGAGCCGAAGCTGGGAACAGGAAGGCGTTAAGCGCAATAAAGTCGAAGTACTTGCCAGCGACGTAACCTTCCTCGATTCACGCGGTGACGAAGGCGAAGGTGGAAATAGCGGTGGTGCCAACGGTGGTTATACCCGCAATGCCGGAGCTTCTGCTTCCGGAGGCGGGACTAATCAATCCAGCCAAACCGGCCCCGCTAAGAAAAAAGACGATGTCGTGATTGAAGATATCGGCGACGAACCGATTAACCTCGACGACATTCCTTTCTAAGTTTAATTATTGATAAGGAACATATTTTATGGCAAAGATTTTTAAACATCGTACCGATGTACCATATTTTGACTACAAAGACTTTAAGACCTTGCAGCGTTACGTAAACGTTTACGGACAGATTGAAACTCGTAAGAAGACCGGTCTGACCGAGAGCCAGCAGCGACGTTTGAGCAGCGCCATCAAGCGCGCCCGCCATATCGCGCTGTTGCCGTTCGTTGCAAACAACTAGGCAACATCAGGGAAGGGTGGTATAGGGTTTATGGAGCATGCGGCTTCTTTGTTAACGCGTTTTACCAGTGTAGCTGGTCAAGTCGGGTCTATATTGACCCGACTTGACCTTGATGAGTTGTCTCCGGCCGATTTACGCCTGGTAGGTACCATTAAGCATTTGCTGGCAGATACCCGTCTGGACATCCGTGACTGGGAAATGTCAGACAGCCGTGCCGAACTCCAACAAAATGCCACCCAGGCGTTGGAGCGATTGAAGCAGGTTCGGGCAAGCATGTTGCTTGCCAGCGAGCACGATTTGTTCAGTGCGATCGACATTGCGAACATATCAGCCCACTTTGACCATTTCGAAGTCGAAATGCGACATTAGCTAGTGGTACGGTGCTAAAATGGAAAGTGTAAACAAGGAGGTTGCTATGGATCCGAATTATCAGGAATTGCGCCGCCAAGCAGATCGCTTGTTCCATCGTTTTAACGACTGTGTCGACGACAAAAACGCTACTCGCCAATTGCAGGAAGAACTGCGCGATGTGGTCGAAGACTTTGAAATGAATAAAAAACCACGTTCCATCGACGACCGTATTAAACAGGTACTTCAAAAACTGGAAGAGTTGAAAGACGGTGATGGCCAAAGTATTGATCATGGCGATATCGATGAATTGCACGATGGCTATGAGGACTTACGCGAAGATCTTCGCAAGCTGCCGAATTATTAAGGAGAATTTAGACTAATGGCATTAAGTATTACCAATCTCAAAAAAGGCGTGTTATTCCAGCTGGAAGGCGTACCATACCGGGTTGTCGACTATAACCAGAAAGTTATGGGTCGCGGCGGCTCAATCGTAAATGTGCGCATCAAAAGCCTGACTGACGGCAAAGTGCTAGAAAAGACTTTTAAGGGCAACGAACAGCTGCAAACCGCCGATGTTACGAACCTGTCTGTCCAGTATTTATACAGTGACGGCAATTCATTTTACTTTATGAACGAGGAAACTTTCGAGCAGTTTGAAATCTCAGCCGACCTGGTCGGTGACGGCGCCGGTTACCTCAAAGAAGGCGACAAAGTGACGCTGCAGTTCTTTAACAATCAGGCCATTAATGTGGAATTGTCAAAAAACGTACCGCTGCAGGTTACCTACACCGAAGACGCTGTTAAGGGTGACACCAGCTCTAGCATTACTAAAGATGCCACGCTGGAAACGGGCATTACTATCCGCGTACCAGCTTTTATTAAACAGGGCGATCTGATATCGGTTGACACTTCAAACGGCTCATACCGTGAGCGGGTAAAACAATAAGGAATAGGCGTGATTCCAGGTGACCGATTAGTTTGTTTATTTATCGAAAATTATAAAGTGGGCCATACGTTCCAGGAATGGCCGCTGCATATTACTATTGTGCCGTGGTTCCGGGCGCAACCGGTTACCGGTGTACTGACTATCCTGATGCAGGAAAAACTTACTGACATCGAACCGTTTACTGCTGTTCTCGGTGAAGAGGCTCATTTTGGTCATAAAGGCCAGAAACTGGTTAATGTAGTAGAGGCTGTGCCGCCATTGCGGGCGATTGAAAAAGCGGTGCGCGGCGTACTGCATACCGAGCAGGCGTGGATAGTTGCCGAGACGACCGGCGCTACACATCGGTTCCGTCCGCATGTTACCACGCAACAATCCAGGCGCCTGCAGCAGGGCGATATAATACCGTGCCAGGCAATCTATGTAGTTGAACAGATGGGCGAACACAAGCAGATTGTTGATAAGATCGTCTTATGAAACAACGCCTCGACCAAAAACTTGTAGCGTTGCAGCTTGTACCTACGCGGTCGCAAGCTGAAAGCTACATAAAGCTCGGTGACGTTAAGCTAAACGGTAAGGTCGAAACTAAACCCGGCACGATCGTAAGAGAAGACGACCACGTCGAACTTACCGCCAAAGAGCAGTATGTATCACGGGCAGCGCTCAAATTAGCCTCAGTTGCGAAAGTACTGCATATAGATTTTGAAGGTAAAACAATTTTAGATGTCGGTAGCTCTACCGGTGGATTTACGGATTATGCCCTGAAGCATGGCGTGGTCAAATCAATCGCGGTGGAAGTGGGTACGAACCAGCTGCATCCCAGCCTGCACGGTGATCCGCGAATTGAACTACATGAGCAAACCGATATACGCGGTTTTGTAACGGATCAAAAAATAGATATTGTCGTGGCTGACGTATCATTTATTAGTTTGCGTGAGATCTTGCCGCATGTCACTACGCTCGCTCACAAGGACACGCAGATCGTCGCCATGGTCAAACCGCAATTTGAAGCGGCAGTAAGCAGCCTCAAACATAAGGGTGTTATAAAAAACGACCGAATGCGCCGGGATATTCTTAAAGATTTCGAAACCTGGGCGAGTACTGCCTTCAGGATCGTCGATAAAGCTGATTCGCAGGTAAGCGGCAGCAAAGGTAATGTCGAGCGGTTCTATCTGCTTAAAATACTACAGCGATAAGCGTGAGCTCTCTCGTACTAGCGCAAGCGTAATGTTACACTATAAGGAATGTATTTTGCCAGTCGTTTACACGCCGGGCGCCTCTTGGCCCAGCAAATAGTTCCGCGCTATAAAGACGAGCCGACAGCCGTGCTTGCTCTGTCTGATGGCGGGGTAGTGGTCGGCATGCAAATATCGCAGCAGCTGAGTTGCTCGTTGGGTATGCTGCTCGTGGACGAAATCGAACTACCTCACGAGGCAATTGCTATCGCCGGCATGACGCAAGATGGATCATTTGCCTATAACCATGAATTTTCAACCGGCGAGATCGAAGAGATGGTCAGTGAGTACCGTGGCTTTCTTGAGGAGAAGAAGATTGAAAAAATGCAGGCTATGCACCGTTTACTGAGTAACGATGGCCTGGTGCGGAAGGAATTGCTGCAGGATCGTAATATTGTTGTGGTTTCCGACGGTATGAGCAGCGGTTTCTCTATCGATTTGGCGCTGCAATTTTTAAAACCGGTGTCTTACAAAAAACTCATAGTGGCCACGCCGATGGCCAGCATTAAAGCAGTTGACCGTATGCATATCCTGGCGGATGACATTTACTGCTTAAACGTACTGGAAGACTATATTTCAACGGATCATTATTATGATACGCCCGATGTGCCGGACCATACCGCGCTAACCAAGGCAGTGGCTACGTTGATCAAGCAATGGAACCCCTAACGTACCAGTTTAGAGGTGGTTGTGCAATTTGTTGAGGTCTTTGAGGGTTATAAGCGATTGCTGCGTCGTTAGCAGGTCTTTGCGTTCCAGGGCGGCCAGCTCACGGGTGGTAGTTTCACGGCTGGCATTGATCGAGCTGGCAATATCCTGATGCCGCAGAGGTACATTTATAAGCAGGCCTTCAGTGGTCTTTTTACCAAAGCGGTGAGACATGGTCAGCAGGAATGAGATAAGGCGTTCCCGGACGGTACGATACTCCAAATTGAGGATACGCTCCGAGTGAATGCGGTACATTTCGACGGTCATGTCTAAAAGGGGAGCCAGCGCGTCAGGGTGTGAGGTAATAAAGTCGAGGAAACAGTCCCGGCTGACTTCCCAGACCGCGCTCGGCCCGATAGCTTCATAGATGACCTGGCGTTCCTGGCCGGTTATACCCCAGATAAGCGGGAAGACTTCGCCCTCACGGCGGATAATGAGCAGGTTCTCTTCGCCATACTTGGTGATGTCGTATGCTTTGACTAAACCTTCCTCTATATAAAAAACGCCCGACGGTACTTCGCCGGGCCGAATGATAAACTCACCTTTTTTGTAGGTGTAGCGCGATCCTTGCTGCCTGAATATCGCGAGAAGCTGTTCGGTCTGTTCGATGGTTGCTAGCATAGTCTACGGGTATTATCTCATAAAGTGCTATTTTTGAAAACGTAAGCACCCTGTATGTGATAAAAATCGCATTCCCGGCGTGATCAAATGTACGGTTAAGTTTTATCTGCCAGACTATAGTTATCAGTACTAAGGAAGGAGGAATCCTATGGTAACACTAGCTACTGTGGACGAACAACTAAAGAAAATTGGTTGTAACTTCCGCTTTTGGGGCCGAGCTGAGTTGCGTGAACTATGCGAAATTCTGCTTCCGGGAGAAACGATTGCTCAAGCGGTAAATGGACAATACGATGGGGGCTTTGCCTTACTGGTCGCTACCGATTTCCGTGTTTTACTGATTGATAAAAAGCCGAAATATCTGACACTCAAAGATATTCGCTTCGATATGATTACTGAACTGGACTTCAGTGGCCGTATGATGAACTCGACCATTCGTATCTATACGCCCAACAAAGAGCTGCGCTTTACGACGCCAAGCGGCGCCCGTCTGCGCAAGCTGTTTACCTACACGCAGCATAAAGTCATGGAAATCCGCCATCACTTTATGATGAACCAGTTCCAGCAACAGCATGACGCTAAAAATACACCGGTTGGAATCGCCATGGCTAACGCGTCGGACCGCTATGAGCAGGCATTGCCAGCCCAAGTTGCGGAAACACCGGATATAGCCCCAATACAGCAGGCCCATACTGAAAACCCCGGTTTTTATAATCCGGAGCCAACCCCGCACCATACTGACGAACAGCGGCGCCTGGCAGTTGCCATGGGTGCCGCCGGCCTGAAAAGCATTGTCCACAACGGCCAGGTCATTAAAGAGTATATGACCGTACCGTTCAGCCAGCGCTGGCGCAAGCGCCCGTATGGCTACACCCGCGAATCGGTCCAGGCACAGCAGTAGGTCTTGTTATTTACTGACGTTAAAGCGGAATTCCACCACGTCACCTGGTTGCATAACGTAGGTTTTTCCTTCGGTGCGAACTTTACCTTTAGATTTAGCGTTTTGCAACGAACCAGCTTCAATAAGGTCGCTATAATCAACGATTTCGGCAGCGATAAAACCGCGTTCAAAATCACCATGAATCACACCGGCTGCCTGCGGAGCGGTGAAGCCTTGCTTGATGGTCCAGGCGCGCACTTCACTAACGCCAGCCGTCAGGTAACTTTGCAGGCCAAGCGTGCTGTAAGCGGCGTGGATGAGCTGTAGCAGTCCAGATTCAGTCTGGCCATAGCTTTCCAGTAATTCTTTGGCATCTTCGGCATCAAGTTCCTTGAGTTCGTTCTCCAGTTTGGCGCAGACGAACAGGGAAGTGGAGGGCGCTACCAGTTGCCGCAGTTCCTGCTTGCGCACGTCGTCACTGAGGCCGTCTTCATCAAGATTGAACAGGTATATAATCGGCTTGGCGGTAATAAGCTGCAGGTCGGCTATATGCTCTAGGTCGATATCGCCGGTAGACCATAACGGCGCGCCTTCGTTTAGAAGTTCTTTGGCTTGTAATAGCGTATCAAGAACTGGCTTCAATTTCGGGTTTGCCCGGGCTTCTTTCTCGAACTTTTGCAGGCGCTTATCAACGGTTTGCAGGTCGGCCAGAACAAGCTCCGTGTTAATGACGTCGATGTCCTTTTCTGGATCATGTTGTTCATCGACATGCAGCACATTTGGGTCGCTAAAGGCGCGCACGACTTGCACGATAGCGTTACAGGAACGGATGTGGCTTAGGAACTGGTTACCTAAACCCTCGCCTTGGCTCGCGCCGGCGACTAATCCGGCAATATCCACGAAAGTAACCGTAGCAGGCACAATTTTAGTGGTGTTATACAATTCGCCAAGCTTCGCCAAACGCTCGTCTGGAACCGGAACTATACCGGTGTTGGGTTCGATAGTGGCGAACGGATAGTTGGCGGCCAGAATGTTACTGCCCGTCAGGGCATTAAACAGGGTTGATTTGCCAACATTGGGCAGGCCGACGATACCGATTTGCAGGGAACTCATTACACATATTTTAACAGATGTGGCCAACTATTGCGTAAACCATTGCTCGCTACTGGCCGAAGCGTTGGCGAATGCGCCATACACAAGAATAATATTCATGCTAACCTCTTCCTTTTGGTGACTCACACGGCCATAGAGACCATGAATGAGAGCGAATAGTCGTATGTCCGATTACACTACAACACTAACCAAATTCTTGCAGTCGTACTTTAGGCATAAACGGCATTTGGATACATCACGTTACACCCGGATATATTCATCCAGGTTAAATCCCCGTATTAACTCTTTTGCGCAAAGCATAATAAGAATGTTGTACTATAACGCTCATGGTTTGATATACTATGGATATATATGGGTGCAGATGATAAGCCAACAGTGGTAACGGGTACCGGCCATCCATCGCTGGAACAGCGATTGGCTTTTTTAAAGAAGCGGCGAAAACTTTTTATTATCGTTACTTTTGTTGTAGTAGCCGCTCTGGCAGCGGGCGCTTATTTTATGTTCAAACCTGATGCCACGAAAACGCCAGCCAACGGCGCGAAATCGGGATCAAAACTCGCGCCAGCCAAGGTTTCGTACAAGGAAATCAGCAACGAAGACCTGGTGTCTAAAGTAAACTATCTCATCGGGTCAAAACAGTACGACGAAGCCGAAAAGCTTATAAAGACTCAGAAGAACTACGAATCTGATAAGACCAAACTTTCCTTGCTGGCTTCCGTCCAGTCGGCGAGCAACCAGGATGAAGCGGCAGCCGAAACTAACGCGAAGATTGAAGATATTGGAAACCTGCAACCGGGTGAATATGCTTTGCTCGCGAGAAAATATGCCGATGGCGGCGATAAAACCAAGGCTATTGAGTACTACCGGAAATCGATAGACGCCTATAACAAAGAGCAGCAGGGGTCGTACAAGCAAAATGTGACACGGCTTGAAGCGGCAATTAAGGACTTACAATGACATTCAAGAGCAAGCTTCTTATATATGTATTTTTCCCGCTCATCGTCGCGGTGACAGTGTTCAACAATACCGGCATCGCCAATGCAGATCCATTCGCGCGCGGAAAGTGGTATGGCTACTTCAATAATATAAGACAGACATCAGGCGACGACTTGTTTATAGGTGGTATTCAAGTGTACGACGTCCAATCTTTCCTGGAGTTCTACTGGGCACGTTTAAATCACCCTGATCCTCACAATCACGTTTCCGCGGCCTTCACGGTGCTGACTATGCTGGGTGCGCCCGCCGGAACCCCATGGACCGTTGCTAAAGACCGTTGGAATGAATTTGACAGTATTGTGCGCTGGTATGGGGCCAATAACCGTATTGGCTGGGCTGACTCGTATTACTTTAATTTCAATACGTATTACCAGCCATCTTACACCGATGTTGCCTGGTATGCTGACACCAACCAGTTGCCGTCAATTGTCTTTTATAACCCGGATGGTTCCACTTACGCTATTAAGCGTGACTGTGCCAACCCGGTAGGTAACATGACGCCATTGGCTCAGGGCTGGACCCTGTCGGCGTGGACTGCTGTGGATAAAGCCAGTGCTTACCCAGGCGAAACGGTGACCTTTAACCATACGATCCGGAACAACGGGCCCAGCCCAGCTAACTTCTGGTATGGCGGCCGATATTCATATGATGGTTTTGCGGCAATTCAGGAAGGCTATCAGGACATATGGGCGGCCGGTATACCGACCGGGGGTGCTGCGTATCAAACGCATCCTATGGTCGTACCTGCCACCACAGTGCCAACATTATGCGAGCGAGTCCATATGAACTGGCCGACGTCGTATGTGCCCGCGATTGGTTATAGTAATCCGGCTTGTGTGGCTATCAAGCAGCCGACGTCGACCTGTTCGTTGATGATAAATCCGGATAATCTCTCACCGCAACAACAGTTCAATGTAACGGCCAGTCTGTCATATAACGAGGCAGCGGCACTGGCTTCGGCCAGAAACACCGGCGGAAAACTGTATTTAAGAATTAAAAATAGTAGTGGGGCGTATATTTACAACGCCTACCCGGCGGCGACTACATCAGGAGTTGTCTGGAAGGCTACCGTGAACAACCTAGGGCCAACGAATGCGGCCGGCGTGTTTACGGTTGAGTATGGAGTGGAAGGTGGATCAGGCGCCAAAGTGTGCCCGAGCCAGAACTTTATGGTGCTTAATTATCCGTACTATAGTGTAAACGGTGGTGATGCCGTCGCCGGCGCGTCGTTCGCCAGCCCGAGTGGCAGCACGATTACGCCCTGCAGCTCAGCGATTACAAACAATAACGCGGGTATGGCTTCATGGAACTCTAAGGCTAGCCCGTATTCCGGCGCTGGAACTGAATACGCCGCGTTGGCATTAGGTAAAATTCAGGAGTTTTCGACCAGCCAGGGCCATAGTCCGCCTACGGCACTGTCATTTGCCAACACGGCTAACGTGAACGCTGGTTCCGGCTTGTTCGGCGGTATGTTCGGCTCATTTAAGAACTGTATTGATTACTGGGGCACTAAGCCTAACCTGTCGACGCTGCCAGCTGTTACCAGCGGTAACTTGAATAATGTCAACGCCGGTAACTATAAGTATTCCAGCGCCACTCCGCTAAACATCAGTACGAGTCTTATCAAGACTGGCTCGCAGATCACTATATATGTTGATGGTAACGTCCGTATTACAGGTAATATAACCTATCAGAACAGCAACGGCGCCTCAAGCTGGGCCAGCGAATCGATCATTCCATCCCTCCGTTTAGTAGTACATGGCAGCATATTCATTGACTCTTCCGTCACGCAGCTCGACGGAACCTATGTAGCAATACCAGACACGGGTTACACGACGGCCGCGAATAGCTTTACTTTACCTAGGGCCGGTACGATAACCACCTGTAGCAACGCATCGGGTGCTAGCTTCGATCCGAACGGCGCGGTGTCTAACGGCTATGCGACAACCTGTAATAAGAAGCTGACCGTTAACGGCAGCTTCGTGGCTAACCAGATTTGGCTGCTGCGGGCGTCGGGTACCGTAGGTAATGATGCGGCCGAGGTATTTAACTACGGCCCTGAAGTATGGCTAGCGCCGTCCAGTAGCAAGACCTTCGATCCTGGTTACCAGTCAATCAAAGGCTTGCCGCCGATTTTGTAAATAAAAAACTTGCTAAGCATAGTTATGCTTATGCTATAATCAGGATTAACATGAGTTTACTGAGTGGGGTATCAGAATTTTTCGGCTTAGACATCGGCACAACCGCTGTCAGGCTCGTACAGTTGCGCGGTAACGGACCGCAAAAATCTTTGGTTAAATACGGGTATATCCCTATCGATACCAGAGTCGCGTTAAGTGACGCCAAGGCTGACCAGCAAAAGCTGGCATCGGCTATCAACGAGTTGATTAATGAGTCTAAAATAATGACTCGTAACGTAGCTGTCGGCTTGCCTTCGTTGAAGGTCTTTACGACGATTGCTGACATCGACAAAGTTCCTAACAATGAATTGAGCAAGTCGATCCACTATCAGGCGGATTCGCTGATTCCGACACCAGTTGAAGAGTCCAAGATAGACTGGGCACTGATTGGTGATTCACCAAAAGAGCAGGGTAAGCTGGAAATTGTCCTGTCCAGTGTGGCGAATAACTTTATCGAGCAGCGTCTCGATATGCTGGAAGAAATCGGCTTGAACGTTATCGCTTTTGAGCCGGACAACCTGGCCCTGGTACGGGCCTTATTGCCATCTGACGTCGGCACTCCGCAAATCGTTGTCGACATGGGTCATGCCAGTACCGATATCATCGTTACTATGAATGGCGCTCCCCGCTTGAGCCGTGCTATCCCAACCGGTATGGATACTATCGTTCGATCAGCTTCCCAGAACCTGAATGTTGATGAAAAACAGGCCCAGCAGTTCGTATCCAAGTTCGGTATGAGCAAGGACAAGCTCGAAGGGCAGGTTTACCAGGCGATTATTGGAACTATCGACGTGCTTACGGGCGAAATTGACAAGTCGGTAAAATTTTTCGAAGGCCGTTATCCTGGTACTAAACTTGACCGCCTGATCGTAACCGGTGGCGCCTCGACATTGCCGGAGTTTCCGCTGTATGTGGCTAATAAGTTCGGCATGAATGTCGAGATTGGAAATGCCTGGCGTAATATCGCCTACGCCTCAGATCGCCAAAACGAGCTCGCTGCCTTGTCGAACCAGTTTGGTGTCGCCGCGGGGCTGGCGGAGAGGGACGAATAAATGTTGCAGTTTAACCTACTTCCCGATGTAAAGATTGAATACGTCAAAGCTAAGCGCATGCAGCGTATGGTTGTCGGAACCGCTGTGGTCGCCACCGTTGCCACTGTAACGATCACCTTATTGCTGTTCCTGGTGGTGTACGGCGTCCAAAAGAAGCATATGAGTGATTTGAATAAGGATATTGCCAAGTATAGCGGCCAGTTGAAGTCTACTCCTGATCTCGATAAGATCTTGACTATCCAGAATCAGATGGCTGCCCTCGGGCCGTTGCATGATCAGAAAATCGTGACATCGCGTATCTTCCAGCTTATTCAGCAGACTACGCCTGTCAGCGTCAGTATTAGTGATTACGAAACTGACTTCGCCGCCAATACTATCCAGATATCGGGCAGCGCCAGCGCCTTGAGCCGCGTGAATACGTACACCGACAGTCTTAAGTTCGCTACGTTTAAAACCGCGGATGGCGCGTCTGTAAAGCCTTTTTCGTCGGTTGTCCTGTCCGCGTTCGGCCGTGGTGATGACGCTACCAGTTACACGATAACTTTGTCTTTCGATCCGATCATCTTTAGCAGCAGCAGCAGTTTTGACCTCGTCGTTCCTAAGCAAATCACGACCAATTCAGTCACCAACCAACCTTCGCAAATATTTAACTCCAATAACAGTACCGACGGTACGGTTAGAATCGATAACTAGGAAATAGTATGGCTCAGTCACAAGTTTCACTCAAAAGAATAGGGGTCGATAAGACCAACAGCCGCATCGTTGCCGTTACGGGCGTATCGGCTTTCGTAGTAGTCTTCTGTATTGTCGCTTCCGTGTCGCTGTTCGGCACATTGTTGTATCAGAACAAAGTTATCGGGGTTAAGCAAACCGCTGTCAAGCAGCTGGAGACAAACTTAAAGGCCCGCGACAGTCTGGTGACTTCATATAAAGCATTTGTCTCTACGCCGCAGAACATTATCGGTGGCAGCTCAACCGGAAGTACCGGTAACGACGGCAACAACGCTAAAATTATTCTGGACGCCTTGCCCAGTAAGTATGACTTCCCGGCATTGGCGACCAGTCTGGAAAAACTGGCTACCACCCAGGGCGTGAGCATTAAGAGCTTGGGCGGCACGGACGATGAAGTCGCTCAGGATACTGGCGCCGGCAAAGTCTCGGAGCCGGTAGCCGTTCCATTCGAACTGACGGTCGAGGGCAGCTATGATTCGATCAAGAACCTGGTAAACGCCATGGAAAAATCGATCCGTCCTATTCAGATCCTGAAAACTGAGATAAGCGGTGATCAGCAGCAGCTTTCCATGACAATAAGCGCGCAGACGTTCTACCAGCCGGAAAAGGCCCTGAACATAACGAAAAAGGTAGTGAAATGAAACAAAAAGATATAGCGATTATCATTGTTATCGTTGCCGTTAGTGGTGTCGTATCCTTCTTCGCGGGACGATTGTTGTTTAACAAGCCTCAAAACCGTCAGGTGCAGGCTGAAGTCGTCGACGCTATCTCCACTGATTTCAACCGTCCAAGTAACAAATATTTCAACGAATCATCCATCGACCCGACCGAACAAGTTCAAATTGGCCAGGGAACCAATGCCGCTCCTTTCACAAGCGGTCAATAAGAGCCTCACGGAGGCGTTCTAACCATGAATGTATTATCAGCAGCTGCCCAGAAACAGGTTGAAGATGAGTTAGTTTCATCCGGCGCGGTTACTGCCGAGAAATTATCTGAACTTCGTACTAAGGCCGAAAACGAGAAAACACCTCTCTTCGGGCTATTGTTACGTGACGGCAATATCAGTAATGAGCAGCTGACTAAAGTTGTCGCCCATGTGAATAAGGTACCTTATGTTAATCTGAGCGCCGCTCACGTCGAACAAAGCGTACTCGACTTGCTGCCGCAGGAAATCGCTGAGCGTTATATGGCTGTGCCGCTCGGCGAAATGCAGCATCGGCTGGCGATCGCCATGCTCGACGCCGATAACGTTCAGGCGGTCGACTTCCTGAGCAATAAAGTCGGACGGCCGCTCAAAGTGTACGCCGCCAGTGAAGAGGGCATCCGGCAAATACTTAAGCAGTACCAAGCCAGTATCGCCGATGACGTGGTCGGGGCCATTAGTGCCCTCAATAGCGACTTGTCGGCTAAGGGCGGCGCGGTTAGTGATGCTAAGGAGCAGGAAGTAGCTACCGCTGACAAAAATATTAAGACTATCGTTCAGGATTCGCCGATCAGCAAGGCGTTATCGACTATTCTTGAGTTTGCTGCTACCCACAGCGCGTCCGACGTCCATATCGAACCGCTGCAGGATGGTCTCAAGATCCGCTGCCGTATTGACGGCGTGCTGCGCGAAATTATGAAATTGCCCAAGAGCACTGAGCCGCCGCTGGTTTCGCGTATTAAAATTCTATCGAACCTCAAGATCGACGAGCACCGCGTACCGCAGGACGGTGAGTTCAGTATTAATGTCGCAGGCAAGGATATTGACCTGCGTATTGCTATTTCTCCGGTTGTTTGGGGCGAACAGGTGGTCATCCGTCTGCTTGACAAATCCGGTACCAGCCTGAAGCTGGAAGACATGGGCTACCATGGCCGCAGCCTCCGTACTATCCGCGAAGGCCTTAAGCAGACAAACGGCATGATCCTGACGTCCGGACCGACCGGCTCCGGTAAGTCCACCAGTTTGTACGCCCTGCTCAGCGAGGTGAAGGATGACACCGTTAATATCGTGACACTGGAAGATCCGGTTGAGTATAAAATGCCGGGTATCAACCAGATTCAGGTAAACGCCGACGTCGGCCTGACGTTCTCGGCCGGTTTGCGCAGTATTTTGCGCCAGGACCCCGACATCGTAATGGTTGGAGAAATTCGCGACAAGGAAACTGCCGAATTGGCAGTGCAGGCCGCCCTTACCGGACACCTGGTTTTCAGCACGCTGCACACCAACAGCGCCGCCGGTATTTTGCCACGTCTGCTTGACATGGGCATCGAGCCGTTCCTGATCGCCAGTACCGTGCATACGGTAATTGGCCAGCGCCTGGTACGCCGTATTGGCTCGGATACTGAAACGTACCAGTCCGACAAGGTCGAAACCGACGCCATCCAGAAGACATTAAATGGACTTTTGCCTACAAAAGAAGCCGATCGTAAGAAGTTCGCCGATGATATGGGTTATCCTGACTTGCCACTTATAGGGGATAACGCTTATACTTTAACCAAGGGCAAAGATAGCCCGGCTACACCTGGTGGCTACAAAGGCCGAGTTGGTATCTACGAAGTCTTCGGTGTTACCGAAGAAATACAGGACCTCATCCTTAAACGGGCTACCAGCGCTGAGATCCAAAAGGTCGCGCAGGAGCAGGGCATGGTCACCATGCGTGAGGACGGCTACCTGAAGGCCTTGGCGGGGAGGACGACCGTTAACGAAGTTAACCGCGTGGCAGCCACGGATATCGCATAAGGGTCTAAATACAAGAAGGTGGGAATTATGAGACATAACATTAGAGAAACGAGAACACAGTAATGGCAGGCGTACCCCGAATAGAAGTACTGCTCGAAGAAGTTATCAAGCGGAAGGCGTCTGACCTTCACTTGCAGGCCGGACTGCCACCGATGCTTCGTATCGACGGAAAGCTGGCGCCATTGCCAAACGCCGATCCGCTGAGTGACGATGTGGTTGAAACCCTCATCTTCGCCTTACTGGACGAGGATCAGAAACAAATTCTTCTTAAAGACAAGGAATTCGACTTCAGCTTCGCCTTCGGCGATATGGGCCGTTTCCGCGTCAATGCCTTCCATGAACGCGGTAATCTGGCCGCCGCCCTTCGCCTTATCAATAATGACATTTTAACCATCGAGCAGCTCGGCCTGCCGCAGGTAGTTAATAAGTTCGCTGACTATCCCCGCGGCCTGGTCCTGGTGACCGGTCCGACCGGTTCCGGTAAATCAACCACGCTGGCAGCCATGGTTAATAAGATCAACCAGGAACGCGCCGACCATATCCTAACTATTGAAGACCCGATTGAGTACACCCATAAATCACACAAATCAGTGATTGTGCAGCGTGAAGTACACTACGACACCTATTCATTCAGCGCGGCGCTGCGCAGCGCCCTCCGTGAAGACCCGGACGTCGTCCTGGTGGGAGAAATGCGTGACCTGGAAACTATCGCCTCGGCTATTACCATTGCTGAAACCGGACACCTGGTTTTCGCGACTCTCCACACTAACAGTGCTGCTCAGAGTATCGACCGCATGATCGACGTCTTCCCGCCGCACCAGCAGCCTCAGGTACGTTCCCAGCTGTCTAACATTTTGGCGGCGATTGTTTCGCAGCGCCTCGTGCCAACTATCGGCGGCGGCCGGATCGCGGCGGCTGAAATTATGGTGGCGACACCAGCTGTGCGAAACATTATCCGTGAGGGCAAGACCCATCAGCTGGACGCGGTTATTCAGACCGGCGCGGAGTTTGGCATGCAAAGCATGGACAAGACGCTAGTATCGCTCATTCACGCCGGAACGATTACGTATGATGAGGCCCGTAACTACGCTGTCGATATTGATGAATTAGATAGGTTAATGCGGAGTTAATAATGCTAACGTACCAATATACTGCCCGTAACCCGAAAACGGGTGAACGCATCAAGTCGAACGTTCAGGCCGAAAGCGAAAAGATGGCTGCTCAGCTGATCCGCAAGGAAGGCCTAGTTGTACTTGACCTGACCAAAGACGAGCATAGCGGCGGATTAAGTGCCCGGCTTCACCGGGTTCCCACTAAGGATAAAATTCTGTTTTCACGCCAGCTCTCGACCTTGATTGACGCCGGTTTGCCGTTGCTGCAAAGTTTGCGCAATGTTAACGGCCAGACCAGCAACAAGACACTGAAGTCCGTCGTGAATGAAGTGATCGCCGCGGTAGAGGGCGGGGCGCCGTTATCTGTCGCTATGGGCCGGCACCCCAAGATATTCAACAATGTCTATATCAGTATGGTCGCGGCCGGCGAGGCCTCCGGTACGCTTGACGGCTCGCTACAGCGGTTGGCCGACCAGCAGGAAAAAGACGCTGACATTGTCAGCAAGGTGCGTGGTGCTATGGTGTATCCGGTGATTGTCGTGCTGGTGATGCTCGCAGTGATCAGCTTCATGCTCGTTAAAGTGCTGCCACAGGTGCAGGTTCTATACGATGGCTTCCCGGGCGCTGACTTGCCACTGGTAACCAAAGTGCTGCTGGCGCTGTCGCAGGCTATCATTAAGTTCTGGTGGGCAGCGATACTCGTAGTCGGTATCATCGGATTCTCGGTAGTTAAATGGACTCGTACCGCTGCCGGTACAGAAGTACTCGACCGGGTAAAAATGCGTGCTCCACTCGTCGGTGATTTGTTTAATAAGATGTATATGGCCCGCTTCTCGCGTACCGGTTCAACACTGGTATCAAGCGGTGTGCCGCTGATCCAGATGTTGGAAATTACCGGAGATGCTGTAAGCAATGTGCATATTAGCGGCTCGGTTGATAAAGCCATTGAGAAGGTCCGTGGCGGTAAGTCACTGGCTGACGCTCTGGAAGGCGACCCAAACTTCCTCGAATTAGTTCCGAACATGCTCCGTATCGGTGAGCAGTCGGGCTCTATGGAACAGATGCTGGATAAGACGGCTACATATTATGAAAAAGAAGTCGATAACCAAATTAAGAACGTTCAGACCATCATCGAACCGGTGATGATGGTATTGCTCGGCGCTGTCGCTCTTGTGATCGTGGCGGCCGTGCTGTTACCGGTATATAGCCTGGCAGGCAATTCGTTCTAGCCTCGCGCCAGTAGTCAAAAAGCTTGTGTTTTAAACAGCAATGGGCTATTATGCAAAACATAAGCACTAAAAATTACGCAAAGGGGGCATTTGCAATGCTAAAGAATACTAAAACTAACAAGGGTTTCACGATCATCGAAGTCCTGATCGTGTTGGCCATCGCCGGTTTGATCATGTTGATCGTATTCCTGGCCGTACCAGCCCTGCAGCGCAACTCACGCAACACCTCACGCCGCAGCGACGTATCACGCGTGTTGGGAGCCGTACAAGAAGTATCGGCTAACAGCAATGGTGCGGTTACCACCGCTGCAATTACTGTAGATAAGGTAAAAGATGCGGCTGGAACGCTCGGTTACTACACGTCTATCGCAAGTGTTAACGCTGCTCCTACTACCGCTACGGGCGCTGCTAATACTGATACTATTGCGATTTACCTGGGGTCCACTTGTGATGACGGTCTGGCAACTAAAACCGGGGCTACCAGCCGACAGGTTGCAGTGATCTTCGCCGTTGAACCTGGTACGACGAAGCAGTGCGTCAACAGCTAGTTAGTAGATAGAAGTAATGTGCGCGTAAAGGCCCTCACTGGTTTGAGGGCCTTTCCCTTATAAAGGAAGAAGAGGAAGGATGTATATGCTGAAAAACATTAAAACTAACAAGGGTTTCACGATCATCGAAGTCCTGATCGTGTTGGCCATCGCCGGTTTGATCATGTTGATCGTATTCCTGGCCGTACCAGCCCTGCAGCGCAACTCACGCAACACCTCACGCCGCAGCGACGTATCACGCATACTGGGAGCGGTTCAAGAAGTTATTAATAATAACGGCAACAGTATGGCATCTGTGAATAATACAAATATCGTCAATGCAGTCGGTACGCTTAGTTACTATACTACCTCAGCGACCAATCCATCGGTCGGCTCAAAAGCTTATACTAACAACGCAGCCAATGTCACCCCAGATACTCTAGTGGTCCGCACAAGCGCCAAGTGTGACAGTAATGGTAATGCAGTAGACGGATCGGCTCGCCAAATAGCTGTGCTGTATCGTGTTGAACCTGACACGGCACAGTGCACGAGTAACTAATTGATATAGCTGGTTTATATATAATAGGCTCCAAATTGGAGCCTATTTTTATTGGTGTGCTATTATAACCTCTAATGGTTATACTTATTCTCCTCATTCTAGGTTTATGTTTCGGCAGCTTTGTGAACGCTTTCGTCTGGCGGCATTATAAGCAGGCGGAGCTGAAAGAACAGCTCGCCGAGGGTAAGAAAAGTAAGAAAAAAGCTGAACTCACAGCCGATGAGCTTTCGATCACCAAAGGCCGCAGTATGTGTACGCACTGCCACCACGAGTTGGCCGCCAAAGATTTAATCCCGATAGTTAGTTACCTCTGGCTGCGGGGCAAGTGTCGATACTGTGGTAAGAAAATTGAGGATTCGCCGCTCGCGGAGTTGGTCACTCCGCTGTTGTTTGTCATTTCGTACTTGGCATGGCCGCATAATTTAAGCGGCGAAGGGCTCGTGCTTTTTGGACTCTGGCTCATCTTTCTTATCGGCTTCGTAGCGCTTATATTGTATGACCTCCGCTGGTTCCTGCTGCCGCACAGCATCGTGATGCCGTTGATCGGTCTGGCGTTTTTACAGGTTTTGCTCCAGTCCTTCGTATGGGGCCAGGGCATTCGATCGCTTCTCATGGCTTTACTGGGCGCGTTGGTGATCGGTGGATTATTCTTTGTACTGTATACCGTTTCTAAAGGGCGATGGATTGGTGGTGGCGACATCACTCTTGGAGTATTGCTCGGGTTGCTCGTTGGCGGTGTACCCGAAGCGCTGCTCGTCATCTTTTTGGCTTCATTTATAGGCACTCTTATTGCTGTGCCACTGCTGGCAACCGGCAAGGCAGACCGGACGACGCATTTACCATTTGGACCGTTCCTTATTGTGGCGGGCATCGTGGTGGTTCTATGGGGATCCCGTGTTCTCGACTGGTACGGCCAGACGTTTCTGGGCCTCTAGGCTAGTAAAATATGCTCGCAATGAAATAGCTGGGTGTAACTATTATGCTTATGTTATACTGATGCCATGAAGCGTGGGTTGCCAGAGCTGAACAAAGGCTTTACCATCATCGAAACATTAATTGTGTTGGCGATTGCTGGCGCCATGTTGTTTAGCGCTACCCTGGTAATTGGCGGCCGCCAGCGCAATACCGAATTCTCGCAGGGTATCCGGCAGATTCAGGGACAAATACAGCAGACTATCAATGAGGTGTCGAATGGCTATTATGCCAGTAATGAAAATATCAAATGCGTTACCGGGTCCAATGGTCCGGTTCTATCGGTTGCTGCCAAGGCACGGGGAACTAATGACGGATGCATATTCTTTGGGAAGGCCATACAATTTGGCATTAACGGCACAAACCCGCAGGAGTATAACGTCTACACCGTAGCCGGCCTGCAGGGATCGGAAGATTCAGCTGACGCTACGTTGGCGCCCATAAAGCCGGTATTGGCCGCAAAATCCAACAATGCTGCTACCAGCACATTCCCCGACTTTTACGAGAACCTCAATATGCCCTACGGCATGACTATAAGCAAGGTATACTACGGATCCGACCCATCGGTTGCCGCAAAGCAAGTCGGCTTCATAGGTTTCGTTTCTAGTATTGGTAACTTTGGCGGTGGCGACATATCACAGCAGGTTAACGTGCTGGCTATACCTGGCACGCAGATAAATCAAACAAAACTGAATGGCGTAACCGACGCGAACACTAAGCTGACGACCAGCATAGTTAACCCCACGGACGGTGTCCGGGTGTGCGTAAACAGCGGTGGCACGAATCAGTCCGGCTTATTTATCATTGGTGGAGAAGGGTCTGGCTCAGCGATAACTTTATCTATTAAGGGCGGCAAGGATTGTCCATGAGTAAGCACCTAAGTCAGCAGGGTTTTACGGTCATCGAGCTGCTCATTGCTTCGATGGTATTCGCGCTGACGCTGATCGTTATTACTACCGGTGTACTTCAATTCTCACGGCAGTACTATAAAGGTGTTATATCGACGAGTACTCAAAATACTGCCCGGGCGCTGATTGATGATATTTCGCGCACCATACAGTACGGTAATGGCAACGTGAGCAACTTGTACACGATACAGGGCACTTCGGGTACGTCCACGACTCCGACGGCTTTCTGTATCGGCCAGACTGAGCGTTATAGCTTTGTTCTTAACCGGCAGATTAATGATACCAACAAGCACGCGCTGGTAGCGGATACGATATCCGGTTGCTCCTCCGGAACGGGTGCCTTAAACGTGCAGTCGATGACGGCGTTGCCAACCGCGACGAGCGGCCGGGAATTACTGGGTGATCGCATGCGGATCGTTAAATTTAATATCTCACCTGTAAGCGGGCAGGCGTCAATGTATAACCTGGGCGTCAAAGTTGTCTACGGCGACGATGACCTGCTGTGTATTCCGGCCATATCGGGTAATAATCCTGGCGCCTGCGCCAAGACCGCGTCACCGGCAACCGCGACAACCTTTAACGGCAGATCAGACTTGGAAGATGTGCAATGCCGGTCAGTTAGCGGCAGCCAGTTCTGCGCGGTCAGCGAACTTAACACAACAGTCCAAATGAGGGTAGAATAAAGGTAAGCATGATGAAAACTTCGCACATACACATTAAACGCACGGATACCGGTATGGTTTCAATCATCGTTACGATGATCATGATGATTGTTATCAGTCTGATTGTATTGGGCTTTGCCCAGGTTTCACGCCGTGAGCAACGCCAGGTGCTGGACCGTAGCTTAAGCACGCAAGCCTTCCTGGCAGCCGAAAGCGGCGTGAACGAGGTAGTTAAACTCATTCGCGCGACGCCTGCCACGACTAGTCTTCAGAAGACCAGCTGTACCGACACTGCCAATGGCCTGTACTCCAACCTCAAGCCAAATATTGCTACTGGCGTCTCCTATACCTGCGTTATGGTTAATACCGATAAGGTAAAAGAAGTAATTGGATCCGTCTCGGCCGACGGCGGTTCGGTCGTAATGCCTATACATCCCGCGTCGGGGTCTGTGAGCACCGTTAAATTAGCCTGGTCATTGCCGACCCCGCCTACCAGCGTGGCAAGTTGCAGCTCGACGGCTGGTTCATTCCCTAAAGCGGGAACCGGCGACTGGACATGTCCATACGGCGTCCTTCGCGTTGATCTTGTGCCAACCAGCTCGCTGCAGCGCGACACTTTGCGTAACCAACAGCGCACCATTTTCTTTTATCCAGTTAAACAGACGAGTCCAAACGTGGCCTATGCGACTGCCGACGGCTCCGTGAGCCCAATGTACTGCACGACAACTCAGTGTTCGGCTACTATTAGTGGTGTTTCCGGCAGTACCAACTACAGCCTACGGGCGATGGCTATTTATAATGCCGGCACGCTTACAATGAATGCGACGGACAGCTCAAACAATACTTTAAATCTCAAAGATGCTCAGGCAGTGATAGATGTTACCGGTAAAGCCCAGGACGTACTCCGGCGCATTCAGGTACGCGTTAGCCTCAGTCCGGATAGTGACAGCAGTAACTACGCGTTGGATTCAGCCAGTGCGGTTTGTAAACGCTTCGCCCAGGCTGGCACGACGTTCCGCGTACCAAACGATATCACGGTGACTGATACCACAAACCCGATGTGTAAGGTTATGAGCGTCGGGCCGTAGGCCAGTAAGCGCTACTTAACTGCTTTAGAGTGAAAACGTTCGTGTACGCTCCGCAAATGCGGATCGGTAACGTGCGTATAAATTTGCGTAGTAGCGATGTTGCTGTGTCCCAGCATGGCCTGCACGCTGCGTAAATCGGCGCCGTTCATCAGTAAGTCAGTGGCGAATGAATGCCGTAATGTATGGGGATGGACTGCTTTGGTAATACCGGCCAACAGGGCATAGTTGGCCACTAACCGCTGGACGCTCCGGGCGGTCAGGCGAAGGTAATTACCGGTGTTATCGACTGTTTTACGGCCACCGTAGCGGATAAAAAGTGCCTTGTTGGTATCCTGTCGCTTATTGAGGTACAGCTGAATCCATCCGGCCGCAGCTTCGCTAATAAATATCGGCCGGTCTTTCTGGCCTTTACCGCGGACCATAAATTCCCGGCGTTTAAGATTAACGTGATCCCGATCCAGTCCGACCAGTTCGGACACGCGCAGCCCGCTGCTGAACAGAAGTTCTAGAATGGCCCGATCCCTGAGGCCGCCTATAGTGTCCAGTTTTGGTCCGGCGAACAGGCGGGTGAGTTCGTCTTCATTTAAAAATGTTACCTGTTTACGCACTACCCGCGCTAGTTCGACCTTATCAGCTGCCAGGGCGGGGATGTCGCGCTTGGAGCAATACTTCAAGAAGCTGCGTAGAGCAATCAAATGGTAATTCTGCGTATTCTTCTGCAGCTCATCACTGGTGTTGCTGCCCAGGCGGTTGAGCCACAGCCGCCACTTACGGATTAATTCCGGCGTAATGTCGCTCACTTTAAGATCAGTATCGGTAAAGTCAATCAAGCGGCTCAAATAATGGTCGTAATTGGCGATAGTACGCTGCGAGCGGTTCTGCTCGATCTCTAAATATTCCAGAAAGTCAGTTTTGGTTTTACTAAATAGCATAAGCCTATTATAGCGTGCTTGGAGAATATTGTGCGACTAATCGCCTGAACTCTCGCCGACGGTGGTCGTAGGGGCCAATGTCTGGTATAGTAGGGTAAATTAAACAGGATCCTCACTCTTATGGAACGTACCCTTATCGTATTTAAACCAGATTCAGTCCAGCGCGGTATCGTCGGCGAAGTTTTGACCCGTTTTGAACGGGTCGGCCTGAAGATCGTAGGCACAAAGATGCTGCAGCCGGATTACGACCATTACCATCAGCACTATGAAGGTATCGGTACGCTGAAGACCCGCAAGGGTGATGAAATTTTCGAAAGCCAGCTTAAGTCTATGTTGGTTGGCCCGGTGATCGCGATGGTACTGGAAGGCGTTGACGCCGTTGAGACCGTTCGCAAGATGGTTGGATCTACTGAGCCTAAAAGTGCATTGCCCGGCACTATCCGCGGTGATTACGCCCACGTTTCTTACGGGGCTGCCAACGCCAGTGGTAAGAGCGTCTCCAATATTATCCACGCTTCAGCCGATGCTAATGAGGCTGAGCAGGAAATCGCTCACTGGTTCAGTGAAAGCGAAATGTATGACTACGAAGCCGTACACGAAAAGTTTACGCAGCCTAAAAATTCATAGAACCTTTCCAATATTGCCCATATAGTAAGCTCTACTACCGGACGCGGTAGCGCGATAATCTCAGTACTAAGTAATTAGTGGAGGCATATATTATGGCAGGAAAGCAAGGACTTGGCTCAGATAAGATGAGCGAGAGTAAGAAACATGCAATTCGATCTAAGGGTGGTAAAGCCCGTAGTAAGGATTCTGATTAATAATTTGTAACATTTGACTCACAAGAATCGCCTCTCCAGGGCGATTCTTTTTGTTTTGGGGTATAATTTTCCGAAGGCCCCCGTAGTTCAATGGATAAAACAACTCCGTCCTAAGGAGAAGCTAGCGGTTCGAGTCCGTTCGGGGGCACCAATTTAGACAATTTTACAATAGATATATCAATTTTTGGGTTTATAATCACTGGCAATATAACAAATAAGGGTTGTATATGTCCCAGTATGAAGATTACTCACGGTTGCTTGAAGCTTCAGTTAACGGTACTTTAACAGATTATAACGGTACGGGCGACTACTTCCTCGCCGAGCAACCACCGGAGCGTTTACTGAGGTTATCAGAATCGCTTGGCGCGGTCGGTACGGATGTATGCCTGGAAGCCGCAGTAGAAACTGAAGACGGCCTACTGGAAGAGCAGGAACCCTCTGAGTTCAGCCGCCGCGAACAGTTTATGCTTGATTATCTGGAGCGCTTCGCCGGCACTCCACAACGAAGGCGTGATTTCCTCAGGCTGTTTCCTGACGCCACTCCCGCGGCTACAAGCCAGCAACTATATAAATTGATGGGCAAATTGGAAGCCCACCCGGACTATGCTGACCGTGTACGTAGATCCGGTGTGAAGAGTACTACACGCTATTGGCTGGAGCCTCATCAATCTGTCGATGGTCACCTCAACCGCGTTTCAGTATTCAACAACAGTGATACGGAAGCATGGGTGTACCAGCCCCTGGAGAGCGAAATTGTTCCGCCGGCGCCGAGTGTTCCGACTTTCATGCGACAGTTCCGCGAACGGATAGCTGCTGCCGAGAGCCAAGACGGAACAACCGACTTGTCTGATCTGGCGCGTATGATGATTGGCGCGTCCCAGGAAGGTGATTGGCAGGAAAGAGCTTTGTGCGCCGAGACGGATCCAGAGGCTTTCTTCCCTGAACATGGCGGCTCCACAAGAGAGGCTAAGAAAATCTGTACAATGTGCGAAGTGCGGCCGGAATGTCTTGAATATGCGCTCGAAAACGGCGAAGATAACGGAATCTGGGGCGGCTTGTCTGAACGTGAGCGTCGTCGTTCAGTTCGGCGTTTGGGTTAGACGGTGCATGCGAATAACCGTTTATATCGTATAATGTGCTTATGGCAAAATCGGCACAAACCGACGCAGACGGACGTCCGCACAAATACTTCGCGGATCAGTTCGACGACGAAGAAGTCCTGTTTGTATTCCGTAAGCATCCAATCGTGATGCGTAAGGGTCTGATTATTGGCATGGCCGCCTGGCTGATCGGCCCGGTCTACACTCTGGTACTCACGTACCTGCGTCCCAATAACTACCCCTCGATGACGTTCTTTTTCATGAGCCTGGTGCTGAGTATCCTTTTCGGCGTATTACTGCTTGTACCTTCATGGATCAGCTGGTTTTTCAGCGTGTTTATTATTACCGATCAGCGGATGATCCAGATCACCCAGAAAGGCATGTTCAGCCGCAGCGTCGTTGATATGAGCCTGGGGCAAATCCAGATGGTAAACTACGAAGTCAGTGGCTTGCAGGAAACTTTGCTAGGATTTGGTACAATAACTATGCAGACCTTTGTCGGCGACCTCGTTATCCACGACATTCACCATCCCGGACATATCCAGAAGAAACTGTTACAGATATTGCGTGACAATGGCGTCGCAGCCACCAGTATGCCGGATAACGGCAGTGGGGCACCTAAGGAATCTGCGGAACAATTTGCTGACAATGAATAATAAATTGAAAAAAGTAGTTAAAAAAGCCAAGCCATCCGTCGGCCGCGTGCCGGCAGCCATTAAAGGCCGCTTGAGTAGCGTGGGACGCCGGCGCAAGAACCGCGAAGAGGCAACCGCCGAAGCGCTGCAAACTCTGCCACGTATTACCAACGACACCGTAGCCGAGCACCGCGAACAGGTGTTATCCAGCGCCCGTAAATATATCTACCCGTTACAGCACTCCAAAAACCGTATCATTAAGATTTCTACCAGCTTATTCGTAGTGGCTGTCGTGGTCTTTTTCGCCTACTGCGGTGTGGCGTTGTATAAGCTGCACTCCACCTCGACTTTTGTCTACGAAGTCAGTCGTGTGATACCGTTCCCGGTCGCAAAGGCCGGTCCGCGCTGGGTCGCCTACGAGAATTACCTGTTTGAACTGCGCCACCTGACACATTATTACGAGGTACAGCAAAAGGAAGACCTCGATGGTAAAGATAAGCCTCATCTGGACGCCTTGCGCAAAGATTCGCTGCAAAAGGTCATTGATGACGCCTACGTTAAGCAGTTGGCCGAAAAAAATAACATATCTATCAGTAACCGTGAAGTTAATGACCAGATCGCTCTGGTAAAGGCCCAAAACCGCCTCGGCAGCACCGATCAGATGTTATCTGACGTTCTTAAGCAGTTCTGGGGCTGGTCTATCTCAGACTTCCGCCGCGAACTTAAAACACAATTACTGAGCCAAAAAGTCGCCTCCGAGCTCGACACCGCCACGCAGGCCCGCGCCAACAACACGCTGGCTGAACTTCAGGCAGGCAAGGACTTCGGAACCCTGGCGAGCCAGATGTCGGATGACACGGTTACTAAAGTCAACGGCGGCCAGTACGGCGCGCCAATCAGTAAAAATAACCGCGATGTCTCACCGCAGGTAGTCGACGCCCTGTTTAAGTTGCAGCCCGGCCAGACGTCCGCGGTCATCAACACCGGTTATACTCTCGAAATCGTCAAGAATATCGCGGTTACCGACGACAAAGTCCAGGCGGCGCACATATCGTTCCAGATTAAAGCCATTAGCAACTATATTGATCCGCTGGAAAAAGACAAGCCGCCAAAGCGTTTCATATCGCTGTAGACTGTTGCTTTTTGTTGCCAAGCTTGCTAAAATTACCCCTGTTACTTCGCTAGCCTCATGGCTGGCACTACGATATGCGCTCGTAGTGAAGTGGTTATCACGCCTCCCTGTCACGGAGGAGATCGCCGGTTCAAATCCGGTCGAGCGCGCCAGAAGAAAAGACCTATCCTCGCCGATAGGTCTTTTCTTTTTCTGATGTTCCACAAATTTGAAATGGCGATCGCCGATGTGCCAAATCTTATGTTTAAAGCTTCTCATTCAAGTGAGGTTTTTCTGTTATCATGCATAAATGATAAAAGCATTGCTATTTGACTGGGGTGGTGTAATGTCGAACGGAGGCCGCCGCGGCGAGCTTGACGCGAGGCTATCCCAAAATCTTGACATATCTCCGGCTAAAGCAGGGGATCTGTTGAAAACCGTATGGGATGACTACGCTGCCGGGCACATTGATGAAGATGAGCTTTGGCAAAGGGTCGAGGCAGCATACGGCAAGCCAATAACAATTAAGCAGCGGGACATTTGGAACAAATGGGAGCATACCAGCCTTTTGCCGCAAATGGATGGGCTGGTTGAACGTCTAAAAAAGGCTGGCTATCAAGTAGGGCTAGTTTCGAATACCATCCCAAACACCGCCAGCGAGATACGCTCGCACGGTGGATATGATATTTTTGATTTTGTAGTCTTATCATGTGAGGTTAAGGCGGCTAAGCCCGATAAAACAATATATGAGCTGGCTATGGCCAAGCTCTCTCGGATTGAGCCAGCCGAGATAGTTTTTATTGACGACCAAGACCGTTGTTTGGTTCCGGCCCGGGAATTCGGTATGGCTACGGTACTTGCGATAAATCCCGAACAAACCATTCGTGACGTAGAGGTGCTCTTAGAATCTAAAGCTTATGAAATATAAAGCTGTTCTTTTTGATATGAACGGGGTTATTGTCAACGACGAGCCATTACATACGGAGGCATTCAAGGCCGTCATGCGCGACAGGGGACAGATATTAACCGATGTACAATATAAGCAATACTTTGCCGGCAGAACCGACAAAGACGGTTTTATTGCTTACATGGCCGCCATTGGCCAGGACTTTAACCTTGGCCAGCTAATGCAGGAAAAAGCCAGGGCTTATTTGGGCATGGCGCAGGGAACCCTGAAACCGTACTCTGGAATTGTGGAATGTGTCCGGGCTTTGCATCAGGCGGGCTTACCCTTGGCTTTAGTGACCGGCTCGCTACGCATCGAAGCCGAAGCGGTGTTGGCCGCGTTCGGTATGACAGCTTACTTTAAAGCGGTTGTTGCGGCCGATAATGTTCGAGCTGGCAAACCCGACCCCGAAGGCTACTTAAAGGGCTCGGCTCTACTTCACGTCCGCCCCCAGGATTGTGTTGTTGTTGAGGACACGCCGAGCGGCATCAGGGCTGCCAAAGCAGCGGGTATGAGCTGTGTGGCCGTATCGAACACGCATGTGGCGGACGAACTAAAGGGCGCTGATAAAGTAGTCGCGCGTCTTGACGCGACATCTTTTGCTACGTAATTATCAATCTAACAAGAAAGCCAAGACCAGCATTAATCAGTTGATTCGGCTGACTCTGCTGGACCGCGTAAGTCAGATAGCACTACTTTAGCAATCTCAACTACCGGCTTGCTAATACGGCGCGATTCACCGCGCATCACATTAAAGGCTTCTTCGGGTGTCAGCCCGTGCCGGGCCGCCAAGACTCCGATAGCCTGCTCGGTAGTGCTGCGGGTTTTGAGGGCGTTTTCGAGCTGTTTGGCTTTATTCTGAAGTTCTTGGATCTGCGTATCACGGGGGTCGGCCTGTTCTTCGGGACTGGTTTTAGGTACGCGGGTAGTTGGTACTTCGGGCAGGCCAATCTCGGCAGCTATGAGGTCGCCTAGTATCAACGCTTCCACGACGTCGTCAACACGTTCCGGTTCCGGTTGGTCGTTCCGGGGTGTGTGAACGTCCCAGCCTGTTTCGGCGGGGGCGAGTACGACCGTGGGTTCTTGTTCGTATGGCTGGTTCATATATAACTATCATAATATAGCATAAGCTTGATAAAAAAGCAATATGTATGTACAGATTTGTGATGCTCCGGCTCGTGAATGGTGAATGCTATACTAGCAGGTATGAACATTCTTGAAGCGGTAGTCCTAGGTATTATCGAGGGGGTGACTGAATTCCTGCCGGTTTCAAGCACGGGCCACCTGACGATCGCCGAAAAGCTGCTGGGCTACTCAATTGACAGCCCTGATATCACTGCCTTTACCGCTATTATCCAAGCCGGAGCGGTATTCGCGACGGTAGTTTACTTCCGCAAAGATATCGCACGTATCATAAGCGCCTGGGTGCAGGGTTTGTTTAATGCCGGCAAGCGGAGAGACGCTGATTACCGCCTCGGCTGGGCGGTGATTATCGGTTCGGTTCCAATTGCTATTGTAGGGCTGCTGTTTCAAGACCAGGTGCAGACAACGCTCCGGAGTTTGTGGTTCGTTGCTGCCGCCCTGATAGGCTGGAGTGTGGTGATGTGGCTGGCAGACCGGGTCGTCGCGCGCCGGCACGGTGAGGACCAGGTAACAATAAAAGACACCATTATCATCGGTATTACTCAGTGTATCGCCCTTATTCCGGGTGTTTCCCGCTCGGGAGCCACGATGTCGGCCGGCCTGTTTCGGGGTTTTGACCGCGTAACGGTAACCCGCTTGTCGTTCTATCTCGCCATACCGGCGCTGCTTGCCGCCGGTGTACTACAGTCAGTCAGTGAGGCTGGCAACATCGCTGATGGTGTTGGCTGGACGGCCACTATAGTCGCTACCGTGGTGAGCTTTGTGGTTGCCTATGGTTCCATCGCCTGGTTGCTTAAGTATGTCGCCCGGCACAGCTTCACGGCGTTTATCGTCTATCGTGTTGTTTTGGGATTGGTTTTGATAGTACTCCTGGCGACAGACGTTATCACGGCAACCTAGCATAAGGTATACTGAAGGCAATACAAGCATAACAGGAATAGACCATGGAAAAAGACAATAGTAATACTCCTGATAATACAGCTGCGGACGTAGCACCGGCTACGGATTCCATTCCGTCCGTCGGGCAGCCAGTAACTACGCCTCAGTCGACTGTTGCCGAGCCAGCACAATCAGTGCAACCTGTGGCTGAAAAAACAGCCGCTAACCCAGGACTTATTATCCTGCAGTGGCTGACCTACGCTTTTTGGGGCTGGACGGTGCTGGCTTTGTCATTCCTGACTGCAACAGTAGTATCTAACTATGTGACGGGTTCCGATTCGAGCAGTTTTAGCGCCTATGCCATAGCCGCCGTTTTGGTGTTGCTGCCAATCTCGTTTGTGTGTGATAGTTTTTACAGCAAGCGCGAGCCAGCTAAAAAGGTAGGGGCAGAAGTGTGGGTTATGGTGATCCATGCCGTGCTCTTCGCGCTCTTCGCCATTGGTGCCCTAATTACAGCCGTATTCTCAGTAGTTGCTTTACTGACCAGTAGTGGTAACTCTGATGGCGTCGTTGTGACACTCGTAAGCGCCCTGATAATCGCCGGTTTTTATGGCCTGACATTCCTGCGGACGCTGAACCCGGCCCGGATTACGTGGCTTCGGCGCGGGTACCGGTTTATTATGCTGGCGACCGTCGGCGTGCTGGCTATAGTCGGTATCGTCGGGCCGGCAGCGCAAGCCCGCCTAACCCGCGACGACCGGTTGATTTCCGATAACATTTCTACCGTCAGTTCACAGATCAGTACCTACGCTGACAATAATCAGAAGCTGCCGGAATCACTTGAAGCGCTGAATTTGTCCGGTGATGCCGGTGAACTGATTGACCGGCGGTTGGTAGTATTCGAGCCGAAGGGTAAAGTTGTTACCAGTGATCCGTCCTTATCGTCCGACACTAACCTGAGGAGCAGTAGCGTCGTGGATCAGTACCGCGTAGATACCCACTGGCGCTATCAGTTATGTGTGAACTATAAAAAAGATCAGACATCCCGCTATGGATCGTATAGTTATTCGGATAGCGTAAACGCCGATTCAGAGGGTTATGGAACCTATGTAACTGCCGATCAACATCCTGCCGGCAGGGTCTGCTACAAGCTTCGTACCGGTTACTAAACACACCGCTAAACGTGGCTGGCACTCTTGACATTACAGTGCCAAAAGCCTATAATTAACAGTAGTAAATGACCATTCTCCTATCTTGATCGGGCAGTGAAATGTAATAAAGCCGGGTGAGGGTGAAAGCACCGGAATATATACAAACACGACACATAACATAACGTTGCAACGACGAAAGACTAAGCATTAATGAGGTACTACATAGTTTGGTGCCAGAACAGGACAGAGCAAAGTATGCAAGCTAAAACGATTCATAGTGAACAAATATGGTCGTCTGAGGACGGCCAGCGGACCATTTGGGAAGTAACCCTCCGGGCAAACGACGGTAAAGAGTATCGTCTTAAATCCTATAGCAATAAAATCGCGCAACTTGGTTTTGAGGGCGAGGTACGCAGTTACCTTAACCCGCGCGGCGAGCGCTTCGTGCGCCAGTTGCCAGGCAATACCAAGCCGAGCTTCCGCTCCAGCCGGGATGATTACGCTATCCGCGCCCAATGGGCTATCGGACAGGCTATCAACCTGGCGGCAGTTAAGATGGATAAGGACGCTATTACGCTTCCTGTCATCGAAAAGTACGCTAAGGAGTTGTTCGCGACCGTTACGCGGGTGAAGGGCGAAGAGCCTACCGCTGCCGAGCAAAAAGCTGCCGAAGGCTACATAAGCGGCCTCAGTCTCAACCAGCCGGCGTCAGCCTTCTAATATCCGGCTGTAATGCTACAAGAAAGTCAGGAACCGATCCTGGCTTTTTTAATTGCCATCCAGCCTACCGTATGTAATCATTTATTTTTAGTAATTGGAGATACGAATATGAGTGAATTCGGTAGACAAAGGTTGTACGCGGGCGTGCTTATTGGCGCTCTCGGCGTAGTTGGTATCACAGGTTGCGGCTCGGACAATGAGGCGGGTCAAATCAGTTGTACGGCTGATCACGCGGACCAGTGGACGAACGTGCCATTCAATTTTGATCTCGATGTGATGGCTGAAAAGCTTGGCGTCAATATAACCGACCTGATACAGCATGGAACGTACGGGCCGGCAACATGCGACGGGCCGATTGACATGTCTGCCATTGGTACCGGCCAAGCTCCAATAGTCGCGGTGGAAGAAAAAGGTGACGCCTGCCTGGTGCTGGGTTCGCAAGTTGACCCCAGCCAGTACGACGAGACAGATCGGGTTATCGTTGTTTGCGCGCCCCAAAACGAAGCTTAAGGCGTAGAATGGATAAGTAATCAGGAGACCAACACATGAAAATTACCCATATCCGTGCCCGGCAAATTATTGATAGCCGCGGTAATCCGACCGTTGAGGCCGATGTTACGTTAGAAGATGGCGCCGGCAAAATAGTAGGCCGGGCGGCCGTGCCCAGCGGTGCCAGTACTGGCAGTCATGAAGCAGTCGAGCTGCGTGACGGCGGCGATGCTTACAATGGCAAGGCCGTAACCAAAGCCGTGGGCTATGTGAACACTGAAATCCGTGAAGCACTGCTCGGTTTTGACGCCGCCAACCAGAAAGCGCTTGACGCTAAACTGATTGAGCTTGATGGAACGCCTAACAAAGGCCGCCTGGGCGCCAATGCCATTTTAGCGGTTTCACTGGCCGCTGCCGCTGCCAGTGCCCAGCAGGCAAAACTGCCGCTCTACCAATATGTCGCCGATCTCGCCGGTAATGATACGCTGACGTTGCCACTGCCGATGATGAATATAATTAACGGCGGTAAGCACGCCGCCGGCAGCACGGATATCCAGGAATTTATGATTATGCCGGTCGGTGCTCAAAACTTCAGCCACTGTATACAAATTGGTTCCGAAATTTTCCATGCCCTCTCGAAGGTGTTGAGTGCTCATGGCTATGGAACTACCGTCGGTGACGAAGGTGGTTATGCTCCTGCTGTGCGGGGCGGTAATGCCGAAGCTCTGGAGTTGATCGCGGAAGCGGTCGATAAAGCCGGATATAAGCTTGGTGAAGATGTTGTCCTGGCGCTTGATGTGGCCAGCAGCGAACTGCTTGAAAATGGCGCCTATCAGCTCAAAACCGAAGGCAAGGCACTATCGAGCGGCGAAATGGTCAGCTTTTACCAGGATTTATCTCACAAATTTCCAATCGTATCGATTGAAGACGGTTTAGCTGAAGAGGACTGGGACGGCTGGATCGAACTGAACAAACAACTTGGCGGCACTATCCAGCTGGTTGGTGATGACCTTTTCGTGACCAACACCGAGTTTCTGCAAAAAGGCATCGACCTGCATGCCGCCAACGCTATCTTGATCAAGGTCAACCAAATCGGTACGCTGTCCGAAACCATCGAAGCTGTCCAGATGGCCCAGGAGGCCGGCTGGAATACCGTTATGAGCCACCGTAGCGGTGAAACCGAGGATGTTACCATCGCTCATTTGGCCGTTGGCCTGAACTGCGGCCAAATTAAGACTGGAAGCCTGAGCCGCACTGACAGAGTGGCTAAATACAACGAACTGATCCGTATTGAGGAACAGCTTGAGAACGCTGCCGTATTCGCGGGCCGCGGCGGCCTGGAGCGCGAATAATGGCTTATCTCGTGCTTGTGCGGCATGGCCAATCGGAATGGAATGCCCTCGGCTTGTGGACTGGCCACCGCGATGTAGCACTGACTGATCAGGGCCGGAAAGAGGCCCGCAAGGCCGCCGGCCATTTGCGGGATATTACGCTTCACAAAGCGTATACCTCCCAGCTGCAGCGCGCCCAGCAAACCCTGCATGAAATTAAAACAGCACTTGGCCACACGGAACTGGAAACCGAGCAGCATGAAGCTCTTAACGAGCGTGATTACGGCGATTACACTGCTAAAAACAAATGGGAAATCAAAGAGCAGATCGGCGAAGAGGAGTTTACGAAATTGCGTCGCAACTGGGATCATCCGGTACCAAATGGCGAGACCTTAAAGGATGTACACGCCCGGGCGTTACCGTATTACGAACAGCGCATCGAAAAGGATCTCCGGGAAGGGAAAAATGTGATCGTAGCCGCTCACGGCAATACGCTGCGAGCGCTCATGAAGCACCTGGACCACGTTGATGATGATAACGTGCATGAACTTGAAATCGGTACCGGCGAAGTAGTAGTTTACGAGATCTCCGATGACGGCAGAGTTATAAGCAAAGAAATCCGTAACGCTGGCGGTAAAGCTTAACCAAGCCGTTTCAAAGCGGTAATAATTTGCTCGACCTGCTGTTCGCTATCCGAGTCGCTGCTTTTGTCAGTTGGCGCGCAGCGGCAGGCATTGTCGCGGACCAACTCCAGAGCTATCTTATTAAGCGCTGCTTTTGTGGCGCTTATTTGAGTCACGATATCCATACTGTCGTCTTCTAGTGCCACCATCCGGCTAATGCCCCGTACCTGACCTTCGACGCGGTTCAGGCGTCCTAATAGTGCTCGTTTATCGCGTATGTATTGCAGTTTATTCATGATGATGCTCCTCGTGCGCTCCATGGACGTGGTGGGTGAGGGCATGCCCCTTGCCCCGCTTGAGCAGATATTTGTTAACCGGCACCGCGGCGATAAATGCCACGCCAAGGGCAAGGGGCAGGGTCGCCCAGAAAAGCCAGTTATCCAAACCGGCGCCCATGGCACCGGGAATGGCCACCTGGACGGCATTGTCGACGATTTCCATAGTGAGGATAGAAACCGTATCGGCTGCTAAAACAGTTACAAGGGCTGTCTTGAGCGCCAGTCCGCCGCGTATGAGCGGTACACTGGAAAGGGCATATCCAGTTATAAACGCCAATGTTATAGCGACGATGATAGTAGTAGCGTTATTCCATCCTAAAGCCGTACCAAGTACCAGTCCGGCAATTTCACCGATTGCACAGCCTGTAAGGCAGTGTAGGGTGGCCTGTACGGCCATTCTATTAAGTTCGTTTCCTTCCACTGTGTCTTATCCCTCCCGGTCTTACCTGTATCTATTTAAAATATACCCCCCGGGGGTATATTTTGCAAAGTTTTCGATTGTGCCGGGCAATCTCCGAAAAATGGGACGGCAGCACTGTGGTATACTATTTTTTGTCCATAATGCCGACATAGCTCAGTAGGTAGAGCAGCGCATTCGTAACGCGCAGGTCAGCGGTTCGATCCCGCTTGTCGGCTCCATTTTATATTCGTAAGCAGGCGGGTATCGTATAGTGGCTAATATGCGACCTTCCCAAGGTCGAGAGGAGAGTTCGATTCTCTCTACCCGCACCAATTTTGACTTCCAGTGGTACAATAGGTACTAACGTTATGACTATCCCGAAACGCTATCTTCAAGACCGCTTGGTATTGCTTTTACTGAGCGTAAACGCTTTTTTGGCGGTCTTGACCAGTATATGGGTCATTTTTAAGCTCGATCCTGGCCGCAGCGTGGGCTACATCGTCCAGTACCGGGCCGCGCTGGGTATCAGCGCGCTGAAAACCGGTGGTATGGGTGACATCATAGCTTTCATTGGCTTCGCGATTCTAGTATTGGCGATGCATGTGATTCTGAGCATCAAAGCCTACCCGATTCGCCGTGAGGTATCGATAATCATACTTATGCTTGGTATTTTATTGCTGCTTGTCGCTCTTATAGTAAGTAACGCGTTATTGGTATTACGGTAGTTCGCATGACTGATATTGAAATCCCCTACAAGCAAGACCGCGGCCGCCTGTATCGCTTTTTTGAAATCCTGCCAGGCGCTCTCAGCTGGACCATGCTGTTCCTGCCGCTCATTCTTAGCCTGATTAACGTCACGTTTGCCTCGGTGTTTATCCTGGCCTATTTGCTGATCTTCTTTGTACGCTCCATGGGGGTTAACGTCAGAGCTTTCCAGGGCTATAACCTTATGTCTAAGCAGCGCCGCATGCCCTGGCGCGATATGCTGGACGAGTTGGAGAGCGGGGAAGTTATATCGCCGCATGCCAAGCGGCCAAAGTGGCATATTAATAACCTGCTGGCATTCAAGGTAAAACCGGCGCTTATTAAGCCGAGCGAAGTGGTTCATGCTGTCATGATCGCTACCTACAATGAAAGCCGTGAAGTACTGGAGCCGACTATTAAATCGGTAGTTAACTCTGATTATGACATGAAAAAGGTCATTCTGGTTTTGGCCTACGAAGAGCGGGGTGGCCAACAGGTGGCCCGGCAGGCCAAGGAATTAATTGCTCAGTATAAAGACACCTTTAAGTTCGCTATTGCGGTACAACACCCGGCTGACATTGAAGGTGAAATCCGCGGCAAGGGCGGTAACATTACGTATGCTGGACGGGTCTTGCAAAGTCATCTTGAAAAGGAACAGATTGATCCTAAAAACGTTATCGTTACCACGCTCGACGCCGATAACCGTCCTGACAAAAATTACCTGCCGGCATTAACCTATATGTACTGCGTCTATCCTGATCCGCTGCATATCTCTATTCAGCCCATCAGTATGTACACTAACAACATCTGGGATGCCCCGGCACCAATGCGGGTGATCGCTACCGGCAATACTTACTATAATATCGTGCTGGCGCTGCGCCCTCATATGCTGCGCAACTTCTCGGCCCATGCCCAGAGTATGGCTGCCCTGATTGAAACTGACTTTTGGAGTGTCCGTACCATTGTCGAAGACGGCCACCAGTTCTGGCGCTCCTACTTCCGTTACGACGGCAATTACCGGGTGATCCCCCTGTACGTACCGATTTACCAGGACGCCGTATTGGCGGACGGTTACCTTAAGACTTTTAAGGCCCAGTTTATCCAGTTGCGGCGTTGGACCTATGGCGCGTCTGACATCGCTTATGTAGTGACGCATGGTTTCTTTATGAAGAACAAAGTTCCACGTTACGATATGGTCACTAAAACGCTGCGCCTGATCGAGGGTCATGTTACCTGGGCGGTAGGCGCTATTATATCTGCTACTGCCGGTTTCATTCCGGGGCTGATCCACCATGACAGTTACGCTGCCAATGAGATTCCGATTATCGTCAGTAACATTCAAACTGTCGCCCTGATCGGCTTAAGCGCCTCGTTATTCATCTGTTTTAAAACCCTGCCGCCCAAGCCCGAACGGTATAAGCGCCACCGTACAGTGTTTATGCTGTTGCAATGGGTGTTCCTGCCAGTTACCACTATCGCGTTCGGTGCCTTCGCCGCCCTGTATTCTCAGACTCGTTTGATGTTCGGTAAGTACCTCGATAAGTTCGATGTCACTGAGAAGGCGGTCGTCACTGCCAGCGGAGAGACGATTTCACACGATACTAAAGAGTAGGCTCGACAGCTTACGATGATGCAGTGTCGCTATGGAAGGCGGCATAAGAAACGGCAGCTGCCCGGTCGAAACGGGTGAGTACTTCCAGTGTTGTCCGCGCTAAAACTATCGACTCGAGTTTACCATGCTGGCTCAGGCGCCACACTCGAGCGGTCACCGTGGCAGTGAGTCCAACGGTATCGGTGAGGCAGGACGGCCGGTGCTGGCAACTGCGATAAATACTGGCAAATAGCTTATCCCGCAAAAAGGGGGACAGCCGGCCGTCGGTGGATTGTACGACTATCGATTTTTCATAATCGACTTGTTCACTGGTACTAAAGATAGCGCCGCAGCGCGTACAGTTCCGCCGCCGCCAGACATTATTGCTCCGTAGCTGGCGGCGGGAGTTGGATATCCGGGTTTTGGCGCTACAATAAATACAAACCATAGCTACATGTTGTCATTCCGCCATTTATAAAGCAAGTGTATAAACATTAACAAAAGGGGATAAATGCAAAGGCCGGATCACGATTTTAGTCGTTGATCCGGCCTTTTACGGTGGTCTTCTTGCTTAGTCCGCTATGCGCTTGCGGCGAATGCGGGTTGTTATACTGGATGGAGAAAGCTCTTCGTAAAAAAGCTTAAACCCATCAAGCACTGGTTGCTTGTTGGTACTCACCAAAATCCTTTGTTTAACTTATCTAGGATACAGCAAACCGGTATATATGTCAATATAACCGGGCATTTGTAAAGCTTATGCTTGGAATTATATATCTCTTAAGCATTGCAAAATAACCTCTGTTACGTTATAGTTTTACTGTTCGTTACATTTAAGGGTGATTAGCTCATTTGGCTAGAGCGTCGCATTGACGTTGCGAAGGTGATAGGTTCGAATCCTATATCGCCCACCAAGCAAAAAGACCCGCTTTGCGGGTCTTTTTGCTTTTTTAGCGTGTTTCGAGTGCCTGCCATTATGTTCATTACATAAAATATGTTCAACCGGATACGCGCGTAGCTCGGTCTTTTATTCCTTCCCCGGCCGCGTCGTTGGTGGAAGCGCCAAGCACCAAGCCTGGCTGGAGCCATAGTGGGCATACGTGGTCTATGTTAGTATGCGCCGTATCTTGCTTACCTCTAAATGTGTTCACTGTAGGACTGGCGCGCATCCAGAGTAACCATTAGCAATTTTCATGCCAAAAAAAATTGTATACAATGACTATGTGGGTTAAGAATGGACAGTATGAACGCGCACATGTTTTACATGCGGTCTTCAACTGTAAGTTATTACTACCACCTGCTACATTAAAAACGTCATATAAAGTATAGCCAGACAGTACTTATACACATGCGCATATGTACAAAAAACAATACAAATGTACTAGCCGTATAATACTAAGCTTGGTATACTACTTGTAGGTGAGTTTTGCGGGATGCTTTTCCCGGAAAGAGCGATTAAGGATCACTGCGAGATTCCTGAATCGCTCTTTTTGTTTGTCTACTACAGAGTTAATACGACAGGCTGTTGTTATATTGATGACGGAAATAGTACGTCGCAACTACTTTAACTCCACTATAGTCGGTGGTATACTGATAGGCGAGTGACGATGCGGACTCACCAACCGCGGAGCTTCGTTTATACGTCAGCTTGTACGAAAACAAACTGCCATGAGTGAAATGTCCGGTGGAACCGTCGAGACAGCCGCAATTTTACATATTTTGCGACATTATGTTTTGACCCGAGGCGCGCTAAAAGTACTGTCAATATCTATTTGATACTGGTACTTTCGGGCGCTATTTTTATAATTAAAAACCTAAGGACAAAAAATATGCCACAGTCACAACCTGACAACCATCAAGATCTAGCGCCGATGCGGCATACATTAGCGCATATCATGGCAACCGCGGTTCAGCATTTATGGCCTGATGCGAAATTCGGGGTGGGGCCGGCGGTCGAAAACGGCTTCTATTATGATATTGATCTTGGCGAAACTACTATCAGCGAGGAAGACTTTAAACGTATCGAAAAAGAAATGCGTAAAGTTATCGCCGCCAACCAGCCGATGGAACGCTCCGAAAAACCAATTGACGAAGCAATAGCCTGGGCCCAAGAACGGAAGCAGCCGTATAAAGAGGAGCTCCTTAACGACTTGAAGCGGGCAGGTACGACTGCGGCTAAAGATCTCGATGCCGATCAGCTTGGGATAGCTACGGACAATAAAACTGTTGTTGAAAAGGTGTCATTTTATTCAAATGGCGATTTTATGGACTTATGCCGTGGTCCGCACATAGAATCTACAGGGATAGTCGGTGCTTTTAAGCTAATGCGTGTCGCGGGTGCTTACTGGCGTGGTAAAGCGGACAATGCGCAAATGCAGCGGTTATATGGTGTAGCATTTACAACAGAGCAAGAGCTGGATGATTATTTACGCATGCTGGAAGAGGCTAAAAGGCGTGATCACCGCAAACTTGGCAAAGAATTAGACCTGTTCACATTCTCCGAGCTGGTAGGCGCGGGCTTGCCGTTGTTTACCCCACGTGGAACGGTACTGCGTGAAAAACTGACAAACTTTGCCGAACAGCTGCGCCGGCAAAGCGGCTTTGAGCGGGTATCGATTCCGCATATAACTAAAACAGATTTGTATAAAGTATCAGGCCACTGGGATAAATTCGGTGATGAACTGTTTTTAGTCGAGAGCCAGGAGACTTCGGATAATTTCGCGCTGAAGCCTATGAACTGCCCGCATCATAATCAGGTGTACGCTTCCAATCCACGCAGCTACAAAGACCTGCCGATTAAGTATTTTGAAACCACCACTGTATACCGGGATGAAAAAACCGGCGAACTGGGCGGCCTTAGCCGGGTACGCTCCATTACTCAGGATGATAGCCATGCGTACGTCCGGCCTGACCAGATCGAACAGGTCGTCGGCCAATTAATTGGAAATGTTCACGCCATGTACGATCAGCAGCTTGGTATGGCACTGCGGGCCCGGCTGAGTTTTCGGGATGAATCCGATAAATATTTTGGTGATCCGGCGGCATGGGAGCAGGCGCAGCAAACGATCCGTGATTTGGCCGAAGCGAACAGCTTGAATTACTTCGAAGCCGCCGGCGAAGCCGCCTTTTACGGTCCTAAAATCGACTTTATGGCGTCTGACGCGCTTGGCCGGGAACATCAAGTTGCTACCGTGCAGCTCGATTTCGTGCAACCGGAACGCTTTAAGCTTGCCTATACTGACAGTGAAGGCCAGGAACAACGGCCGGTTATGATCCACTGCGCTTTGCTGGGATCTATCGAGCGTTTCTTAAGTGTTTATATCGAGCACACTGCCGGCTGGTTCCCATTCTGGCTGGCCCCGGAACAGATCCGGATCCTGACGATCAATGACAGCGTCCAGGAATATGTAGATCAGATTACATCAGTACTCGACAAAACACTTCTTATGGAACCGGTTAAGTACAATGAGCTGCGCTATAGCGTCGACGGCCGCAGCGAGAGCCTTGGTAAGAAGATCCGCGAAGCTACGAAGATGAAAATTCCGGTGCAGCTGATAGTCGGTCCAAAAGATATTGAAGCCGAGGAAGTCAGCGTCCGTACGCAAGATGGTGAGCAAAAAGTAGCGCTTAATCAACTCACTGAGTTTTTACGAACGCTGAGCTAAACGATGAAACAAACTATAGCAATCGATATTGATGATGTTTTGGCTGATAACGCTCAGGGTTTTACTGACTTCAGTAACCAGCGGTGGAATACCAACCTTACTGTTGATGATTACGTCGAGCACTGGGGTGAGATGTGGAATATTGATGACGAAGAAGTTGAGCGCCGGTCAGCGGAGTTTCATGCCTCGGGCAGTATAGGTAAGTATGTACATAAGACAGATGCTAAGCCGATTCTTGAGGAATTAAGCACGCGCTACAAGTTAGTCGTGGTGACTTCCCGGCGTTCAGTAGTATCCGAGGAGACGAAAGCCTGGCTTGAGACGCACTACAGCGGTATTTTTTCCGCTATCCATTTCGCCGGCTTTTTCGATAACAGCTTCGGCATACATATGACTAAAGCAACCATATGTAAAGAACTGGGCGCTGACTACTTAATAGATGATCAATTAAAACACTGTTTGGCGTCCGCCGAAGCTGGCATTCAAGCCCTGCTGTTTGGTGAATACAAATGGAATCAGACGGCAAGTAAGCTTCCTGAAAATGTCACCCAAGTGGCGGATTGGCAAGCTGTGGAGCGCTATTTTGCCGAACGACGAGGTTGAGCCTGGCTTCCGCGAGCGCGTTGAGCACATTATCCGCCAGATTCCACCCGGTAAGGTAATGACCTACGGCCAGATCGCGGCGTTAGCCGGTAGTGCCCACGCCGCCCGTATCGTCGGCGGTATCGCCCATTTTGGTGATCCGGATTTGCCATGGCAGCGCGTAGTGAACAAAAAAGGCGGTTTGGCGGGCGGCTACCCAGGCGGCAGGGCCGAACATGCCGCAGCCTTAAGTGCAGAGGGCGTCGCGGTAAGTGATGCCTTTTATGTACCGGTGGCGGAATTACTGTGGTGGCCGGAACAATGAATGTCCCCCTTGTGGCTATCGTCGGAGAGACGGCTTCCGGTAAATCAGCGTTGGCTATGGCGCTGGCTGAGCGTTTAGACGGCGAGATAGTATGCGCTGATTCACGTACCGTATATAAGGCTATGGACATTGGAACTGCCAAGCCCACAGCCGGTGAGCGGGCCAGAGTACCGCATTACTGTCTCGATCTGGTCACTCCTGAGCAGTCTTTTTCGGCTGCGGATTTTAAAAGGCACGCCGGGGCCGCAGTTGAGGATATTTCCCGGCGGGGTAAACTGCCGATTGTCGTTGGGGGCACCGGATTGTACGTAGACGCGCTCCTATATGATTTCCAGTTCCGGCAACCGGCTCGCCCTGAGGAGCGGCAACGACTCCAGGGCATGTCGGTCGAAGAACTGCAGGCTGAAATCGTACGAAAGGGTATAGCTCTGCCTAAAAATAGCCGCAACCCCCGGCACCTGACGCGGGCTATTGAAACGGACGGTCAGGTGGCCAGTCGTGGCGAGCTAACGCCGGGAACGGTAATTATAGGAGTGGACGCAGACCGCGCCGAACTAAACCAGCGGATTACCGGCCGGATGGAGGCGATGATTGGCCAAGGGCTGGAAATGGAAGTTCGAGAACTTCAGCATACCTATGGCTGGGACGCGCCCGGCATGGGATCGATAGGTTACCGCGAGTGGCAGGACTACTTTTTAGGAACTTCTCAGCTGGCGGAAGTTACACGGAGTATCGCTAAAAACACCCGGAATCTGGCGAAGCGCCAACGTACCTGGTTCAAACGAAATAATAGTGTTCACTGGATTAGCAACAGTAGTAAAATAGAGACCATTGTAGATTTAGTTACAACTAAATCGAACAAATAAAGCTTGTGTTCCGGTTAAGTCTGCTACAATAGAAATATGATTGAACAACTGTTTGGATCGAAGACGAGGGTAAAGCTACTGCAGTTGTTCTACAGTAATCCTAACCGCTCGTTTTATGTCCGCGAAATTACCCGCAAGATTGATGAGCAAATTAATTCCGTACGCCGCGAACTGTCTAATTTGCTGAGCATCGGTATCATCGTGTCGGACACTACCAATAACCGTTTGTACTATGAGGTAAATCAGAAATTCGAGTATCACGAGCCGCTCTCGCAGATATTCGGCGGCGGCCTTGCTCCGGCCGGCAGCACCGCTACGCCCGGCACCGAGGCGGGCGAGACCGATATCAAATCCATCGGCAATGTCGAGCTGGCGGTCTACACCGGACAGCTGACCCGTGACGAGAGTACTGGTGTCGATGTTTTCCTGGTTGGCGATATGAACCAGGCACGCCTTAATAAGTTTATGACCGATCTGGAAATGAAAGAAGGCAAGGAGTTGCGCTACGCGGTTATGAGCGTCGATGACTTTACCTATCGGCGGGAAATTAACGATCGTTTTGTCGCCAACTTACTGGCCGCCAAAAAACAGGTTCTGATTGATAAGCGCAACATTTTACAGCAAACGACTGCTACTGAATCTTAAGGAGAGATAGATATGGATATACAATTTTATGGTGCTAACTGTTTTAGCTTCGCTACCCGCGGAGTACGGGTCGTTGTTGATGACAACCTGAGCGATCTGGGAGCTAAGTCTGTTACCAAGCCCGGTGATATTTTATTGTTTACCGGAGCTCATGGCAATCCTCCGGTCGAAACCAAGATTACGGTCGACGGCCCTGGCGAGTATGAGGTGTCTGACGTGTCTATCTATGGCATTGCTGCCCGTGGTCACATGGAAGAGGCGGGAACTCATAACGCGACTATGTATAAGGTGCTAACTCGCGAACTCAATATATTTATTCCGGGTCACATTTATCCTGAACTGAGCGACGAACAGCTGGAGGCTATTGGCATCGTGGACATCATGTTGGTACCGGTCGGGGGCAATGGCTATACGCTTGATCCGATTGGCGCGCTTAAAATTATTAAGAAAGTCGAGCCGAAGATCGTCATTCCTTCGCACTACGACACGAATGGTATTACATATCCTATGCCTCAGCAGGACTTGGCCCACGCGCTGCATGAAATGTCTATGGAACCCAAAGAGACCACGTCTAAACTGAGGGCTAAGGCATTGGAATTATCTGATGTGACCCAGCTTATCGTTGTTGAAAAGTCCTAGCGACGGTCCGCTCCACGGAGGGAGTGGCAATAAAAACTCTTAAAAAACCACCGGAGAAATCCAGTGGTTTTTTAAGAGTTTTTTAAGTGGGCAGGCAGCTTATTTTGCGCCTGCGGTAGTGATGATGCCCTTTTTCTTCAGGGTGCGCAGGGCCTGGGTACTGATTTTCATGGTGACTTTTTTACCGTCAACCACGATAGTCTTGGTCTGCAGGTTAGGCTTCCAAACCTTCTTGGTATGGCGCTGAGAGAAGCTAACGTTGTTGCCGTACTGCTTCCCTTTGCCGGTAAGTTCGCATATGTTCATATCTTTTGTCCTGATTACTCTCTTATTACGTCGCTTGGTTAATAATACGTCAGGGCTTTATTGTACAGATAAATGCCGCCCAAGTCAATCTGTTACGGGACGCGTCCGTGATACGGTATAATTGCTACTAATGACCGGAAACCTTTCCTTAACCAGCATTTTGATCGTTATCGGCGTGTTGCTGGTGTCTATGACCATTCACGAAGCCATGCACGCTTACGTTGGTCTTAAACTGGGCGATACGACTGCCGCCGACGAGGGACGGGTGAGTCTCAATCCGCTGCGGCACATCGATCCCTTTATGACCATTCTATTGCCGGCCATCACACTCTTCCTGTTTAGCGCGCCAATCCTGGCTGCTAAGCCGGTACCATTCAGCCCCGACCGGGTCAAATGGGATGAATTGGGTGCCGCGCTCATTGCCGCCGCCGGGCCGCTGTCGAATCTGATATTGGCTCTGATTGGTGCCGTGATAGCCCGTACTGTTGGTGTCAGCGACAGCCTGGTCGACGTCTTCAGTACGTTCATCACGCTCAACGTGGCGCTCTTCGTGTTTAACATCCTGCCGATACCACCGCTCGACGGGTCGCGCGTGCTATATGCTTTCGCCCCTGAGCCGGTACAGGACTTTATGCGCAGTATTGAGCCGTATGGCCTGTTTATTATCTTCGGCCTGGTGCTGTTCACGGGTCTTGGCTCCGTTATTGCCAACCTCAACGACGCCGTGTTGCAGTTCCTGTTGTAAATATCAGGGCCTGACGCCGGGCCAGCATGCGGGTATACTAAGAAATGGTTAGGCGTGAAGCCGCCAGCAATGGCGCTTCAGCTGACTAATGATTATCTGAATACTAATCATTAGGGAACTTTATATTCTTTCTGGCCACATAATATGAGCCAGTTAGTGCGAGTACCCACCTGGACTTTGCTCAGGTTAATCACGTCAGCAGCCTAACCACTAAAAAACCCGAGCCGACTATATGTCAGACTCGGGTTTTTTATTTCTCAGATATGGTCGGGGTGACAGGACTTGAACCTGCGACCTCACGGCCCCCAGCCGTACGCGCTACCAACTGCGCTACACCCCGGTCAAGAACAGACATAGTATACCGTACTTGGCTAAAAAATGAGACAATAGACCTATGAAATCACTCAAGTTCGACCATGAGCTGGCCCAGGCCGTCCAGCGTGGTGAAAAGACTTCGACTATGCGGATACGCGATGATAAGAACTTATCGGTTAATGACGCGGTCCTGGTGATCGATAAAACCGATCCTCAGCGCCCGGAAACGTGGCGGGTGATCGGTACGGCGCGTCTCACCCGGATCCTGGAAAAACATCTGAGTGATGTTGTGGAAATTGGCATAGAAAGCCCGGAGGGCCATTATGTGCCGCAAGATATGCTTACGGAGTTTCGGGAGTATTATGATAATGATGTATCTTTATCAACATCAGTTAAGTTTATTTATTTCGATTTTTCATCTGATATTACAAATATAGATGTACTTTCAACAACAAAAAATGTTCAAAAATTGTCTATTTTCGCTGATGGTGGTTCCCGGGGCAATCCAGGACCTTCGGCCAGCGGTTTTGTTGTCATCGATCCCGTTACGGAGACGGTACTGGTTGATAAGGGCATCTATATTGGTATTACAACAAACAATCAAGCGGAGTACCTGGCACTCAAATACGCGCTCGAGGAAGCGGTCCGTATGGGTGCCCGGGAACTCGATGTCCACATGGACAGTATGCTGGTCGTCAACCAGCTGAAAGGGATTTTTAAGGTCCGTAACCGTGATCTGTGGCCGGTACATGAAGCGGTTAAGGCGCTGATGGGTCAGTTCAGTGCCTGTACGGTAACTCATGTGCCCCGGGAGATGAACCGCCTGGCGGACGCCGCCGTTAACCGTACGCTCGATGAAGCGCTCAAGATAGAACGGCCGGGTCACATTGCTGGTTAGGTAATGGTATACTGGAGGTGGCCAGATTATCGGCTGATCGCTTCAAATTACTTTTTGGTAAGGCGAAGAGGAAAGTCCGGGCAGTACAGGGAATGGCAGTCGCTAACGGCGACCGGGGGTGACCCTAGGGAAAGTGCCACAGAAACGAAACTACCGCGTTATTTGCTTCGGCTGCTGGCGCGGCAAAGGTGAAACGAGCGGGGTAAGAGCCCGCATTGGCCGTAGGTGACTACGGAAGATGGTAAACCCTGCCTGCTGCAAGGAGATGGACGCTTACAAGTCTAAAGCTTGAAGCTTCCCGGCAAGTGTTCATCACAAGAACCGCTTGAGCCTGCGGGCAACCACAGGCCTAGAGAGATGATCAGACGCCTGCAAATGATCGTTCGTCCATGTCAGCTTGCTGGCTGAGCGCATGATATCGGGCAGGCGACAAAACCCGGCTTATAGATAATCTGGCCAGTCAAAACCTTTGCAATGCAAAGGTTTTTGCTTTTAGTAATGAAAAATGATATAAATACCTACATATATGGAAAATCCTCGTTACTATCATCCTGAAGTTACGCCTGTTCTTTGGGGTTCGGATAAGACGATACGATTCTTTTTAGAGGCCCACCGATCACAAGAGCAATTAGGCATTATTGATAGCTGGAGAGCGAAAAATATAAGTCTTATGGAGCTGTTCCCTGAAGATTTTGAAGACAAACAGGAACGCCAAGAATTTCTTGCTGAATTAGACCGCCCTTTGCCGTTAGCTGTCGTTTTATTGGGGCAGCCTGAAAGCAGCCACTCGTTACATTATGAACTGGCTCTCAGTAAGATTAATCCGCTTAGCGGAGCTATGTATCGCACCACGAGCGCATTGGTAGGATCGTATGACGTACAGGGTGGAATTATTGAAGCTTATGACGGGTTTTCTGGAACACAGATGGCTTATATTAGGGAGCAAATGGGTAACCAAGCCATGCTGGGTATGCACTTAAACGATTAAAAGGGCATGGTTTTATAAAAAATAACCTCCAACATTCGTTGGAGGTTATTTTTTTGTTCAACCTGTATATAACAGGGAGGAAATACCTATTTAGTAGCAGCTTTGACAACGTTTGCGAAGGCTTCAGGCTCGTTTACGGCCATCTCAGCCAACACTTTACGGTCCAAAGTGATGCCAGCGGTCTTCAAGTTATTTATCAGAACGCTGTAGGTTGTGCCGTTCAAGCGGGCAGCCGCGTTGATGCGGGCATTCCACAGTGCGCGGAAAGTACGCTTCTTGTTACGGCGGTCGCGGTAGGCGAACTGCAGGCTTTTAGTGACAGCCTGCTTGCCGCGCTTAACTGATACGCGGTTAGAATGGGTGAAACCCTTAGTAGCCTGGCGGATTTTATTGTGCTTAGCGTGGCTAGCAACACCTCGTTTGACGCGCATTATTTAGCTCCCAACTTCTGCTTAAGAATTTTACGGTTAGCCCCGAGAAGGGTGTGTAAACCGGCGAGTTTACGCTTACGAGCGCCACTCTTCTTTGACATAAAGTGGTTGCGGTTAGGGCTACCAACACGGACTTTGCCGTTTTTCGAGATTTTAACCCGATCCTTGGTGCCGCTGTGGGTCTTCAACTTTGGCATGATTAATTCTCCTTTGTAGAAACGGTGGGTTAAGTGCCGTACCTTCCGTTCTGGTTAATAATGCTGGCCTATACGCTATGAGCGATATTGGCCGATTCGTCCGCCTTCGAGGTCTCTTTAGCTGCCGGCTTGTAGGAAGGATTGATCCTGACTACGAAACTCAGCTGCTTGCCGGCTAACTGTGGTGCCTGGTCGACAACGACCATGTCACCGAAGTTAGCAATGACTTTTTCAGCAATTTTGAACCCTAAATCCTTGTGGGCGAGCTCGCGTCCGCGGAAGAAGGCGGTAATCTTTACCTTGTGACCGGCTTCGAGAAAGCCGCGCACTTTACCCATCTTAACTCCGAGGTCGTGGTCGCTGATTTTGAGACCGAAACGCATTTGCTTCATTTCGAGGGTCTTGGCGCTTTTCTTGTTCTTCTGAGCCTGCTTGGTACGCTGGTAGTTGAACTTGCCCCAATCCACGATTTTAGCGACCGGTGGATCTGCGTCAGGGGATATCTCCACTAAATCCAGTCCCTGGTCTTCTGCCATTCGTAGGGCTTCGCTTTTCGATAGGATGCCAAGCTGTGAGCCGTCTTCGTCTATCACACGCATACGAGGTGCCCGAATCTCACCGTTCAGGCGGGTTGTTTTGCTGATAAAATCATCTCCTTTAAGGTGTTAATGAATGCAATTTATTGTAACAGATATGGCTACAGGGGTCAACGGTCAAGTCAGCTGCCCCGTGGCCGGGGAGGAACGTGACCGGTATTGCAGCGCTTCGCTAACATGGCGGGGTTCAATGGCCCTACTACCGGCCAGATCGGCTATGGTGCGGGCAACTTTGACGGTGCGCATGTAGGCCCGCGCTGAAATATTCAAACTGCCGGCAGCGCTATTAAGCAACTGCTTGGCGGCCTCGTCTACCTGGGCGTACATCCGGATATCACGGTTGCTTACCGTGGCATTGAGTAGCGTTTGAGCGCCCGCACTGCCGTAGCGCTGGGCCTGTAGATCCCTGGCGGCGACAACACGGGCCCGTACGGGCCCGTCTGAGGCTTTATCATAAGCGTTTTCGAGTAGTGAGCCGTGATCGACTTCATGGACGTCACAGAAGAGGTCTATGCGGTCGATAATCGGTCCGGAAAGTTTAGCTCTGTAACGCCGAATAGCGTGCGGCGGGCAGTCGCACGGCTTTCCTGTACCGTAGTAGCCACAGGGGCAGGGGTTAGCTGTCGCGAGTAATATAAAACTGGCCGGAAATCGGACGCTGTCCCGGGCCCGCGACAAGGAAATGGCCTGATCCTCCAAGGGTTGACGCAGTGCTTCGAGCGTTGGCCTGTTGAACTCGGGAAATTCATCGAAAAACAGCACGCCCCGATGCGCTAAACTGATTTCGCCAGGTCGTAGACTCGTACCGCCCCCGATTATGGCAGCAGTGCTGGCGCTGTGATGCGGCGCGCGGAATGGCGGAGCGGTTACAACTTGCTGATACGACTGCCCGGCCAGACTGTGTAACTGCGTAACTTCAAGCATTTCTTCGGACGTCAACGGTGGTAACAGGGAGGGGAGGGCGCGGGCCAGCATGCTCTTACCGGTTCCCGGCGGGCCGTTGAGTAATATGTTATGGCCGCCAGCGGCGGCTATTTCTAGTGCCCGCTTCGCCAGGGCTTGTCCGGTAATTTCATTGAGGCAACCGTCTAAGTCTGTCCGCTTTCGAGTGGTAACCGCCGAGGGGTCGGTAATCACAGAAGGCAGATTGCCGCCGCCGCTTAAATGGGCGGCCAGTTCGACGAGGCTGTTAAGGGGTACGAGAGCTACGCCCGGTACGAGCTGAGCCTGGCTGACGTTAGCCGCCGGGATATAAAAAGTAGTGATACCGTGGGCGCGGCCTGCCTGTATCTTTCCGATGATACCCCTGACCGGCCTGACTGAGCCATCAAGACCCAGTTCTCCCATAACCGCTTCATGAGAAGCGAGTCCACGTGCTGAGGGTCCGCCCGCCAGTATGATGGCGGCCGCTACGCCGACATCAAAGCTGCTGCTGTCTTTCGGTACGTCGGCGGGGGCGAGATTAATGGTGATACGTTTACGTGGCAAACGAAGGCCGCTACTGGCAAAAGCGCCACGCACACGTTCTTTGGCTTCTTCAATGGCGCGGTTGCCATAGCCGACTATGACGATGTTGGGTAAGTTGTTGGACAAACTACATTCAATATCGACGACTATGCCGCCGCTGCCATTACTAATCAAACTTTGTACCCGGCTGCTCATGAGGCTCATTGTAGGCGGCTGAGCCAGCCATGCAAGCATGAGGCGATTGTGTTCATAAATAAGTAATTTTTCGGTTACTGAGGCAAAGAAAAAGACCCGCCAGTCTCGGAGCGGGTCTTGTAGTTTTGGTTTTGTCTATTTTGTTTGAAAACTGTTTGTTGGTGGGACAACAACCTGCGAGTAGCTGTTGTCCCTTTTGTAGTTTTCGTTTTTTATTTTTGAGCACTTTTTTTATTCAGTGCTACGCCTATCTTATAAATTACTGTTTATAGTGTCAACAGGAAACTTAAGCATTTTGTCTCAATTTGCCAGAATCCTGTGTATAACTAGAAAATTAATTGTTAAAGAGCACACGACTGCGCGCGTGCTGACGCATAAAACAGGCTAACTTTTGTCTGCCGGGTATTGGTTTTGTTGGATATCCACATACCGACAATACGCGTATAGCAAACTGCAAACTATAAGAATTCTCACTCACTTAAGTATTCAGCTATAGACTACTTTTCAAGCATAAGCCTATTGACATTTCGCCTAATTCGTAGTAGGATGAAAGAGTAAGTTACAAAAACAAAAAAGAATTCTTTAACAACTTACAGAACACATCACCGGCATCGCTAAAAATGAAATCTTTTCAAATTTAGACTATGTAAACCAGAGAAGAATACTGCTTACACGTTTTTCCGGTTCATAAGGAATCCCTAGGCTCCTTATAGTACATAGCCAAGATGCCGCTAACGCTCCAAATGCCTTACCGGCACACGGAGCGGTCAGTCAGACCATAGGCGATAAGCGCTACAATAGTTTATATTTGTATGAGCGGATTTATCGCCTTGGTCGCCCTTTGAATTTTTGCCCTGATACAGGGGCGTTGTCTTACAAATAATTAACCGTAAAAAGCCGCGAAGCAATTCGCGGCTTTTTAGTACCGTTATAGACCTATAAAAGCTTATACTTAGTACAGTATGATAAAACGCTACATGAAACGGTATCCGGAATTAGCCGTGCTCGTCACGGCCGTAGTAGCAGCCACGCTGTTTTTTTCGGCTATGAATCCGCGCAACTCGGCACCAATAGTGCTCGTAGCGGCCTTCATCCTTCTATTGGTTATCTCTTACTGCGGGGTCCGGCTTACGGCCCGGGTGCTGAAACTAGACCGGAGGCTCAGGCCGGTGCCATACAACGGCCTGGTGGTTTCGCTGTCGCTGCTACCGGTTATGTTATTGGCGTTACAGTCTATCGGCCAGCTGACGCCGCGCGATGTCATCACGCTCATAATATTATTCCTGGCAGGGTACTTTTACGTTACGCGTCTGTACCTCGGGGGGAATGATGGCGGAAAAATGTAAACGCTGCGGATAATTTGATTATAGTTGTATAATCTATAGATAGAAAAGCGTAGATGGAAATGGATCAAAATCATAACAATACCGTACATGGCCCGGTGGCTCCTGAGTTAGGTGAATTACCGGTGTCATCCCCTGAAACCGCGCCGGCGCCAGCCATCGCGCCTCCAGTGATACCTGGTGGTTCTCCGTCCGTGTTGTCGGTTACGTTACCGCTGCAACCAGCGGCTGGCCCCCAACCCGGCGTAGTGAAACAGGCGCCGGTACCTCCGGCACCGGCCGCCGCCGATGACGGTGACCTGATCGAAAAAGAATGGGTTATGAAAGCCAAGCATATAGTGGAGCAGACCCGGAACGACCCGCACGAACAGACCAAGGCGCTCCATGCCCTTAAGGCTGATTATATGAAAAAGCGCTACAACAAAATTATCGGGTCGGTGGACGAGTAAACGACTATGACCGCCTTATTCACTATACTTATTATAATTATCGTTATCGGCAGCGTGGCAGCGCCGGTAGTCTTCTTGCGTTCCCGCCGCAGCATGCGTGAACAGAAGAATTATGAACGCGGCCTGAAGATGGTACCGCTGCTTATTAACCTGCCGCCTCCAAGTGAGGACTTGCAGGGCGGTGGCCGCGACCAACGCGATTTAACAGATGAAACAATCAGCAAAGCACAAATTATTTACAACATTATTGCCAGCACGCTGCAGAAGGGTTTTAAGGCTAAGTTCTACGGCCAGCGCCATTTTGCCTTTGAGATTATCGGCACTCACGGTTTTGTATATTACTATGCCGCGGTTCCGGTGGCTTTAGTCGATGTTGTTAAGCAGGCGGTCACCAGCGCCTATCCGGCGGCCCGGCTCGAAGAAGTAGCTGAACACAATATTTTTAGTCCGGTCGGCAAGGTTATCAGCACGGTCGGCGGCGAGCTTAATTTAAAGAGCTCTTTCGCCTATCCCATCGCGACGTATCAGGACCTGAAGCGTGACGCCATGGTTTCGTTGTTAAATGCTTTGTCGACGCTTGAAAAGGAAGACGGCGCCGGTATTCAGATACTTATGCGTCCGGCCGACCCGGGCTGGCGCAAAACTGCCACTGGTCTTGCCAGTAAAAAGCGTAAGGGTAAAGAGGGAAGCAAGGGTGCTGAAGCGGTCAGTAACGGCTTCAAGCAGTTCATGACTGCTTTTGTTAAGCCTCCTGACGATAATAGTGGGAAGGGCGAAGAGAAGCCCAAGGAATTGTCAGCCCTGGAACAGCAGGTGCTCGATTCTATTGACGATAAGACCAGGCATCCCGGTTATGAGGTGATGATACGGGTCGTGGCTTCTTCCAATGTGTCACAGCGCGCCCAGGCGATCCTTAATAACGTTGTCGCCACATTCTCCCTGTATGACGCGCCCGGCAAAAATGGCTTCAAGTACACGCCGGCCAAAGACATGGAAAGTTTCGTCACCGGCTACATCATGCGTTTCTTCCCGCAAAAGAAGAATAAGAATATTTTGAATGCCGTTGAGCTGGCTACGTTGTTCCACTTTCCTGATGGCCAGAACGCGCCGACTTCACAGCTGACCCGCCAAATGTCCAAGCAGGTGGACGGTCCGCGCAACATGCCGGACGAAGGGCTGCTGCTGGGTTATAACGTCTTCCGTAATGTCAAAAAGCCGGTGCGTCTAGCTCTCGGCGACCGGCAACGGCATATGTATGCCGTCGGTCAGACCGGTACCGGTAAATCAACATTTCTCGAAAACTTGGCGTTGCAGGATATGCTGAACGGCGATGGCTTCGCCTTTATTGACCCGCACGGTGATACGGCCGAAAAAATCCTCTCTATGGTACCAAAAGAGCGCACCGAGGACGTCATTTATTTCAGTCCTGCCGACCTGGAATATCCAATGGGCCTCAACCTGTTCGAGTTTAATAATCCCGATCAGAAAGACTTCCTGATTCAGGAAACCCTCAACATGCTCTATAAGCTGTACGATCCGCAGCATCAAGGCATCATGGGGCCGCGTTATGAGCATTTATTCCGCATGGCTGCGCTTACGGTCATGGCTGATCCGGCGGGTGGAACATTCATAGATATCCCTAAGCTGTTCCGCGATCCGCAGTACGTTAAGCAGAAACTGCAGTATGTGACCGACCAGAATGTTATAGAGTTCTGGACGAAGGAAATGCCGCAGTCCCAGCGCAGTAACGACTTCGGTGAGGTAGTCAGTTGGTTCGTATCAAAGTTCGGCGCTTTCCTGAGCAATGAGATGATGCGTAATATTATCGGCCAGACCAAAAGCTCGTTTGACCTGCGCGATGTGATGGACAATAAGAAGATTCTGCTGGTAAACCTTTCCAAGGGCCGGGTAGGGGATCTTAACAGCAAACTACTGGGCATGATCTTCGTTATGAAGTTCCAGGCGGCTGCTATGAGCCGTGCCAGCATCCCCGAGAGCGAGCGTAAGGATTTTGCCTTGTACGTCGATGAGTTCCAGAACTTTTCCACCGATTCGTTCGCGACCATCATGTCCGAAGCTCGTAAGTATCACCTGAATCTGATTGTGGCTAACCAGTTTACTACCCAGCTGACCGAAGAAATCCGTGACGCCGTGTTCGGTAACATGGGTACCATAGTGTCCTTCCGTATCGGCCAGAACGACGTCGAGGCTATTACCAAGTATTTCCAGCCAACATTCGACTCCGATGACCTGCTGCGCATACCAAACCATAATGCCATTGTCCGTACGCTTGTGGGCGGAGTGCCGACCAATCCGTTCTCTATGGCAACCCTACCGCCGCTCGGCAACCCTAACTCCCAGTTATTCAATGCCTTGAAGCAGCTTTCGGCCGCTAAGTACGGCAAGCCGCGGGCCGCCGTTGAAAAAGAGGTATTCGCGCGCCTGGCTACGAAAGAAGAATCCCGGCCAGCGACTCCAGCTTTTGGTAACGGCACGGCAACTTCACCGGTGGCACCTGGTGCTGCCGGTGGCTTTGGCCGCCCGGCAGGACAGTTCGGTCAGCCTGCCGCCGCTCAGCGCCCGGCAGGCGGGGCGCCTGCGGCGGGTGGTTCATTCCTGGACGACTGGCTTGCTAAACGGCAGCAGATGCCGACAGCTCCGTCCGCCCGCCCGGCAACCGCGCCGCAAACGGCGCTGCAATCTCAGTCACCGCACGCTTATCAGCAGCCGGTGTGGCATCCGGCCACGCCTGAACCAATCCACCGGCCCACACCACCGGTAACCGTAACCGTGCCCGCGACATCGGTCCACCCGCCTATAGGCCACGTCGCACAATCTCCATCGCCAGTTCCGGCAGCCGCCTCGGCAGCGCCCATGCCATTAGCAGTGACTCCGCAGGTGACTGAAAACATACCGGTCGTACCGGCTCCGACGGTGTCCGAAGAGCTTGTCATAGACCAGAATCTTATCATGGAGGATGGCATCGTCCTGCCACAGCCGCGGGCTAACGTCAAAGATTCAACGCCAGAGGACACGATTTATATCGACAAAGAGGGTAACCTTAAGTCTCGGACCGATCCCAACGCGGCATCAGCCCCACAATCCTAATATTGAGTACTATGGCTACTCAGTACGGCCCATCATCTGTTATTTGCCTACAGTTTTATAATAAATACAACAATATTTTGCATACAATAGTGCGGTGGCTACTGAAGGGAATTTGCAAAAGGCAACATAATCATAATAGAATCATATTTAGCGTTGTTCAGGCAAACCGCACGATTTGACCAGCTGGCGCACGCTGCAAACTTCCTGTATAATAGGTTCTAACGGGATGGGCGCACCAGCTTACTAACGATTTATTGTATGATTCAATGGACTAAAAGAGGGTAATTACACGTGGCTACAAAACAAAACCCAGAACAGAAATATGGGGCACAGCAGATTCAGGTACTGGAAGGTCTTGAACCAGTCCGAAAACGCCCCGGCATGTATATTGGTGGAACTGGTAGCGAGGGTCTGCACCACCTCATCTGGGAAATCGTTGATAACGGTATCGACGAAGCCTTGGCAGGTTATGCTAACTCGGTTTCGGTGCGTTTATTAGAGGATGGTGGCGTTAGTGTCTTCGACAATGGTCGCGGTATTCCTACTGATGTCCACCCTAAAACCGGTAAGAGTACTGTCGAGACGGTACTGACCGTATTGCACGCCGGCGGTAAGTTTGGCGAGGGCGGCTATAAGGTTTCCGGTGGTCTGCACGGCGTTGGTTCGAGTGTGGTCAATGCTTTGTCTGACAAGCTGATCGTATCGGTATACCGCGAGGGCAAAATATTCCGCCAGGAATACGCTAAAGGTGTGCCGCAGGGAGCGCTTAAGGTGGTCGGCAAAGTGGACAAGTCTTATACTGGCACGGAAATTACATTCTGGCCGGATTTCTCCGTAATGGAGAAGAATAGCTGGAACTACGAGGCGGTACTCGATCGTCTGCGTCACGCGGCCTATCTCACAAAAGGTATCAAAACTTCACTGACTGACGAGCGGACTGGGCTAAGCTATAGTTTTTATTTCGAAGGTGGTATTCAGAGCTACGTTAAGCATTTGAACATCGGCAAAGAAGTCGTCGATGATGATGTCTTCTATGTTGATAAGACCGTTCATGATGTCCAAATTGAAATCGCCATGCAGTACACCGATGCGTACACCGAGCAAATCCGCACATTTGCCAACAACGTGTTCAACCCCGACGGCGGTACGCATTTAACCGGTTTCCGCAGTGCCTTAACGCGCGTTATCAACGACTATGCCCGCAAGCAGGGCCTGTTGAAGGAAAAAGAAGAAAACCTCAGTGGTGAAGACTGCCGCGAAGGTTTAACGGCGGTTATACTTGTTAAGCTGCCTGATCCGCAGTTCGAAGGCCAGACAAAGAACAAGCTTGGTAATCCGGAAGTCCGCGGCTTCGTGGAGACGGTGCTCAGCGAAAACCTCAATTATTACATGGAAGAGCATCCGGCGATTGCCCGGAAAATTATCGGTAAGGCGCTGCTTAGCGCCCGCGCCCGTAAGGCAGCCCGCGCCGCCCGTGAAAACATCATCCGTAAGGGAGTCCTGGAAGGTGCCAGCATGCCCGGTAAGCTGGCCGATTGTTCCAGTAAGGACCCGTCGTCATCTGAACTGTACCTGGTAGAGGGTGACTCGGCCGGTGGTTCTGCTAAAACTGGTCGCGACAGCAAGACGCAGGCTATCCTGCCGCTGCGCGGTAAAGTGCTCAACGTGGAGCGCGCCCGCCTGGACAAGATGCTGGCTAACAACGAAATCCTTAATATTACCAAGGCGCTCGGTGTCGGTATCGAGGATTCATTCAGCCTTGACGGTTTACGCTACCACCGCATTATTATCATGACCGATGCCGATGTCGATGGCTCGCACATTTCGACACTGCTCCTAACGTTCTTCTTCCGTTACATGAAGCCAGTCATCGACGGCGGACATATATACCTTGCCAAGCCGCCGCTGTTCGAACTGGTAAAGCCCGGCCGTAAAAGCAGTACTTTTGTTTACGATGAAGCCGAACTGGAGGTGGTCCTGGATGCTGAAATCGAACGCCGTAAAAAAGAAGGCCTCAAGGTCGAGGGCGGGGCAGAGCGCTACAAGCAAGCCGGTTATATCGAACAGAAGCGCTATAAGGGTCTGGGCGAGATGGATGCCGAGCAGCTGTTTGAAACCACTATGAATCCCGAAAAGCGTGTTTTGGTGCAGGTGAAGGTAGATGACGCCGAAAAAGCTGACGCCATCTTCAATAAACTTATGGGTACCGAAGTTGAACTGCGCAAAAACTTCATTACGGCACGCGCTAAATTCGTTAAAGACTTGGATATTTAAGGATAGCAATTATGGATGATAATCTCGATACACCAATAACCCCGAATCCCGATGAAAACATCGAGACGCCCCGCTTAGAGAACCAGCCCTCCTCGAGCGCGGTTGAAATCATTACTGATATCACTCACTCCCGCCAGGTTGAAGGCCGTACGGTCGAAGACGTCATGGAAGACAGCTATTTACGCTACTCAATGTCGGTTATTGTCGAACGTGCTCTTCCTGACGTCAGAGATGGTATGAAACCAGTGCATCGCCGCATTTTATACTCTATGAACCAAAACGGCCTGCGCAGCACTTCTCGCCACCGTAAGTCAGCTAACGTCGTCGGTGAAGTGATGGGTAAGTACCACCCGCACGGTGACGCCGCCATTTATGACTCGATGGTCCGTATGGCTCAGCCGTGGAGTATGCGCTATATGCTTATTAACGGACAGGGTAACTTCGGTAGTATGGATGGCGATCCACCCGCCGCTATGCGTTACACTGAAGCTAAGATGCAGCGCCTGGCCGACGAGCTGTTGGCAGATATCGACAAGGAAACTGTTGACTTCCGTGACAACTACGATGGAACCACTCAGGAACCATCAGTATTGCCGGCTAAAATTCCAAGCTTACTCCTCAACGGACAACTTGGTATTGCTGTTGGTATGGCGACCAATATTCCGCCGCACAACTTAACCGAGCTGGTCGACGCGACCATACACCAGATTGACCACCCGGACGCCACGCTGGACGACCTTTTAGAGTACGTTAAAGGTCCGGACTTCCCAACCGGCGGTATCGTTTACGGCAAGGACAGCTTACGCACCGCCTACGCGACCGGCCGTGGTGGCGTAGTCACCCGGGGTATCGCTGAAATCGTCGAAGGCGCCAAATCAAACCGGGGCCGTCATCAGATCATTATTACGGAAATTCCTTATGCCTTGAATAAAGAAAGCCTGGTAGTCAAAATTGCCGACCTGGTGCGCGATAAAAAAGTTACCGGCATTTCTGATATCCGTGACGAATCAGCCCGTGGGAATGTGCGCATTGTTATCGATCTCAAAAAAGACGCTTTCCCTAAGAAATTACTCAATCAGCTGTATAAGCTGACGCCGTTACAGACATCGTTCCACTTTAACATGATGGCCCTGATCGACGGTATCCAGCCACGCGTACTGGGCCTGCAGGACATTATTAATGAGCACATTAAGCATCGCCGCATTGTTGTCCGCCGCCGTACCGAGTACGAACTGCGCAAGGCCAAAGACGAGGCCCACATCTTAGAGGGCTTAAAGATCGCGCTTGACCACATCGATGAAGTGATCGCCGTTATCCGGGGCAGTGAATCAACTGATGCCGCCCGCCGCAACCTGATTGAACGCTTTGGCTTGAGTATTTTGCAGACTAACGCCATCCTGGCGATGCAGCTGCGCACGCTTACCGGCCTGGAACGCCAGAAGATCGAAGACCGCCTGGCCGAGCTGATGAAGATTATCCAGGAACTGGAAGCTATCCTGGCTGATGAAAAACGCATCCTGGGTATCATCAAAGATGAGATGAAAGAGCTGAAGAAGCAGTACGGCGATGAGCGCCGTACCCGCATTATCGACAGCGAACTGGACCGCATGAACGATGAAGATCTAATTGCCGAAGAACAAGTTGTTGTAACTCTTACATCAGCAAATTACATTAAACGGAGTCAGATCGCTGAATATAAGCGCCAGGGACGTGGCGGCAAGGGCCGCCGTGGTATGGCTACCCGTGAAGAAGACGTCATCGAACATGTCGTGAACGCTTCAACCCATGATTTCCTCCTGTTCTTTACGAACAAGGGCCGTGTATTCCGTCTTAAAACCTATGAAGTTCCAGCGGTTGGCCTGAATGCCAAGGGAGTAGCTATCGTTAACTTACTGCAGCTGCAGCCGGAAGAAACCGTCAGCTCGGTAATTAATGTCTCTAAGGGTGTCGATTGCCAAAACCTGATTATGTGTACAGTGAAGGGTGTCGTAAAAAAGACGCCGTTTGAGCAGTACAAGAATGTTCGGACCAGCGGTTTGATTGCCATCAACCTCGATGAGGGCGACGAATTAAAGTGGATCCGCCCAACCAACGGTGATAACGAAGTAGTTATTTCAACCGCCGAAGGCCAGGCCATCCGCTTCCATGAGAAAGACGCCCGGCCAATGGGCCGTGTTTCACGCGGCGTCCGTGGTATTCGCCTCCGTAAGGATGATAAGGTTATCGGCATGGACATTGTTGAGGCTAACTCCAGCATTTTCGTAATTTCCAAGTACGGCTACGGCAAGCGCACCAAAGTTGCCCAGTTTACACCGCACACCCGTGGTGGTGTCGGTATCCGCAGCGCCGTGGTTAATACGAAGACCGGCGACCTGGTAGGCGTAAAGACACTGGTTGAATCCAGTAGCGACGACGGTCAGGAAGTGATCATCATTTCCCAGCAGGGCCAGACCATTCGCTTGGGCATTAAAGATATTCCAGCTCTGGGCCGTTCAACCCAAGGTGTGCGCATTATGCGCCTCCGCGACGGCGATGAGGTTGTGTCATTAGCACTGGTCGATAAGGCCGAAGAGCCTGAAGACGAGGACGAGGTAGTGCTTGAACCGGGCGGGGAACCGATCGCCCAAGATTAATATTCTTGGTGCGTGCGGCTGGCAACATAATTTGCCAGCTGTTCTGCCTGATAAGGGCTAACTGGTTCAGAATCAAAAGTTACCGTGTCCGATGGGCGCAGATCCACCATTTCATTCATGCCAAGGCTGTTCCAATGGGCGAGTTCTGGAATATCGATATCTACGGCAGTGGTAACCTCGCCGCTTACTGTGATTAAGCCGTTAGAATGAAGATTGAAGTGTGTAACTGCCGAGGTTTCTTCAACTTGCTGATTAGTTTCAAGAGCGTCAAAACTAACTTCCCCAAGCTGAATGGCACCATTGCCGAGTTTCTTTGCTAATGGAGAAGAGTCTGTAGCTGGAAGCAGGCCCATTTCTCCAAGGGCTATTGCCGTGCTTTCAACCGGCGAAGTCTGTAACTTCAGGTAGCGCCCTAGGATTGTCGTGTTTGGCACCAGCTGCTCCATCTGGGTCTCTGTATCGGGACGACGTTCTAAAAAGGTTGCACGGGCATTATCGAGATGACGCTCATAGCTATATTGATCAACTCTTTCGGTAAAGTTTTCGCCATTAGCAATAGTGAGTTCAAGAATCCTCTGCACAACCGCTAGGCCATGCTGCAAATCTATAGTTTCAGGTGCGATGCCGCTCTGTTGATTATGGTTTTCGGAATGAATATAAAGCACTGCTAATCCTTGTGTACTAATAATATAATTATAACATAAGAATTGTATAAATGCAATAAAAATACCGCCATACATCTGTACCTGCGTAGAACAGGAACGTTCCACTGTAGAGGTTACCGGTGACCTTTGACGCTTGGCGTAGGCCAACATGCAGGTGCCGGCCATTCCGAGCGCTATGCCTCTGAGCGACAGCCAGGCAGGCAGGTGCTTGAGTGTTGAGACCGTGTTGATGATCAGCGCGGACGCGTTTGACACTAGGGAGATACGGAAAAGGAGCATCATCGAACCAACCTTTATCCGGGAAGGAGGTGGGCGTTATAGTGATATACTATTAATGTGTATAAATCAAGTATGATCACCATGGATAGTATGAGGTGAGAATTACATCATAATTGTGCAATTTACTCTTGACCAAGTGAAATTTTTTGCGTAAGATAGGAACTAAGATCATTTTTAGCTTCTAGTTTCGATGTCCATTGATGTGTCAGCTGAAGTAGAGTAGGTGGAAATGTTCTTTAAAGTTCATTAAAAATTGAATAGTGCAAATCAACGTCAGTTCTATATATATCCGCAAGGATGTATAGAATTGTTTTAAATGTAATTTCGGTTTGCTTGTTTCGCAAGAGACGGTAAATCAAAAATTAAGTCAGTTTCGACTGAAGTTAAGACAAATTCTACTTTTTTGGAGAGTTTGATCCTGGCTCAGGATGAACGCTGGCGGCGTGCCTAATACATGCAAGTCGAGCGGTAACAGGCTCTCACAGTTTGCTTAAGTTCCAGTCTTTGGATATGGATGACAAAATTACACGGAAAGGCCGGCTAGCCTGAAAGTGTAACGGCGTTTATTAAGCGAAGTGTGAGAGTGCTGACGAGCGGCGGACGGCTGAGTAACGCGTAGGAACGTACCCCAAAGTGAGGGATAAGCACCAGAAATGGTGTCTAATACCGCATGTGATCTTCGGATTAAAGCTTCGGCGCTTTGGGAACGGCCTGCGTAAGATTAGCTTGTTGGTGAGGTAATGGCTCACCAAGGCGACGATCTTTAGCTGGTCTGAGAGGATGATCAGCCAGACTGGGACTGAGACACGGCCCAGACTCCTACGGGAGGCAGCAGTAGGGAATTTTCCACAATGGGCGAAAGCCTGATGGAGCAACGCCGCGTGCAGGATGAAGGCCCTTGGGTTGTAAACTGCTTTTATATGTGACGAATATGACGGTAGCATATGAATAAGGATCGGCTAACTCCGTGCCAGCAGCCGCGGTCATACGGAGGATCCAAGCGTTATCCGGAATTACTGGGCGTAAAGAGTTGCGTAGGTGGCATTGTAAGTCTGTAGTGAAAGCGTGGGGCTCAACCCCATACACATTATGGAAACTGCAAAGCTAGAGGATGAGAGAGGTTATTGGAATTCCCAGTGTAGGAGTGAAATCCGTAGATATTGGGAGGAACACCGATGGCGTAGGCAGATAACTGGCTCATTCCTGACACTAAGGCACGAAAGCGTGGGGAGCAAACGGGATTAGATACCCCGGTAGTCCACGCCGTAAACTATGGATGCTAGCTGTTATAGGTATCGACCCCTGTAGTAGCGAAGCTAACGCGTTAAGCATCCCGCCTGTGGAGTACGGTCGCAAGACTAAAACATAAAGGAATTGACGGGGACCCGCACAAGCGGTGGAGCGTGTTGTTTAATTCGATGGTAAGCGAAGAACCTTACCCAGGCTTGACATCCTTGGAAGCACTGTGAAAGCAGAGTGTGCCTTCGGGAACCAAGTGACAGGTGTTGCATGGCCGTCGTCAGCTCGTGTCGTGAGATGTTTGGTTAAGTCCATCAACGAGCGCAACCCTTGTGAGTAGTTGTATTTTTCTACTCAGACTGCCCTGGCAACAGGGAGGAAGGGGGGGATGATGTCAGGTCAGTATTACCCTTACGCCTGGGGCTACAAACACGCTACAATGGCCGGTACAAAGGGCAGCCAAGTCGCGAGACGGAGCCAATCCCATCAAAGCCGGTCTCAGTTCGGATTGCAGGCTGAAACTCGCCTGCATGAAGCTGGAATCGCTAGTAACGGTAGGTCAGCACACTACCGTGAATACGTTCCCGGGTCTTGTACACACCGCCCGTCAAACCATGAAAGTCGCCAATACCTGACGTGTTAGCTAGTCTAGCCCTAAGGTAGGGGAGATGATTGGGGTTAAGTCGTAACAAGGTATCCGTACCGGAAGGTGCGGATGGATTACCTCCTTTCTAGGGAGAACACTAGCAGCGTATACGCCTTCGGGTAATACGTGAGCTAGGTCGATCTCGATAGATGATGCATCAGTACTGATCATTTATTTTGCTCGCTGCAGATTTACTTCGGTTTATCTGAAAGCGAGACGAGACAATAGTATCTGAACCTAACGAACTTGACGTTTGATTTGCACTATTCAGTTTTTTACAAAGAACTTACAAAAGCGCCTCGAAAGAGGCGTTTTTTGTTATATAAGCCTGTTAAGGACTTGTTTTACCGGTAGTTTTTCGGTAGAATACATCGGTACTTATGTGCAGGCTAGCACATCGTAAGGGCGATTAGCTCAGCTGGTTAGAGCGCGTCACTGATAATGACGAGGTCGGAGGTTCGAGTCCCTCATCGCCCACCAAATTAAGGGGACATAGCTCAGTTGGCTAGAGCACCTGCTTTGCAAGCAGGGGGTCCAGGGTTCGAGTCCCTGTGTCTCCACCAAAGTCGAATCTAAAACACATCCGTAACAGGATGTGTTTTTGTTTAATTCATTTATAATGGGTGAATGTTTAGATATCGTTCGTCAATCAAGCAATTTTTGTCAGAGCCGAAAGATCGTGATTGTCCATTTTGTAACCTGGAAGCAGAACGCCGGATAATCGCCGAAACTCCTCACGTAGTGGTGCTGTTTAACAAGTACCCATACGATATATGGGAGTATCGGGATGTGGTGGATCACTTAATGGTGGTGCCAAAGCGTCACGTCAGCGGCCTCAGGGAGCTTTCAAAAGAAGAGTTGGCTGACATTATGCAGTTTATTGCTCAGTATGAGCATGAGTATAACGTCTACATGCGCTCAGTCGATAATGTTACCCGCTCAGTAGCTGCCCACCAGCATACGCACCTGATAAAAACAGACGTAAAGCCAGCCAGGGTAGCATTGTACTTGGATAAGCCATACTTTGTCTGGAAAAAGTGAGCTTTTGGAGGAGTCAAACTGTAGACGGTTTAACATCATTATATGCTTGACCGTCTCTGTAAAAAGGACTATGATAGGTATCAGTACTTATGGCTCAGGCGAAAGTTTCTAACTCAGCTTCAGCCCTCTGAGAAAGACAATGTTATTAGCAACTTGGTAGTAACCTCTTGTTTGAAGGGATAAAATGTAGCAAATAAAGCTGCAACAGCGTATTGACCGCCCCTGTAAGAATTGCTACAATAGTTTGGTCGGTTTGAGTTTAGATACGAGGCAAAGGTATAGTCCAGAAGGCTTCCAATGTAAACTCAAACATTAAAACATTCGTGTGCGATGTTTTGAGTTTTGCAATTTAACAATTCGACAATGAGAGATAAGAAAGACAATAGACATACGGCTATTGGGGATATACTATCTATGATTTTTTTCGGGTCATATGATAATCACCAATAACTAGTCAATTGCACAAAGCATATGTGTTCTTCGGAACATATATGTTACGTAAAAAGTTACTCAAGCGCACACAAAGGATGCCTTGACGTTAGATACCGATGAAGGACGTAAGGAGCTGCGATAAGCTCCGGGGAGCTGCTAACTAAGCTATGAACCGGAGATTTCCGAATGGGGAAACCTCATATGAGTAATGTCATATGGCGCCGGCCTGAATATATAGGGTTGGAGAGCGGTAACCGGGGGAACTGAAACATCTTAGTACCCCGAGGAAAAGAAAGTAAACAACGATGCCGGAAGTAGTGGCGAGCGAAACCGGTAGAGCCCAAACTTTAATGATTTTTGTTTGTAAACTTATCCCGAACCTTAGATTCGTCTAAGTGAAAGGATAGGGGCGCGGCAAATAAGTTGGTAGACGAATATTATTAAGGGGTTGTAACATACAAATCACCAGTATTGAGTCTCGAGTTTACTCGGGTTTCAATATTGGCAGACAAACGCTACCACCGTTTGTATAAAGTAAAAAATTTGCGATGCGAGCAGAAGGATCTGGAAAGTTCCGCCATAGACAGTGAAAGCCTGGTATGCCAAGTGTTGCAAACTTTATCATTTGTTTGTTGAGTAGGTCGGGACACGTGAAACCCTGACTGAATTTGGGAGGTCCACCTCCTAAGGCTAAATATATCTAACGATCGATAGTGAACAAGTACCGTGAGGGAAAGGTTAAAAGAACCCCGGAAGGGGAGTGAAATAGAACCTGAAATTGTGTGCGTACAAGGACTCGGAGCAAGATTTATCTTGTGACGGGGTGCTTTTTGTAGAACGATCCAGCGAGTTATTTGTAGTAGCATGCTTAAGTCATTTGACGGAGGCGCAGTGAAAGCGAGGCTGAATAGGCCGAATTAGTTACTATGAATAGACCCGAAACCAGGTGACCTAACCATGGGCAGGTTGAAGCGTCGGTAAAACGACGTGGAGGACCGAACCGTAGTGCGTTGCAACACACCCGGATGACCTGTGGTTAGCGGTGAAATGCCAATCGAACCTGGAGATAGCTGGTTCTCCTCGAAATAGCTTTAGGGCTAGCGTTGTACGGTAACATGTAGGGGTAGAGCTCTGTTTTGGACTGGGGGTCGCAAGATTACCCACCCTTGATAAACTACGAATACTACATGCGGAACTACAGCAGTTAGAACGGCGGGGCTAAGCTCGTCGCTCAAAAGGGAAACAGCCCAGACCATCATCTAAGGTCCCTAAGTCTATGCTAAGTGGGAAACGAGGTGAGATTTCTTAAACAACTAGGATGTTGGCTTAGAAGCAGCCATTCATTTAAAGAGTGCGTAACAGCTCACTAGTCAAGAGATCTTGCGCGGAAAATGTAACGGGGCTCAAGCATAGCACCGAAGATATGGATGTGGAACAATTTATTGTTCTGCGTGGTAGAGGAGCGTTGATATTGCATTGAAGTCGGACTGTGAGGTCTGGTGGAGCGTTATCAAGTGAGAATGCTGGAATGAGTAACCATAAGGCAGGTGAGAATCCTGCCCACCGAAAGAGCAAGGTTTCCTGGGCCACGATAATCGTCCCAGGGTTAGTCGGTCCTAAGCCGAGGCGCGTAGCGTAGGCGATGGACAACGGGTTAATATTCCCGTACTTGCATGAGTTTGTTAGATGTGCGCGGTATATTAGTTAGAGCGGGTTCATGGTTATATCCGTCTAAGTATCAGAAATGGGTACGAATGAAACTGCCTTTTTGGCGGAATTCTGATGAAAGTACTGACTAGAAAAGCAATCTAACGCGTGGCTCATGCAATCCGTACCGCAAACCGACACAGGTGCTCAGGTCGAGTAGACCAAGGTGTACGAGTGATTCTTCGTTAAGGAACTCGGCAAACAAGCGGCCGTAACTTCGGAATAAGGCCTGCCCCCTCATCGTGTCCATCAATGATAGTTCATCAGTGGATACATGAGATTTGCTTAGTTTTCTTTCAAGAAAACATAGGTTTTGAAGAGTAATAACTTTTACGTAAAAAACTTATCGAGAAATAATTGAGACATATCGGGCTAATCTAGCAATAGGTTAGCTGGCTTTGAAAGAAAGCTATAGTCCAACCATTGTATTCGCCCTTGTGGTGGTTACGATGAGGGGGCCGCAGCTAAGGAGCCCATGCAACTGTTTACCAAAAACATAGGTCTGTGCTAACACGAAAGTGGATGTATACGGGCTGACGCCTGCCCGGTGCCGGAAGGTTAAGGGGAGAGGTTTACGCTTTGAACTGAAGCCCCGGTGAACGGCGGCGGTAACTATAACCGTCCTAAGGTAGCGAAATTCCTTGTCAGGTAAGTTCTGACCTGCACGAATGGCGTAATGATATGGGTACTGTCTCAACGAAGAGCTCGGTGAAAGTGCATTGACGGTAAAGATGCCGTCTGTCCGCAGCAGGACGAAAAGACCCCGTGGAGCTTTACTACAGCTTGACATTGAATTGGGGGTATACATGTGTAGCATAGGTGGGAGACTTTGAAGCCTCGGCGCTAGCTGAGGTGGAGTCACCAGTGAAATACCACCCTTGTATACTTCTTGTTCTTACTCGGACCGTTATCCGGTTCGGGGACCGTGTCTGGTGGGTAGTTTAACTGGGGCGGTTGCCTCCTAAAGAGTATCGGAGGCGTTCAAAGGTTGGCTAGGTACGGATGGAAATCGTATCGATAGTGCATACGCATAAGCCAGCTTGACTGTGAGGCCTACAAGCCGAGCAGGGACGAAAGTCGGAGTAAGTTTTCCGCTGTCAGTACATTTGTACAAGAGTGTGGTATCGACAGCGCTTTCGGATAAAAGTTACCCCGGGGATAACAGGCTTATAGCGCCCAATAGTTCACATAGACGGCGCTGTTTGGCACCTCGATGTCGGCTCATCTCATCCTGGGGCTGGAGCAGGTCCCAAGGGTCCGGCTGTTCGCCGGTTAAAGAGGTACGTGAGCTGGGTTCAGAACGTCGTGAGACAGTTCGGTTTATATCCGCTGTGGACGTCAGGAAATTTGAGAGAGTCTACCCCTAGTACGAGAGGACCGGGGCGGACGCACCGCTGGTGTATCAGTTGTTCTACCAAGGGCATTGCTGAGTAGCTATCGTGCGGAATAGATAAGCGCTGAAAGCATATTAAGCGCGAAACTAGTCTCAAGATTAGATTTCCCTATGACCTCCCTGAAAGACGATCAGGTTGATAGGCGCAAGGTGGAAGCATGGCAACATGTGTAGCCGAAGCGTACTAATAGAGGCATTGACTTTTTACGTTCTCTGAATTGGTCGTCCTTGTTGACGATTAATTCAGAGGAGTGCATTGACTAGTTATTGGTGCTTAGCATAAGTATTAGTAATAGTTTGTATGCTCTAAACTTCTTTCTCTCATATCCGTACTATTTATTCCATTACCGATATGGACATCGATAGGTTTCCTTTTTACGAAAAGGAAGACCTGTTCGGTGCCCATAGCAAGAGGGAAACACCTGTTCCCATTCCGAACACAGCAGTTAAGCCTCCTAGCGGTTACAATACTTGGCTTTCGAAGCCTGGGAAAATAGCACGGTGCCGAATTATAAAAAGACCATCCGAATAGGATGGTCTTTTTCTTTTCAGTGAGTGTTACCATAAGCACTATTGACAAGTATGGTATAATGTATCTTAGTATGAGCGAAAAACAACCTGAACTTACTCCTGAACAGCGGATGCTGACCGCCGAACGCCTAATACACGACGCCCAGTTACTGAACGAGGGCGCCTATATTACTACTCTCGGCGCGATTGGCCTCAGCAATCCGCAATTAGAACGGGCGCAGCGCACGGGTGACCCATTGCGCCCAAAATTTGAGCTGTACGATCCGCATATACAATCCTGGCTGGAAACTCCAGTCGTAGAAGCGTTTGAGCCGTTTAAACATCCGCAAGGTCCAACAACTAACCTGGCGGGGAACAGAATGCGGCAATATGGGGTCCATACACTGCGTGACGTCTATGTTCGGGGCAAGGAAGGGCTGGAAGACATCTCGAAAATTGGCGAGCTGACACGGTCCAGGATATTTGCCGTTATGGAAGACGCGCCGTACCCGGTGCCGTTATTGGTGGCGCCGACCGCTCGTGATATCGCACAGTTTTGTCCGGATATAAACCAGGTAAAAGACTTTGCCTTGCATGGCTTTTGGCTTATGCGCGGACAGCTGACGATTCCGGAGATCCTGACGAAGTCAGCGGAAGAGCTTAACCAGCTATACGGCTATAATATTGGTGCTCAGTATGCCGGACCCAGAATCCGCGCTGAAGCGTTCACCTTTATGGAAGAATTTAAAACCGCTCAAGCTGAACAACAAAGCGCTTGACGGCATAAGTCATACTGCTTATACTTCGCAGTATGACTTAACATACAAAAAATACTCAAAACAAAAATCAAAAACACTAAATGGAAACACCAGTCTCATGTCTCCACCAAAATGAACACCAGTTTTATAATTTACGCCTAGCCAAGGCTATATATGTCGTGCGCACTGCCTCTGTGGTGCGGGTAAGCCAACATATATATAAGAGCCACGTACGTATATGAGCGCTGCTGATATATTTTAGCGTAAGTGGAATATCTTACAGCCTTACATAAGCTTTTTCCCGTACTATGGTGGTAGTTCGCTAGTACTTACTTTTACTTCGGACAACACCTACTATGTAAGCAACGAGGAGAAATGATTATGGCTGGAACCAAAGATGGCGGTACGGAAGCTGCAAAGACCAATAAGAAGAAGTATGGACCTGATTTTTATGCGCGCATCGGTCGGATGGGCGGACAGAAGGGTCATACCGGTGGATTTGCGGCCGGCAAGGAAGGCCGCGAGCGCGCCCGTAAGTTCGGTGCGATTGGTGGTCGTTTAAGCCGCCGCGGTAAGGCAGACGACAGTATAGACAGTTAATTTTCCCTTAATTAACTTGTTCTTACCTATTACGATTATTGTTTGACATTTAAACAATAGCGTGATAGTATATATTTAGTTTCATTGAAACAGAGGGTTCCCATACGGTCGCTATGATTGTACGGGAACCTTTTTGTTTTGACTGAAATCTTTATCATTTAAGGGAGGTTCTAACTACATGGCTGGAACTAAAGCTGGCGGCCAAGCTGCTGCCGCGACTAATAAGAAAAAATATGGTGCTGACTTTTACGCGAAGATCGGTGCCAAGGGTGGCCGCTTAGGTCACACTGGCGGATTCGCTGCTAACCGCGAACTGGCCCGCAAAGCCGGTGCTGTCGGTGGCCGCATCTCTCGCCGCTCCAAGAAGACCGAAGAATAGGTCTTACTATGCAGTATAAAGGACCTGTCTACGGACGGTCCTTTATACTGTTCAAGTAAGTCTTACGATACCAACGTTACTATCTAGTGACAGCAAAGGAATAGCGCATGCCTTCACAAGGACCAGGACCTGATTATCAGGTGCCAAGCATTGAATTGTATCGTCCAGTGATTAATATGGACGGCTCTGACATCGACCGCTTTAAAAGCGCGGTAGATGAGTTTACGGCCGGATCACCGCTTAAAATGGCTGTTTCAGGCGTACAGTATCCTGGCAGTCTCGATCCTCGTGTAAGCCTTATTTCGGCTGGCGAAATGCTGAGTTTTCATGAGCAGCACGAACTACCGCTTGATCGGGGCAGTGCCGGACTGCTTAAGGATTATTTGAAGAAAAACGTGCCGGAGGCTATGAATGACGCCGTGGAAGTACCGGCACTCCCGATGTCCGTACACCACTCCCGTGATGCTGCCGGCCGTACCCTGGCATTTATGGCGCTTGGCGCTGGCGCGCAACCTCTAGAAGAGCGTCGTACGGCTCAGTGCCTGGTGCATCGTTATTATGACTTGCCGGAATCTGACGAAGCTTTGGGTACGTCATGGCAGGAGAACGAGTTATCTGTCCGGCTGCCTATAGCACGGGTCAGTGGTGACCCGGCCCGGGTGACTGCGGCGCTGCGTGTCGTTAAGAAGGTGCTCGACGAGCAAGCTGGCATTTTTCCTGAAAATCTTACTTATGGCCCAGTTAAAAGGGATCGCAAAGGCATATATCGTAAGCGGCAAAAATCCTAGTTAAAAGCCCGGTTTTTTGTCGGCGAATACGGCGGCCGGCCTTTTAGCCTGGGCCCGGTAGGAACGGCAAAAACGCGACGGGCTGACGTGCCAGCGGGTGTGGCAGTTGAAGCAGCGGTAAAAGTTGCTGCCGGAATTCTGCAGGCACTGGGCACCGCAACCGGGGCAGAGCGAGCGTCGGTAGAGCCAGTCACGATAGGTATCGAGGCAGTCCTGAACGTAATCATCGCTTATCTGGATGTTGAACGTTTTAGCTAAAATCAGCGCGTGATCCCAGGCGGCGACTTCCAAGTGTAGTAGTTCTAGATCGGCTGAGTACGTGGTGTGCTGCAGCAGGCCATGGCTGGTCTCGTGCAGTAGTGACCAGATACTGGAAGGCTCGGTGTGCTTCGTGTCATCGTAAAAAACTTCTTTTGTTTCCGGGCTCCAGTAAAAAGAGGTGCCTGGCACGAAATTGAGGTGCGGATAGGTACTGGACAGGGTTTTAGCGAGCGAGCGCATCAGGTGCCTCATAAGAATGTATAAATGTGGCTTTTGCCAGGTCGTAGCAGCCGAACAGGACGGCCTCTTCGGGCCGGGCGGCACCACGCAGTTCCGGCAGGGGAACCAGCGGGGTTTCGAATTTGCGCAGCTCATCCCGCAAGATGTCGCCGTAGCGCGCGAAATAGGTGCCCACGCCACCACCGATGACAATTAATTCCGGTTCGCAAATGGCTATGAGTTCCAGGAAGCCGGGAACCAGGTCGCGGACAATGGTCTGCCAGGTTTCGTTGTCGTGGATATCCTCGGCCCGTTTACCGAAGCGTTCGACAATGGCATGGCCGGAGGCGAAACTTTCCCAGGGGGCAAGCTTACCTTCGTGCTCGATAAGGATGGTTTTACCACCGCTGTCACTGAAATTATCGTCAATTTTCTTATCAACGACTAACCCATATCCAATGCCGGTGCTGACGGTAACGTACAGCACTTTTCGGAACTCGTCTTTAACCATCATGGCTTCGGACAGGGCGGCCATTTTAGCATCATTTTCCAAAATCATCGGGCAACGCAGAATCTGCTCGAGATCGGATTGCAACGGAACGTTTTTCCAGGGCAGGTTACCGAAGCTAACGCCCAAACCATTCACGCGGTCGATGCGGCCAGGAGCACCAATGCCACCGGCTTGAAAATCATGGTAACCCTGTTCGCTCAGTTCTGTAGCCGCCCGTTTGAGGCTCAGGATAAATAGATCGTAGTCTTTTGGCGTTTCAAAACGAATCTTTTGTAGAATAACCCCGTTATCATCTAGGGCCGCCAGTAAAGTTTTTGTTCCCCCGACGTCTACTGCTGCGTACATTGACTATAGTGTAACAAACCGCTCGCCGGTTGAACATCGCTTGTGTACGGTTTTATAAGTCTGGCGGAGTTAAACGTGTGTATAACTGTGTGGGCGGCCGCCTGGGACGGCCTCACTTGTGGAACACCTTAAATAGCGGTATAATTAGAGTAATCTTTGGAGCAGCCTTTCTATTGGCGTGCTTCACGGAAATACACTACGAAGGAGGCACCTAAGAAATGCCAGACACTACAAATACATTAACTATGGACGAGCTGCTTGCTCAGTCCGACGTCAAACAGCTTGAGGCTGGAGACGTTGTCGAAGGAACTATCACCACACTCAAGAAACATGAGTTGTGGGTTGACCTCGGCGCCCGGGGTGTCGGAGTCGTTATGCGCCGCGAAATCGGCCATGGCCAGCCACTGGAAGCTGGCTCGACCATTACCGTGAGCGTCATCGATCCGGAAATGGACGAGGGCTACGCGCTGCTTTCCATGAAGCGGGCCGCCAAGGATCGTGGTTGGGATGAACTGCAACGCGCTTTCGAAGCCGGTGAAGTCATCGAAATCACCCCTTATGACGCTAACCGTGGTGGTTTGTTGGTTGAGCTCGAAGGTATCCGCGGATTCCTGCCAGTTTCTCAGCTTGCGGCCGGCCATTACCCACGCGTCAGTGGTGCCGACAAAGATGAAATCCTCCAGAAGCTCAACGCTCTGACCAATCAGGTCCTGCGCGTTAAGATTCTCGATGTTTCCCGCAAGGACAACAAGCTTATCTTCTCCGAGAAGGAAGCCGTAAAGGGTGATATGCAGGCCCGCCTCGAAAACCTCAAGCCGGGTGATGACGTCGAAGGCGTGGTTACCGGCGTGATCGACTTCGGTGCGTTCGTTAACGTTGACGGCATCGAGGGTCTGATCCACATCAGCGAAATCTCATGGGAGCGCGTTGACGATCCACGCAACTACGTGAAGGTCGGCGATACTGTTAAGGCCAAGATCATCTCGATCGACAAAGACCGTTTGAGCCTCAGCCTGAAGCAGACCAGTGAAGACCCATGGCTGCAGGATGTTAAGAAGTTCAACAAGGGCGACAGTGTAGAGGGTAAGATCACCCGCATTACGCCATTTGGCGCTTTCGTGCAGATCAGCCCGTCAGTCGAAGCCCTGGTTCACGTCAGTGAAATGGGCAACGAAGACGGCGCGGATCCTGAAAAGATCTTCCAGTTGAACGAAAAGAAGCAATTTAAGGTTCTCGACATCGACACCGAGCACCGCAAAATCGCGTTAAGCCTCAAAGACGCTTAACAGAGAATTTTCTGAAGCGCGCATTTTGGGCGGAAGCCAGCGACTCCGATTCATCGCTTGGCTTCCACCCCAAATCGCATCACTTTGGAAAATTATTCGCAGACAGTATGGATAGAATTTATAATTAACACAGCCGGACGAAAACGAGAGCTGGAAAGGAGTGTCAACTGTGGCAAATGCAACAATAATTGAGATTGAAGACATGATAACGGTTGGCACTCTGGCTGAGCAGCTCATGCTGCCAGTGGGCCGGGTTATCGGCGAACTTATGAAGAACGGTGTCATGGCCACCGTGAACGAGCGTATCGACTTCGATACCGCTACTATTATTGTTGGAGAGCTCGGTCTGGACGTCGAGCTCAAGAAAAAGGAAGCAGCCGCGCCGGTGGTCGCTACCCGCGAAAAGACCTCTCACAGTGATACTGCTGTCGGCCGTCCGCCGGTTATTGCCGTTATGGGGCATGTCGACCACGGCAAGACCAGCTTGCTGGACCGCATTCGCGGCGCTAACGTTGTTAAGGGTGAGGCTGGCGGTATCACGCAACATATTTCGGCCTATCAGATCGAGCACACTTATAACGGAGAGACTCGTAAAATCACCTTCCTGGATACGCCAGGCCACGAAGCGTTCGCGGCTATCCGTGAGCACGGCGCGTTGCTAACTGACATCGTTATTATCGTCGTAGCTGCCGACGACGGCGTAAAGCCGCAGACTATTGAGGCTATACGCTTCGCCCGCAAAGCGGGTGTCCGTATCGTCGTAGCTATGAACAAGATGGACAAAGAGGGCGCTAACCCTGACCGCGTCAAGCAGGAGCTTTCCGAGCAGGATCTCCTGATTGAAGACTGGGGCGGTGATATCGTGCTTATGCCGGTATCGGCTAAGACAGGCGAGGGCGTTCCGGCACTGCTGGACATGCTGTTGCTCGTGTCTGATGTCGAAGAACTGAAGGCAGACGTGGCCATCCCCGGCCGTGGACTGATTATTGAAGCCCACGTAGAACAGGGACGTGGCCCGGTAGCTCACGCCCTGGTGGAAAGCGGTACGGTTAAACCGGGCGACTTCGTGGTCGCCGGTTCCAGCTATGCTAAAATCCGCAACTTGGAAACCACCGATGGTAAGCCGACTAAAGCTGCTACGCCATCTACGCCGGTTGTAATTACTGGATTCAAGACACTCCCGGAATTCGGTGACGAATTTACGGTTGTTAAAGATGAAAAAGCTGCCCGCGCCGAATCGGCCGCGACGGCTACCGGCAAAAAGAATGCCGGCGGCCGCCTGGACATGAACAGCTCGGAACTGATCCGTATGATTAACCGTAACAACAAAGTTGAAGAGTTCAACATTATTATTAAAGCTGACGTACAAGGCTCGCTGACCAGTGTCATGGACAGTTTGAAGGCGCTTGATACCGACGAAGTCGCTGTACGCGTGGTTGGTTCCGGTGTGGGTACTATTACCGAAAATGATGTCCACATGGCCCATACTTCCGACGCCGTTATCTACGGTTTCGGCGTGGCGCTGCCGAGTGGCATCAAGCAGCACGCGTCACGTGATAAAGTCTCAATTCGCTTGTATAAAGTCATATATGAGTTAATTGATGATGTACGTGAAGAACTCACCAAGCGCTTAGCTCCTGAAATCGTTGAAACTGATCTTGGGCGGCTTGTCGTAAAAGGTATATTCAAAACGACTAAGACGGAAGTTATTTGCGGTGGCGAAGTTACTAAGGGTAAGTTAGTCACGCCGGCCCTGGCCAAAGTTATGCGCGGCAATGAGAAGATCGCCGATGTCGAGGTTACCGGCCTCAAGCGCGGTCCTAACGATGCCAAAGAAATCTTTGAAAGCGAAATGTGCGGTATGAGCATTAAGACTGCCAACCGCGTCGAGCTGCAAGAAGGCGACCACATTGAACTGTTCACCCGCCAAACCGTAGCCCGTAGCCTGTAGCAGGCTGTATACTGTAGGTAGAAGGAAAACATATGGCATTAAAACTCGATAACGACCTCATTAAAGAACTCGGCCTGGACGCGCTTCCAGAGCAGGAAAAGCAGCTATTGCTGCGCCAAATCTATGAAAAGTTGGAAATGAACGTCGGTGTTCGCCTGGCGGATCAGATGAGTAACGAACAGCTCGATGAATTCGAAAAATTCGTTGACGCCAGCGATGACAAGGGCGCCTTTAGCTGGCTGGAAACAAACTTTCCAAACTATAAGGACGTGGTTAACGACGAATTCGAGAAGCTCAAGGCTGAAATCAGGCAGTACGCGCCTCAAATGCTGGCTGTAGCGGCTCAGAATAGCCAAGCTTCGGCCCCGCAGCCACAGCCACAATATGGCCAGTCCGCGCCTGGACAGCAGCCTTATCCCTATGGTCCTGCAGGGCCGGTACAGCCGCAACAACAGCCTGGCCAGTATCAGCAGGCGCCGCAAGGCTATCAAACGCCACCACAGTATCCTCAGTATCCATCACAGCAACCGCCAGCTGGTCCCGCGCAATAAACGGCTAGTTTAGGTACTAAACGACTATAACTAGCCGTTTAGTACTAGCATTATATGGTTATTTATAATAAGTGGCCGTATCCGGCTAGAAAAGCAGCTGCTGGCATTTCTGCCTTACCAGCCGGTTTGAGTTTATCAACCCGTAAGCAGCCGGGGTTGCACTGTATAATAATCTGTCCCTCTCTAGCGGCTATGTCACCCGGCTTACCGAAGTCGGTCCCCATAACCTGAGCTTGGGTAATAATGGCATCTTTGCCGGCCAGAACGGTCCGGCTCTTTGGCCACTCTGAGAAGGCGCGGATTTCACGTTCCAGCTGCCCGGCTGGTTTGGTGAAGTCGAGTACGCCGTCCTGCTTGGTAAGTTTGCGGGAATACGTTATGGCCGTATGATCGGGCAGCGCGGCGGCTTCCTGCGGCGCTGCCATAACCTGGCCGCTCGTGTAACCGGGCAGTATATCTTGTAACGTCCAATCGCTCAGCGTAATGAGTTCTTCCGTCAGTTCCGGCGTCGTCATGCCGTCGGGTATAACGAACGGCGCATGGGCCAGAATAGGGCCTTCATCCATGCCGGCAGTAATCAGCATCAGGCTGATGCCGGTTTCTTTCTGGCCGCTTAAAATGGCGAATGTGATAGGGTCGGCGCCGCGCCACTCCGGAAGCAGTGAGAAGTGACTGTTGACTATGCCGAGAGGAAAGTAATCTATCACGTCCTGATTAATAATAAAGCCGTAGTCAATAACAATGCCCAGCGGGCTGCTGACGGGTTTGGTGGCAAACAATTCGGACAACTCTTTTTTACCGTAGGGCGTAAAAGTCGTTAGCCCGAGCCGTTCAGCGACGACCAGTACGGGGAAGGGTTCTTTGTGGTGCGCTGGTTGCGGCTTGGTAACTACAGCTTCGATGTCGCAGTGCGTGCTTAGAAGCTCCAGCGAACGGGCGGCAACCGGGCCGCTGCCAAAAAAGACAATACGCGGACGGTCGCTTCTGTCCATTTAGTCTTCGCTACTTTCCCATAGTTCGGGGTTATCTTTAATTTCGGCAGCGTAATTGCTGGCAGCCAGCTCACCGCTATCAGTAAGTGTAAAAAAGGCGTCTTCCTGGTCGCGGATATGGTCAATGAACACGATGCCGTTGGTATGGTCTATTTCGTGTTGGAAGATACGGGCTAAAAAACCCTCGGCGGTAACGCGGAATTCTTTACCGTCCAGCCCCATAGCCTTTACACGGACCTTGGTATGGCGGGGAACCAGCCCGTAGACATTTTTCACGCTGAGACATCCTTCGTAGTCTTTTTCGACTGTGCCTTCGTACTTAGTAATTTCCGGGTTAATGAAAACGGTGAAATTATGATTATCCTTGTCGTTGAAGTCGTCACGGATAACCACGACGCGCTTCAACTGATCGATCTGGACTGCCGCCAGGGCGACGCCCACCTCATGCTTGCGACTGGCTTCCCAGTCGATGGTGGCCGCTTCCATGTCGGCGATAACTTTTTCGATCTCCGGTGTTACGAAGGTTACTTTTTGTGACCGCGCGCGCAAGCGCGGTTTGGGCAGGGTAATGATGTCGTCTTTTGTCATATCGTGACTATTATAACAGATTGATCGGGTCTATATCGTAACTCCAGCCCGATTTTGGCAGTGCCTTGACGACTTCCAGAAGGGCTTGGCGCTGTTTGGTCTTAACGAGGATCTGCCATTCGTACTTCCCGGCGATTTTTGTATGAAAACTTGGTGTAGGGCCTTCGGTTAACAGGGGTAAACGCAAGTCTTTAATTGAATACAAAAATTGTTCAGACGCCTTCTCGGCGGCCTTGCTGGAGGCTCGCCGGCAGGTTAATTTGAGCACGTAGACAAACGGCGGGAAGTTGAATAGCTGGCGTTCGGATATTTCGGTTTTGTAAAACGTATCCCAGTCGCTGCTTAAGGCGGCTGTGATAACCGGGCGTGTTGGATCGTACGACTGGACAATAATTTTTTCCTGGTCGGAGTGGCCGCGGCCCACCCGGCCGATCACCTGGTTGAGTAACTGGTAGGTCCGTTCTTCCGCGGAATAGTCGGGGAATGTTAACGATGTGTCGGCTATCACCACTCCCAGCGTGGTAAGTTTCGGCAGGTCGAGCCCCTTGGCCAGTAACTGCGTGCCGACGAGGATATCAATTTCACCGGCCCGAACCGCTTCGTAGTGTTGCTCGAAGCGCTCGGCTTTTTTATTGTCGGTGTCAAAGCGCATTACACGGGCCTGCGGAAACAAACGCTTCACTTCTTCTTCGACCGCTTTGGTGCCGACGACTTTGAAAACGATCTCTGTGTTAGCGCATTCCGGGCACGACGTGCGGACTGCCTCATGGTAACCGCAGGTGTGGCACTGTAATACATGCAGGTCATGGTGGTAAGTCAGTGGCAGGTCACAGTGCGGGCAAACTGCTTGCCAGCCGCAGTTATTGCACAGAATTACCCGCGCCGTTCCGCGCCGGTTCAGATACAGCAGGCTCTGTTCGCCGCGGGACATACTATTTTTAACCGCGGCGATCAGCGCATCGGAAATATACGACGAGCGGCTGAACTGGCCACGGTCTTTGAGATCCACCAGCTCGGTTGTAACGGTTGAATCCTGACGGGCACGAGCAGGATGGGTCATGCGCAGAATCGGTTTTTTGAGCCGCTCGGCTACATAATAATCATTAATTGAGGGTGTAGCCGAGCCGAGAATGAGAGTCGCCTTATACAAATGCGCCAGCTGCGAAGCGACCCTGACCGCGTGGTAGTGCGGCGCCTGTTCCTGCTTGTAGGCCGGTTCATGAGACTCGTCGACCACAATCAGACCGATAGGAGTGCGGATTGGCGCGAACAAGGCGGAGCGCGGCCCAAGCACGATTAATGGTTCGGTACTCTTGAGTATCCGCAACCATACCTGCTGGCGGGCTTTTGGGGCCAGGCCGGAGTGCAAGATCATAACGCGCTCACCAAAAACGTCCTGGAAGCTGCGCGCCAGCTGTGACGTGAGACTGATTTCCGGCGTCAGAACAATGGCGCTGTTGCCGCTGTGAATAGTTTTAAGGGCCAGTTCCACGTAAACGCGGGTTTTACCGGTGCCGGTGTCGCCGTGCAGTATATAAGTATCCGGTGTGGTAATTCGTGCTAAAACATCGGCTTGTTCAGTTGTAAGCTCCGGTAAATTGCTGGTGGTGCTGGCAACCGGCGCGGTTACGCCGGGCGTTTCGGTGATGGTCTTGACGGATAACTGGCCTGGTAATATCTGGGCGGTAGTTATGCCAAGCGGGGCCGGGTAGTAGGTGCGCAGCCACTCGACCATTCGCGGCAGGTGGGCTGGTAGGGGCGGCAAATCATGAACTTCTGATATGTTCTTGGTCTTAAAGGCAGGCTTGCCAACAACGGCCGTAACGACACCAAGGGCGGAAAAGCGCTGCAGCGGCACGCTTACGACCTGGCCTACACGTAGCGGTATTTCCGACGCGTACGTTAACGCTTCATTGCCGTGGTACTGGGCGCTTCCAACGAGTACTTCATAATATGCCATCAGCACCTATTATAGCGGTACTATTGTTTGAGTGCTCTATGGAGCCTGGTTCGCACGATCTGCTTACGCTGGTTTTCTTCGTCGAGCCAGGAAACTGTGTTGTATAGCGCTAAGGGTAAAACTACGACGGCCACGTTATCCGAACGCGTAATTATGAGCGGCTCCTGATCCTTGTCGACTGTATCGATGTAGTGCTTGATGTTCTTTCGGAATATCGAAATGGTAGCTATTTGCATATGTACGCTCTATTGTACGCTGCAACGTACAAATCTAATAACATGCAAATAACGCGCGGGCTCCATAAGCTTGGATCCGATCAGTTTTGGTGACTGTTCGGTTAAGCGCTCACGCTTATAAAGCGGTTGATTGTGCTATCCGTTTGGGCTATACTTTACGTTGTCATTCAAACTACAGGACAGTATTAGGGGCTTATGTTAGACGTATTTATTACATCCAGGGTGCGGCGTAAAATCATTGTGATTTATGCTAAATATCCCGACTTCAAAACGCATGTTCGTGGCCTGGCTAAACTTATTAAAGAGGATGCCGGCAATATCCAGCGCGAACTTAAACGTCTCGAAAAAGTTGGTTTTCTAACCAGTGAAAAGCAGGGTAATACGAAAATCTATTACACCAATAAAAGTTTCCCGATTTTCAAAGAGCTTCAATCTATCGTGTTGAAGTCACAACGTACGACCCAGAAAAAGACGGTGTAATACGGGCTACTACGGGTGTTGTTAGTTTTATTACTTAACTAAGTTTGCCAGGACGGTACAATAGCGGCATGAATAGATTTACCGCCCAAAAGATCGCTGTTATTACGCTTCTGTCAGTCGTATTAAGTTTCGGTATAATCCGCTGGCATTCGGTTGAAAACGTGGCCTTCTGCCATTATTCTGCGGGCTGCGCGCCGGACGCCAATCCGAAAGGTGACATTAAAGTTACCGATTACGGCTATCCTTTATCATATCGCCAGGTTGAAAAGTTTAATCCGAATAATAGTGACGAGTCGGCGCCGGATTATGCCGGTTTCGCCGAAGCTAAAGTTGAGAATCCTAACTTCAGTCTAGCCAGCGCGATCGCCAATATTGTCTTCTGGTTCGCATTGCTGCACTTGCTAAGCGGATTTATCCGGCCGCGCGGTAAGCTCAAGCTCTCCAAAAAGGTTGAAACGCCCAACGAAAAACTGCCGGCAATGTAACCGTAACCACTAAGGGTTATATTACTGCAGAGAAACGTTTATGCCGTTGGACGCCATGCTGTCGTGCAGTTCGGCTACCGTCGGTGTTTGGTCTTTAGGGATGTCAAAGACAATCGTTCCTTCTACGGTGACTCCTGGATTTATATCTGAATACCAAGACGACTTGCTGCTATCTGGCGCCGCGTAAATCGTAGCAGTACTATCGTATGAATACTCCTGTCCGGACGCGTTAAGCAGTTTTTGGTTGTCAGCGAACATGGTTTGCGATTTGTCACCGATGTTCTGTACTGACATGTTTAATGAGCAAAATTGTCCTGAAGCTGTAGCGGTCAAGTACTGATTACTGCCGACAGCGGCCTGTCCGCATTCGATACCCTTTACGACAAATTCGAACTTGCCATCACGGGCAGGTTCACCGATTTTCGCTAATGTCTCTTCCTCCGCGGGCGCTTCATTTGATGCCGTGTTCTGCGCGGAGTCATTCGACGCGGTGTTTGAACTTTTATCAGATCCGCTCCCCATATTGACTAAAACGATGACTACTACAATACCCAAAACTACCGTAAGAATCTTATGACGCTTGAACCAACTTTTCTTAGGTTGATCAGTTTTATCGGCCATATTAAAAACTCCTTAAATTGTGTCTCCATTTATATAGAAAGACCCTATGCATGGCAAATCATCCCCATAACACTTAATAAGAAGTTAATAATTGAAAAATCCGCCCATGATTGCCCCCAGTAGTGTTGCAAAGTCGTATCTGTTAGGGTAAAATACTACGGATATGATACAAGTTACACGTAAAGATGGTAAGGAATCGGCAGAGAACCTGCTTCGCCGTTTCAACCGCAAAGTTCAGCAGTCCGGCGCTATCGCCGTAGTTAAGGGTGGCCAGTATTTTGAGAAGCCTATCAGCAAGCGCGAACGCCGCCTGAAGGCTATCATCCGCACTGAGCGCAAGAGCATCAAGCTTAAGAAAATTAAGCTCGGTCAGCGCTAAGTTTTGGCACTCAATAAAAAGCCCGGACCGCCCGTCTGGGCTTTTTTATTGCGGTACAGTTCTGTTAAAATTTATAAGTAATAGGAGGCCGACATTCATGAACTTTAAGGAAAAAATCGACCAGGACCTCAAAGCTGCCTTGCTGGGTGGCGATAAAGGCCGCGCCTTAGTGCTGCGTGGCATCAAAGCAGTTATCCTAAACGAGGAAGTGGCTAAAAATGCCCGCGAAACCGGTTTACCGGACGACCAAGTTATAACTCTGCTGCAAAAAGAAGCCAAAAAGCGCCAGGAAAGTGCCGACCTGTATGTTTCGGGCGGTAGCCAGGAAAAAGCGGATGCCGAACTGTCCGAGAAGAAAATTATCGAGGAATATTTGCCCGCGCAGCTCAGCGAAGCGGAAATTAATGAACTCCTTGATAAAATTGCCGCCGAAAACGGACCGATCAGTAAAGAAACTATGGGCGTGACGATTGCAGCCGTTAAGCAGCGGTCCGGCGGCTCAGCCGACGGCGCGCTAACTGCCAAACTGGTCCGCGAAAGGATCGCGGAGGTACAAGCGTGATTCTGCTAATGGGAGTGGCCGGTGCCGGTAAAAGTATGCAGGGCCGGATGCTGGCCGACGAACATGGTTACGCCTGGATCTCGACTGGTGAAATCCTGCGCGTGCTGGTAACCGGTAAGCGCCGGCAGGAAATGCTGCAAGGCAAGCTGCTCAGTGACGAAGAGGTTATTGGAGTTATCGACAAGGTTTTCGAGTTAATTGACACGCATCAGGAATTTGTACTTGATGGTTTTCCGCGCACTGTCGCCCAGGCTGACTGGTTGATGGAACAGGTTAACAAGGGCCGCTTTGAACTGACGGCAGTCGTGAACCTGGTAGCCACGGAAGAAGTGGTGGTCAAGCGGCTGGCTAGCCGCGGCCGGCCGGACGATAGCCCGGAAGCGGTCGCCGAGCGCTTTAAGGAATATGAAGCCGTCACCCGGCCAATCCTTAAGCATTACCGGGAAAAACATATCCGGGTGCACGAAATTGACGCCGGCCGCACGCCCCGTGAAATCCACGATGACATTCTGGAACTTATTGATAATCCCGAGCCAATGTCGGTGCCGACAGGGGTATAATACCTATATGATGACACAAGTAAAAACTGAAGCAGAGATTGCCGCCATGCGCGACAGCGGCCGGATGCTGGCCACTGTACTGCAATATCTAAAAAAGGAAATGACTGCCGGCATGTCCACGAAAGATCTGGCGATTCTGGCTGCCCGCGAGCTGGAGAGCCTTGGCGGCAAGCCGGTCTTTTTGGGCTATCAGGGTTTTCCCGATATCATATGCATTTCAGTCAACCAGGAAGTGGTGCATGGCATTCCATCCACCGCAAAAATCCTTCAATCCGGTGATATCGTTGGTCTTGATTTCGGCGTGTTATACGACGGTATGATTACCGACGGTGCCATTAGCGTCATCGTTGACCAACCAAAAGAGCAGCGCCATAAGGAATTGGTGCAAATGACCGAAAGCTCGATGTATGAAGGTATTGCCGCTGTTCACGATCAGGTGCGAACCGGTGATATCGGCGCTGCCGTGCAGGCGGTTCTCAATAAGGGTAAGTATGGAATTGTCCGTGATCTTGTCGGGCACGGCGTGGGGCACCATATGCATGAAGACCCGAATATACCGAACTACGGCCGTCCTCATACTGGCCCATGGTTATCAAAGGGGATGACGATCGCCATTGAACCGATGGCGACGCTGGGAACTGAAAAGGTGTATGTAGCACCCGACCAATGGACGATTCTGACTGCCGACGGTTCTTGGGCGGCTCATTTCGAGCACACTGTACTTATTACTGAAGACGGCGCTGAAATATTAACGCAACTATAGACGACTTGCCCAAAGTCAAGCTATAGCGGTATACTTATGTCTAAGAATGCCTAATATGCAAAATAGCGCTCAGAATACTTTTATTGGCCTGGATATAGGCACGACTGCCGTACGTTGTGTCGTCGGTATGGTTGATGCCAACGGTTCAGGAAAACCATCAATTATCGGCCACGGTGCGTCGGTTAATATTGGAACGCGTAAGGGCGCCGTCGTGCATGTCGAAGACGTGGCCGAAGCGATTATAAACGCGGTTACCGAAGCGGAGCGGATTTCCGGCGTCCAAATCAACCGCGCCACGGTAAATGTTAACGGCACGCACGTCGAGGGAATGGATAGCAAGGGCGTGATCGCCATATCAAGCGCCACCCGGGAAATCACCCCGGATGACCGGATGCGCGTCGAAGAGGCGGCTACCGTCATAAAAATGCCCGCTAACCGTGAGATTATCCAGTTTTTCGCTAAAAATTATAGTTTAGACGGGCAGCGCAACATTAAGGACCCGGTTGGCATGAACGGCGTCCGTTTGGAAGTTGACGCCCATATCGTGACGGCTGCCAGCCCTAACTTGCGTAATTTGGATATGGCGCTGGAAAAGGCCCAGATCGTGCCAACACACCACACGCTATCGAGTTTGGCATCGGCTGAGGCAGTTTTAAACCGGCAGCAAAAAGAGGCCGGTACCGTAGTGCTGGATATTGGTTCAGGCACGACGAATCTTATTGTGGTCGAAGATGGCGAAGTACAACACGTAGCCGTCCTTCCAATTGGCGGTATGCACATCACGAACGATTTGGCGATCGGCCTGAAGACTGACCTCGAAGTAGCGGAGCAGGTTAAGGTTAATCACGCGACATTGCTGCAGACCACGAAGGCAGTCGCCAGCGTGAAAAGCGGCGAGACCATGGAACACTTCAAAATGGACGATGTGGTCATGATTACTGAAGCCCGGGTTGAGGAGCTGTTCGAATATGTCAACAAAGAGCTGCTTAAAATTCGCCGTGCCCGAAAGCTGCCTGGCGGTGTCGTGCTGGCTGGTGGTACTGCTAAATTACCTGGTTTAGCTGAATTCGCTAAAGAGCAATTGCAGCTGCCGGCCCGCGTTGGTGTCCTGCAGACCGTGACCGGTTTGGCTGATACGGTGGATGATCCGTCATTTTATACGGTCGTCGGCCTGATGCTGCTCGACATGTTGCTGTTGCCAGTTGAACAGTCAGAGGGCCAGTATGGCCGTCCGAACGGCAAGGCTTTTGGCTTTGTCGAAGGTTTGCTCGAGCGCTTCCGCAAATAACCACCCGCCTCCGTTAATGAGCTGTTATGTATGTATAAAATTTGTGTGCATAAGCACTTTTAAATGCCGCTTTAACTTGTACTGCGGAGACTCCTGGCGCGCTGCATTATGGTTGTTCCGGCACCGCTTAAAGCACCCGGATAGGCCGTATACATATGTTGTTGTGCCGGTGAAGCCGACAATGGTATACTGAACACATAGACGTTATATAGATATAGAAGGGTACATACGGGACTATGCCACAAGCAGTTGAGCCAGCAATTGAAACATTCGCACGCATTAAAGTGATCGGCGTTGGTGGCGCCGGGGGCGCGGCTGTTAACCGCATGATTGAAGCTGGCATCGAAGGCGTCGAGTTCATCGTCGTTAATACCGATGCCCAGGCGCTGCATCATTCGGAAGCGAGCAAAAAGATACATATTGGTAAGGATGCTACCCGCGGTCTTGGCGCCGGTGCCGATCCAGGCGTGGGACAGAAGGCCGCCGAGGAGTCCCGCGAAGAGATTCGTACGGCTATCGAAGGCGCTGACATGGTATTTATTACGCTTGGAGCCGGTGGTGGTACGGGTAGTGGCGCCGGCCACGTCGTCGCCCAGGTAGCCCGGGAGCTCGGCATCTTGGTAGTGGGCTTCGCTACCAAGCCGTTCGCCTTTGAAGGTGAAAAACGCCGCCGCAACGCCGAGTTGGCTATCAACAACCTGCGCCAGTCGGTCGATACGCTTATCATTATTCCAAACGACCGCTTGCTACAGACTATAAACCGCGACACGCCGCTGCTTGAAGCGTTTAAAGTGGCCGACGACGTATTGCGCCAAGGTGTCCAGGGCATCTCGGATCTTATTACTGTTAATGGTCTCATTAACCTCGACTTCGCTGATGTCAAAGCCGTTATGAGCAACGCCGGGTCCGCGCTTATGGGTATCGGCCGCGCCAGTGGCGATGACCGGGCCATTGAAGCTGCCAAGCAGGCAATTGACTCGCCACTTCTTGAAGTGTCTATTGATGGCGCGCGCGGCGTGCTCTTCAATATCATTGGTGGTAACGATCTGTCGATGCACGAGATCAATACCGCCGCCGAAGCGATTACCGCCGCCGCCGATCCTGACGCCAATATCATCTTTGGTGCTACCATTAGCCCCGATCTCGAAGGTGAAATTATCATTACAGTTGTGGCGACCGGTTTTGATGCCGCCTATTATACTAAGCGTGTTGACGGTGTAGCTGCCTCTCCGCTGGAAGCTCAGCCCGCGGTTGCCACGCCGGCCGGCTCTATGCATGCCGGTGTCATGGGCGCTGCCGCTACGGCTGACGACAAGACTCTGTCGAATATAGACCTGTCGCTCGACGAAAAGGACGACGATAATTTTGCCAGCGACACCCCAATGCCGAACATCTGGACAATCGATGATGAGAGCCACGACGAAAGCCGCCAGGAGCATCATGAGGATAACCGCTCGAACATCGGCGTATCATCCCATGATGACAATGCCTTGCTGGGCAGCGACCACCCGGCTTCGGCGGACGTAAACCATGGCCAGGTATTTACCAGCGACCATGAGGATGAGCTTGAGCGGCCGTCCTTCCTGCGCCGTTTACGCCGCCGTAAAAGTACCAACGACGAGTCAGAAGACGATAAAAAAGACTAATTTACGGCGATTTTACTACAATAAAGGGCTGTTCCAACAGGGGAACAGCCCTTTATTTTTAACCATAAGCGTACTAAATTCTACAGCACATTTTGTATTGTAAAACGCTATAGGTAGGGTTATGCTTAGATGGCTAACCACCACATGTAGAGATTAAGCTAGTTAATCACCATATGCGGTAGCACCTTAAGAGGGAAAATGAGGAGAAATAAAGGGGGTATTTATGAAATGCACCCAATGTCAGTTTCAGGATACGAAAGTGATTGAATCGCGAGATGTTTCAGAAGGCGAGGCTACCCGCCGCCGCCGGCTGTGCCCGGAGTGCAATTACCGATTTACGACCTATGAACGGTTGGAGCGGCCGCAGCTGATCGTTGTTAAGAACGATGGCAAGCGGCAGATGTTCAGCCGCGAAAAACTCCTGGCCGGGTTATACCGGGCATGCGAGAAAACACCGGTTACCAGCCTGCAGATCGAACGGATCGTACTTGATATCGAGCACCAGCTGTACGCCTGCGGTGAACCGGAAGTCAGCTCCGCTAAAATTGGCGGACTGGTAATAGAGCATCTCAGTAAAGTTGATGAAGTCGCCTACGTGCGGTTCGCGAGCGTCTATCGGCGCTTCAAGGACATATCAAGCTTTGAACAGGAACTTTCGCACATCCGAGAGCAGAAATTGGATCTCGTCAAAGAATAACCTTCGCTGCGCACGCGCGTGGCGGAGGCGCGTTTAGAGCTTTGACGGCTCTCCGCTGTTTTGTAACAGCATGTTTTGCTACAAACCAGAGGAGAGCGTTTGTATCTTAGGAAAGCGAGCCCGAGGTACGCACTCTAAACAAAAACAAGTCAAATAGGTCTGGGGAGTGAGGTCCGCAGGCCAATAACGGAGGGTAACAATTATGGGGCAAACAACGAGTAAGGCCGATAAAGCCGAGTCAAATCGCCGTTTATTTACGGAACCGAAGACCAAGGCTTACGACCAGCTAAAGTGGACGACTCGGGACAGCGTCATCACTAATCCGATGACCGGCAAGAACGTCTTCGAGCAAAACGGTATTGAAATGCCGGAAGGCTGGAGCCAGAACTCAATCAACATCGTGGCTCAGAAGTACTTTACCGGTACTCCCGGCACTCCTGAGCGCGAAGCCAGCCTGAAGCACCTGATCGACCGCGTGGTTGATACTGTCGTGCGCCAGGGAATCCAGGAAGGTTACTTCAGCGAAGGGTCTAATTCTACCGAAGCCGAAGACTACCGCGAAGAACTGAAGTACGTACTGGCTACCCAGCGCGCTGCTTTCAACAGCCCGGTTTGGTTCAACATCGGCGCGCCAGAACGCGCTCAGCAGGCCAGCGCCTGCTTTATCCTCGGTGTCCAGGACACTATGGAGTCGATCCTGAACTGGTATGTCGAAGAAGGCATGATCTTTAAGGGTGGTTCCGGTGCCGGTATCAACCTGTCGGCTATCCGTTCCAGCGTGGAGCCTCTTTCCCAAAGCGGCGGTACCGCCAGCGGCCCGCTCAGCTTCATGCGTGGTGCCGACAGTAGCGCCGGTGCCATTAAGAGTGGTGGTAAAACCCGTCGCGCTGCCAAGATGGTGATCTTGAATGTTGACCATCCGGACGTTATGGAATTTATCCGTTCCAAGATGATCGAGGAGCGCAAGGCCCGCGCCCTGGAAGCTGCCGGCTTCGATATGACCCTCGACGGTAAAGACATCTTCAGTGTCCAGTACCAGAACGCTAACAACTCGGTCCGTGTTACCGACGAATTCATGGAAGCCGTCGAAAGCGACGCCGATTGGGACCTCAAGGCAACAAAAGACGGCCGCACCGTTGCTACCGTGAAAGCCCGCGACATCATGCGCGAATTCGCTAAGGCGGCCTGGGAATGTGCCGACCCCGGCATGCAGTTCGACACGGTCATTAACAAGTGGCACACCACACCGAATGCCGGCCGTATCAACGGTTCCAATCCATGCTCCGAATACATGCACCTCGACAACTCGGCCTGTAACCTGGCCAGCCTCAACCTGCTGAAGTTCCTGAAGGACGACGGTTCGTTCGATATTAAGAGCTTTATCCACACAGTTGAGTTGATCTTTACCGCCCAGGAAATCCTGGTCGGCTACAGTGCTTACCCGACCGAAGGCATTACCAAGAACGCCCGGGCCTACCGCGAACTCGGTATCGGCTACGCTAACCTCGGCGCCCTCCTGATGGCTCAAGGCCTGCCGTACGACTCCGAAGAAGGCCGCGCCCAGGCCGCTGCCATCACTGCATTGCTGACTGGCCAAGCTTACGCTACCAGCGCCAAGATCGCCCAGAAAGTCGGTCCGTTCGCTGGCTTCCATAAGGACCGCGAAGGCATGATCAATGTGCTCAAAATGCACCGCGAAGCAGTTTCGGCTATCGACGCGTCACTCGTTTCCGAAGAGCTCCTCAGTGCCGCTGCCGCTGCTTGGGATGAAGCCGTCGAGCAGGGTGAACTGCACGGCGTCCGCAACTCACAGGCTTCCGTACTGGCGCCTACCGGTACTATCGGCCTGATGATGGACTGCGACACTACGGGTATCGAGCCGGATCTCGGCCTGGTCAAAGTTAAGAAGCTGGTCGGTGGTGGAACGATGCATATCGTGAACCAGACCGTACCACGCGCGCTTAAAGCATTGGGATACGACAAACAGCAGGTCGCGGATATTGTCGCCTACATCGACACCGAAAAGACTATCGTTGGCGCTCCAGCTCTCAAGCCGGAACACCTGAGCGTCTTCGCCTGCTCAATGGGTGACAACAGTATTCACTACCTCGGTCACGTTAAGATGATGGCTGCCGTTCAGCCATTCCTGTCCGGCGCGATCTCTAAGACCGTCAACCTGCCCGAAGAGGCTACTGTCGAAGATATCGAGCAATTGCATATTGACGCCTGGAAGATGGGCCTGAAAGCCGTCGCTATCTACCGCGACAACTGTAAGGTTGCCCAGCCGCTCAGCATGGCGAAGAAAGCAGATTCCGAGAAGACCGAGCCGGCTGCTACGGCTGCCGTTGAAACCACTAACGACCGCATCATCGTGAAGGGTGCCGTGAAGCGCGAGCTGCCAAAGCGCCGTAACGGCCGCACCTACGAATTCCGCCTGAGTGACCTCAAGGGTTACTTTACGGTCGGTGAATTCGAAGATAGTACTCCGGGCGAACTGTTCATTAACGTGTCAAAGCAGGGAAGTACGCTTTCCGGTTTGATGGACTCTTTCGCGATCAGCGTCAGCCATGGCCTGCAGTACGGCGTACCACTAAAGAGCTATGTTAAGACGATGCGCGGTACGTCATTCGCGCCGAGCGGTATTACCGACGACAGCGACATCCGCACCGCCAGTTCGATTACTGACTATATCTTCCGCCGTTTGGCCCTGGACTACCTCAGCTTCGATGACCGCCTGGAGCTTGGTCTGGCCAGCTTCGACGACATGCCAAGTGACGACCAGACCAGCTTGCTCGGTAATGCTGACAATGACCAGAAGGTCGATGTTACCGCTAACCAGCCCGCTGCCGCGGCCACGCCCGTCCGCGAGCACGAAGCTCACGAACATTCACCAGCTGTAACGGAAGCGCCTGCTGTAGCGACCGCCGACGCCAAGCTTGGTGGCGGCGACAGCACCGCGCCACTGTGCTACAACTGTGGCAATCAGACCCAGCGCGCCGGAAGCTGCTATGTCTGCTCCAGTTGCGGGTCGACTACCGGCTGCTCTTAAGCCGTAGTAACCGTAAGTCAAATTGCGACAAAGTCGCAATTAATCCTAAAAGCCCGTCTCAAAAGAGGCGGGCTTTTCTGTTCCTGCAGCTTGTCTGAAGGCACGAAAATACTTGATTGCATGTCATGCGTTCGGGGTGCTGCAGGTGGAGAGGTTGGCGGGGGGTTGACGTTTTTACGAGGGCTGTTAAGCGCTCAAACATCAACGGATCCCGTCACCTCTCCACCTGGAGCAAGTCTCTGTTACATATGTCACCTCCTGGGCGACTGGTCGCGGCATGAGCGGATGCTCAGCCGTGCAGGGCTTCCCTGATGAGGCCGGGGATCACGAGACCCACGATCATGTCGGGCGACATGTCGTTGATGAGCTTCATGACCTCGGCGTCGAACTGCTGCGAAGAGCGGTACTGCAGGTCGGGTGGCGAAGCCATCCAGATGTGGCCGGAGTAGTCGGTGATGAAGGTCATCTCACCGGTCCGCAGGTCCTGGTCGATGTGGTAGCTGACGCGGCGCTTCCGGTCGACCGTGGAGAACACGATCTGCGTGGGAGTGCCGCCGGGGCTGTAGAACACCACCAGGCCCTGGTAGTTGTCGGTGACCAGCACGGGCTGTACCCACGAAGGGAACCAGCGGATGTTGGTCATGTGCTCCTCGCCGCGCGGGTCGCCTTCGGCGTGGACGGTGAGGTCCGGGGCCTGCTCGTCCTGGCCGCGTGATCCGTCCTCGATCTTCCAGATGCGGAACTGGCCGTACGACCGCTGGGGGTTGGGACTGCCGAGCACCTCGTCGATGTTGACGGCGAAGGTCAGCAGGCGGTCCATCAGGTAACTGGCGATGGTCATGGAACGGTTCTCCTTAGGGGGTCAGTCGTTGGTTTACTGCCTGTGCTAGCGCGGGGCGGTGATGTGCCGCTTGAGCAACCACTGGACCAGCAGACCTGCCAGGAGCACGCCGACCATGGCGAAGAACGCCGCGGTACTGCCTGCTTCGTTCAGGGTGAGAATGGACCAGGTGAAGCAGAAGATGCTTCCATTCGCGCAGAAAATCGCTCGGCCCACGGTGGGGTCCAATCGTTCCGGGGTCACCTCGGCGGACTTCATGTAGAAGTGCCAGGCAAATCCGGTGAACACTGCTGCGCTGGCGATCCAGAACACGAATGTCCAGGACAGGGACATGGTGAGTTCCTAACTCTGTGGTGGTTGCGGGGAAGGACAACAGAGCGGTCTAGACGGTGTAGATGAACCAGATCCCGATCGCCATCAGAAAACACGCGGCGGTACAGCCGACAGCGATCCAGACGCGCGAAGCGGTGGTCCGCAGGCTGAGCGACTCGGCTCCGGCAATGTGGGCGCCGATGATGGCGAGGAAGATAGCCACCAGTCCCGCACCCAGGGCGAACAGATCAAGATCAGTCGCTGGTTGGACGGAGCTGGTGTGACTTCTCGATAATACCAGGAGCAGGATGCCAACGGCCGGGAAGGCGATTCGCAGGCATGCCAGGACGGTGCGCGTCGTCTCCGTTTCATTGGGCATGCGCTTGACGCGCCCGTACAGAAAAGCAACGACCAGGGTCGCGGTGAACACGATGATGCTGGACAGGAAGGGAACGATTCCAGGAGAGAACATTGGATGCCTTTCAGGAAGTGTCGGGAGGAGGGAAGGTTTACGGCCGGGAACACACTCATTTGCCGGTAAGTGGGCGCATGTCCGGTCGTAAACGTAACGTAACAAAAACTTGCTGTTAATGTGCTTCGGAGTTGCCTCAACCAGCAAAAATACCTCAAGAGGCATGTAGACGGGACGCACTCGACGAAACCATATTACATTAACATAAAAACAGTAAAAAAGCAATGAATGTAGGTGTAAAGCTGGTAGTTTTTCATGATTATGTTAATGACAAGTACATGATTAGCTGAAGATGGTTATGGTACACTGAGATTATGAAATTGCTAATCCTTTACCGACCGGATTCGGAACATGCCCGAGCGGTCGAAACTTTCATGCATGATTTTAAAAATCGTAACCCGGACGCTAAAGTGGAGCTGCTCAACGTGGACAGCCGGGAAGGCATAGCCATAGCCAGTCTGTATGACATCATGCATCACCCGGCAATCTTAGCCATGACCGGTGAGGGCAGCCTGGTAAAGGAATGGCAGGGCGAGCAACTGCCGCTTATTGACGAAGTCGCCTCCTACGCCTACGCGACCTAGGTTGTTGTAAGAAGCGGTTATTTACCGTACAATAACAGGGTACAGTTAAGTACATCCGTTATGAGTGGCTATCACCCACCAATCCGCTGAAAGCAACGCGGATACGGAGCGGAAAGAAATTCGCATAGTTCATCTATTCGAAAAGTAGAATCCGACGGCAGTGGCCCGTTACGCCTACAACTAAGCGCCATATAAGAGTCACCTCTTTTGGAAGTCAGATGGTACCGCTCATCTCGTCCGGCATACGCCGGATTTCATGAGTTCTGACAGTCAGAAGAGGTGATTTTTTGTTTTTAACTATCTAGTAAGGAGTAAACATGAAGTTTCAATCAGGAACCCGCCGCCGGGCATTGGAATACGAGAAAGACCTGGTGCAGTACTGGAAAGAGCACAAGACCTTTGAAAAATCGGTTAATAACCGTTCCAAGGACAATCAGTATGTCTTTTACGACGGCCCGCCGTTCATTACCGGCGTGCCGCACCATGGTACACTGTTGTCTTCTATCGCTAAAGATGTCGTACCGCGCTACTGGACGATGCAGGGTAAACGCGTGGAGCGCGTGTGGGGTTGGGACTGCCATGGCCTGCCGGCGGAAGTCTTTACTGAGAAAAAACTAGGCATCCAGGACCGCCGTGACATCGGTACTAAAATTTCGCTTGAGGAATACATCAACACCTGCCGCGAAAACATGGTACAAACGGGTAATTTATGGGAAGACACCATCGACCGCATTGGCCGCTGGGTTAACTTTGCCGGTGCTTACAAAACCATGGACAAAAACTACATGGAAAGCGTCTGGTGGGCCTTTAAGGAACTGTACGACAAAGGCAAGATCTACGAGGGTGAACGCGTGCTGCTATACTGCACCCGCGACGCAACGCCGCTGTCTAAAGCGGAAGTTACCATGGACGCCGGCAGCTATAAAGACGTGTCTGACCCAAGCGTATTCGTGAAGTTTAAGCTCAAGGACTACACTTTGCCGGGCGAACCGAACACCAAGCCTGTATACCTGCTGGCCTGGACGACTACGCCGTGGACGTTGCCGGCTAACACAGCTGTGGCGCTCGACGAGAATGAGGATTATTGGGCGTACGAATTCGAGGACGAAAACCTGATTGTCGCTGCTAAATTGGCCGCCAAGGTCTTTACCGATGAGAAACACCAGCCAATTCCATATCTGGATAGCTGGGCGGTTGATGCCGGCGAGTTGGTCGGTAAGAGTTACGAGCCGTTATTTGCCGACCGCAATACTCCGGAAAACCAGAACGCCCATAAAGTCTGGCATGCCGATTACGTTACTACCGAAGACGGTACCGGCATCGTCCATTTAGCACCGGCTTATGGTGAAGAGGATTACGCGCTTTCCAAAGAAAAAGGTTTCCCATTTGTCTCGGTTATCGATGAAAACGGCTTTTATAGCGAGAGTGAATGGCAGGGCCAAAATGTATGGGAAGCTAACAAGCCAATTGCCAAGGAATTAAAAGCGCGGGGTGTCGTCTGGAAAATTGAGTACATTATGCACTCCTATCCGCATTGTTACCGCTGCGGTACACGTTTGATGTATCGGGCGCATCCGAGCTGGTTCGTCGATATCGATGGTCAGCGCCAGATGATGCTGGACGAGAATGAGAACATCAACTGGTTCCCGGAACATCTCAAGCATGGCCGCTTCCAGAAGACCGTAGAAACGGCTCCGGACTGGAACATCAGCCGTGACCGCTTCTGGGCGACGGCTATGCCGGTATGGAAAGGTAGGGATGCTGACGGCACGGAACATGTGAAAGTTGTCGGTTCGTACGCCGAACTCAAAGAATTATCCGGCGAGGAACTGGCCGATTACCACCGGCCGTGGGTTGATGACATTGAGTTTGACCTGGACGGCGTCCACTACAAGCGCATCGACAAGGTGATGGACTGCTGGTTCGAAAGCGGCTCGATGCCGTTCGCGCAGCATCATTATCCATTCGAGAATAAAGAAAAGTTCGAGAGCACGTTCCCAGGCGACTACATTGTGGAATACGTCGGCCAGGTGCGCGCCTGGTTCTATTACGTACATGCCGTTAACACGGCGCTGTTCGGCCATAACGCCTACAAGAATGTCATTACAACCGGTACGGTACTGGGTGAGGACGGCCGCAAATTGAGTAAATCTTTAGGAAACTACACCGACCCCAACGAACTGATGGATAAATTCAGTGCTGATTCGCTGCGCTTTACGTTAATTAGCTCACCGGTCCTGAACGCCGAAGACGTCGTGCTTAAAGACAAAGAAGTGGGCGACGTGGCCCGTAAGCTGAGCATGGTTTGGAATATGTACGACTTCTTTACGCTGTACGCCGAGGTGGATGGCTGGGAGTGGGATGGTAGTTTCGACGACCCATCAAGCAGCCTGAGTAATCCACTTGATCAGTGGATCGTGTCCCGGGTACACCAGTTGAACAAGGACATCCAGGCTAACATGGAGCGCTACGATATTCCGAACGCCACCAAGCCGATCCTGCCGTTCCTGGACGATGCGAGTAACTGGTATGTTCGCCGCAGCCGCCGCCGTTTCTGGAAGAGCGAGGACGATAACGACAAAAATGACGCCTACCGCACGCTGCATTACGTGCTGCTGCATTTGAGCCAGATCATGGCGCCGTTCACCCCGTTCCTGGCAGAAGAGTTGTTCCTGAAATTGACCGGCGGCGAGGCTGGCGAGAGCGTCCATTTGCTGGACTGGCCGAAGGCCGGTAACATTGATGGTAAACTGCTCGATGCCATGTACTGGTCGCGTGAGCAAATAAAGCAGGGCTTGGCACAGCGTGCTAAAGCAGGTATTAAGGTCCGTCAACCGTTAGCGCTTGCCGTCGCGACGGTGCAGCACGGTGCGGAACCATATACTCCATTCCTACAGGAGGTTATGGCTGACGAGCTGAATGTTAAGCAAGCTGTAATTGGTGAAATGGGCGATATTGAAGCTCAGCAAGGCATGAAAGAGCGTTGGGATCAGCAATATACCGAAAATGGCGATACGGTTGCCCTCGATTTGAACATTACCCCTGAGCTAAAACGTGAGGGCCAAATGCGTGAAGTCGTGCGCCAGGTGCAAAACGCCCGTAAGCAGGCTGAGCTGAATGTTAATGACCGAATTACACTCAAGCTTGATACGCATGACGCGGAATTAGCCCAGGCTATCGCCGAGCATGCAGAAACCATTAAGGCGGAAACGCTAGCCAACGAACTGGTAACCGACGGTTCAGCGGCGGCAGAAGGCTTCGCCGCTGACGTCAGAGTTGATGGTATTGACCTGGCCGTAGCGCTGGCCAAGGTATAGCGTTACTTTACAGAGCAGACCGTATCTGATAAGATATATTGGTCTTTAATAACAAGTAATACGAGTAAACAATGAGCAAAGCAATCATTGCCACTGGTGGCAAACAATATCTCGTCAGCGAAGGTCAGACTTTAAACGTCGAACTCCTCGATACTGACGACAAGCAGGTTACTTTTGAACCTCTCCTGGTGATTGACGGGAATAATGTGCGTGTTGGTACTCCATCTGTAGCCGGTGCTACAGTTACCGCTGATGTCGTTGAGGCGGACCGCCAAGCCGATAAGGTTACCAGCATCCGTTATAAGGCGAAAAAGCGCGTCCACAAGGTCCGCGGCCACCGCCAGCACCTCGCAACCATCAAGGTTACCAAAATAGCTTAGGTTTTATACCTGTAAGCAAAAGCCCCTCTCGAAAGCGAGGGGCTTTTTTGTTATGCTTATGGTATATGTCAAGACGCTTACGCTCAATCTTTGGGCGCCCCACTAAGAAAACCATATTATTCGTTGCGCTGGGCGTAGTGGTGGTTGGCTGTATTGGTGGTGGTGCTTACGCTGCGCTAGGAGGCAGTACGTTAACGTCATCGACTGATAGTATTAACCTGCAAAGCGGTTTGGTTGGCTGGTGGAAAATGAATGGTAATGCCAAAGATTTCACGCCTAACAGTGGCGATGGCACGGTAAGCGGAGCGACACTGGCTTCCGATCGTAAGGGCGGCGCTAACAGCGCGTACTCATTCAGCGGCTTGGGTACTTATATTTCAATCCCCTTTGCGGACACCCTTCAACCTAAGAGTAATATAACCGTAAATGCCTGGATTAATGTGTCTAACGCTACTAACAACGAACAAAAAATTATATCCACCACTGAGTCCGGAGGTTATGCGCTGTTTACTACCGGTTCCACGGCTGATCAGTGCGCAGCATATCAGTTAGCTTTTATCGTGAGCACCAGCAGCGGTTACCGGAAAGCTTGTGCTGCGCGGTCGCTCGTAGCCAATGGTACATGGTCGCATATAGTTGGTACCTATGATGGGAATAACATCGCTCTGTATGTTAATGGAGTACTCGCAGGATCAGACTCGTACGGCGGGGCTACTGTACGGTATACCAAAAGTAATCCTACCTGTATTGGCGGTGAGTCGACAACCAGTGCTTGCACCGGCGGTGATAATTTCATTGGATCTATCGACGATGTTCGTATATATAACCGGGTACTCTCAAATACAGAAATCATGCAATTGTATGAGCAATATGATCCCGGTATTCAGGCTGCTAGCGGCCAAAACGGGCTCGTCGGGCAGTGGAAACTCGATGGAAATGCTAAAGATAATACTCCGTACGGCAATGAAGGAGTTGTAACGGGCACCTCTAACGTCATGGACCGTGGCGGAAAGGCGAATGGCGCGATGTCGTTTAACGGAACATCAGACTACATTGAGATAGATAACTTTAACAATCCCATACTTATGCAAGGCAGCGAATCGGCGAGTTGGACTTTGTCGGCGTGGCTCAAGGGTGGCACAAGTGGGGTTGCTGTCGGTAAGCAGGGATACAATAGTGGCATTATGGCAAACGCAAACGGTTATTATTTTGAAATATGGCCCGCCACTGGCTCTTCGAGCATAGCAGTAAGCTCAACGACAGTTGATAAAAATAAGTGGCATCTGGTAACTGCAACGTATGCGGCGCGTACCATGACACTGTATATTGATGGTGTTTCAATGGGCACGGCAACGGGGCCATCAACAATGCGCTCCTATAACAATGTGCTTGGTATCGGTTCAGGTGGCTTTGGTAACTGGTTCTTTGACGGTTCCATTGATGACGTCCGAGCATATAATCGGGCACTGACCGCGAGCGAAGTATCGGTTCAGGCTAAAAGTTACAACTCTCAAATCAATCTTAATTCATCACCTACGGACACTACGCCTGGCAATATCAACGCCGGTCTAGTGGGCTACTGGCCGTTCAGCGGTAATGCACGTGACGCGACACCGTACTCAAATAACGGTACCGTTAGCGGAGCGACTCTTGCGCCCGACAGGAAAGCTAGGCCCAACAGCTCCTACCACTTTAGTGGATCTTCGAATTATATAGCCCTCACAAATGCTACGCCGTTTCCAGTAGGAGCTGCAGCTCGAACCGTATGCGCCTGGGGTATGACCACGGATGCGTCAGGGTCTGCTAAAAGAACTATGTTTTACTATGGCGACGTTGAAGGTTCTGATGGGCTTCGTGTATCCCAGGACGGTGATACTCTCATTGTTGGCGATGGTACCGGAACTGACGAACGATACTCTTCCGGTGTATGGTCAAATAATACGTGGCGCCATATATGTGTTACCTACGATGGCATCATCATGAGAGTATATGTGGACAGCATATTTCGTGTATCGAGAACGCAAACATTCACTACTGTTTTAAGCAACGCGAGGATAGGATCATGGGTAACTGGTACAAATGTATGGCAAGGCAGTATAGATGAACTCAGAATTTATGATCGTGAACTGTCGAGTGATGAAATAAAAGCCCTGTATGCCAGTAACTACTAGCGCGTTGTTATGAATTGGATTGCTCTCATAGCCACTCCACATGATTTTCCGATCAATATAAGTCGAGTCTTAATTTCATGGCCGTGGCTAGCAACATCAGTATAGAGCTGGTAGAAAATGGTTGTTTAACGGCACGGTGCGAGACGCCTTGTACTTGGATAAAGGTTCTTTAATTGACGAATCTGCGCTTACAACTGATACCTGTAGCAGGGCGAAAACAATATTGCTGTGGATAACTCAGAGGAATTATTGAAGAAAAATATTATCGTAATAATAATTACATCATATACCAGTAGAAATATTTTATGATTATTTTAATACTTTTCTCTGTTATAAACTGTTTACATAATATTTGTAGCTTTAAAAACAACATTATATTGTGTATTCTGTAGTGTTTTTGTCAATAGTTTATCCATATGATCTCACACCATAAGAGGGTTGTACCTCTTATGGTAAAAAGAGAAAATAGTAGGGAGTTTAGACAAAACAAATAGTTGGTAAAAATACATTACCGCAAAACTAAAATCAAAATAGTTCGTCTAAACAAATAAACAACTCAACACAAATGTTCCAACAAACACCTCAAAAACGAGTACTGTTCTCCCGTAGCCTGATATCTATCATGGTGAGTGTGTTAAGTATGGCTTCGATATTCCTTGGAAGCTTTGCTTTACAAACTCAAACAGCGACCGCCTTAACGGCGACGAATAACACGCTGAACTTCCAGGCCCGCCTGCAAACCGCCAGCGGCGCCGTAGTGCCGGATGGTTTCTATAACATCCAATTCAAACTGTACGATGGCGGGACTGCTGGTGGACCTGCTGGCCAGGGTGCGGCTAATGCTGGTACACTGCTGTGGACAGAGACATGGTATGACAGTAACGGCGCTACGACCGGCAATGATAACCGGGTAAAAGTAGTTAACGGCTACATTAGCGCAAACTTAGGAAGCCTGACGGCTTTCTCGGGCATCAACTGGGATCAGAACTTGTGGCTGACTATGAACATTGGTGGAACCACTCCAACCGCGACGCCAACATATGATGGTGAAATGAACCCACGCCTGAAGCTGACTGGCGTGCCATACGCGTTCAGGGCAGGCCAGCTGGCGCAGTACAACAGCACAACCGGATTTACGAGCACATTAAGTATCTTGCAGCCGACAGTTGGAAACCAGTCATTCCAGATTGCTGACCAGGGTGCGGCAGGAACGTATACATTATGTGTTCAAAACTCCACTAGCTGTGGTTTTGCGGCATCGACTGGCAGCAATGGGTATATTCAAAATAGTACAGGTGGCCCGCAGACTGCCAATTTTAATATACAAAGTGCGGCTATTGGCAGCGTCACCGGAGTTCTTCGGGCCATGTCTGGACAAACTGCAGATGTGTTGCAGGTAAAAGACGTAAATGGAAACGACGCCCTCCGCATAGCCCCTAACGGCGTATCTTACCTTGGATCAAACGGTGTAACGGTACGTATTGGCAAGACGAGTGGAACCGTAGCCAGCGCTACTAACCTCGCAGTAGTGTCGACTGCTGCGGGCAATGTAGCGCAGATTATTCGTGGCACAACCAGCCAAACTGGTAACTTATTGGAACTGCAAAATGATAATACAGATGTACTTGCTAAGTTTGATAAAGACGGTAATCTTACGGCACCGACGGTCAACACAACCACCGGTTTCAATACTGGTGCGGGCACTGGTACACAGCGCCTCGATTCCAGCGGTAATTTATTGAATATCTTTAATGCCACTATGAATGGCAGCTTGCAACAAACCGGCACTGGCGCTATCAACTACCTGATGGGCGGGTTAGGTCTTGGTACGGCAAACCCGCAGTCCGGCGGAGCTTTGACTATAGCTAATGGCAAATGGATCAGCGCAGCCGATGCGTTAGGTACTGGTTATATTAATATGTTCCAGGTAAATAGCAGTAACCAAATTCAAGTTGGCGCCGCATTAAATGTAGACGGTGGTATTGTTCTGCCGACCAACGGTGGCCAGATGACATTAGTCGATTTGGGAATTGATAGCACGGCTGCTGCGGGCGCTAAGCAAAGCTATTCACTGCGGGTTGGTTCGGCTAACGCGTTAACGGTATATGGAGAAGCTGATGGGGCGGGTAACGCGCAGAACCTCCGGGTCGCTATTGGCCAGAGCATCGCGCCTGCTTACACGCTTGATGTAGCAGGGGATATTAACGCCTCTACCGTATATCGCGTCGGGGGAACGATTGGTGCGACAACGGCATGTACGGGTGGCCAAGTACTTACGAACCAAGTGGTACAGGGCGGTATTGTTACTGGCGGTACTTGTGCGGCTGGCGGCGCAGGTGGTAGTTTTGTAAACTTACAAGCCGCTACGCCAGGCATTGCTCAAACCGGTCACTTTAATATCACCGGAACCGGTATCGCTGGCGCGTTGCAAGCTACAACGGCTTACGCAACCAGCTCATTGAGCGTTGGCGTGGCTTCTACGACTTATGGCTTAACTGTACAAAGAGCAGGCGCCCAAGTGGCCTTGTTCCAAAGTACTGGAGCTAATGTCGCATTCATAGACATAAACAATGTGCAGGGTAGCCAGCAAACAGGTATTAATATCCAGGATGCGGGAACTACTAAATATCAGATTGGTAAACAGGGTAATAACACTTTCTATATATACGACAATGCTAACGCGCGCGATGCGATGCGAATCATTGCCAATGGTGATGTCATCTTGCAGCCATCAGCTGGTAATGTCGGTATCGGCACGCTGACGACGGGTAGTTACAAATTAAATGTCGCCGGGGACATCAATACCAGCAGTAACTTGCGAACTGGTGACGCTATTCGCTTGGATAATGCGGGTAACTTAACCAGTATAACTTCCATTAACGGCCAAGCATTAGGATCTACTACTATTTGTCTCAGCAGTGGTAATTGTGGTACCGGAGGATCCGGTAACTACATAAATAACGGTACTTCCATACAGAATGCCAACTTTAATATTGATGGCGTCGGTACTATCGGTACTGGGTTGATAGTTGGCGCCGGTGTGTTTGGCAGTGGCGCGGTGACAACGACTGGACCAATTACTTTCGATGCTAAAGTTAACTACATAGCCGGTGACGCAGCTATTGAAATTAACTCAGCCGACTTCAATGGCGATGGTAAGCCTGACCTGGCTACGGTTAACCGTAATGCTAACACCGTATCGGTACTTATGAACAACGGTGACGGCACCTTTGCTACTAAAGTTGACTACACTACCGGTTCGGGAAGTGGCCCGACGGAAATTGTAGCGGCAGATTTCAGCGGCGACGGTAAAGCAGATGTTGCTACTGCAAATAAGACAACCGGGTTGATATCCGTCTTTATCAATAATGGCAATGGCACCCTCGCAGCTAAAGTTGATTACACCGGTGGTACGGCTAACAATATTACCGGTTTGATAGCGGCAGATTTTACTAACGACGGTAAGGCAGATCTGGTGGTGGCTGATACGGTGATGTACATCCTTAAGAACAATGGCAGTGGCACCTTCGCAGCCAGGACAAGCATTTCAGGTACAAGTGGAGCTGGCAGGGTCACGACAGGGGACATTAATAGTGATGGCAACCTTGACTTGGTTTATACCGGTAGTAACAGTGGCAATAATTTGTTCACTATGGCAGGTAATGGCAGTGGTGGGTTCAGTGCTATGGGTAGTTATGCTGTTACGAGCTCAGGCAGTTTGGTAGATGTCGCAATGGGCGACTTCAACGGTGATAATAAAACGGATATCGTAACGGCCAACACGCCAGGCGATAATACCGTAGCTGTACTTTTAAATAATGGCTTTGGTACTTTCTATGCGCCTGCGAATCATACAGCTACTAATACTGGCAAGGTATCTGCTACCGATCTGACAGGGGATGGCAAGGCCGAAATAATTGTTACTAATGTGAGCACTAACACAGTGTCTGTCTTAGAAAACAATGGTTCGGCGGTTTTTGGTACCCCTATCACCTACGTTGTTAATGCTCATCCTGATGGTCTAGCGATGCGCGACTATAATGCTGACGGAAAAATTGATATTGCTGTAGCGCACTCATACACCGACAGTGTTAACGTACTATTGAATACCACAACCGTTACCACAACGCCAGGTTCCGGCACCAATGCCAAGTTGTCTGTCGTGGGTAGTGCTTCGGGTGTAGCTGGCATGATTATCCAAGGCGCTTCAGGCCAGACAGCGAATATTTTGCAAGCCCAGGATTCAAGCGGTAACATACTGCTCGCTATTACCGCGTCCGGGGCATTAGATACCGCTGCTGGTGGAACTCTTAACATGGGAACGGTTAACGCGGCAATAATAAACGTCGGTACCAATGCGGCAGCTCACGCCATAAATATCGGTACCGGCACGGGAGACCAGGACATTATCATTGGAGCAACTAACAGCAGTTCTTCCATTACGCTCAAAGTAGGTGCCGGTACTTCTGGCGGTGACTTTACGGTTATAGGCGCCACCACATCAAACTATAAGCTCGGCACTACTGGCGGTACGGGAACTATTACGCTTGGGCAATCCACGGCAACAAACACCGTCGAAATTGGCAATAATACTACGGCTGCCGGTAATACGCAGACAGTTAATATTGCCACCCAATCAACGAGTACCGGTAAGACCGCAGTAAATATTGGCTCGTTAAACGGTGCAAGTTTCACTAACATTCAAGCCGGTACGGGTGGCATCAATCTTCTTACCAATAACGCTTCCATAGGAACCGTCGTCAAGTCACTGGTTAGCTCTGCAGCGGCGTTTCAAGTTCAGGATGCTAGTAGTAACGCTATATTCACGGTGGATACATCTTATGGAGGCCGGCTAATAATAGGGGATGCTACCAACGGAGTTCTTATTACTGAGTACGGAGTAAGTCTGGAAGGTAACGCGCAGAGTGCGGGCGAAATTGCGCTGCAAGCCGAGTATGCAGGCGCCGTACTGGACGCGCAGAGTGACAGCGCCTGTGTGAGCGCGAACAATGGCACGATGACGAGCGGCTATGACGGTATTAATAACACCAGTTTCTATAACTGGACCTCTTCCAGCACTACTGCGCAATGCTATGACGTAGTGGTGAGGATACATGTGCCAAGTGGTGCTTCGTTCAGTACAGTTAAAGCAACGGCCTTGCGAGTGATGGCTAAGACGAGCAGTACGGCTAATAGTTCCATTGCCATCCAGATACTGGACACCGACGGAGAGGTAGACACAAACTATAACTACCAGAATCTCGGAATGAGCACCGCGTGGAGTGATGTTGCAACTGCCGGGCTCACTGGAGCTTATGACTCGACAAGTAATCTGACGCTCAAAATACGGCTGAGCGCGAAAAACGGGGCGAATGTCCAGCTCGGTGACCTTACGATGTACTACTCAAAGACAATGCTGTAGCAAGCTAAGATTTTCCGCCTATGCTTATATGTGCTATAGTAGGTAGGTAAAATACAACTTATTTCTTAAAAGAAAAATATAAAATGTGGCAGTCACTACGCGGTAACAGAAATCACAAACGAGGTGCTTTGCGCCGCACTGCTGGCTATCTGCGGAATATCGGGATTTGCGTGGTGGCATGGTGGCGTAGAAACGATAGACGCTACGGTGTACGCTGGCGCCTTAGCAATGGCCTGACCGCACTGCTGTTAGTATTCTCTGTGGTAGTGCCTGTGATGCAGTCGATGCTGCTCCAAAATGCCTATGAACTGTCTGCTGATACGCATGAACTGGTCGGTTCTACCGACGCCAAACTCGCAAAATTACTGACCTATGACGCGCAGCAACAGCTGTACCAGTTCAATAAGGATGCCGTAAAAAGCAGCGATATGCCCCCCGAGTTACAGCGACAATCAGTCGGCACTCCTGGTGATAAGGGGAGCGCGACATACGCGCTTGATGTACCAACGGATATGAGCAAGGGTGTGACCTATCACGACACCAATTCCAACCTTGATTTCAGTTTGATTCCTCAGTTCAAAGCCAGTGTAGGGCAGCAGGTTGACGGGCATATTGTATTCCCGATGAGTGACGGTATGCAGGCAATATATACCCTTAAGAACAATGGCCTCAAAGAAGACATTATCGTTCCAAAAGCCGGCAGCGATACCATGCGCTTTTCCTACAGGCTGCAATTGCCGGATTCATTAGAGGCTAAATCAGTTCCAGGCAGCGGGGGAGCCGTCGGCATCTACAGCGCGGATCCGGCATTATTTGGCGACATTAGTTATGGTTCGGATACCGATCGCCAGAACGTGGAAATCGCCCGTAAAAATGCAGATAAAACATACTTGGTTTTTGGCATTCCGGCGCCGGTTATTAACGCAACGGATGGCGGCTCCACAGGTTCTGCCACCGCTCGCTTTGAGCTGACCGAGGACAGCTTAACGGTTGTGGCTGAGGGCATGAAATCGGTCAAGGGTCCGGTAACAGTGGACCCAAGTGTCACTGTCACGAGTACGAGCGATTTCCAGCTCGGTGGTAACAACGAAGGTATGATTGACTTTAGTGCAAGCGGACAGGTGACTCGTGGCGGTCTAACTGGCGGCTCCGTCGGAGCTTGGAACACAACGAACGCTTTTTCTACAGAAAGAGTAGACCAGACTACAGTCGCTTACAATGGCTATATGTATATGCTTGGTGGCTATACTAGCAGTAACGGCGGCGGCACTAGTAGTAAATATGCAAGTGATGTCCAATACGCTCCCATCAATGCCGATGGCACGCTAGGTACCTGGCAAGCCACGACAAGCTTCGCGACCGCCCGTAGCGGTCATTCGACTCTCGCCTATAACGGTTATATGTACATTCTGGCTGGTGGCCGGAGTACTTCAAGTTTTTTGAATGATGTCCAATACGCTCCCATCAATGCCGATGGCACGCTAGGTACCTGGCAAGCCACGACAAGCTTCGCGACCGCCCGGCAAGGCGCTCCGGCCATTACATACGATGGCTATATGTATATTATGGGTGGCAAGACAAGCGGTGGCGTTGAGAATGATGTCCAATACGCTCCCATCAATGCCGATGGCACGCTAGGTACCTGGCAAGCCACGACAAGCTTCGCGACCGCCCGGCAAGACTTTGAAAGCGCCGCGCGCAATGGCTTTGTATACATTATAGCTGGCGATTCGGATAGTACTAATTTGCGAAGTGATGTCCAATACGCTCCCATCAATGCCGATGGCACACTAGGTACCTGGCAAGCCACGACAAGCTTATCAATTGGTATTCAGGAGTTCTCGGCCACTGTCTATAATGGTTACTTGTACATTCTCGGCGGCGAGGATAATAACGATGTTTTAAGAAATAGCGTTCAATACGCTCAAATAAATGCCAACGGTACTATCGGAGCGTGGCAGAGCACGACGAACCTACCGGCTGCCCGTCAGGACTTCTCGTCTACTGCCTATAATGGCTACCTGTATATGTTCGGAGGCGTATTAGGTAGCGGTGCAATTACGAATGATGTCCGGTATGCCAAAATCGATCCGGCCGGTGCGACGACTACCTTCGGTACTACGTCACAAATTGGTGCTGTCAGGGCTCTGCCATGCAGTGTCGCCTATAATGGTTATATATATGTAATTGGCGGTAGTACGAGCGACAGCGGCAGCAATAATACAACCACCGTATACCGGGCAACTATAAACGCTGACGGTACTATCGGTACGTACGGTACGGTCACCGCGTTGCCGCAGGCAAAAGGTTCCGCCGGATGTACTGTTGCCAATGGTTACCTATATGTAGTGGGGGGGTATACGGGTACCTCAAGTAACAGCGGCACCGTACGGTATGTGAAGATCAATAGTAATGGTACGCTAGCTTCTTCGTGGTCAAACGGTACTACTTTGCCATCGGGCAACGTGGGCCGCGTTACGGTAAGCTATACGGCTGGCAACGGTACGGCCTACTTATATGAAGTTGGAAGCAGTTTGAACGGCGCATCCAACAGGTTAGTCCACTACGCTTCTTTGAATGCCGGTACGGGAGCCGTCGGTAGCTGGAACTCCACAAGCTCGCTCATAAGTAATTATCGTGATCGCTATGTAACGATTACCAACGGTCGTATTTATGCCTATGGCGGCTTTGCTAATGACGACGTATCGGTAGCCAGGGCAGATGTCGAATACGCGGCTATCAATAACAATGGTTCACTGGCGGCATGGCAGTCCACTACCGCTATGCCAACGGCCATAACAAGCGGTACCGGCGTAACGGTAAACGGTTGTATTTATCAAGTGGGAGGCCAAATAGCAAATTATGTGCAGTCAGCAATGGTGCAGTATGCCTGCCCTAGTACTGACGGTTCTATAAGCAATTGGAATATTAATCAAAGCTTAAGCTCGGCTGCTACCGATGTTGCAGCGTCAGCTTACGCGGGATTTATTTATGCAGTAGGAGGAAATAATACGAGCGGTAATCTGCGGCTTACGCAGTACGCGGCCGTTAATAATGGTGGCAGTGGGACGGTCGGTGGCTGGTCTACTAACACCAGCTTCACGACAGGCCGGTACGCGCATACCTCTGTCGCCTACAACGGCTATCTGTATGTTCTTGGAGGTTATAGCGGTAACGCATATCTGAATGACGTCCAATACGCTCCCATCAACGCCAATGGCACGGTGGGCGCCTGGGCTGCCACCACCAGCTTCCCAAATAGCCGGTACGCGCATACGTCTATTGTTTACAACGGCTATCTGTATGTGATGGGAGGGCATAATGGCTCTACCTACCTGAATGACGTCCAATACGCTCCCATCAACGCCAATGGCACGGTGGGCGCCTGGGCTGCCACTACTAATTCCACGACCGCCAGAAATTCGCATACCTCTGTCGTTTACAACGGCTATCTGTATGTTCTTGGTGGATATAGTGGCTCTTCTAACCTGAATGATGTCCAATACGCTCCCATCAACGCCAATGGCACGGTGGGCGCCTGGGCTGCCACTACTAGCTTCACAACAGGCCGGTCTTCGCATACCTCTGTTGTTTACAACGGCTACATTTATGTCATCGGCGGATATAGCAATATACGTTTGAATGACGTCCAATACGCTCCCATCAACGCCAATGGCACGGTGGGCGCCTGGGCTGCCACTACCAGCTTCACAACTGCTAGAAACGGACATGCCTCCATCGTTTACAACGGCTATCTCTATGTGATGGGAGGATGGGACGGCACGACAGAATTTAGTGACGTCCAATACGCTCCCATCAACGCCAACGGCACACTCGGGGATTGGACGACTACTACGAGCTTAACCACTGGCCGTGATACACATGCTGTTGCTATTTACAGAGGCTATCTTTACGCGACCGGCGGATATGATACGACGTATCAAAACTACGTCCAATACGCCCCGCTGAATATGATTTCCCGAGAGGGCAAGTATTCTAAGCTTGTTGACTTGGGGATGGCGGCAAATATCACGAACATCTCATATACTGGCACACTGCGTGACGGCTACAATGACATATCGGTGAGAGTGGCGGGTACAGACGGAATTTTAGGATCTAATCCTGTTTCAACTGCGATTACTAGTACGGCCTGTAGCAGCAGTCTGCCCAGTGTGCGCTACCTGATGGTATCCGTTGAACTGGATGACGCCCAGACTGGTGTATTTAGTGACTCCAGTAGCATCCTGGCCAGTTTGCAGGATGTGACCATTACCTATAAGCAGGGTCACCCTGCCCCTGATGTCCGGTTGCGCGGTGGTAAAACGCTACAGGAAAATGCCGGATTAAGTCCGCTCGATACCTGTGGCGATACCGCTTCCAGCGGTGGATCTACCGGCGGCTCAGGTGGCACGGGTGGCGCGGAAACCTATGCGCTCGGTGATACCGGTCCAGCCGGTGGTATCATTGTCTATGATAAAAGCAGCTTTAGCGATGGCTGGCGCTATCTGGAGGCGGCTCCAAATTACGATTCCAGTAAGCCTAGGTGGGGTTGTGCGAGTACTGATATCGCCGGCGCCAATGGTACCGCTATCGGCACGGGTAAGCAAAATACAGCTGCTATTGTCACTGGCTGTGCTGACGCCGGTACGGCAGCCAAAGTAGCCGATGATTACGTGCTTAATGGCTACAGTGACTGGTTCTTGCCAAGTAAAGATGAATTAACCCAAGTATATCTACGGAACAGCTTCTTCAGTACTGCTTTTCCCACCGGTATTTTTGGCTACTTCTGGTCGTCTTCTGACCTGCTTGACGGTGGGCATGCTTATATACAGATCCTGAGCAGCGGCGGCGAGTCTAACGGCGGTAAAAACAGTACTTTTTACATTCTGCCTATACGGCAATTCTAAAGCGTTTCGTCTATCATGATAGAGGGGTAGAGGTGGCTTGATGTGCCGGTTAATTGCTCGATAAGCGTCAGCGTTATGTTTACCTTCAGCCAGTAAAATGATACGCTTGATGCAAGAAAAGAAATATTCTAGGAAAACAGATATGACGCGTATTATCGCAGTAGCAAATCAGAAGGGCGGCGTTGGCAAGACGACCACCGCCGTGAATGTTGCCGCCAGCTTGGCCGGTGATAAGTACCAGGTGCTGCTCGTTGATCTCGATCCACAGGGCAACGCCACAAGCGGCTTAGGGCTACCAAAAGAGCAAACAGTCACAACGTATGAAGTGTTACGCGGCGATGCCAACTTTGAACAGGGAATCGCGCCGACCCGTATCGATAATTTGTTCGTTATTGCGGCTAATCCGAACCTTGCCGCCGCGGAGATAGATCTTGTCGATATGGAACACCGCGAATTCCGCCTGCAACAGGCGCTCAAGAACGCCACGCACGACTACGTTATTATTGATTGTCCACCGGCGCTCGGCTTGCTTACTATTAACGCGCTGACTGCGGCTACCGACGTGCTGATTCCCGTGCAGACCGAATATTATGCCTTGGAAGGCCTTGGCCAGTTACTGGGAACGGTTCAGCGTGTACGCGAAGCCACCAATCCACGGCTTGATCTACTCGGTGTAGTGCTGACCATGTATGATAAGCGCACCAGCCTCAGCGAGCAGGTAAAACAGGAGATTGAGACACACTTCGGCGATAAGCTGTTCACGGCGGTGGTGCCACGTAACATCCGCCTGGCTGAATCACCAAGTTACGGCCGAACAATTTTTGAGCACGACAAATGGTCCAAGGGCGCCCGCGCCTATAAAGCGGTCGCTAAAGAAGTACAAAAACGAACGGGAGGAAAATAAATTATGACAGGACTTGGCAAAGGCTTGGGCAAGGGATTCGATACGCTGTTGCCGCAGAACTTTGACACATCACTACTGTTGACCGATGATGACCGCATTCAAAAAGTAAAAGTCGAAAAGGTTAAGCCGAACGCCGACCAGCCGCGTACTCATTTCGACGAGGAAGCCCTTAACCAGTTAGCCAGCTCCATTAAGCAGTTTGGAATTTTGCAACCACTGGTCGTGCGGCCGCTTGCCGGTGGCAATTATGAAATCGTTGCCGGTGAACGCCGTTGGCGCGCCTCGAAACTGGCTGGCATGGAAACCGTCCCGGTCATTGTCCGTTCTACTAAAGAACTGGAACAGTTGGAGATAGCCCTCATAGAAAACGTGCAGCGCGTTGACCTGAGTCCACTTGAACAAGCCGTTTCGATTGAACGGCTGCACCAGCAGTTCAGCATGAGTTACGACGCTATTTCCAAGCGTCTTGGCAAGGCGCCGTCAACCATTAATAATACTGTTCGATTACTGCAGCTCCCTGAAGCTGTCCGCCAGGCACTACAGGATCATAAGATCAGCGAGGGCCACGCCCGGGCGATTTTAGCGCTTAAAGATGTGCCGGAACGCCAGGAAGAACTGTTATGGTCAATTCTGGAACAAGGGTGGAACGTCCGCCAGGCCGAACGCTACGTAAGTAGCGTCAAGGCCGGCATACAGGACAAGACAGTTGTTAAGACGCGGGTTGATACCGAAACCGCGGAAACGAAAGTGCTCAGCGAGCGTTTAAGTGCGCCGGTGGCCATTCGCCGCACCGCCAAAGGTGGGAAGCTGGAACTGAAGTTCACTTCCGATGAGGATCTTGAGCGCCTCATTAAACTGCTCGAATCGATACAAGGTTAAAAAGGGTTAGAACTTTTCGATTTGGTTCAAAGGCAGCAGCCGTATGCTGAGCTTGCCAACGATTTGATGGGCTTCGATAGGGCCGAAGGTTCGGGAATCGAGCGAGTTCGGACGGTTATCCCCACAAACATATATTTGGCTTGCGCTTAACGTGATGTCGGCATCGCGGACATCGGTAATCTCAGGGATTATCTGGCCAAAGGGAATTGATTCATCCGGATTGAAGCCGTTCGGGTGCTGCTTATTAAATATGGTTATAATGCCACTCTTAATGACCACGCGGTCGCCAGGTAAGCCGACGACCCGCTTAATAAGTTGTTTGGTGTCGCTGCTCCCGTATTCCATTAAGCCGCTCTCGACAAATATGATAACGTCGCCACGCTTTGGTATATAGTCATGCCCGGTAATGCGGGCGATGGTACGCGGTACTTTCCAGACAATCAGGCGGTCATTATTCTGCAGCGTGGACTGCATGCTGGGTCCGTCTACTTCGTATGACTGGAATACCCAAGCGATCAGCGCGAAAGCCACTAACAGGGCGGCGATCAGCACGCCGATGGTTGAAAATATCTCGCGTGTCGTTTCTTTTTTTGATGGTGGCGATACGGTCGGACCGGACGGCTGTCCAGTATTGTGGGCATCGGAGACTGCTGATCGCAGCGGATCCGGATTGTTTGTGTTTGGATTCATTCTGTCATCCACTATAACCTATTTTTGGTGAATATACACGACGATGGTTCGCACCACTGTAACTGTTTAAAGCGCTTACGGAGTTGCCCACAGGCATGATGTAAAAAGGTCTAAAAAGGTTATGATACGGTTTACGCCGCTTAGCATAAACGATATACTTGGGCCTAACGAAGCTTATGGATAATTTTTCACGACCACATTCAGCGGGACGGCGCCCAAACGGAAACCGCCAGACAGTAGACGGTTTTATGGCCCGTCCGTCAGCAGCGCCACTGACACCGAAAGCCGCTCAATACAAACCTACGGCTTCCCAGATCAACCCGCAGCGTCACCGGGTTGATGAGTTCAAGCGCGCGGAGGGCTTCCATGCTGCCGGGCGCCGCAATCTGCATCCCGTCCAGCCAGCTGCCAGCCACGCTCAAGCGCACCCTAAACCGGCTTTTGCCTCCAATGTTGATCTTACGACCCCAGCGACCAAGAAAAGCCGCAAAAAGGCCCAAGCAAAGCACGGTAAGTTCTATACTTTCCGTAAATGGGGCCTGCGGACTGCCGGCATCAGCCTCGTATTAGTATTAGCAGCCGGCGGCTTACTGTTCGGTAAGGGTTATATTAAGCTGCATAAAGTCTTCCAGGGCGGCAGCCGGGCCGCGTCACTGACGGCTAATGTTGACCCGACGCTCCTCAAGGGGGAGGGTGATGGCCGTATTAACGTGCTGCTACTTGGTGTCGGCGGCGCGCAGCACGACGGCGGAGATTTAACCGACACTTTGATGGTCGCCAGCGTCGACCCGGTTAATAACCAGGCGGTCCTCCTCAGTATCCCGCGTGATCTGTGGACCAAAATGCCAAATAACTATATTGCCAATTACCAGAAGATTAACGCCGCCTACGAAAGCGGTAAGTACAAGTATTTAGGCAAGCAGGACCGCAGCAACGCCGACCATAAAGCGGTTTTGGCTGGATTTGACGGAATTGACAGTACTATCGAGCGCGTCGCCGGTATTCCGATCCACTACAATATGCTGGTTGATTTCCAGGCATTCTCGCAGGCAGTGGATACGGTCGGCGGGGTAACTATCAACGCCCCGGAAAAGTTGTATGACCCAACCATGGCATGGGAAAACAAGTGGAATCCAACGCTGGCAGTGCAGGGCGTCAATAATTTTGACGGCAAGCACGCGCTGATGTACGCCCGTTCCCGTGAAACGACGTCTGACTTTGCCCGCGGCGAGCGCCAGCGCCAGTTATTGGTGGCTCTCAAGGAAAAAACTGCCAATATGGGTACACTTACCAACCCGATGAAGTTGTCTGGTTTGCTGAGCGCCTTCGGCGACAATGTCCAGAGCGACATCAGTATTTCTGATATGACCCGTATGGCCAGTATTATGAAAAAAATTCCCAGCAACCAGATTTTGTCCGTCAGTTTAGCCGAGGAGGGCAACAGTTTCGTAACCACCGGCAACATCAATGGTATGTCTGTTGTTATGCCAAAGGCCGGCCTGGAAGACTACAGTAAAATCCAGGAATACATCCGCAGTAAGCTGAAAGACGGCTACATCGCCAAGGAAAACGCCAACATCACCATATTGAACGGTAGCGGTGTCGCTGGACTGGCGACGGAAAAGGCGACGGAATTGAAGTCATATGGCTATAACGTCGGCGTCGTTGATAACGCTCCAACCGAAGATTATGCCACTACGCGAATTGTTGATATGACCCGTGGAAGCAAGAAATACACGCTCAATTACCTTAAAAAGCGTCTGGCTGTCGATGCCACGACAACCCAGCTGCCGACTGGCATACTGGCAGGAAACGCGAATATTGTTATAATACTTGGCAGTGATGCGTCCGAGACTGCTCAAAATTAAAGATTTATTCCGACCTGTCGGTGGGTTTTCGTACTTTTTGCATCTGGCCTACCAGATTGCCTTACCGATCGTGGTCTTTGTACTGGTACGGCTCGATATTGGCCTCTGGCTGCCTATTCTGGTCATCTGGCTGAGTAAATGGCGTATTTTTGCTGTCCGTCCCCGTTTCTGGCCGGCTAACCTGCGGGCGAACTCAATCGACATCATCGTGGGCATTTCAATCGTCCTGTTTATGTCGCATGCCGGCTCGATGTCCGTACAATTGTTCTGGTTGGTCGTATACGGTATCTGGCTGCTGCTCATCAAGCCGAGGTCCAGTGTCTTCTTCGTATCCTTGCAATCTGCTATCGGCCAATTGTTCGGTTTGACCGCGCTATTTCTAGTTAAGTCAGACGCGGCCCTGTACGTACTGGTATTGTCGGCCGGACTGGTCTGTTATCTGGCCGCCCGCCACTTCTTTGATACGTTCAACGAGCCGTATGCCAAGATGCTGTCATATTTGTGGGGTTACTTCGCGGCTGCTCTAACTTGGCTGCTCGGACATATGCTTATCGTTTATCCGGACCAGGATGGCGCTGTCGCTATGCCGACTCTCTTGCTCAGCGCTATCGGCTATAGTTTAGCGGCCGTATATTACCTGGAACACTTCGACCGCCTGTCGCAGCTCGTTAAGCGAGAGCTGCTGTTTATCAGCAGCGCGATTGTGATCGTACTGGTGGTTTCGCTGTTTTACGAAGGCGCCCACCTTATCGTCTAAGCCGCTCAGCTAATTTTCAATCTTTTCGTTATAATGATGTATAGCGAAATAAAACTTAAGCGGTAGGGAGTCAGTCTATGTTTAACGCGCCACGGTTTGATGGGCCGGATAGCCAAAAAGTTGAAACACCGGATAGTGAGGGAAGTGCCGCGCCAACTGTGTCGTCGCTGCGAAGCAGTTCCGCGCCCGTGGCGTCGCGTCCGAAAACCCGCCGCCGGACCAGCCTGCTGGTGGCCTTGGCATTTATTGCTACGCTGGCAACCGGCTTTGCCGGTGGTTACGTTGGTTCACATACCAACAGCTCGGCACTCACCAGCGCGAACATCACCGAACAGAAACGAATCGCCGCTAATGAAAGCCAGTTAATAGCCTCAATCGCGAAAACGGTCGGCCCGAGTGTCGTTTCGGTTAATGTCGTTACGCAAAGCGAGCCCACGGCAAATTTCTTTGGCTATAGCCAGCAAGGTGGCCAACAGGAAGCGGCTGGCACCGGTATTATTATTTCATCCGAAGGTATTATTGTTACGAACCGCCACGTGGTGCCTGCCGGCACATCCGATGTTAGCGTTACGCTGTCAGATGGAACGGAATTGGAAGATGTTAAAGTGATTGGCCGGACGAATGACAACGACAGTCTGGACATCGCCTTTCTGAAGATTAATGACCTGGAGGGCCACAAGCTCACTCCGGCTGAAATCGGCGATTCCGGTAAAGTCCAAACCGGTGATACGGTAGTGGCTATCGGTAACGCGCTCGGACAGTTCAGCAACTCAGTCACCTCGGGTATTATCTCCGGCTTTGGCCGTTCAGTGGTGGCAAGTGACTCGGCTGGCACCGACGCCGAAAGCCTCGATGACTTGTTCCAGACCGACGCCGCCATTAACCAGGGTAACTCCGGCGGGCCGCTGGTAAATACCGACGGTCAGGTAATTGGCATCAACACGGCTGTTTCCGGCGAGGGTCAAAATATCGGCTTCGCTATACCAATCAACGATGTCAGCGGCCTCATTAAGCAGATTTTATCGAACGGCACGTTTGAGCGCCCATACCTCGGTGTCCGTTATATCCCCATCACCCCGGATGCTGCCAAACAGTATAAGCTGGACGTCGAGAGCGGCGCGTACGTATTGCCATCATCGGACGGCTCGCAGCAATCGGTGATATCGAACGGACCTGCTGACAAGGCCGGCGTACAGGAAGGCGACATCATTTCCGCCATAGACGGCACCAAGATTGACCAAAGCAACAGCCTGACCTCGCTGGTGGGCCGCCACGCCGTCGGCGACGAGATTGAACTGACCATCCTGCGGGACGGCAAAACCACTAAACTGACAGTGAAACTGCAGGCAATGCCAAGCAGCGACGCCTCCAGCTAAATAATTTGCCAGGGCTATGAAAAAGCGAAGACTTGAATAAAGTCTTCGCTTTTTATTTGTGTATAACCGTGCTTTCTTGCGATAGCCGTTAAAGTCTCATGGCTGGTCGGCATGGCCTCGCTTAAAATGTAGGTCGGCTTAGCTGACACCCCATCGATGTGCCGAAACAACTTACGAAATAAGTCTAAACCGTCAGGACCGCCAAAGATCGCCAGTTTTGGCTCGTGGAGGGCCGCTGTGTTAATCTGAAAACTATCTGGTACATATGGCAGGTTGCATAGTAAAACCGATCCTGAGGTCTCCTGAACGGTTAGGGAGCCTATTAAATCACTTAACATAAGCTTTATATCGGCATGTAGGTTTTGAGCGTTGTCTTGGGCTACTTTTAAGCAGTCCGGGTCAATATCTACCCCGATGACATGGTTTTGCGGCAGTTCCAGTTTGGCGGTAATGGCCAAAGCACCGGAACCGGTTCCGACATCAATAATAGTCGCGCTGGCTGGCAAGCGTAGCGTTTTGAGTGCGTCAATCATAGTTTCGGACTCGGGCCGCGGCTCGAGCACATTTTCGTTCACGGTGAATTCACGGCTATAAAACTCGGTTTTACCCCTGATATATGCCAGCGGCGCATGGGTCGCGCGCCGGCTGATTTGTTCGGCCAACAGGGCGGTTTGCTCGACCGTTAGCTCGATTTCGGGATGCGCCAGCAGGTGAGCACGATTTTTACCCAGACAATCTTCGAGTAGTACTAAACTATCCAGCCGGGCGGTGGATATGCCCACTTCGCTAAGTTGGACCATAGAGATCGCCAGCCAGTCTTGAACGGTCATGGAAAATGTACCATTAAGGTTATGATCCGGCGTTGATCAGCTCGTGCTCGTAGGCCAAAAGCTTTTCGACTAAATCGTCAATTTCACCACTCAGGGCAGCCGGAATGTTGCTGCGGCTGTAACCAATGCGGTGGTCGGTAATGCGGTCCTGGGGGAAGTTATAGGTGCGGATCTTTTCGCTGCGGTCGCCGGAACCAATCAGTTTCTTGCGGGCATCAGACAACTCTTTTTGTTCTTCCTCGAGCTTGATGGCCAGCAGGCGGGAGCGCAGTACGCTCAAGGCCTTGGCTTTATTTTTAATCTGCGACTTCTCATCTTGGTTGGATACGACAAGGCCGGTGGGAAGGTGGGTGATACGGACGGCAGAATCCGTAGTGTTGACGCTCTGGCCGCCATGGCCGCCGGAGCGGTAGACATCGATACGCAGATCACCGGGGTTAATTTCGACATCTTCTTCTTCGGCTTCCGGCAGGACGGCTACGGTTACGGTGCTGGTATGGATCCGGCCCTGACTTTCGGTTGCCGGTACGCGTTGCACGCGGTGGACACCAGCTTCGAATTTCAGCATGCGAAAGGCGTCTACTCCGCGGACCGCGAAGGTAATTTCCTTGTAGCCGCCGACTTCATTGGGGCTTTCACTGATCAGTTCGATTTTATAATGGTGGACTTCGGCCCAGCGGGCGTACATGCGATATAACTCGCCTGCGAACAGCGAGGATTCGTCGCCTCCGGCGGCAGCCCGGATCTCCATGATAACGTCGCGTTCATCGTTTGGATCTTTCGGGGTCAAAGCTTCGGCTAAAGAGGCATCATTGCTGGCGGTCTGGGCTTCCAGCTCTTCCAGTTCTGCGCGGGCTAAATCAGCCAGATCGGAGTCGCTGCCATGTAACATTTCCTTGGCCTGCTTGCAGCTGTCCGCCAGGCGGTGTTTTTCATCGAATAAAGCCACGACGCGCTCCAGGTCGGCATTGCGTTTGGCCAGCTTGGGGTAGTCTTTGTGGGTATAAATCGCCGGATCTTGCAGCCTTTCGGCTAAAGCAGATAACTCCTGACGTAATTTTTGTTCTTTTTGTTCCATATTGTAGGCGCTCCAGTGCTAAACGGTTTTGCGATTTGTGGGAGCAGTCTTGTTGGCTAAGCGGGCTATAGCCGTTGCCAGCATATTCCGCACTTCATCCAACTGGTCAACGAGGTCATTTGATGGTACTGATGGATGTAGCTGGCCGGTAATAACCAAAAGTGTATCAAGTTCGTCGGCATAGAGTAGAGCACGCTCACAGTTAGCCAGCATAGTGTGGCGTGAGCCGCTGCGATGGCCATTAGCGATAAGTGCTGGAATCGCTGCGGTAACCTGTTGCAAATGTGTTGCCAGACCAGGCTTTTCGCCAGGAGGCAGCTGGCTGGCTATCTGGTACGTATCAACGGCAAGTTGCATCGCGTATTGCCAAACGCGAATATCTCTATAAGATGGAGAGGATGTTTGAGGATTTGCTGCCATACTGCCCACTACTATAGCTTACCAGGGTAACTATTAAAATCGTTAACGCTTAGTTGTCGTTGGAGCTTTGTCGGTCGCGGGAGTAACCGCGTCAGCGGCCTTAGCGGCTTTTGCCTCGGCTCGCTTAGCGAGCTTCTGTGCGGCGGCGGCGCGGCGGTCTTTGGCGGCGGCACCAGCGGCGGCGCGGGCTTTGAACTTATCGACGCGGCCTTCGATGTCGACGATACGTTCTTCGCCGGTGAAGAATGGGTGAGAAGTCCGTGAAATGTGGATTTTCACGAGAGGGTACTCGACGCCATCTACAGTGATTTTATCCTCAGCAGCAACTGTAGATTGAGTAATAAAAGTGTCGCCGTTGTTCAAATCTTGAAAGACAACGGGACGGTAGTCGGTTGGGTGAATAGTTTTCTTCATAGTCAATTGCCTAGTATACACATCTGTTAGCCGAGCGTCAACCGCTGGCTTAAGAATCAGTATATGAAACGTGAGGGGTATTCCGGTCTAAACGTTATTTTTGACTGTCTTCCCGCCGTTTGGCTTCCTCGGCCATGCTGCGGAGCACCATGTCTTTCAGGCTTTCGCCCATATGGGCGGCGCTGTCCTGGCGGGTAGACACGTTACGGGACACGGCCGGTGCGACTGGCTGATATTCGGGCGATGGCGCGGCTGGAAAGTCTTCGTAGTAACTCTGGGCCTGTTGTTTCCTACGCCGCCTGAGTATACCGAACAGGACCAGTCCAAAGGCCAGCAGGATAACAATAATCGGAATGAGTGCATTGAGCAGATTACTGCTTTTCTGTGGGGTCTGCTCGGTAACACCTACGGCTTTCTGGACGTTGATGGTGTGGTCCAGGGTAACCACCTTGGCGCTGGCAGCTTCGGTTGGGTTGACCGCGGATGCTCCGGCCGTGATTTTCTTGCTGAACTTTTTGTCGTTGTAGGTATAGCTGACGGTATGGTCGCCAGCCGAAATGTTCGTGAATTCGCTGTTGCCACTGTTGCCACTTATTTTGTTTGCCTTTTGGCCGTCCAGGTTGGCAGAAATTCCCTGGATACCCTTGTTCTGGCTATCGACGAAGTGCAGGGTGATGACGAATCCAAGTGTGCTGAATGCCGCTGGCGCCGAAGTGGTCGTCTGGCCGTTCGCCGCGCTGCGGATAATGGTGTAGGTATACTGTGTGGTCGGATCAAGGCCGGTTAACGAAACGGTGCCTTTATCGCCGGTTACGTCCTGATCGGGCGTATTTTGGTCAAGTTTGAGGGGGCTGGTCCCATAATTTATATGTACTTTCGCGGCTCCACCAGCCGGTACGTCGATGTTGGCGGCCAAAGTTCCCGCTGTCGGTGCTCCGTCGGCGGCGTTCGACAGGCTGCTGGCTGTCGCGGCTGGGGTACTGGCGCCGGGCTGGACCGAGGGTGCGGCCGGGGTGGCGGGCGCCGGTTTCGGTGCTGGCGCTGTCGTGGCGGGCGCTGGAGTGTTAGCAAGGCAGGCCTGCGGTATGACATTGCCGGCAAAATAAGGTTTATTCCTATCACCGTCAGTGTAGCCGCTGTTGTTAATGCTAAGGATGACACTCGAACCAGGCCCTTCATTCAGGGCGGTGCCGGTAAGCGTATGTTGCGGGCCTTTGTATAAACCGGGGAATTCGGCGCGAAACCCGTACGTACCTGGCTTAGGGTCGCCGGCCCGGTTCTGGTCGATCCAGGCGTTTACCTGGGCATCACGGTAGCCGGCCCGGTTTGTGGCCGCCGTTACGGCTTTGCCCCCGGCATTCAGGGTTACCGAAGGCAAGGCAAGGGACGAGGCATTCGGATCAGATGCCCAGCCATATATAACCGTTACGTTATTTTCGAGCGCGCAGAAATCAGCGTAACCATAGGGGTTGGTGGTCGCTGCCGATGACACTGCCGCGAGCCGCAGGCCGGTGACTGTAAAAAGGCTCAGTGCCACGAAACTGAGGCCGACGTTAGCCAGGTAATGCGGTTTTGAGCGATGTATCTGATGTGATTGAGAGCGGCGGCGTGCCATGCGTATCCCTATGATGTTTCTTGCGATGTCTCTTATGGTTTCTTAGTGGCAAGTATAGCATAGAATGCCTTGAATACATCTGTTATCTCTGATACAATGGCTGAGTCAATTAATTAAGCAGTTCCGGGAACGAATCCTCCTTACGTGCTCATAAATATGAGTAAGCTTTGTAGGCACCGTAGGGTACCCGGAATCAAGAATAAGGAAAGAAGGCGGTATATATATCATGGCTACAGTTGACGTAGATATGAAGAAACTCTTAGAAGCCGGTGCGCACTTTGGTCACCAGACCAGCCGCTGGCACCCTAAAATGGCCCCTTACATCCACAGTAAGCGCGGTACCATCCACATCATTGACCTGGCTCAGACTGTTTCAGCTCTGGAACGGGCACTCGATGTCATTAATAACTCAGTTGCCCAGGGCAAGCAGATCCTGTTTGTCGGCACGAAGCGCCAGAGCAAAGATATTGTTCACCAACTGGCCCTTGACACTAAGATGCCTTTTGTCGTAAATCGCTGGCTTGGCGGTATGCTGACTAACTGGCCGACTGTTTCAACGCAGATCAAGCGCCTCAAGGACCTGGAAGCCAAGATGGAATCCGGCGAACTGGCCGCTAAGTACAACAAGCTTGAAGTACAGCGCTTCCAGGAAGAAATTGACGCCAAAGAAGAAATCTACGGCGGTATCAAGAATATGGCACAGCGCCCGGGCGCGGTTTTTGTATTCGACATGAACGAAGACATCAATGCTGTCCGCGAAGCCCGTAAGCTTGGTGTGTCAATCATCGCTTTAGCCGATACTAACACCGACCCAAGTCTGGTAGACTATGCTATCCCTTGCAACGACGACGCCATCAAGACTATCGAACTGGTCGCTGATTACATCCGCCAGGCAGTTTCCACCGGACAGGCTAAGAACGCCAAAACTGCTGAACCGACTGAAAAAACTGCTTAACCAGAGTTTTGTAAATGGCTGAAGGTCGCCGAGATTCACAATTCGATCCCGTTTACGTACCTACTCAGGAAGCCCTTAATGAATTAGTGCCTATTCCCGCCGAAGGTATTGAGTTTGTAAATCAGAACGGCGAAAGAATAGAACATGAACGCACATTAGTCGCGTTGCCCAGCGGAGATGAGGTATATACCGATAAACGGGCCGCCATATGGTCGCAACCGATGAAACCTTCATACATGCCGCTGGGAAAATTAGGACTGGTACATTCATTAACGATTAAGAAAGGATAAACATATGGCAGTAGATATCGCAGAAGTAAAAAGACTCAAAGACCTGACCGGTGTCGGCCTAACTGACGCTAAAGCCGCTCTCGAAGAGGCTGGTGGCGACTTTGATAAAGCCCTGGAAGCTATGCGCAAAAAAGGCATGACCAAGGCTGACAAGCGTGGTGAGCGTGAAGCCCGCCAGGGTGTCGTTGGCACTTATAACCACGACAATCGTATCGGCGTTTTAGTTGAAATTAACTGCGAAACCGACTTCGTAGCCCGTAACGAAATCTTCACCAACCTGGTTAAAGACGTTGCTATGCACGTAGCCGCTTCAAGCCCGCTCTACGTCAGCAGTGAAGAGATCCCCGCTGAAGAACGCGCCAAAGTCGAAGCGGAGTTCACCGAAAAGGCTAAAGCCGAAGGCAAGCCGGATAACATGGTTGCCCAAATCGTCGGAGGCCAGGTTAAGAAGTACTTCGCGGAACGCTGCCTGCTGGATCAGCCGTTTATTAAGAATCCCGACCAGACCGTTGGTGATTATGTAAAAGAACACAATGCCCGCCTCGGTGAAAACATTGTCGTTCGCCGCTTCGCGCGCATCGCGCTCGGTGAAGTCGCCTAGTTAAAACAAAATTCTAAAAAGACCCCGGAGGAAAGTCTTCAGGGTCTTTTTATACGTTACGGCTAATTCAGGCCATTGCGAAGTAGAACTTCGGTACCGAAGATATCGGTAGTCATATCATCGAGCTTAGCAGTATTTGCCGGGTCGATCACGACCGGTCCGGCACCTTTTGCTCCCGCTTCGTATGTGTAAAGATAAGAGTCTTCGCCGGTATTGGTAAGCTCAGTGATCACCAGGGGACTACCGCCATGTGTGGTTTCAACGGTGTTAAGCGTCATTTCGTTATTCGTAACAAAGTTCTGGATGTCGCGAATGTCTAACTGCTGCCCGGACGCTAAGAGCTGATCAAGGCTGTTTGCATCCTTGGAGACACGGAAGGATAGGCTGACTTTGTCAAAAACATACTCACCCTCAGCTCCATTTGGAGCCTCTACGGCGGTTATGCTGTTAATATACAAACCTCTATCATCACGCTGGACACCGTCGGTTGGGGTATACACAACGTACATTTCCGGAATACGGGAGTAAGTCTGTCCGCTGTCATTACGGCCACGTTTGTTGCCGTAATAATTACCATTGTAGCCGGCAGAAAGGCTGGCAGGATTAGCCATATCTTCCAGGATTTGTTGAGCAACCTGATGGCTCGCTTGCTCCAGGCGATCTTCAGCAGCTTCAAGTTCAGGAGTTGTTGTTGGTATAATCTCAGGCGTAGACTCTTCGGGGCTTGTAACAGCTACCGGATGACCATCGATATCTGTGGTACAGGCATTTAAACTGAGTGAGCCAGCTGCAATACCGACCGCTAAAAGAGTGTTACGTATAGGGTAATTATTGGGTGTCATAGTTGTATATAATACAATTATAATTTATTAAGTCAAATCAGTTGGTGCATGGCCCTAAGTGGCGTATAACAGAACTATAAACCGTAATAATAAACATAAAGGAAACTTATGTCTCTTACTTTTGAACATGATATTGATCTCCCTGTAGTACAAAGGGAAGACGGTCTTCGCATACCTGAGGGAAGTATGTTTCCGGTTATTACGGATACCAACATCGGCTTGGACCTGCAGCTGGTGAGTGTTAGTGATGTTATTGAGCAGCCACTTGGTTTTATGGATCGTTCAGACAAGGCAGCAGAATCATGGGAGAGACGGGTAGCGGTCGCTTCGCTATTAGGAAAACCGGTTGCCGAGGCGTCGGTCGAAGAAGTAGTCTCAGATTTTAATGAAACGGATACGGTCGGTCCTTTGTATATTGCTGTGAGAGGTTTAAGCGGAGCGAGCAGCAATGCTTGGCGGGCGTATCAGTTAGATGGACTCGCCGCCGTCAATGGGACGGTCGAAGCTGTAGTTGTTGGTACTAATAATCAACGTGCCGTAGTGCCGGCGAATAAAGACGCTGAAGTCTATGTTCCAATTCGCCGCGAAAGCATCGCGTAAGGCTGGCGGCTTAGCCTGTTTTGTTAAGGGCCCCGATACCTTATACTAAATATATGAATGCAGACAACGTCCTTAACGAATCCAAGTCAAAATTTAATAGCGCCCTCGAACATTTTCAGGTTGGCCTCAAAAGCTTGCGTACCGGCCGGGCTAGCGCCAGTATGCTCGACGGGGTATCTATCGAAGCCTACGGCCAGCAAATGCCGTTGAACCAGGTAGCGACCGTAAGCGCTCCTGAAGCGCAGTTGATACAGATAACACCTTTTGATCCGAACAATATCCAGGCTATCGCCAGCGCTATCCGTAATAACCCGAATTTAGGCATGAATCCCTCTGATGACGGCCGCGTGGTGCGCATCCCGGTACCACCGCTCACCGAGGAACGCCGCCGCGATATCGTTAAGCAGGTCGGCCAGCGCCAGGAAGACTGTATGATTTCGCTGCGCGGTATCCGCCGTGACGCCTTTGATGCCATTGAAAAGGCTAAAAAGGCCAAGGAAATTGGCGAGGACGACGCCAAGCGCCTTGAGAAGCAGGTCGATGACAACCTTACAGCTGCCCGTTCCCAGGCTGAAAACGCCGCTAAAGCCAAAGAACAGGAAGTCATGACCGTCTAATGGTCTAGTCTCATGATTTTATTAATTCTCGGTCTTATTTTATTCGTTGGTCTGGTGGTTATCCATGAATTCGGCCATTTTATTCTGGCTCGGCGTAACGGTGTTGGTATTGAAGAATTCGGCATAGGTTTTCCACCAAAAATCTGGAAAAAGCGTATTCACAGCCCGAAAGGCGATTACGACTTCACTATCAATCTGTTGCCGCTCGGCGGCTTTGTCCGCATGAAGGGCGAAAGTGACGCCGATACTGAAAAGGGAACGTTCGGTGCTGCCAGTTTGTGGGCAAAAACACAGATTATGGCCGCGGGTGTAGTTATGAACCTGGTCGTCGCTCTCGTCCTGCTAACCGGCCTGGCGCTCGTCGGCATGCCACAGATTATTGATAACCAGTTCACTGTTAAGAGCGATACCAAAGTTGTCACGGCTACGGTGGACATTGTTGAGGTTTCCAAGGATTCTCCGGCCGCCAAAGCGGGGCTGAAGGCCAATGACCGGATTACCGCCCTTGGTCCAAAGGGTCAGGAACAAACCCTATCATCACCACAGGACTTGCCATCAGCCACGCAGACATATGCCGGCCAAGAGGTCGTCGTGCGCTACATACGCGACGGCAAGACGGCCGAAACCAATGCCACGCTGCTCAGCAAATCGGCAGTTGAGGCCAGTAAGAAAACTAATAGCCCTAAGGGCTACTTGGGCGTCGTGCCTAATCCGGCTAAATTAGCCGTGCAGCGCTCGACCTGGTCAGCGCCAGTGGTGGCGGCGGGCTTAACGGGGCAGTTTACGGCTCTGACATTTGAGGGCCTGGGCAAAGCGGTCGCCGGCCTGGGCGCGATATTAGCCGGCACGGCCACCGGTAATACGCAGGCGCGCCAAAACGGGCAAACCGAAGCATCTTCTCAGGTTTCCGGACCATTAGGCATCTTTTTTGTCCTTAAAGAGGGCGGGGCGCTCGGCCTGGCTTTTATTCTGCTGGTTATCGCCATTATTTCGCTTACCCTGGCGATCATGAACATCTTGCCGATTCCAGCGCTCGATGGCGGACGGCTGTGGATTACGCTGATAGCCCACGCGGTTCACCGGCCGCTGTCTCAGGAGAAGGAAGAGTTGATCAACGCTATTGGGTTTATGTGTTTGATGGCACTGATCGTGCTGATAACAGTCGTGGATGTAAAAAGATTCTTTTAGGGCGTACAATAAGCCTAGTTTATGACAAAACCAAAACAACCTAAAGCAGCCGACAAAACCATGGCGATAGGGTTTACCGCCCCCTGGAGTCCGGTAACGGCGATTTTTGCCGTTATTCTGATATACCTCGGATCTTCAATCGTTGGCGAGCTGATCATCAGCGCCTATCCGTTACTGGCAGGCTTTAACGAGTCACAGATTGATGGTTGGCTCAGTAGTACTTTGACGCAGTTCGCCTATGTGCTGGTCGTGGAAGCCCTGACGGTTTGGCTGTTACTGCTGTTCATCCGCCGTTATAAAGTGACGCTGCGTAACCTGGGGCTTAAAATGCCACGGCTGCGTGACCTGGGCATCGCGCTCGTGTCGTTACCGGTATATGTCATCGGCTACGCTATTATCCTTGGGATAGCGACTAATCTTTTCCCCGGTATTAACATCGAACAGCAACAGCAGTTGGGCTTTAACTCGAACCAGGCAAGCTACGAGCTGGTATTAACATTTATTAGCCTGGTCATCCTGCCGCCGCTAGTCGAAGAAATACTGGTGCGTGGTTTCCTATTTACGAGTCTGCTCAAGCGTTTCAAAGTCTGGATCGCCATTATTCTTACGAGCGTGGTTTTCGCGGCCGCCCATTTACAATTCGGCAGCGGCGCGCCACTGCTCTGGGTAGCGGCCATCGACACCTTTACGCTATCGATCGTGCTGTGTTATCTGCGTTATAAGACCGGCAGCTTATGGCCGGGTATTACGCTGCACGCTCTCAAGAACCTTGTCGCCTTCATGTCGTTATTCGTTTTCCACCTCAGTTAAGGTACAATATGTACAGTTTAAAACAGGGGCGATCATGAAAGTATCCCAATTATTTACCAAAACCACTAAAACGCTTCCAGCTGACGAAGTTTCAAAAAATGCCCAACTCCTTATCCAGGCGGGATACGTATATAAAGTTATGGCGGGCGTGTACGCCTATACGCCACTTGGGCTCAAGGTTGTTGAAAACATCAAACAGATTGTCCGCGAGGAGATGAATGCTATCGGTGGCCAGGAACTTATTATGAGCAGCCTGCAAAAGCGCTCGACCTGGGAAGAGACCGGCCGGTGGGATGACGAGGTAGTTGATATCTGGTTTAAATCCAAACTCAAAGATGGCACTGATGTTGGCTTTGGCTGGTCTCACGAAGAAGCCATCATTGAAATGATGAAACAGTATATTTCCAGCTATAAGGATCTTCCGGTGTACGTGTACCAGTTCCAGACCAAACTTCGTAACGAACTTCGGGCTAAAAGCGGTATTATGCGTGGCCGTGAGTTCATTATGAAAGATATGTATTCTATGAGCCTCGACGCCGAGCAGCATGACACATTTTATGACGGTTGTATCGACGCTTATAAGCGCGTGTATGATCGCTTGGGCATTGGTAAAGACACATATGTAACGTTCGCCAGTGGCGGCGCGTTTACGCAGTTCAGCCATGAGTTTCAGACCGTCTGTGACGCCGGCGAAGATATTATTTATCTGCACCGAGAAAAGAACCTGGCTGTAAACGAAGAAGTGCTTGATGACGATAACCTGGCAAAGCTAGGGATCAAACGGGAAGAACTTGAACAGGTTAAAAGCGCGGAAGTCGGGAACATATTCAATTTCGGCATTCAAAAAAGCCAGGATACCAAGTTTGAATTTACCAATGAAACAGGCGAGCGCCAGAATGTATACCTTGGCTCGTATGGTATTGGTATCACGAGGGTCATGGGCGTGATCGTTGAAAAATTCGCCGACGAACGTGGTTTAGTATGGCCAAAGGAAGTCGCACCTGCTATAGTCTATTTGGCTCGTCTGGGAAACGCACCTGAAGTAGTTGCCGCAGCTGACGAACTATACAAAGAATTGACAGAAAAAAACGTTACGGTATTATATGACGACCGAGATGTGCGTCCAGGCGAAAAATTCGCCGACGCTGATCTCATCGGAATTCCATACCGGGTAGTTATCAGCGATAAAACAGTTCAGGCTGGGACTCTCGAGGTCAAGGCCCGTACTGCGGAAAGCGCGGAGCACATTAGTAGCACAGAGCTCATGCAGCGACTTGGCGCCTAACGTTTATCATACGAACATTAAACAAGCGCTACCACTCTAGACCATAGGGTTGAATGGTATGCGAACATGGAGGAACAGAAAATGAAAAAATTATTCCATCTGACAGAGGAAGGCGTCGCCGAGCTGAAAGCAGAGCTCGAAAACCTTATAAACTCCCGCTCTGATGTGGCCGAGCGTATCAAAACAGCCCGCGAATTTGGTGACTTAAGCGAAAACGCCGAATACCAGGTCGCGCGTCAGGAACAGGAAAAAAATGAAGCCCGCATCGCCGAGCTGGAACATATTATCGCTAACGTTGATATCATCAAATCGACTGGCGCGGCCGGTAAGGTTCGCCTTGGCTCCAGAGTTACACTGGAAGGTAATGGCAACACGAAAGAGTTCCAAGTTGTCGGTACCGTAGAAGCTGATCCGCTGGAAGGTAAAATTTCCGACGAATCACCTATTGGACAGGCTTTGATGGGTAAAAAACTTGGTGAAGAAGTCGCCATTAAGACACCGGCTGAAACCCTTACCTACAAAATCGCCTCAATTGGCTAGTATGTGACGTACGTCACAAAAACCATAACCGGTTCGCCTTTACCACGAAGGCGGGCCGGTTATTTTATGCTTCAAAATCGGTTAATGGCACTGGCTGCCAGCGGGTAATACAGTGGTTGAACGCGTACTCGCATAATTCTTTCGTGTTGGGGAATATAAGCGCGTCATCGTACTGTAACAGCTGCTTTAGAGTAACCCAGCGCAGGTCACTAGACTCGTCCTCGCCTGGAGTGCCGAGCGGCGCGCCGTCGGCGGCGAAAACGTACATACGGTCGGTGTGGAAATGCGTCCTGGTGTCGTCGAAAGCGTGCGTGTTCTCGACGAGCGGCAGAGGGTGCAGGGCGACGCCAGTGAGCTGCTTGAGGCGTTCCACCGGTTGGAAAATCCGCAGTTGGTCCAACTGATAGCCGGTTTCTTCGGGAATTTCATGGAGGATGGCCTGCCACGGTGTTTCGTGCAGTTCCACATGGCCGCCTGGCTGCAGCAGGTGATGTACTTTTTTGTGCATATGCAGCAACAATTGCGGTTCTGAAGTGTCGAAGCGGAAAATAAGAGCGCTGGCGGTAGCATCATGCTGTCCCGGCTGGGTATGGATATGTGGCATAGGGCAATTGTAACACCAGCTGTATACTCTAGGTAAAATGAAAAGCCGTCAGACGACACCAGTTTTAGAATATATGTTAGTAAAATATACGCTAAAAAGTAGTGCCATTCGCTCCCAGCCCCTAACAGAGAAGCATCTGGTATACTAATGACATTATGGCAACACTCAAAGAACTCCGCGACGAGCGGCTGCGCAAACTGCAAGAACTTAATCAACTGGGTATTAACGCGTACCCGGCTGAAGCGAAGCGCACGCATGATTTAGCGAACATTTCACAACATTTCACAAAACTGGAAGGGCAGGACGCGACAGTTACCGGACGTATCCAGAATATCCGTAAGTTTGGTAAGATCGCTTTCGTGGTTATTAAAGATGCTACCGGAACGCTGCAGCTCTTTCTTGGCGGCGATAAAGTGGAACCCATGGACGCTAGTACCAGCCAGCTTGGTTTCGAGCATTTGCCATTGCTGGATAGTGGCGATTTTATCGAAGCTACCGGCCCGGTTATTAAGACCAAGACAGGCGAAATATCTATCGAAGTACAAAAGCTACGGCTCTTAACCAAGAGCCTGCGCCCAATGCCGACCCAACAAGATGGTTTTACGAACAAGGAAGAGCGCATGCGCCGCCGCTACGTGGATATGAACGTTAACGACGATGTCCGGCAGCGTTTTATCCGCCGCAGCAAGTTTTGGCAGGCTACCCGTGACTTTTTGAACCAGGGCGACTTTACCGAAGTCAATGTACCGGTTCTGGAACACACTACCGGTGGCGCCGATGCTAACCCGTTCGTAACGCACATGGACGCCCTTGACCAGGACTTCTACTTGCGTATCAGCCATGAACTCCCACTGAAGCGCCTGCTTGGCGCCGGATTCGAACGCGTGTATGATATTGGGCCGCGTTTCCGCAACGAAAACTACTCCGACGAACATTTGCCGGAACACATTGCTATGGAATGGTACGCCGCCTACTGGAATTGGCGCGACGGTATGAAATTTATGACAGATATGTATCGCTATGTCCTGCAGAATACCTTTGGAACACTCAAATTTAAACTAGGCGATTTCGAAGTTGACCTGGAGAAGGACTGGGAGGAATGGGACTATGTGGAGACTATTCAGAATCGCTATGGTATTGATCCCCTTAATACGACAAGTGCTGAAGTTACGGCGAAACTTAAGGAGCACGGGCTCGAAGTAGAGCAGGAGGGCAACATCGCCCGGGGCATCGATAAGCTCTGGAAAAACATCCGTAAAGATGTCGTCGGACCAGTGTGGCTGGTGAATACGCCACTCTATATCAGCCCGCTCGCCAAAAAGAATCCCGAGCGCCCGGACACCACACAGCGCTTCCAGGCTGTTATTGCCGGCAGTGAACTGTGTAATGGCTTCTCAGAACTAAATGATCCCCAGGAACAGTTGCAGCGCTTTGTGGAGCAGCAGCAGATGCGTGACAGTGGTGATGATGAAGCTATGATGCTTGATATCGACTTCGTAGAAATGCTGGAATACGGTATGCCGCCTGCCTGTGGCCTTGGCTTCAGCGAGCGCGTATTCTGGATTTTTGAGGGCGTCACCGCCCGCGAAGGCGTGCCGTTCCCCCAATTGCGTTCTGAGGTTGACGAAGTCACCAAGTCGATTTATCCTGAACTGCATTAACAGGAGTAATCGATGACTAAAGTACCAGACTTTGTCCGGGCGGAGCCAATACCGGAAGATATAATCGCAACCTTGCGCCAGGAGGCTGCTGCCGAATCTGGCATTGCCGCATACCCGGATCGATTGGCCCGTAGATTCAAAAAGTCAAAAATCGCGGCTGGTCTAGCCGGTCTCGCGGTAATAATAGAACCGGTTGACCGCGCGTTAGGTATGGAAGAATCAAAACCAGTAGCAAAAGCTTTTCATACTGGTGAACTCATCGGTTTGCGGGTAGCGGCATCGTGCCTTGATGACGTTGACGCGGCATTTTCGGGCATCGGGCTAGTGCCAACGCTTGAGGGAGCAACGAATGAGGACAAACTGCACACCCGCCAATTATTCGCTAATGAAATCGTCAATATTGGTGATGAGGCATTTGCCGCCGTCGAAGATACATTCATGCCTTTGTTTGACGACTGGGAGCAACAACTCGTGCCCGATGTACGCCATCAACGTATGCTGCGCACCGGCTTCGGTATCCCTATGGCCTATCTGTTCACGCGCTATGAACGTAACCGTACCGCGGATCTGGCGGCTATGGAGTCCCAAATTAGTGCCGCGGCAGAAGATGGTTTTGACTGGGACGCTCTGCTAGTACAATAAACCTATGAGCATAACCTCCGAACTAATCACTATAGCGGTCTTAGCTGGTACTACCCGCGTACAACGTGAATCAATCAAAGCCGCCCATTACATTGCTGAATTCGGCCGCCAGTTGCCAGGCGTGGAAATTATTTTCGTCGACCCGGCAGAACTTAACTTTCCCGGTGATGGCAACGACCCGGAAGGAAAAGACCCGCGTTACACGGCAATCGTTGAAAAGGCTGACGCGTTTTTTATCGTGACGCCGGAATACAATCACAGTTTCCCCGGTAGCCTTAAGCGTATGCTCGACAGTGAACTGGCCTTGTATAATCATAAGCCCGTGGCCTTTGCCGGTGCCAGCAATGGTAACTGGGGCGGTGTTCGTGCCGTGGAAAGCCTACTTACGGCCGTCCGTGAAACCGGCCTCGTGGCACTGAGCTGGGACATTTATTTTCCACATGTTCAGGATATGTTTGATGAAACCGGTGCTATTAAGCCGGAATTTGCCGAGCGCTACAATCGTAACCTGGGCAAGCTGTACGATGAATTATTGGTGTTCGCACGAATCTTCAGGGCTATCCGCTAAGCAGCGTGTACGGCCTGCTGCAAGTAATGCCGGACGCATCCGGCTCCTATATTCATGACTTGTTCAAAACCGCCGCTGTCGCGTCTGTCCACGACTGCGCCTTCTGTGAATTCAGGAACTTCGCTCACGGCGACAGTTAATGATTGCAGGCCAGGATCAAGTACGTAACTGATAGCATACGCCTCTGGTATGCCAAGCGGTCGTGCTTTCAGTTCGCCGGCTTCCAGGGCTTCGGTATCGATAGCGTGAAAATATCCTGTTTCACGATACGCCAAGGCGCTAATAGAAGCTCCTAATTTAAGGATGCGTGACGGCCACATTCCTTCTGCGGATTGTCCGTCCAGTACCGTACCTAGCGCATCCAGATACGTTACGAGAGGTTCATGATCTGTCCGGATTAGTTTGTATCCTTCCTTGGCAACGGCGACAGCTCCATGTTCTAACGTTTGCTGCAAAATTACTGCTTCTGCTGCCTGGGTAACCTGGGGCGGTTCAACTTCAGGTGTCCACAAACTGTTCATAAGTATTTTTTACTCCGTTACGGCAGGAATTGCAAGAAAGTTGCTGTGACGCATAAAAATACCCTAGCTATATAACCAGGGTATTTTTAGAGTAAGGACGGGTAAATCTAGGCCGTCTGGCGATACTTGCTGCGGAGCATAGAAGCCGCGTAGCCAAGTACCGTAGCACCAAGGGCAAAGATGGCAATGTTTGAACCCATACCAGCGTTTGGCAGGACAGCAGGCTGTTCTGGAGTAACGACTGGGGTTTCAGGAGTGGTAGGAGTTGTTGGGGTTACTGGAGTAACTGGTGTTGGAGGTACGGTTACCTTCACATCGGCGGTATCACAGCCTTTTTGCGGGTTGTCTTTTACGACGCTGTCAGCGGTAAAACAAGCCTTGTTTTCGATTACGGCACCATTAGTGGTGCTGGTAACCTTAACGGTATATGTTTTACTGACATTTTTGCCCGGAAGGATAGTACCCATGTTTTCCGTGATAGTACGTTTGGCAGGGCTGTCGACCAACTCGACGCCGACAGGCAACTGATCGGTCATGACCGTAAGGGCCAAATCGTTATAGTGCTGGTCAGCTGCTTCGGCAGTGTTACTGACGGTAATGGTATATTTCAGGATATCGCCAGGCTTGGCGCTTACAGCGGCAGTGGCAGTGTTGGCATCGCTTACAGCGGTACCAGCAGTAACGTTCTGAACAGTTTTGTTGATCATACCCTTAGGGTGCCAAGCAAAAGCAGGAGCGGCAATAGAACCGGCAACTACAACACTTAAAACACCTGCGGACACTACTTTAGACATAGTACTCATAACGTTCCACCTCCTCTTGTAGCCCTTTAATTAACTCTCACGGGCCACACAACAGTTGAACAAATACATATTACCATAAGTATGATAAATTGTCAATAGTAGGACATAAAATAGTAAATGTACAAGCGTATAATACGGATATAAGGAGTAAAATCATGAAAGCAGTATGGAACGGCCAAACAGTTGCGGAGGCGCCGACAGAAGACCTCATTTACATTGAACAGAACTGGTATTTTCCACCGTCCAGCGTAAAGACGGAGCTTTTACGCGAAAGCCCGACTCCTTACACATGCCCCTGGAAAGGTGTCTGCCAGTACTACGACATCGCAGAAGGTGATAATGTGAGTCAGGATAACGCCTGGGCATACCCGGAACCTTACGAAAGTGCTATCGAGAAGGTTCATAAAGATTTTAGTGGCTATGTGGCCTTTTGGCGTGACGTTACCGTAACCGAATAGCTGTGAAATATCCCGATTAACAGAGGATGGCACCATGCTATGCTGATGGTACAAGGAGACTATGATGGAAGAAGCCATTTTTGCAGCAGGGTGTTTTTGGGGAGTCCAGTATTACCTGGATCAAATTCCAGGCGTTACCGGGACCACCGTTGGCTATACGGGCGGGGAAATGGAAGACCCTACCTATGAAGAAGTATGCAGCCATACTACCGGCCATGCCGAAGCTGTTCTACTGGAATTTGACACCAGCCAGATCAGCTTCGAGGATTTATGCCGCCATTTCTTCCGCCTACATGACCCGACACAGTTTAACCGCCAGGGGCCGGATGTGGGTGACCAATATCGTTCGGCTATATTCTATGTAACTGATATCCAGCGGGAAACCGCGGAACGCGTTCGTGATGAGCTCCAGTCGCAGTACGATCAGCCAATCGTGACCGCAATTGAAAAAGCCGGGCCATTTTACCGCGCCGAAGAATACCATCAAAAATTCACCGAAAAGACCGGCCGGGGCATGTGCCATATACCATACGCTTCACTTGAAAAATAATCAAGCTTATGTTAATATACACTGACTATGTCAGAATACTCATATGACAAAGTTACCCCAGTCACCGCGCACGACGGTATGGCCGCTAACCTCTACCATGAAGTTTTTGGCCAGGTCGGCAGTGTTCTCAACGTAGCTGCCGGCGATACCAGGTTACATGACAGTTTGCAGCTCTATGGTGTCGCCACCGATATAGTTTCGGTCGATCCGGCCTATGCTCGCCCTGAATACAGTGGCAGAGAAGGCTATGTGGCGGGTCTGGCGCAAGAGCTGCCATTTGCCGATGAGTCATTTGACTCTGCTATGTGTCAATTTGGCTTGCAGCACATTCCTATGGAAGACATACCGGCGACCATTCATGAGATGATTCGAATAACGCGCACGGCCGATGAGAATCGTGATCAAACCAAGGGTTATATCCTGCTTAACCCGGTGTTTAAGAATGTCAGGCTCGAAAAAGCTCTGGCAGGTTTTAATGACGACGTAGCTTTTCTATGGCACCACGACGGCGCAGGCATGACCGGCCTAGAGCGCCGGGCACTTTATCCAACACTGGTTATTCATAAAACACCTGACTTGACCCCGGAAACCGAACAGGATCTCGTTAACAGAATTGTAGCCTCACGGTCTCTCAAGCCTACGCACCGTTCAATCGGCGAGGTTGTGTCCCGGCGATTATTTGGCGGTTCCAGCAGAGCATAAGCTACAAAAGGTTCGGTATTTAGGCGCTAAACGCTATAATAGACACTAATACATGGCGACAGTAATTTTTGATTTCGATGGCACTATAGCCGACAGTTTTGACGTTATTGTCGATATATTCGGAAGTATTACCGGCAAGCGTGAAAAAGTGAGCGACGAAGAGATGGCCGAGCTGCGCGGCCAGTCGTTGCAGGCGGTGGCTAAACACATTGGTATTCCAATGTGGAAGATACCGTTTTTACTGACCCGCGGCCGCCATATGATGGGCCGCCGTATGGACCAAATACCGGTGTTCGAAGGTATCGGCAAGGTTATCGAGCAACTCCACGCCGAGGGCCATGAGCTGATGATTGTTTCCAGTAACAGCAAGCGCAATGTACGCAAATTCCTCAAGCAGCATCACTTGTATAAGTATTTCACCGAAGTGCGGGGCAACGCCGGCTTGCTGGGTAAATCCCGCATTCTGCGCCGGGTGGTAAAATCTAACAATTTTAAGATGAAAGACTGTATTTACATCGGTGATGAAACCCGTGACGTACTGGCCGCCAAAGCCGTCGGTATGCGGGTGATTGCCGTTACGTGGGGCTTTGCCAGCGCCAGTTTCCTGGAAAGTATGCACCCCACCGCGCTGGCGCATGAACGGCCGGATATTATCCGCATCCTAGAAGAGTTATAAGCATCATGGACGAAGTGACAATCGAAAAGCTGGTTTTTGGAGGCCAAGGCCTCGGTACACTGCCCGACGGGCGTAAAGTGTTCGTATGGAACGCGCTGCCGGGTGAAACCGTGCGAATTCGGGTTATTAAGAAGAAAAAGTCCTACGTCGAAGCAATTGCCGAAGAGGTCGTAGCCGCCTCGCCGGACCGGATTACTGCCGAGGAAGAGAACTATCTGGCGACCTCGCCATGGCAAATTATGACGTATGCCGCCGAAAACCTGGCTAAGCAGGCCATTACGACCGAACTTTTCCAGCGTGAAAAAGTTTCCATTCCACCGTTTGAGCTGCGGGCGCCGGAAACTGAGTGGCAGTACCGCAATAAAATGGAATACAGCTTTTGGGGTGACGAAGACGGGCTACACCTGGCGCTGCATCAGCGCGGCTCGCATGGCAAACAGATCGTGCTGGGTAGTAAGCTGGCGCTGCCGGCTATCGACCGGGCGGCGAACGCTATCGCCGCGCAGCTCGACTCGTTACGGACCCGGGCGGGTGACCTCAAAACAGTTATTGTCCGCTGCAACCAGGCCGGTGACGCGGTCGCCTCGCTATTCACGAAGCGTACTGATTTTGAGAAGTTGGCGCTTCCTGAGGAGTTGAAGGGGCTGAGGGTGTACTATTCCAACCCTAAAAGCCCGGCGTCAGTGCCTACGGAGCTGCTGTATGAGCTTGGTGACGTACTGCTTGAGGACAATTTACTCGATAAACCATTTATATACGACGTCGATTCATTCTTTCAAGTAAACGTTCCGGTTTTCGAAAAAGCTTTAACGCGCATCAGGGAATATGTAACCGAGCCGGAAGTTACCGATATGTACGCCGGTGTTGGCAGTATTGGCTTGAGCGTGGCCAGCGCAAAAGTGGATCTTGTGGAGCTGGATCCGGCAACTGTACGCATGGCCTCGCATAACGCCAGCGTAGCCAGTGAACAAATGGTAGTTAACGTTATTGAAGCTTCGACTGAAAAAGTATTGGACTACATCACCGGTGACAAACCGGTTATTTTTGACCCGCCGCGCGCCGGTTTACACGATAAGGTCGTGGAGCAGGTACTGGAAGTACTGCCAGAAAAAGTAGTCTATTTGAGCTGTAATCCATCGACTCAGGCCCGCGACCTGGCAAAACTGCAGGAAAAATATTCAGTTGAGTTTTTTGAAGCCTATAACTTCTTCCCCCGCACGCCGCATATTGAAACGCTGGCTGTCCTACGGAAAAAGCCGTAGCCATGCATGAGGACCTGACTTCAACGGTAGCGCATTATCTTAAAGTCCAAAAAATGCTATAATAAAGCTAATGAATTATTGGAGGGAACGGAGCCAGCCGTATAAGCCTGGCCAGTCGGCGCCATTCAAGGTCAGCCGCAGTAAAATCGAGCTGTTTATGCAGTGTCCACGCTGTTTTTGGCTGGATGTGCGTCTTAAGATCACCCGGCCTAACAGTCCGCCTTTCAATATCAACAAGGCTATCGACGAGCTATTTAAAAAAGAGTTTGACTCCTACCGCGTAAAAGGTGAGCCGCACCCGATCATGACTGAGTACAGCGTGCCGGCGATCCCATTCGCTCACGACAAGCTGGACGACTGGCGTGAAACGTTTGTGGGTGTACAGTATCATCACGCGCCAACCAATTTGTTGGTGTTCGGTGCCGTCGATGACCTGTGGGTCAGTCCTAATGGCGAAGTGATGGTGGTCGATTACAAGGCAACTGCCAAGGACAAGGATGTATCCATCGACTCTGACTGGCAAATCAGTTACAAGCGCCAAATGGAAGTCTATCAGTGGTTATTGCGCCAAAATGGCTTACCGGTATCCAGTACCGGCTATTTCGTGTATACCAACGGCCGCATGGATCTGGACGGCTTTTTTGACAAGATCGAGTTCAAGACTAAGCTTATTCCCTATACCGGTGACGACAGTTGGGTCGAGCCAACCGTGCAAAAAATGAAAGCCTGCATGGATAACGATGACATGCCGCCCATGGGCGACAGCATCATGGGCGGTCCTTGCGAGTTCTGCAGCTATGCCAAACAGCGCATGGAGTTAACCATGAAAGCATTGCAGGCTCAAAAGGCCAAGCAAGCACAAGCCAAACCGGTGCAGGGCTAAAACCCGAGCGTCTCTGTGGCCTATTGAAAAAGCGTAAGAACTGTGTTATAATATATAAAGATATCCATCATGGATAGCTACTATGTCTATCATTCAGGAACATACTCCCTCAGCACTTCAGGCACCAGCTCACCTTGCCGAGACTGGTTACGGCTTTCACGGCCACCTTTTGGCGTTATCTCTCAAGGAACGACAGCAACATGACCGTATATTTGCCAGCTCATTAGGTAACCGGGCGGTCCTCGGCGCGCTGTCAGAATTATTGGTAGTGGGCGATGAAGCTACGCACGATCACGGTTTGCGGACCGGCTGGCTGTTCGCGGCCCAAGCGGTACGCATCGGCTTGCCGCGGCGTGACGCCGTGATTGGCACCCAGGCAGCGATCACTCATGATGTCGGTAAGCGCACGCCCGCTATCCAGGAAGCGATCAAGTCCGATCTGAGCGTAGCGGACCATCCGGAACTGTATGATGCCATCTGTGACCATCCGGAAGAAACGGTCCGCGTGTACCAACAGCGCGGTCTTGGACCGAATCATCAGATCATCAGCGGCAATCATCATGGTTTCGGTTCCCGGCGATCGTATGGCGTAGGCGGGACTATCGCGGCCGTACCGGAACACGATGGCTATCTGCCTATGACTGCGGCCATGACCTATATGTTGCCGCCAGCCGACACGTATGACTCTTTAAGTGTCTCTCCGGAATTAAGCGGCCGCGCTTATCTAAACGGCATGGAAGTCGGGCATGATCCCGCCGTGGATGCCGTGGATACGCTTAAAATCCCGTCGTTCTACCGTAATCTGCCGGCACAGGTAGTAGCGCGTCCAATCTAGTGTCTTATCTGTCACATTAAAACTCCGCTATAAATGCGCGGGAACCTGTAATAGGATAATTATCACCGTGAAACTATTACTTGAGCTATAATAACTTGCATGTTAGACATCCAATTTATCCGAGACAATCCTGAACTGGTAGAGGAAAAGTCCAAGCAAAAGGGCTATACAGTCGATGTGCGCCACCTGTTGGAACTCGACGCGGAGCGCCGCACGCGTTTAACCTCAGTCGAAGAACTCCGCTCCAGGCGAAATACATTATCATCGCACATGAAGGGTAGCAAACCGACCCCAGAGCAATTGGAGCAGGGCAAGCAGCTCAAAGAAGAAATCGGTAAACTGGAGGCGGAAATCGGGCCGCTCGAGGAAGAATACGAAGTTTTACTGAAGCAGGTGCCGAATATGCCCTTGGAAGACGTACCGGTCGGCGCCACTGAGGATGAAAATGTTGTCGCCAAAGTGGCCGGTGATTTGCCGGTCTGGAATTTCGAACCAAAAAATCACTGGGAGATTGTTGAACCGCGCGATATGCTCGACAAGGAGCGGGCCGCTAAAATTGCCGGCAGCCGCTTCGGTTATATCAAGGGAGACCTTGTACTTTTGCAAATGGCAATCGAGCAGTTCGTGATGCAGACACTGGGCGATGAGCGCGTATTACAAAAACTAATCGAAGAAAACGGTCTCACTATATCTGCCAAGCCATTTACGCCGGTATTGCCGCCAGCCGTACTGCGTACCGAACCTTACAAAGCTTCGGCCAGGTTAAACGCGGAAGAAGTCACTTATAAGCTTGAGCAAGACGACCTGTGGCTTAACGCCTCAGCTGAACACACTTTGTGTACAATGTACTGGAACGAAATTTTGCCGGAAGATATGTTCCCAATCCGTTATATCGGGCGCTTGACCAGCTTCCGCCGTGAGGCTGGTACTTATGGCAAGGACACCGAAGGTATGATTCGCTGGCATCAGTTCGACAAGCTTGAGATGGAAGTCTTCAGTACGCCGGAAACCGGCCTTGATGAGCACAAACTGCTTGTGGCGATTCAGGAATATCTAGTTCAGCAACTTGGTCTGCCGTACCAGGTGTTGCAAAAGTGTACTTTTGACATCGGTAAGCCCAACGCCCGCGGCATTGACATTGAATGCTGGTTCCCGGGCCAGAATAAATACCGTGAAACCCATACGGCCGATTATATGACTGATTACCAGGCCCGCGATCTGAAGACCCGTATCCGGCGCAGCGGCGGACTGAAGGATGGGCAGGTAGAGCTGGTACATACCAACGATGCCACCGCCTTCGCGACCAACCGCGTGATTGCCTCGATCGTAGAAAACTTCCAGACCGAGGACGGCCACGTGGTAATTCCTGAAGTGCTTCGGCCGTTCATGCAGAACCGCAGCCAGATTTAGCCGGTTTAAGCTATTTTAGGCCTGAATTCATACAGTCCAAGTAAGGGATAGCTGTACAATATACATACAGGGCACATCCCTTAACATCCAAACAAACGTGCTTCTCTAAGGAGGTTACGACCGATGATTAACAGATTAGAAATCAATTTCGTTCACGCGCCAGTCGATGAGAATCTGCGCAAGTACGTCACTAAAAAAATTGGTAGCCTTGACCGCTATATTCCCCGTAGCGCGGCCGCCAGCGCTCATGCCGAAGTGCTGCTTAAGGAGGGCAAGGCGGGTAAAACTAATGATGCCCGCAACTGCTGTGCCGAAGTAACGCTGCATTTGCCACATGACACGATCAATATATCTGAAACAAGCATTAATATGTTCACGGCCATAGACATCGCCGAACTTAAACTGAAGCACCAGATCAAAAAGTACAAGGAGCTTCATTCCGGTACTTTCAGGCGCCGGCTGGTAGCCCGGTTTGCCCGCGGCGCCGCCTGATAGCAAGATCTCACCTCATCCTAAGCTGGTATTGCAGTCAAAATTACGTCGATTTATCGGCCATAACGGGGTACAATGAATTCCAGCATATAAAAGCCCTAAAGTCATGCATAGACCACAACCAACCGGAGGAGAGGGAAACAGTAGTGAATACCGTATTCAAAAAAGTATTAGGTGATCCGCAGGCCCGCACTGTTAAACGGTTGCGCCGCCGAGTCAAAGACGTTAACGCCCTAGCTGAAAAATACCAGAAGATGAGCGATAAGCAACTTCAGGGCCAGACTGCCGAGCTAAAAAAGCGCCTCAAAAAAGAATCGCTTGATAAAATTTTGCCTGACGCTTTCGCGGTTGTCCGTGAAGCCGCTACCCGTACGCTCGGGCAGCGCCACTACGATGTCCAGCTGATGGGTGGTATGGTTCTGCACGAAGGCAACGTAGCCGAAATGAAGACCGGTGAAGGCAAGACACTGGTAGCTACCGCGCCAGTCTATCTGAACGCGCTTACAGGCAAAGGTGTCCATGTTATTTCAGTTAACGACTACCTGGTGCAGCGTGACGCTGGCTGGATGGCTCAGGTCTATAACTTCCTCGGTCTAACGGCCGCTGTTATTATTGCTGACCAATCGTATATCGTTGATCCCGAGTATACTAATACCGACCACGAAGATGTCCGGTTCCATCATTTGCGTCCCTGCACGCGCCGCGAGGCTTACGCCGCCGATATTACCTATGGAACCAATAATGAATTCGGCTTTGATTACCTGCGCGACAACATGGTCCGCGAAGTTGACCAGCTGCGCCAGCGCGAGCTGCACTTCGCCATCGTCGATGAAGTTGACTCCATCCTGATCGATGAAGCCCGGACGCCTTTAATTATTTCAGCTCCAAGTGTTACCAGCGGTAATGCCTACGCCCAATTCAGTAAGGTCGTGCGCCAGCTCAAGAAAGATACCGATTACGAGACCGATGAAAAGCGTAAAACCGTTATTTTGACCGATGAGGGCGTTGAAAAGGTTGAAAAAGTCCTTGGACTGGATAACCTGTACGGCGCGGAAAATATCCGTACCATCTATCACTTGCAACAGGCGATGCGTGCCCAGGCGCTGTTCAAGCGTGACAAAGACTACGTCGTATCAAATGACGGCGAAGTTGTCATTGTCGACGAATTTACCGGCCGTATGCTGCCCGGACGCCGTTATAACGAAGGGTTACACCAGGCAATTGAGGCAAAAGAAGGCGTTGAGGTCCAGCAGGAGAGCATGACGCTGGCGACCATTAGTTTTCAGAACTACTTCCGCCTGTATGAAAAGCTGGCCGGCATGACCGGTACGGCAATGACCGAAGCCGAAGAATTCCACCAGATTTATAAGTTGGACGTCGTGGAAGTGCCAAGCAACCGCGGACTGGCCCGTATCGATCGTCCGGACCGCATTTACCGCAGCGAACAGGGCAAGTTCAAGGCTATCGCCCAGGAAATCCAAATGCTGCATACCAAAGGCCAGCCAGTGCTGGTAGGTACAGTATCGATTGAAAAGAACGAACTGCTGTCCAGAGAGCTTACCAAGGCTAAAATTCCCCATCAGTTACTGAACGCTAAGAATAACGAACGTGAAGCTTCGATTGTGGCAAAAGCCGGTGAACAGGGCGCTGTTACGCTGGCCACCAACATCGCTGGCCGTGGTACCGACATTGTGCTAGGTGAAGGCGTTAAGGAACTTGGTGGCCTCTTCGTGCTTGGTTCTGAGCGTCATGAGTCGCGCCGCATCGATAACCAGCTGCGCGGCCGCTCCGGCCGTCAGGGTGATCCTGGTATTACCCAGTTCTTCGTGAGTACCGAAGACGACCTTATGCGTATCTTTGGCGGCGACCGCATCGGCCGCATTATGGAACGTCTCAACGTCGAGGACGACACGCCGATCGAAAACCGTTTGATCAGTAAGAGTCTGGAGGGCGCCCAGAAAAAGGTGGAGGGTTTCCACTTTGACCAGCGTAAGAACGTTGTCCAGTACGACGATGTTATGAACCGCCACCGCAAGGCCACCTATGCCATGCGCCGCGAAATTCTAAACCAGCCGGATATCACGAAGCGGATTAATGTATTTTTGGAAGATGAAGTCCGTATGCTGGCCGCCTCACCGCTGCTCACGACGGATGACTTCGAGGACGTTGTTCGTGAAGTTTTTCCATTCGACAATGAAACACTCGACCGTCTGTTTGATACCGACACCGCTAAATTCCAGCAAGTGCTGCTAACTGAGGCAAAAGAACTTTATGCCGGCCGGGAAAGCGCCTTTACGCCGGAGATTATGCGTAAAGTCGAGCGTGATGTTTACTTGCAAATCCTTGATAACCTATGGATGCAACACCTCGAAAACATGGACCACTTGCGTGAAGGTATTCACTGGATGAGCGTTGGCCAGCAGGATCCGCTGGTTGAGTACCGTCGCCGCGGACAGCTGCTGTTCGAAGATATGCAACTGCAACTGCGCCATGAGGTTATGCGGGCGCTGTTCCATGCCGAACCAGTCCGCGAGGAAGATCTTGACCGTCCAGTCGAAACCGAGCTTACCCGTGCCGCCCGCGGTTCAATAAATAACGCTAATCAGATTACTGAAACCAGCGCTGAATTCGAAGAAGCAGACTTTAAGACCAAGAAAGTCGACCAGGAAGAGCAGAAGGTCGCCGCTGAAAAGCGTAAGAAGGCTCGTAAGGCGGAGCGCCAGCGCAAAACCAAGGCCCGCAAGCGTAAATAACCTATGAAGCATACAGTTTCCGAGGTTACGTTTGCTAATGGTTTGAAAGGTCTGCTGGTTCATGTACCTGATGCCCAGGTAATGACTTTTGATATTAATTTCCGGGCAGGGGAATACCTGGTTGAAGAGAAAAAGTGGGAAGTGCCCCATTTGATGGAACATATCCTACTTGGAGCCAATAACCGTTACCCTCGGGCCCGCGATTTTCAGGCTGAAATCGAGAAAAATGGTGCCTACAGTAACGCCTCAACCAGTGTCTACGACATTACGTATGAAGCTGAATGCGCTGACTTTGAGTGGGAACGTATCCTTGAACTTTTACTCGTATCGGTCACTGAGCCATTGTTTCTCAAGGAAGAATACCAAGCAGAATTTGGCAACGTCCGCGAGGAACTGACCGCCCGGGCCAACAATCATTTCCGCCACTTAAGCCTGGCGCTTCGTGAAAGCTACGGTTTTTTGGCAAAAACCGACCAGGAACGGCTGCGATTAATGAAAAATGTCAAACTGAAGGACATCAAGGCTCATTACGAGGCGACCCATACGACGTCGAACATGCGTTTTATCATCGGCGGAAACATCACGCCTAAGCGCCGTGAGCTGATGATCGCGCTGTTGTCCAGTGTGGGGCTGCCGAAAGGGGAAGGCCGGATTGAACTGCCTGACGAACGGCCGCAGCGCCTGGAACGGCCGTTGTACATCCATAACCCAACCGTTAAAAACATTTACTTCTATATCGATACTTTTATGCGCCGCCGGCTTGACGACGCGGAGCTTGACGCGCTCAATCTGTCGAATACCATGCTAACCGAAACTTTACACTCTAAAATTTTAGGCACGGCCCGCGAGCGCGGCCTGGTATATGGTATGAGTTCCGGCGTCGGACAGGCCAAGCTTAACAGCAACTGGTGGTTCGGGGCTCAGGTATCGCCCAAGAACGCCGCCGCGTTATTTGAAATTATCGTGTGTGAACTGGAAAAGATCTTTTCCGGTGATCTCGCTAAGCAGGATATTGAGTCGGCCCAGCAGTATGCTCTGGGACGTTTCCAGCGCGGTGCCCAAACTGTTGGAGGTACGGCCAACGGTTATAGCGGCCGTTACTTCTTTGACGAATCAATCGATGATTATTACCAGGTACCGAAACGCATTAAAGCGATTACCAAAGAATCGATTATCGAAGTAGCCCGCGAACTGTTTAAAGAGCAGCTTTGGGGCTTCGGATCACTGGGTAGCTGCGGGGAAGAGTACACGGCCGATCTGCAAAAACACATTGAATCACTCTGGTCATACCGCTAGTGATTTAAGTTCATAGTGGCGCTTTTTACTATAAGCGGTTTATAATAGGCTTATCATGCCGGAAAATCCGACTAATCCAATTAATATACCTTCCGGCACTCCTGTGGCGCCGCCGGGTTCTGTGCCTCATTTGCCAGGCCAGCCGCAGGCGCCTGAGTATGCCCAGCCGATTCCTATTGAAGCGCCGGTTCCGGCGCCACAGCCGCTCGTAATTCAGCAGCCGGGCGCTCCCGTGCGGATGACTCCGCCGGTATCTCAAACACCACAACCACCTCAGCCTGTGCCGGTACAACAGGTACAGGCTGCTCCGGCAATCGTGCCAAATTACGCGCCCCAGGTACCAGTGGCCGCCCCGCAACCGCCGGCCCAGCCTGCTGCCCCGTACCAGGCATCCCAACCACCGGCACCTGCGCAGTTCGTGCCATCACCTACGCCTGCGCCGGCACCCGCTGCCCAGCCTTTGGCGCCGCCCGTCATGCTGACGGCTGCGCCAATCCAGCCCGTGGAGCCGGCGGCTAACGCCGCAGATACCGGCACGGTCACAGAAAATACCTTCGTGGCTCAAGCAGAATCAGAAAACAGCCCTCAGACGATATATAGTGCTAATACCCGGCAGGTATGGGGTGCCCGGCGCTCTAACAAGCTGTGGTATATCGTGGCTCTCATAGCTGCCGGATTAATTGTAGCCGGTATCATTCTTTACTGGCTTTCCATTGGCGGCCCAACCTCTTTGCAGGACTTGCCATTCCTCGGCGGCAATTAGCCTGACTGAGCCGTCTCTGCCAGCCGGCTGATATAATGCTAGAGTGCATGATATCGAAACAGACATTTTAGCTCTTCAAAAACAAGTTGCTGAAGCGGTTGAGCGTCTCGGTATAGCGCAGTTATCTTACCGTCTTACAGGTATGCGGCAAGAAAGCCAGACGGCTGACTTTTGGCAGGATAACAGCCGCGCCCAGTCGGTCATGAAAGACATTTCCAAGCTTGAGGCCAGGGTTACCCCATGGATTCAATTACGCCAGGGTATTGCCGATGTCGCGGAACTGGCGCAGTTGGGAGACGATACGCTGCTGGCAGACCTAACGGCTCAAACTGAGCAATTACAGGCTGCTTTTGACGCGTTGAAAGAAGAACTCAAGCTGAACGGCCCTTATGATAATTATGACTGCCTGCTGAGTCTTCATGCCGGCGCCGGTGGCACGGATGCCCAGGACTGGGCTGGCATGCTGTTACGCATGTACGTCCGGTTCTGTGAAAAGTCACATTTCACAGTGGCGACCGTCGAAGAGTCAAGTGGCGATGAGGCAGGCATTAAAAGCGTGACGATTGAGGTTGGCGGTTCATTTGCCTTCGGTAAATTAAAAGGGGAGCATGGCGTACATCGTTTGGTTCGCTTAAGCCCGTTTAACTCTGATAATCTGCGCCAGACCAGTTTCGCCAAAGTAGAGGTTATGCCAAAAATCGACCAACCGGACGAAGTTGCCATTGATGATAAGGACCTTAAGATAGATGTCTACCGCAGCGGTGGCCATGGCGGCCAAAGCGTAAACACTACCGACAGCGCGGTACGGATTACACACCTGCCAACGGGCATCGTGGTGGCCATTCAAAATGAGCGCAGCCAACTGCAAAATAGGGAAACCGCCATGACTATCCTGCGCTCACGCCTGGCGCAACTCCAGATGGAACAACATACCGAAGCTGTCTCCGAACTGAAAGGTCCGAACGAACAGGCCGCCTGGGGCAATCAGATCCGCAGTTACGTGCTGCATCCGTATAAACAGGTGAAAGACGTGCGCAGCCGCTATGAGACCAGTGATGTTGACGGCGTATTGGACGGCAACCTGGATGCTTTAGTGAACGCGTATCTCGAATACTCCCTCGGAAATAAGTAACTTCTTGCAAAATTCAGCAAAGGCTCAAGTCAGTTTGCTATAATAAAGCTAATGATTTTGTTGGACAGGGTAACCAAGACGTATCTCAAGGGCGGCACGCCGTCGCTTGACCGTATATCACTCCACGTTGAACCGCGCGAATTCGTGATTGTGGTAGGGCAGAGTGGTGCCGGAAAAACAACGTTGCTACGCTTGCTGACTCGTGAAGAACGGCCGAGCAGCGGCAAGATTATTATTGGTGGTGTCGACTACGACAAATTACGTGATAAGGATATTCCGCTCCTGCGCCGAAAGATCGGCACTGTTTTCCAGGATTTTAAACTGCTGCCCAATAAGACTGTCTTCGAAAATGTGGCTTTTGCCCTGGAGATCGTTGGTATGGGCAAGCGTGAAATCCAACATACGGTGCCACGGGTACTGGATATCGTGAACCTCAAGGGTAAAGAGCGGGCTATGCCGATGCAGTTATCCGGTGGCGAGCGTCAGCGCGTCGCCATTGCCCGGGCTATTGTGCGCCAGCCAAAGATTTTGATTGCCGATGAGCCAACCGGTAACCTCGACCCCAAGCACGCCTGGGACGTCATCAAAATATTGGAAAAGATCAACCGTTACGGCACCACCGTGCTACTGACGACTCATAACATGGAAATCGTGCAGCGTCTGAAGCGGCGCGTGGTAACCATAGAGCATGGACGTATCGCCAGTGACCGGGCTAACGCCACCCGTCCGACCGGCGCGATTAATTCGTCCGCGCACAATAATCAGGTTTACCGGCGGTCGTCATGAAACGTAAGTTTATAACCCTCGGCCGCATCATCCATGCCGGTTTCCTTAGCTTTATCCGTAACGCCAGTTTGGCGATCGCTGCTATGGCGGTAATGGTAGTGACGCTTACTATCGTACTGTTTTCAATTATCGCTAACGCCACCTTTAGTAATACCATCGCTCAGATTACGGATAAAATCGACGTCTCGGTCTTCCTGAAAGACGAAGTTAACGAAGCCCAGGCTCAAAAACTGGTCTCCGAATTGAAAAAGCAGCCCAATATAGCCTCGGTAACCTATCTGGACAAAGAAGATGCTCTGGCTGCCTATGCCAAGCAGAATGCCGGCAACCAAAGCCTGCTTACCGCTGCCACAGTTTCCGGTAATCCCATACCGGCTACCATCCGCGTTAAACCTAAGGATCTCAATAAAATCGAGGATGTCCGGACTTTTCTGACGACCAAAGAAAACGCCGCCTTGCAGACTGAAGGTTCGCCGTCCTACTCCGGTGAGCGAAAGAAGGCGATCGATAACATCACGCACGCCACCAATATTCTGCGCCGCGTTGGTGTCATCGCGGTAGTTGTCTTCGCGGTCATTTCGGCTCTGATTATCTTCAATACCATCCAGATGGCAATCTTTAACCGCCGTGATGAAATCCAAATCGAGCGGCTGCTCGGGGCAGGCACGTGGTTTATTCGGGGTCCATTCGTAGTGGAAAGCATCCTGTATGGTGTGTTGTCGGCGATTCTGTCGCTGTTGCTGATTAACTCGGTATTCGTGGCGGCAAGCTCCGCGCTGCAGGCCAGCAGTCTCGGTTTGCTGGACATCTCCTATGCCAACCGCTACTTCGACCAGCACTTCTGGGTGCTCTTGCTGATGCAGATTTTCGTTGGTATGCTGATAGGAGCCGCTTCTTCCGTGATTGCTACCCAGCGGTATCTCAAATTCAAAACGAAATAAGACAGAAACGTCAACATTTATTACACGTCCATTTCCTCACGGTGGAACGGTGAGTGTCTCCGGCTGTAAATCGAGGCAGGAAACGCTTGTCGCTAAGCATAAGAGGGTTATTTACATTGCTGATGAAGTGTGGTATATTTAGGGTGTATTCTCAAAACATAAAAACATCACGTTTTAATACAAAAACAATGAAACAACCAAAAAACAGTAAAAAATCGTTTATTTTTGGCCGCGCCAGCCACCTGGCCGCGGTGTTAGTGGTCAGTGTTTTAGTCGTTGGCGGCACTATCACCCGGGTAGCCTTGGCTGATCAGTATGATGACCAGATGAACGCGCTCCGCGAACAAAACGCCCAGGCGCAGACAAGTGTCGACGCGCTGCAGTCACAGGCTAACAGTTATCAGGATGCCATCAGTAAGTTGCAGGGGCAGATTGATGCCGTACAGGCCCAGATTAGCGCCAACCAGGCAGAGCAGGCCGCTTTGCAGGTCGAAATCACTACTATGCAAACGCGAATTGACAGCGAGCGCGCCCTGCTCGGAGCTGATATTAAAGCTATGTATGTTGACGGCGATATCTCAACCGTCGAAATGCTCGCTACCAGCAAGAACCTTAGTGAATTCGTAGATAAAGAAGAGTACCGCAATGCCGTACAAAAGAACATCCAGGCTTCACTGACTAAGATCGCCAAACTACAGAACCAGCTCAAGCAGAAGAAGACCCAGGTTGACGGTTTGATTGAAAGCCAGAAGACCCAGCAGGCCCAGCTGGCAGCCGACCGGCAGCAACAGGCCGACATGCTGGCCTATACTCAGGCGCAAAAGGATTCATATAATTCACAAATTGCTTCTAACAGCTCTAAGATCGCAGAACTACGTAGGCAGCAGATTATCGCCAACACCCGTTATAACATCGGGCCTGCCGGTACAGGCGTCAACTGCGGCGGTGGTTACCCGGCCAAGTGGTGTAATATCGGTCAGGATTCCGTAATTGACAGCTGGGGCATGTATAACCGAGAGTGTGTTTCGTACACCGCTTTCAAGGTTCACCAGGACTTTCTAGCCGGCCAGAACAGCCATGATATGCCGTATTGGGGCGGTGTTGGAAATGCTAACCAATGGGATGAAAACGCCATGCGCGCCGGTATCCCGGTTGACTCAAGCCCGACGCCCGGTTCAATCGCCATCAGCAACGCTGGTACGTGGGGTCATGCCATGTATGTAGAGCAGGTTGGTACTATCAATGGCCAGCAGGCTGTGTACGTCAGCCAGTATAATGCCAGCTATGATGGCCGCTACTCCGAAGGTTGGCGCTATACCACCGGCCTGGTATTCATCCACTTCTAAGCTAATAACAGATTACAATAACCGCCAGTATATGGCGGTTATTGTAATGCAAACGCTTTTCGTCCTGAGGGACTCATCAGTACGATGATGTAATCGTAGAAGCGGACATGACAAGCAGATAAAAGAAGAGACAAAAGGGAGAAAACACATGGTAAAAGTACCCATGACAACCTTAAGGCTATTCGCTTATCTGCTTGTCATGTCCACGAATACTGCGGGGGTCCACGAATAAGCGGCACCGTTTTCTCCTGTCAGGTCAGAGGAAGGGGGGTCAGCGGCTGGGCGGGAAGCCGGGCATGCCGGAGGAACGGGTAGCGGTCCTGCCGAGGAGGCTGGTGAAGCTCTCGCCGAAGAAGTCCGAACCGGACTGGGAACTGCCGCCGGCCAGGAGGTCGCTGAGGGCGTCCTCGCCGATCACGTCCTTGAGGAAGCTCGCGCCGCCGGGGAAGATGGAGTCGACCAGGTCGCCGACCATGTTGTCGATGACCTGCTCCTTGGTGGGCATCTCCATCTCGACGAACTGCACGAGCGAGTGCGTCTCCGACAGGGAGTGCTCGAGCGCCGAGTAGACCTGGTTCCGATCGATCGGCTGCCGCAGGGTGACCTTGACCTCGATGGTCAGGTTGCCCTTGGCGGTGCGGTAGGTCTTGGTGAGCTTCACCGGCTCGGAACGGGTCTCCGACGACTCGGTCGTCTTGTCCGCCGATGTGGGGAGCTGGCCGATGACCGGCGCGAAGAGGGTGTTCACCATGCGGGACGCCTCGCTCATCACGAAGTCGAACTGCGGGCCCTCCACCGGCGCCTTGAGCGTCAGGTAGACCGTGCTGTTGAAGAACGACATGACCGACTGCCGGGCGTTGGTTCCGTTGGACACGGTAGTTTCCCCTCTATTCAGTAGGCGGTATGCCTCCCGCAAGCTGCGAGCGCGTGTTATCTGAACACACAGACTGAACTATAAAACCACTTATGTAAGTAATGGTCTTAGAGCTCAGCCCGTATGAGATTGTCTCAATTCTAAAGTATCTGCTTGTCAAATGACATTGCAAGAAGTTAAAACTCCGAGCAATGACGCATATTATACCAAAAAACTTAAAAAAAGCAATAGTACGCCTGCCTGTTTGTGCATAAAAGACAACGGCTTTTCAGCTTTGCGCCAGTCACGGCTGCTATAATTGAAAGAATGAACAATGAGGGAAAACAAAAGAGGTTTGCCGCGAAGCCTCTAGTACTTGTACTGGTCGCGGTCACGTTTTTCGTGCTCGGTAATGTTATAGGAACGGGACGGCTGAAACTGCCATTCGCTAATCGCGGCTATGCCTCGGTAAGCGGTTTGCCTAAAGACCTGGATTATAGCGGCGTCGAAGACGTGTACGATGAGCTGCGAACTAATTATGACGGTAAGTTAACCGCCGAACAGCTGGAAACGGGTCTTAAGAAGGGCTTGGCCGAAGCGACTGGTGACCCCTATACCGAATATTTTACCGCTAAGGAAGCTGCTGATTTTGAAGGCCAGGTTAATGGCACCTTTACCGGTATTGGAGCGGAACTTGGCGAAGACAGCGATGGTAACATTATTATCGTGGCCCCGATTGCCGGCAATCCGGCCGAGAAAGCCGGCGTACAGGCTCAGGATATTATCGCGCGTATTAATGGTGAATCGACTACTGGCATGTCAATTGATGACGCCGTAAGCAAGATTCGCGGCGAAAAGGGCACGACCGTTAAGTTGAGCCTTATCCGTGATAAATCGCAGGCCTTGGACCTCACGATTACTCGTGACAGTATCCAGATTAAAAGCGTGAAGTGGGAAGTCCAGGACGACGACATCGGTTATATAACCATCAGTACTTTTGGTTCTGATACGCCGGATCTCATTCACCAGGCGGCTACCGAACTGAAAGATAAAAACGTTAAGGGAGTAGTACTGGACCTTCGTGGCAACCCTGGTGGTATCCTTGATTCTGCCGTAGCGGTCTCCAGCGAGTGGTTGCCGCAAGATAAGACGGTGCTCCAGGAGAAACGCGGCTCCGTAGTGCTTGATACCTACAAATCAACCGGCTCGGCATTGCTGGCGGGTATTCCGACCGTAGTCCTGATTGATCAGGGAAGTGCTTCGGCTTCGGAAATTACTGCCGGAGCGCTAAAGGACAATAATGCCGCCCGCCTGATAGGCGAAAAGAGTTATGGCAAGGGCGTGGTCCAGCAGCCGATTTGTATCGGCGGCGGCCGCCAGTCTGATGGTAACTGTAGTGACGCGATGCTCAAAGTGACCGTAGCCAGTTGGTACCGTCCGAACGGCCAGAATATCAATAAAAAGGGTATTGAGCCGGACCAGAAAGTAACTATTAGCGACGAGGATGTGGCCGCCAAGAACGACACGCAGAAAACCGCCGCCATCGATTATCTCAAAGCCAAACAGTAATTAACTAATGATGAACTGCTTGCCTGAGCCTTGTCCATCCTGTATTCTGTAAGAGAATTAATGAGAGGTGTTACGTGGCGAACCCCACAAAGTATATCTTTGTAACTGGTGGTGTGCTTTCCGGATTAGGAAAGGGCATCACTGCCGCCTCCATTGGAAACCTTTTAAAGGCCCGCGGCCTGAGCGTAAACATTCAAAAATGTGACCCGTATCTCAATGTTGATGCCGGCACGCTTAATCCGCGTGAACACGGCGAATGCTACGTTACACAGGATGGTGCCGAGACCGACCTTGACCTTGGCCATTACGAGCGTTTTCTCGACGAAGAACTGACCCAGGCCAGCAGTCTGATGAGTGGACGGGTGATGTTGAAAGTTATCGAAGACGAGCGCGCCGGGAAATACCAGGGCGGCACCGTCCAGATCATCCCGCATGTTACAAACGCCATCCAGGAGGGTATACAGGAAGCGGGCAGGGACTTCGACGTCCATATCGTTGAGATAGGTGGTACGGTAGGTGATTACGAGTCGTTGAGTTTTATCGAGGCTATCCGCGAACTGGGCATGAGGGTCGGCCTAGAGAACTGCGTCTACGTGCACGTGGTTTATATGCCGTACCTGAATACCAGCAAAGAATTCAAGAGCAAGCCCGGCCAGAATTCAGTACGTGATATTCGTGGGCTTGGCATTAGTCCAAATATACTGGTAGCCCGCAGCGAAGAGCCCGCGCCGGAATTAATCAAGAAAAAACTGAGCCTGTACTGCGGTGTGAGCGAACAGGCGATCGCGCTGTTACCGAATGCTCGAACTATTTATGAAGTTCCCCTGACGCTGGAAGATACCGGTGTCGCCGACGTTATCGTTGAACGGTTGGGCTTCAGCACGCATAAGGCGGATCTCGCTGAATGGCGCAAGGTAGTCGCCCGGGCAATCGGCGAGCAAAAATACGCGGTTAAAGTCGGCGTCGTCGCTAAGTACTTGGACAATCAGGATACCTATATGTCGGTGTTTGAAGCTTTAAAGGCTGCCGGTTGGAATAATGATGCTCACGTATCAATCGACTGGATCGACGCCGAGGAATTAGGCCAGGCCGCTGACGTTGCCGCTACGCTTGAACAGTACGATGGCATTGTCGTGCCTGGCGGCTTTGGTTCGCGCGGCGTAGAGGGTAAGATCAAGGCGGCGCAGTACGCGCTGGCAAACAAGCTGCCATACCTTGGCCTGTGCTACGGTTTACAGATGGCCGTTATTGCCGCCGCCCGCAGCGCCGGACTAACCGACGCAAATACCACGGAAGTTGATCCCGGCACAACCAACCCGGTTATCACGACTATGGACGGCCAAAAAGGGCTTGAGAATACCGGCGGTACAATGCGCCTGGGTAATTACAACTGCGATTTGGCCAAAGACAGCCTGGCTGCTACATTATATGGCCAGACTGAAATCGTAGAGCGGCACCGCCACCGCTACGAGTGCTCCAATGCGTATAAAGACCAATATGAGTCGTGGGGCATCCGTGCCAGCGGCGTTAACCCGGATAACAACCTGGTAGAAGTTATAGAGGGTCTGGACCATCCATTCTTCGTTGCCAGCCAGTTCCATCCTGAATATAAATCGCGGCCGAACCGTCCGCATCCAATGTTTGATGGATTTGTCCGGAGCCTTCTTAAGCGTTAGCGGTAAGGTTTGCAAAAACAGCCCGAGGGGTTATAGTTAACCATTATGGATACATCACAATCACCATCTGCCGACTACCTCGGCCCATTACACCCTAAACGCATTCTCCTGGTAGAGGACGATGACGCGCTCGCAAACGTTTATTTAACCCGTCTCCAGGCTGAAGGTTTCGACCTGCGCCGCGTGGCCAATGGGGAAGAGGCTCTGGCTAGCGCCATGAGCTTCAAGCCGGATCTGGTACTGCTTGACGTAATGATGCCTAAAGTCAGCGGCTTTGATGTGCTGGACATTTTACGCAACACTCCGGAAACTGCTGGGCTGAAAGTAATTATGTTGACCGCTCTCAGCCAGGATAGTGATAAAGAGCGCGCCGAAAGCCTCGGCGTTGATGACTATCTGGTAAAGTCCCAGGTAGTAATCGCGGATGTCGTCGACCGCGTAAAACACCACCTCGATACCGAATAATTACGACTACAAATAAAAAGCTCCTCCCAGTGGAGGAACTTTTTATTTACGCGGAAAGTGTTACTGAACAGTAACTTCAGTACGGCGGATGCTCTTGCCGGCAAAGCTGCGGAACTTGCGGGTCGTAAAGGTGACGACGCCATCGCGGGCAGCGTGGATAGTATAGTTGCGGCTGAGAGAAGTACCTTCGCCGGCGCGCTTCGTAAGGCCAACTTGGCGAACTATAACCTGGCCAACAGTTACTTTCTGGCCACCGAACAACTTAACACCGAGGCGCTGGCCTTGGCTGTCGCGGGTATTTTTGGCGGTACCGCCTGCTTTCACATGTGACATATAAAATTACCTCTTATTTCTTAATTAATACGAGCAGTTCACGGGCGACCACTTGGTCTGCGCGGTAGTAGAGTAAATCCCGACTACTGACGTGCTCAAATATAGTACGATTGTACCCTAGTTCACCGAGAGAGTCAAGGTTCGTGGCCGAAGGTCCGGCGAGTAATGGAAGGTGCTTGAACTGGCCCGGCCGGACCTGCCAGGCAGGCACCGCGACGCACATTCTCGTACCGCTTGATACCTGCGAACCGATGTTCTTCAAAAACTTTTTGATTATGAGGTTAACTTCGGAAACTGTCTGATGTAAAACTTCCGGATTTGGCAGGGCGGTGAACGGCCGGCCGAGATATGTTTCGCAAGCTACGGCATTGAAGATTGGGTCCCATACGAATGTCGTGGCATCACCTACATCGGCTTTCCACTGGAAGCTTACGCGCAGATAGTCGTTCACCCAGTTGATGTTATCACGCGTGTAGCGGACCATTCGTTCATCAAGATCGGTACCGTAGGTGCTTAGACCCATTAGGCCCGCTTCCTGGAGAACAACACCAGTACCGCAAAATGGATCAAGTATAGCCGCTTGTGATTTATCCTGGTCACTTACGGCTAGGTTGATGATGATCTGCGCCAGCTTCGGCGGCAACATGCCAACCCGCGCGTCGCGCTTCGGGCGCTCCCGGTCGCGGATCGTATAGCTTTCAATATCCTGGACGCGCAGTGTCTGGCCGATAATTGTCTGTGAGCCGTCGCGGACCAGTAGCAGTTCCCAACCGTTATCGCGGTCTAGGTTGTTGTGCAGTACCTGCGCGGTGTTGAGTTCGAGCTCCTTATTGGGTACTAAACGTACGCTGCGGCCGGACTTACGAATACTTTTTTTGAGTGTCAGGCCGAGCGCCTGGATCGCGGCCGGGCTAACGCGCAGGTTGTAGACGCTCATTCCCAGCGTCAACTTTCCCTCGGGCAGGTCTTCGGCCAGTTTAGGGAGCGAGCCGGTCAAGTACTTCTCTATATCGCGCCAGTCGACAGACGGCAGGGTCGTTAATACGCGGCCAAACTTAATGGCGCCACCTAGGCGATCAAAGTCTACGGCAGCAGGATCAGTGTCTAAAAGGGCGGCTTCACGGCCAACGGGGCGTAAGCCTGCGGCGCCGTACAGGCTTTCCAGTTCAGCGAGACCAAGCGCTGGTTGGCGGCCAAGAATAAACAGTGACGTAGAAACATTTTGCATAATTGCATTTATTATAGATGTTTAGCCGGGTAACTGCTAATCCGTGAGTTTGCTATAATGCGCGTATGAGCGAGCAAACTGACGGCTTCTTGAAAAGGCGGTGGAAACTGATAGTCAATATTATCACGCTCATAGCTCTCGGTGTGCTCATTTATGCCATTCGCGACCAGTTGCTACAAACATTCGAGAACCTGTTCCGCGTCAATGCCTGGATACTGTTACTCATCATTCCGGTACAGTTTTTGAACTATCACGCGCAGACCAAGATGTATCAGGGTATGTTCAAAGTAGTCGGTAATAAATTACGCTATTGGTTCCTGTTCCGCACATCAGTAGAACTTAACTTTGTTAATCATGTCTTTCCAAGCGGCGGCGTTACCGGCGTGTCGTATTTCGGGGTCCGCATGAAAGACGGCGAAAATATTTCCGGCGCCAAGGCGGCGCTGGTGCAGGCTATGAAGCTGGCACTGCTGTTTTTGTCATTTGAAATTGTCCTTGTCGCCGGACTGTTTTTCTTAGCCGTAGTCGGCAAAGCGAACGGCTTTGTACTTTTCGTGGCGGGTTCACTGAGCACGCTGCTGGTGCTCGGCACTTTGGCGATTACTTATATTATTGGCAGTAAGCGCCGCATTAATAGTTTTTTCTTAACGGTAACCAAGTTCATAAACCGTTTGATCCAGGTAGTGCGGCCGAAGCATCCGGAAACCATAAACCTCCAAAAGGCTCATGAGACCTTTGAGGACCTGCATAACAACTATGTCGAGTTCAAAAATCACTGGCGCGAGCTGCGTGCCCCGTTCTGGTGGGCGCTGGTAGCAAATATCGCCGAAGTTCTGACATTATATGTGGTTTATATAGCTTTTAACGAATGGGTCAACGTGGGTGCGGTAATTCTAGCCTATGCCGTCGCTAACTTTGCCGGCCTTGTCTCCGTGTTACCGGGCGGCGTTGGTATTTACGAGGCATTAATGACGGCCGTACTATCGGCTGGCGGCGTGCCAGCCGGCATCAGCTTACCGGTCACCGTTATGTACCGGGTGCTGAGTACCGCTATTCAGATCCCGCCAGGATACTATCTCTACCATAAGGCCCTGAAGGGCAAGGGCTCTTGAATATGGCCGAAATGCCGGAAGTTACTGTCAGTGTTAGTGAATTGGTGGCGCTACTCAACCAGACGTATGAATTCGCTTTTCCCGGTATCGTTATAACTGGAGAACTAGCGAACTTTAAGGTCAGCCGAGGCAAATGGGTTTATTTTGATCTTAAGGACGATGAAGCCAGCGTCCGCTTTTTCGGTACGGTATATATGCTACCCGGGCCACTGGAGGATGGCATGCTGATGCATGTTCGCGGCACGCCGCATATGCATGAACGATTCGGTTTCAGTGTTAACGTACAAACCATGCAGCCGGCTGGCGAGGGCTCAATCCGCCGGGCAGCTGAACTGCTGACCGCTAAGTTGCGGGCTGAAGGCCTGTTTGATCCGGCCCGCAAACGTCCGTTACCGTATCCGCCGCAACGAATTGGCCTGATAACTTCCCGGCAATCCGCCGCTTACGCTGACTTCACGAAAATTCTCGCCGCCCGCTGGGGAGGTGTGCGCATTGACCTGATCGACGTGCAGGTTCAGGGCGAAGCCGCCCCCGAGCAAATCGTATCCGCCATAGAGCGCTTTAATGAACGGGCGAAACCGCCTGAAGTGTTGGTAATTATCCGCGGTGGGGGTAGCGCTGATGATCTGGCCGCTTTCAGCGCCGAAACGGTCACCAGGGCCGTAGCGGCGAGCCGGGTGCCGGTACTGGCGGCTATTGGCCATGAAATTGACGTCAGCCTGGTGGAGCTGGCCGCCGACAAACACGCCAGCACCCCCAGTAATGCCGCTGAGCTGCTGGTTCCTGATAAGCAGACCGAACTGCGCGCCGTACGGCAGGCGACCATAGATATGTACGATTATCTGCAGGATATATTTGAGTCACGACGTGAGCGCTTGCAGGATTTCGTTGTTGACGCTACAGAATCGGTTGAGCGGTTGCTCAAGCAACAGCACACGCAGTTACAGTCCACCAGGCAGCTTTTAGCGGTTCTCAGTCCACAGGCCGCCCTTAAGCGCGGGTACGCGATTGTACGCCAGGAAAATGGCCGGGTGGTACGTTCGGCGGCAGACGCCCCGGTGGGTGCTATAGTACGGATAGAAGTTGACAGTGGTCACATAACGGCCGAAGTTACGGCCAGCAACAAGAAAGGATAGTAATGGCGATAAAACAAACTTACACGGAACTGAGCGGTGAACTCCAGCAGGTTATGGCGAAATTAGAGCAGGGCGAACTCGATATCGACGAAGCCGTTCGATGTTACGAGCGTGGCCTGGCTATCGTAAAGCAGCTTGAAGACTATTTGCAGACGGCTGAAAATAAAGTGACTGAGTTGAAAGCATCGGTGCTTGGCCAGGACGACGAGGAATAGGGAAGTCCGTGGCGTGGCTTATTCTGGTTATCGTTATTATCGTACTGTGTTTTGGACTGGTGCTACTACGCGGCGCTCCGTACCTGCCGACTATGTCCAAGCAAATTGAAGCAGCGCTTGATCTCGCGGGCCTTAAGCCCGGACAGACCTTGCTTGAGCTTGGCTGCGGTGATGGCAAAGTGTTAATCGCTGCTGCCCGGCGTGGATACAACGCCGTGGGTTATGAGCTAAACCCGTTACTCGCCATAATAGCCTGGCTGCGTACCCGCCGGTATGGTAGTCGGGTACAGGTACGCTGCGCTGACTTTTGGCTGGCCAAATGGCCGCAGGCAAACGCAATATTCGTTTTCCTGCTCGATCCGTTTATGGAAAAATTGAACACTAAAATTGTTCAATATAATGGTAAAAAAGTCAAATTGGTTAGTTTCGCATTCAAAGTGCCCGGTAAGAAAGCCGTCGCAGAACGTGACGGTGTGTATTTATACCAGTACTAACAGCTCCTACTTGCGCAACCGTGGTAACTCAGTTACCATTAGCAGTATGAATATCCGAGCGACGCAAACGGGGGAGATAAACGTACTTCTCATACCGTTGATCCTGATGGTAGTGTTCTTTGTAGCCGCGGCCAGCTTTGGCGGGTGGGCTTATATGGAACGCCAGGACTACAAAAACAATAGCGATCAAAAAGCTGCCGTAGCGGCTGAATCGGCCCGGAAAGCCGAAGGCATCGCTAAAGATAAGGCCTTTGTCGAGGCTGAAAAGCTACCCCTGACGGCATATGATGGTCCAAGCGCTTATGGCAGCATCCATTTGGAATATCCTAAGACCTGGAGCGTCTATGTGGGTTCTAACGCTTCCGGAACTCAGCCGTTCAGCGCCTACCTTAACCCTAAGTATGTTCCGAGCACCAGCGACCAGACGTCGGTATTCGCCTTGCGCGCACAGGTAGTAGAGAAGACCTATGCCAGCATCGTTAATTCCTACGCCGCGGCAGTCAAAAAAGGTGATGTAACGGTAACCCCGTATTCGTTACCAAAAGTACAGACCGTAGTTGGCGTACGGGTTGACGGATTAATTGTTCCTGGCAAAAAGAATACCGGCAGCATGATTATTCAGCCGTTACGCGATAAGACCATTCAGATATGGACAGAGAACGCTCAGTCGGTCGGTGACTTCAATACTATTATTCTGCCGAACGTCACTTTCGCGCCATAATACGATAGATATCCACAGTTTTACATAAAATCTACAGCCTTTATGGAGCCCGCTTTGGTGTATACTAATTTTAAGTCAGTAACCTGAGGGGGTAACGAGTGGTTCGTCTAACTCTGCTTGAGCAGAAGCAAGCATTAGTCCAATCGGAACGTTTGTTTTTATCATTGGCAGAGCAGATGAAGCTACCCCTGTTACAAATTCTTCGCAAGGCCGAACTGGGGGCCTTAAGCGGCAATCCCGCGGAGTCATTGGAGCAAGTCCGCGCCAATGCCGACGTAGCCTTGAAACTGGTTGATGGCTACCTCCTGAGCATGCGCCTGGCAGCCGAAGAAGGCTATGAAACCGAACAAGAATCTGTTTCAATTTCCTCGGTGCTGTACGACACGGCGCATCAGTTGCATCCAATCGCCCAAATGTATGGTGTGGAGCTGGAGCTGTCTATGGATGGCAAGTACGGGCCGGTAACGACCCACCGCGAGGGCTTGCAGAACGCTTTGGTCACCCTCGGCTACGCGCTTATAGAAGCCCTGCCGGCAACCAATGCTCCGCAGATGAAACTGCAGTTGGCCGCGCACCGCTGCCGCTACGGGATTGTAGCCGGTCTCTACGCTGATGTTGATAAACTTACTACAGAAGCCCTGCGTCAGGGCCGGCGACTGCAGGGAATGGCCCGCCAGCCGTTACCGGCCCTCAGCCATTGTGGCGGTGCCGGCGTCTTTGTGGCTGATGCCATACTGAGCGCTATCGGCGCGCGTTTGAAAGTATCGCACCACCATAACCGTTCCGGTTTGGGGGCCGTCCTGCAACCTAACCCGCAGCTGCAACTTATACAATGAGAGACATATACTTATGGCGAACATACTAATGCTCGAACCCGATGCCGTCTTGGCAGATGTTTACAGCCAGGCGCTTGCTTTAGACGGGCACGTCGTACGCCGCACGGTAACCGCCCAGGACGGCGTGTTTAAGGTCGACGAACTGCGCCCCGACTTAATTCTGGTCGAACTGCAGCTGGTTGCCCACAGCGGTATTGAGTTTCTGTACGAGCTGCGTTCTTACGGCGACTGGCAAACCATTCCGGTGATCGTTCATAGTTGTATTCCACCGACTGAGTTCGAGGACAGCGCGCAGTTGCTACGGGAGCTGCTTCACGTGCGTACTTATCTATACAAACCTCAAACTACGCTCAAGGCTTTACTGCGTGAAGTCCGTGGTGTGGTCGAGCAGGGGCATCTCGAAGACGCGTTGCATGATCATGAGGACGAAGACGCTATGCTGAACGCTGTATCAGCCAACCTCCGCAGCCAGACAATCTAATAGCATGAAACAAGTAAACACTACCGCCATTGTCCTCAGCCGGACCGATTTTGGAGAGGCTGACCGCATATTGACCCTGCTCACGCCGGACCATGGAAAGTTGCGGTTGATAGCAAAAGGTGTGCGGCGGGTTAAGAGCAAGCTGGCGGGCGGCATTGAACTGTTTAGTGTCAGCGACATCGCGTTTATTAAGGGCAGGGGAGATATCGGTACGCTGGTATCGACACGGCTCATTAAGCACTACGGCCGGATTGTCGGCGACGTAACGCGGACCATGTTAGGCTACGACCTGATAAAACTCCTTAATAAAGTTACCGAAGATGAACCTGAACCAGAGTATTTTTATCTGCTTGAGCAGGCATTCGCCGCCCTGGATGATTCTAAAGTAAACGCACAGCTCGTCCGGGCATGGTTTTTGATGCAGCTGCTCAGTATTGGCGGCCATACGCCTAACCTCCATACTGAACTCAGCGGTGACAAGCTGACGGTTGACCGGAACTATGAGTTTAGTTTTGACGACATGGCGTTTTTGCAGCGGCCCGACGGGCATTTTAGCGCTGACCATATTAAATTTCTTAGAGTTGGCTTTAGCGGCAACCAGCCCCAGATAATGCAACGGATATCAGGCCTCGATGGCTTGCTTGCTGACCTCATGCCACTGGTGCAGACAATGGCATCGACGTTTATACGCGCCTGATTATACGGTGTGCCGGGTCACGTGCCGGGCTGCTAAACGGCTGTACGCCAGGGGTACTATTATAATCAACTAATTATAACATAAGTACTATAAAAAGTAAATTATGTATAAGTTGTGTATTCACGGGGCGATTATGCTACACTCACATTTAAGGATAAGCGTTAACGGAATGAATGAGATTAACCGGCAGCTTGCTTCGAATGACCCCTGCCAGAATGGCCGGGCGAAGTATGCGGCAGTGGTATTCCTGAAGCAGCCGCAGTACCGGCCAACTGACGCTTTAACGGGGATTCGATCGGTAGAGGTGCCCCTGGGGTCGTACCCGATGGAGCTTGATGAAGATGTCTGGAATATTCGCCGCGTACAGGACTGTTTTATGCCGCGTGACCGGAATCAGATTTTAGGAATAGGTCTGCTCAAGACCTGTTTTAATGACTATCACGATGATGGACTGCGCTGGCAGCGGCTCGAGCGAGTGGCGACCTTCCTATTTACTGCCGGAGCATCTGAAGACGCGGAACACTTGGACGTACGGCCGCCGCAGGCCGCCGAAATTCCAGGAAGCGGGATTGGCCGCGTTACCATCGATCTGACGGGTGATATGCCGCAACCTTGTATATATTTGCCGGCTCATGACTCAGAGCGGCAGCCGAGTTCAGTAACGCAAGCGGTGCAGTTGACGGCCGCGTCAGAAAACCCGATATTTGCGGCCCTACGTGATAACGGCAAGGAAATTATTATGGCTCGTACTGTTTTACAGCGTGAAGTCCTGACATTTATGGTATAATCATAATCAACATGAGTTTAATCGAAGTCGGCGAAACAGGCCGAAATTTTATTTATGAAGCCCCGAACGTTATTGCCGTCGGCGCAGGGCAGCTTGCTGTGGTAAACACCTTTGCGCACACCCAAAACCCTAAAACTGTCGTGGAGTTCCGTTTTCCAGAACTTGAAACGGGTGACCAGACATATTTAAGCCACGCCCTGACCAGTTAGTCTTAGACCTTTACCGCTGTTTAGGCTATAATTTGAGCTATTATGAGCGAAAATACAGCCCCCACACCATCCCTCGAAGATATTGTCAGTTTATGTAAGCGCCGCGGATTCATCTACCCGGGCTCCGAAGTATATGGCGGCCTGAGTGGTACTTGGGACTATGGCCCCTTGGGCGTGGCGCTTAAGCGCAATATTATGCAACTGTGGTGGAAAATGTTCGTCGATGATGCTGACAACATGTACGGCGTTGATGCGGCTATTCTGATGAATCAGAAGGTTTGGCAGGCCAGCGGCCATGTTGATACGTTTAGTGATCCGATGGTCGAGTGCTCTAACTGCCATAGCCGCCAGCGCGCTGATAAGCTGGCCGATCCTAATAAATGCCCGGTATGCGGCAAGACAAGTACTTTTGGTGAAGCGAAACAATTCAATATGATGTTCCAGACCGTCGTTGGTCCGAATTTTGCAAAGACCCGGCAAGAGGCCGCCGAAGGCTCCGACTTTGATGAAAAGATGGACTATAATTCCAATGCTGTCAGTTACCTCCGTCCTGAAACCGCCCAAGGTATATTTACCAACTTCAAAAACGTCGTTGATTCATTTTACCCGGATGTGCCATTCGGTCTGGCGCAGCAGGGCAAGGCATTCCGTAACGAAATCAGTCCCCGCGATTTCATTTTCCGTTCCCGCGAATTTGAACAGATGGAAATCGAGTACTTCGTACATCCTGACCAATGGGAAGCGGAATTCGAGAACTGGATAGCCCGCGTACACGCCTGGACCGACGCGCTCGGCCTGCCAGAGAGCAGCGTGCATGAACTCGAAGTTTCGGGTGACGACCGCGCGCACTACAGCAAGCGCACCGTTGACTTCGAATTCGATTTCCCGATCGGCCGCGAAGAGCTGCTCGGCCTTGCTTACCGTACCGACTTCGACCTCGGCAACATCCAGCGCGTCAGCGGTAAAAGCATGGAGTATCGTCCGAAAGACGGTTCACCGGCCTATGTTCCGCACGTTATCGAGCCATCGTTCGGTTTAGAGCGGGCGATCATGGCTGTCCTCTCGGCTGCGTATACCGAAGACCAAGTAAACGGCGACAAGCGTACTGTATTAAAACTGCCGAAGCACCTAGCGCCGGTGAAAGTCGCCGTTTCGCCGCTGCTTAAGAACAAGCCTGAACTGGTTGAAAAAGCCCGCGAAGTCTACGTTATGCTCAAAAAAGAGTTCGGCGCCGTAATGTGGGATGACAATGGCAATGTTGGTAAGCGCTACCGCCGCCAGGACGAAATCGGTACGCCGTACTGCGTGGTAATCGATTTCGACACAGTAGAGGGTGACACTACTGGCACGGTTACGGTGCGAGACCGGGATACGACCGAGCAGACCAGGGTATCTATAGCGGAGCTTGTTCGAACTCTTCAGTAAAAAAGTAAAGGTACATAACATATGGCAGCAGATGTATTCATTGCCAGGCATGGCCAGAACGAAGATAATGCTAACGGCATTCTGAACGGTCATCGAGATCTGCCTTTAACTGACCTGGGCAGGTTCCAAGCACGGCAACTGGGTGAAGGGCTCGTTGAACTGGGGCTGACTTTCGACGTTATATATTGTTCGCCGCTGTCACGGGCAAAAGAAACCGCTGAAATTGTCAGTCAGATCCTTGGAATGAGCGAGCTGCCGACTGTCATTGAAGATCTCATCGAGCGCGATTTTGGCGTAATGACCGGCAAGCCTCAAACCGATATCGCCAGATTATGCGCCCCGGACATCATACAGGCCGAGGCTATCACGTATTTCCTCAGTCCGGAAGGCGCGGAAACATTCCCGCAGTTAGTCGAGCGGGGCGGTACGGCTCTGCAAACGATCAGGCAATTACATACCGAGGGTAGGGTGCTCGTAGTTTGCCATGGTGACTTCGGTAAAATGATGTACGCTGCCGCCACGGGTAAAAACTGGCGTGATGTATTAGTCGATTTCCATTTTGGTAACGGTGAACTGATAGAATTAACGCCACGCGATGACGCCCGGCTCATTCGAGTGCCGCAGCATAATTCTTAGCAAAATCATGGACGCCGAAACACGTATACGCCAGTACCTTGCCGATGGACAGCTCATACAGCTCGCCACCGTTCATAACGGTCGTCCCTGGGTAGCCACCGTTTACTTTGTCGCGGATACATCGCTGAACCTGTATTGGCTCAGCCTGCCGACCCGGCGGCATAGCATGGAGATAATGGAAGACAAACGCGTGGCTATTGCCATCGTGATTAAAACTGACAAGCCGGTTATAGGCTTGCAGGGCGAGGGAACAGTTGAAGTGGTCACGCATGCCGGTACGGTGCAGGGCGTTATGGAAAAATATACCGCCAAGTATAACGCCGGTAAAGATTTTTATAATAACTTCGTACGGGGTACTAACGATCACCGCATGTACTGCTTTACGCCGGAACGGTTTTCGCTGTTTGATGAAGTCAATTTTCCGGACAGCTCGCCAGTAGAGTATGTTCCTTAGGGTTTCGCTTAGTTGGTTACGGTTGCCAATACGACGCTGGCTGCGTACAATAACCTAGATGCAAAAAGCAAATCCTCACATTTATGAGAGCTTAGCCGCTCTATATATAACTGTACTGATAGTCAGTAATATCGCCAGTGTAAAGCTGGTTGGTACCGGGCCGCTGGTGTTCGATGCCGGGACTATTCTATTTCCCTTAGCCTACATCGTGGGTGACATTATCGCGGAAATCTATGGTTTTCGGAAGCTCCGCCAGCTGCTGGTAATTGGCATCGCGATGCTGCTGCTGACCAGCCTGACATTCTGGGTCGTCGGTATGCTGCCATCGGCTGCTGACTGGACGGGGCAGGAGGCATACAGTTCTATTTTGGGCGTTGTATGGCGGATAATTCTGGCGAGCGTCACGGCCATTTTTATCGGCGAATTACTCAATGCCTATGTTTTAACGAAGCTCAAGATAAAAACTGCTGGACACCACCTGTGGGGTCGTTTGGTAAGCTCAACCGCTATAGGTAGCGCCGTTGATACTATTGTCTTTTCGGTCATCGCTTTTGCCGGTACTATCTCCGGCAGCTCACTGGTAGAGCTCATAGCGACCGTATTCGGTATAAAAGTGCTGACTGAAATTATCATCTCCCCGTTGACAGTACGGGTAATCAAGCACATCAAAAAAGCTGAAGATCTCGACGTTTACGAAGAGCCCAGCTTCCGCTAGAGCGTGACGCCGGCTGGCAAATTATCTTTGTAGTAGCGCAGAAGAAACGATTTTTTATAATCGAAAAAAGTGTTGTCTATAAGGCTGTCGCGGATACGGTCGACTGTATGTACTACAAAATATTCGTTATGGATGCTGGCAAGTGTAGCGCCCAGAATTTCATCGGCCCGGAATAAGTGGTTGATGTAGGCCCGGGTGTAGTTGACACAGGTATAGCAGGCGCAGTCGGTGTCAATTGGCGTAAAGTCGGTCTTGTACTGTTGGTTTTTGATATTGATGCGGCCGCCGTAGGTATAAATAGCGCCGTTGCGGGCCTGGCGGGTCGGCGCGATGCAATCAAAGGTATCAATGCCGTACTCTACGCCAAGGAAGAGGTCGGCCGGTTGCGAACCCATGCCAAGCAGGTGGCGCGGCTTGTTTTCAGGTAATGTTTCGTTGACCCAGCGCACGACTGAAGGTATTTCACCCGGTTCAAAAATGCCGCCCAGGCCGTAACCGTCGAAATCCCGTTCGCCCAGGAACTGCGCGGAGGCCCGGCGCAGGTCTTCTTTGCGGGCACCCTGGACGACGCCGAACAGGGCCTGCTGGGGCTGGCCGGTTTCCGCGTGCGCGCTGTTTAGTGTCTGATGGCGTTCCAGGCAGCGCTCGGCCCAGGCGTGCGTACGGCCCAGGCTCTCTTCCAAATATTGGCGTGGTGCCAGCGGAGCGGGGCATTCATCAAAAGCCATATGGATGTCGGCCGCGATTTTGTGTTGCAGCTCCATGCTGCTCTCCGGTGTCATTTCCAACTTCGATCCATCGAGATGTGAGCGGAAAAACGCGCCGTGTTCGGTGACTTTGACCAGCTGGTCTTTGCTGGCGTTAGCGTTATCAGCATCGCCTTTTTCGGTGTGGGCGACAGCGTCAATCCCTTTTTTATAAGCGACTCCTAAAGAAAATACCTGGAAGCCGCCACTGTCGGTAAAAGTCGGGCCCTGCCAGTTCATGAACTTTCCGAGGCCGCCGGCCTGTTGCACGATGTCCGCGCCGGGGCGAAGCATAAGGTGGTAGGTATTAGCCAGTACCGCCTGGCCGCCCAAGCCTGAAACCTGTTCCGGTGTCAGTGCCTTAACGGTGGCTTTTGTGCCACCGACAATGTAAGCCGGTGTTTTGATATCACCATGAGGTGTGTGTATAACGCCGGCTCTGGCTAACGTGCCGTCTAGTTTATGAGTGATATCGAACGATAAGGAGTCTTGCATGACGCCTTATTATAGCGTATTTACTCGCTTTGGAGTACAGACAGGACATTACCGGCAGGATCTTTGAACCAGGCGATATCCGGGCCCATACCGGCGCTAAGTCCCCGTAGTATGTCATTTTCGTCTTGCGCGGCGCCGTTGCCCAAATCGTAGCGTTCAAAACGGACGCCACGAGTTTTTAACTCGTCGACAACCGCATCAATATTAGTAACCACAAAATTGAGTATGGTAAAGCTGGCAGGCTGGTGATCCGGCTTTTCATATATGAATACGGTTTGACCGCCAGGCAATACTATATGCAGGCCCATATTCTCATCCTGCAGCGTCAGACCGAGCGTATTAATATAAAACGTATGAGCCGCCGCAATGTCGTTAACGGAAAATCCACTGAATGATGATACAAAACCTTCCATGGCTACCTCCTGGTTATAGCTAATAGTATACGCTGTGAAATATATACTTCCGCCTCACCCGAGGGCCGCCTATACTGATTACCATAAAGCAATACCGGAGGGAACCTTATGGCAGATACATTCACGCCGAAGTTAATCATATTTGATGTAAACAAGACGCTTATCCGTGATAATTCATGGCAGGAGCTCAACAAATCCATGGGTGTGACTGATGAAGAGGACGAAGTGTTAATGCGCTGGGGCCGCGAGGGAATCATAACCGACCAGCAGGGGCAGGAAATACTATGCGCCCTATATAACGAGCGCTCCGAGCCGACCCGTGAGGCGATTGAAAGTCTCATTTATAACTACACTTACTTTGAAGGTGCCCGTGAAACCGTTACGGAGTTACAAAACCGCGGCTTTGAAGTCGCCTTGCTGTCGGGCTCAATGGATTTGCTGGTACGTCACATGGCCGAAGAGTTGGGTATTACACGTTATGCTTCTAATAATTCATTAAATTTTAATGAACATGGGGTGCTGAAATATATCACGACACGTATGAACGACGCGGAATTCAAGGTTGCCAAACTAGCCGAGTGGTGCAGTGAAATGAATATCCGTTCACAGGACGTGGCGATTGTAGGCGATGGTGCCAGTGACCGTTTGCTGGCGACCGCCGCAGGTTTCGCAGTCGCTTTTAATGACGAATCGGCAATCGCGTCGGTAGCTGACGCGGCTCTGTCGGATGCTGAGTACGGTAAACTCCTGGAGTATTTCGTCAAATAATGATATAAATTGCAAACCATGACAGATGGTCGATACCAGGTTTTGGAAAGTATCAGTAGATAAACATCGAGTCGCCGTAACTGAAAAAGTGGTACTGTTCCGCGACCGCGTGTTCGTAGGCAGGTTTGAGCTTGTTCCAGCCGGCAAAGGCGGCGGTTAGCATGAGGACCGTTGATTCCGGAGCATGAAAGTTGGTCAGCAGGGCGTCTATAACTTTGAACTCGTAGCCGGGATACATGAATATATCGGCTTCACCGGTCAGCTGCTGCGGGGTTTCGTACAGAATCTGCTGGTGGCAGTATTCCAGGGTCCGGGTGATAGTAGTACCGAGAGCCACGACGCGCTTACCGTTCTGCTTCGCGGTTTGCATGACCCGGACGGTTTCTTCGGGAACCTCAAAGTATTCTTTGTGCATTTTGTGCTCGGCAACATCATCAACCCTGATAGGCAGGAAAGTGCCAAGTCCGACATGCAGTGTGGCGTACTGTACGCTCACGCCTTTTTTACGAAGTTTAGACAGTGTTTCTTCGGTCATGTTCAAGCTGGCAGTGGGCGCTGCCACCGAACCCTGCTCTCGGGCAAAGACGGTTTGGTAACGCTCGGTGTCGGCTTCAGTGGCTTCGCGGCGCATATAGGGCGGCAGGGGAACCGAACCGTATTCACCGGCTATCTCTAATAAATCTTTTCCACTGCGAACTACCGCTATGCCATCGCCGATAATTTCTTCGACAGTCAGCGCGTACGGTCCGACAAACAGTTCGTCGCCGGGCTTCAGCCGCCGCCGGTAGATAACCTTATGCAGGTGCCAGTCGTCGGTGGAACCATGTTTTTCCACCAGTACCAGCTCGCGTTCGCCGCCGGAAGATTTGCGGGCCATCAAGCGGGCTTTGATTACTTTTGTATCATTAATTATTAAAACGTCGCCAGGGTTTAAGAATTCAACTATGTCGCCGTAATTCTTATCTTGGATTTCACCTGTTTCGCGGTTGAGCGCCAGAAGGCGGGCATCGCCGCGCACTTCCGGCGGTTGGTCGGCAATTAGCTCGTCGGGTACGTTGTAGTGGAAATCAGACAGTTGCATCTATCTATGGTATCAAATATTACGGAATCAAAAACATCCCAGGCGGCCTGGAGAGCTGCCTGGGATGTCCATACATATATGTATGACGTTTAATATAAGCCGAGCTTGGCGCTACAGGCGGGCCATGCGCCCCAACCCTGGCGGGCTTGAAGCATTTGGCCGCGTAAAACCTGTTCTTCGCGGCTGGCCTGGTTGGGCATGCCAGAGCCGCCTACGGCTTGCCAGCTACTTTGGGTAAACTGGAGGCCGCCGTAAAAACCGTTGCCGGTATTGATGGCCCAGTTACCGCCAGCTTCACACTGGGCTAAGCGGTCCCAGACGCTGCCATCAGCGACTGCTGGGGCATTTGACGTGGCTGGGATTCGAACTGGGGCTGGTGCCGCTGCGACAACAGGTGCGGGTGCTACGACGGCTGGTGCCGCGGCAGGCAGAGGGCGGTCAGCGAGTTGCTCGTCGGCGGTTGGAATCCGCAATTGATCGGCGGGGTAGATAACATTGGGGTCTTTGACAGTTTCATTGGCGTCGAACAATCGTTTGAATGTCGTGCCATTCGCTTCGGCGATGCTGCTGAGCGTATCACCAGGAGCCACAGTAATCATATTTGGTTGTGGCGCTTCAGGCTGCTGTACGGGTGCCGCATCATTAGTGGCTGCCGTTTTTGGAGTTTTTGCCTGGCTGGCAAGCAGAACTTTCGAAGTCGTGAGTTTTGTAATATTTGTGGTTTTGTTCGCGCTATTGCCATCCGCATCGGTTGATGATGCTGTAGGTAACGCAGGACTACCCAGTGTCAATAAAAAGGCACTACTAAGAGTAGCCGCAGTTAAAGCGACATATCGCATATATTATTCCTCCCTATACACCCCGGTTTTATGTACCCTCCAAAAAAGTGGATACTGGGGATGCATATGTTGTGTCTCCATCTCCAGTGAAAAAACACAGAGGCCACAGTATCGTACGTTAGACATCATGTCAAATCCCTAGGAGTTAATAGTAGTCATACCTCGAGTAATGATTTAGGGGTTTTTGACGTGATAATTACATCAAAAGCCTTGCTTGTGGTTATTGACGCGCGAATGGCGGACTGGCCCTGCTGCCAACGTGCGGTACAATAGGACCTATGCTCACTTTTTATACTGATGGTTCAGCAAGTCCAAATCCAGGTCCCGGGGGTTTTTCGGTGGTTACGCCCGCCGGCGAACCAGTCGTACTGGGCGGAGAACCGAGCGGCGCCGCTACGACCAATATCCGCATGGAAGGCTTCGCGCTCATAGCTGCTCTTAAAGAGGCGAACGGACAACCCTGTGAAATTTATACTGATAGTGAATTCTGGATTAACGTTATTACCAAATGGTCAATCGCCTGGGAAGCTAATGGCTGGAAGAAAAAAGGCGGCCCGATTATGAACCTGGATATTGTCCAGGAAGTTGTTCCGCTGCACCGCTCAGGCCAGGCGAAACTGATTTGGGTGCGCGGACATAATAACGACCCCGGCAATGAGGCGGCCGACCACTGGGCAAACGAGGCACGCAAGCGGAATCTAGCCGCGAAAGATTAAACTATGAAAAACGCCATTATTTTGCATGGGGCACCGGAAAAGAAAAATTACTATAATCCTGACCTGCCAAGCGAAAGTAATGCCCATTGGTTACCGTGGCTGCAAAAAGAACTGATCATACGCGACATCACTGCCCAGACACCCGAAATACCGATATCGTTTGAACCGAAATGGGATCTGTGGTGCCAGGAAATATCCCGCTATGACATTACGCCGGAAACAATGTTGGTAGGGCATAGCGCCGGCGGAGGTTTTTGGCTGAAATATCTCAGTCAAAAACCGCAACTGCGGGTTGGAAAAGTCGTTTTGGTGGCGCCATGGCTTGATCCTGGAAAAACATTGGCTGAAAATTTTTTCGCGGGTGAGATCGACCCTGATGTGGCCAGTCGCACCACCGCATTGACGGTGTTTATCAGTGACGACGATTCGGACAGTACGCGCCAATCGGTAGCCCGCATACGTGAAAAGGTTAAGAACCTTAAGGTTCGCGAGTTTAGCGGCTATGGACATTTTAACTACGATAACCTCAAAGGTGAGGCATTCGTGGAGCTACGGGACGAGCTTTTACTGTGAGTTACGAATTCTCCCCGGTTGGCGGCATGGTTATCACCCCCCCCAGGTTCGCGCTGAACGTCGGTTGCTTTATGACCCGGATGGGCGCCTGCAAAGCAATGGCCAACTCTGGGAGGTTATGGAAGCTGTTAAGGATTTTAGCCAGGATGTTTGCCAGACGCAGGCAGCAACCAGCACCAATGGGATCGGCACTGCGGCGGGATGACACGCGTGCCTTACAAGATACCGGCTGGCATCCGGCAACGGCATACGAAACTGACGTGTTTATAGATGAGATCGTCCATTTTTATCACGCCAACCTCAGTGCCTCGGGCAAATAAGATGGTATGATAGGGGTAGATGAATCAACCGACCGCACATCCGAAAAATAAGCCAAAGAACGTCTATGCTTTTATTGACAGTCAGAACCTGAATGTTGGCGTACAAAAGTTCGGCTGGAAAATGGACTGGCAGAAATTCCGCCGATTTCTGGCTGACGAATATGGTGTTACCAAGGCATTCATGTTTATCGGCTATGTTCCCGAGTTCGAACCGCTTTATGAACAGCTGCACGAGGCCGGATACGCCATTGTCTTGAAACCGACATACGACATGACTAAACCGCAGCCTGACGCGAACGCCGAACCCCACAAGGACCACAATGGTGAAGCTGAAGAAAAAAAGCCAGTTAAGGGAAATATCGACGCCGACCTGGTGCTATGGGCAATGAAAGAGCTGTCTAATTACGATAAGGCCATTCTGGTGTCGGGCGATGGCGATTTCTACTCGCTGGTCGAATACCTTGAGTCTAAAAAGCGGCTGCTCAATATATTGACGCCAAGCTTCCAGTACTCCCAGCTTTATAACAAGTATGAAGAATATATCATCCGTCTCGACCAGTTTAAACGCCAACTGCGCTACTACGACCGGAGGCCCGCTTCTCAGGACCGCAAGACCACGGCCCGTAAACCAGCCCGCGCCAATTAAGATTCAGTCTTCGTGTTTAGGCGCGAATTTCGTGACTGATATCCGGATAAGAGCCAGTACGAAGACGATAAGCGAGATACCGATCATGTCCTGAAGCTCAGGGTGCTGAAACCACAGGACGACAATTTCGTTAAGCATGATGATGAGGATAGTGTCGACGATGTAACGGACATGTACATAACCATCTTTAAGATAGCCGAGGATAGTTATGGATATTTCCAGTACTGCCACGATAAAAACGGTGTCGAGCAAAACTTTCTGTAAAACTTTGTCGAGGGGCTGGTTGAGGGAGCTGAACAGGTCGTGTCCGGATTTAATAACGCCGATGATAAGGGCGAAGATAAGAAGAATCAGTAAGGCGTTCAACACAACCTGCAGTACCGTCGAAAAGATCACGGTTATTTTGAGGAACAGTTTATCGTATTTGGGTATGAGTTTCACAACAGTAAGTGTAGTCCTGGCAGCTGAAAGCTACATTTAGTTTTTTGAAGCGTCAACGACGGCGAGCAGGGCAGTCACGGCGACAGGCAAGCGGGCATCGAGAGTGTGCGCCTCATTTGTAATGTCCAGTCCGAATTTGACCACCAGCGGGTTTTTACGATGAGTCAGCTGAGCTATGGCCGCGTTGTCAGCGTCAAATATAGTATAGGTAAGCGGTGCGAAACTAAGTGCGATGTCAGCGATTTCGCCAACGATAGGAATAATCCCGACGTAGCGGCGGACCAGGGCCAGGCTGCTGCTGGTTTCCTGGACGGTGCCGATTGTATTTCCGGCAGCATCAGCGACTTCCCAACGGTCACGAACAAAGGTAGAGCGTAGCCCTTTACGCCGCAGCGAAAACAGACTGTCACCGGTAGGGGCGTCGGTAACGTCATATGTAGCGCCAAAATCGATAACGCTGCGGGCATGAATTTGCAGTAACTGCTGCTGCATTGAACTGTCGGTAAAAATACGGATGTCTTCTTTCAGCTTCCAGGCTTTCATCTGGATAAAGCCGACCTGCTGGCCTGACTCAGGGTTGGTGATGTCGATGGACGCTCCGAACAACTTGAAAAACTTACGCCGGAACTCTAATGTCTTGTATATGCTATAGTCCATGTCCACTCCTTCAATCTTTTAACTATTGTAGCGCGTTTCACAAGGGTTTGACTATTTTACAGCAGATTTTTGCCTATACTTCCATTAGAATTGTTCTTACGTTAAAACATAGCGCCTCATGCTTCTCCTCACCATGCGGCCATAAAATGGAGCTCACACTAATACATGGAAGAACCAACAGTAGTTGATCAGGACGAAGCCCTTACGGCAGTTGAAGTCGCGGAAGAGGTGGTGGCACCGATCGAAGCGGTCGATTTACCAAAATCCGAAGTAATCCCGGTAACCTCTGCCAACAAAGCTGAAACCGCGCCCACTAGCGACGGATACAGTGAATCTGATGTGTTTGCCTGGGCCAATAACTTAGTGCAGTTTAAGGACGAACTGAAGATCGACCTTTTCTTCTTTAACAAAAACGGTGTCGTCTACAAGACAAACCTGGTACCGGACCTTAAAAAGCAGCTTGAGCCACTATTTATCGATGAAATTCTGGAATACGTACTGGAAGGCGCCGATAACGGCCTGATCGTCCGCGGTTTCGAAGACGCCGAAAAAGAAGATAATGTCTTGCAGCGCACGCAGTTGAATAAGGTCGAAAAGGCCCAGGAAGTTCTGAACTGGCTGAAGACTCAGGAGCAGGAAATTGAACTCTTTAACGAGGAAGAACACGATATTAAGCGCATGAAGGGCATCATCGCCCGGGTTGGCCACCAGCAGATGCCAAAGCGCTTCTACGTTATTAAGCAGCTACCGCAGTCACAGGTTATGAAGGGAAGTGCCGGCTGGATGATCCGTGACGGCAAAATCGTCACCTTTGACGCCGATGCGGCGTTGCGGATTCCACCGGACAATCAGCTGCTCATTCTCGACCAGGATATGTATGTCTTCAGCGAAGCCAAGCTTAAGAGCCTGTTTGGCTATGACGCCAAGATGGCCTCGATAGCCGAGCAAAAGGTCCGCGAAATTGAGGAAAACTTCAAACTGAGCTTCGGTGAAGGCGACAGCATCCAGTCTCTTATTAAGGGCAAGGCGAAAATCATTAAAAAACTACAGAAACTTGATCCGGAAATGGTTAAACAGGACCAGTTGCTCGATCATGCCGAGGAAATGGGTATTGAAATGATGACCGACGACTCGGGTGCCATCATCATCATGGATGGTAAGGATATGGATAAGTTCGTCAACCTGCTGAACGATGATTACATGGAAAGCCCGATGACCGGTATCCGCTATGAAGTACTGAGCAAACGCGAGCTGAAACCACCAAGCGAAGAAGACGGCGTAGTTCCCGCCAGTCCGTTCGCCGAAAAATAATCCATATCCGGCTACGCTTGCAACCTTCTGCCCTGTATAATAGAACATACGATATGGACCAGAGCTTAGCACTCGAGATAATGCTGGAGGGTAACAACGTATTGCTGACAGGACCAGCCGGTTCGGGCAAGACGTATGTTTTGAATGAGTTTATTCGCCGTGCCAAAAAACAGAACAAGTACGTGGCCGTAACGGCGACCACCGGCCTGGCGGCGACTCACCTGGGCGGCAACACCATCCATGCCTGGAGCGGGATTGGTATCGCGGACCAACTGCACCCGCAGTTTGAAGAGCATCTGCTTAAGGGCCGCCGCGACATTATCGAGGCGACCGACGTACTGATTATCGATGAAATCTCCATGCTGCACGACTACCGGTTGGATATGATCGACGAGGTTGCCCGTAAGGTCCGCCGCGACGACCGGCCGTTTGGCGGTATCCAGGTTATTTTATGTGGTGATTTCTTCCAGCTGCCGCCCGTAAACCGGAATGACGGCCGGCAGGGCAGTTTCGTGGTCAATGCTGAAGTCTGGGAGGAGTTCGATCCGGTCATCTGTTACCTGCAGGAGCAGCACCGCCAGGATGATGACGATTTTCTGGAGATACTCAATGCCATGCGAGCCGGCGACGTCCGCCGCCATCATGCGGAAAAGCTATTGGAGCGTGTCGACGCGCCGCTGGAACAGCATGAGGCCACTGAATTACATACGGTTAACATCGACGTCGACCGCATCAACGAACAGCGTCTGAACGGCCTGGAAGCAGGCGAAGAGTCTTATGAGATGGCTACCACAGGCAAAGAGTCATATGTCGAAACTTTGAAGCGATCGTGCCTGGCCCAGGAAGTATTGGTGCTTAAAAAGGGAGCGCTGGTAATGTGCATTAAAAACAGCGCTGAAAAGCGGGTGGCCAACGGGACGCTTGGTACCGTGATCGACTTCGAAAAGAGCACTCGTTATCCGATTGTTAATCTTCATAGCGGCCGTACGCTTACCATGACCCCGGAGACCTGGGAACTGCGCGACGGCGATAAAAAACGAGCCTCCATCACGCAGATTCCGCTGCGGCTGGCCTGGGCGATTACCGTTCATAAAAGCCAAGGCATGACGCTTGACGCTGCCCGTATCGACCTGCGCCGGGCTTTCGTAGAGGGGATGGGTTATGTGGCGCTGTCACGCGTGCGTAACCTGCAGAACCTGAGTCTGGTGGGCATAAACCGCATGGCTCTGCAGATCAGCCCCGAAGCCCTGGAAATTGATAAACACCTGCGCACCAAGAGTGAGCAGGACGCTAAACGGCTCGAACATTTGCGTGAACGGGCTCTGGAACGCGAAGCTCTCGAAAAACTGCAGCCTCAGCCCCAATCAACCACCAAGGCCGGCAGTTGGGCCGAAAAACTGGAAAAGATGCGCGAAAAGTATCCAAACGCTTATAAGCCCTGGAGCGAGGCCGAGGATGCCAAGCTGCTGCAGTATTTCGAAGACCCCAAGCCAAAATCCATTACCAAATTGACTAAAGAGTTTGGCAGGCATCCGGGATCCATTAAGGCACGGTTGCAGAAGCATTTCGGCGAAGATGCCGTCCTCTAGCCACTATTAACTCCTTCTGAACGGTTTTTGATTCATTTTGACAGCAAGCTTTTTGCCGGCGCAGTATAGGCCCTACTAATTAAAGGAGGGCCATGTATGAAACGTTTTGGTAGTCAACGGGGAGTTCAACCGCTTATGCGAGCGGTTACGGTTATAGCGTCAGTCGCGGTACTGGCAACTGGGGTTACATTTGCTGCCTTGCAGAGTCAGCAGATAGCACTTACAGGCAATACGTTGCAGACCGCAACTGCCGGACTACAGATTGGCACTAGCGCCGCCTCGTTCGCCACCAGCCGGGCTGGCTTCGCTTTCAGGGATGTTATACCTGGCGGCCCCGCCGCGCCAACCGTTGGTAATGACTTTTATCTGAAAAACAGTGGTAGCGCGGCGCTGACCATTAAGGCCGCGGTAAGCAGTACGCCGGTAAACAGCGGCAATGTTAATCTTAGTAAAGTGTATGTTGTTTTCACACGGATCGATGCCAATACGCCACAAAAAATCGCCTTGAGCACTCTGGTTTCCGGCTATGCTACCGGTGGCACACCACTTACGGAGACACTGGCGGGGAACGGCGCGGTCGCCCAGTATAAGATGCAGGTTGCCATGGACTCTGACGCCTTCACCGGCACGGACACGAATATAACCGGCATCGACGTTGTCTTTACGGGCACGGCGGTAACCCAATAACGGTCTCACGTGGCAGGAACAGGATAGTATGACACGCTACCGGCGCCTCAAACACTTCAGTACGCTACTAGCAATCACAGTGTGCCTGTTGTGTGGCGCTGGTACCATATTGCTCATGCACTATGGTCCCTACAGGTTGCTAACCGTGCAAACCGATAGCATGCAGCCGGCACTGCGTCATGGTGACATCGTACTGCAAACAAGAAACTTTGGGCCATTGGCTCCTGGTGACGTCGTAACATACCCCAGTCCCATAAATCGCACTGTTTCCATAACGCACCGCGTCGTAGCGGTAGATCCAGTGCGGGGACTCGTGCAGACCAAAGGAGATCATGTTATGACAGCCGACGCGGCCCTGCCGGTTAACGGCATCACCGGCAAGGTACTATACGGTTTTCCAAATATCGGTCATGCGGTAGATTTCGCGCGAAAACCCCTTGGACTGCTTGTGCTTCTGTATATACCAGCGCTCATGATTGTGAATGAGGAACTCACCAGGCTCAAATATTACTACGGCAGAAGATCGGCACGGCGTTACGCCGCCTACCGTGGCTACCGGTAACTGGCCAGTTATAAATCTTACTGAATAGCCCTTGTGCTGCTTGTATAGTGTGGCAATAACAGAAGGGAGCCCTACATGAAAATTACAAAGCTTGAGCATTCGTGCCTGCTGGTTGAAATGCCTGACCCCGTTAATCGTACCGCCCTGTTCGATCCCGGAATAATGAGTGAACCCTACGTCGACGTCGAAGCGCTGGTGTATCTTGACGATATCTTTATTACTCACGGCCACGGTGACCATTTGAGTGTTCCGTTAGTTAAGCGTCTGCTGCAGAAATTTCCTGATGTACGAATCACAGCACCGCAGGAAGTCGTCGACAAACTTAAACAAGAAAGTATTTTAGCGACGACCGAAGAATTCGAGGGCGTACAATTTTTGGACGCGCCGCATGAAAATGTTGAACCGCTGTTCCCTCAGCCAGAGGAAATTGGTTACCATTATTTGGACTTGTTGACGCATCCCGGGGATAGTCACGGCTTCTCCGAAACAAAGCAGGTATTGGCGTTACCGGTGACGGCTCCATGGGGCTCTACGGTAAAAGCGGCTGCACTGGCGCTCCGGCTGAAGCCTAAGTATGTAGTGCCGATCCATGACTGGCACTGGAAAGATGATGCCCGGGAGCAAACGTACGACAGCCTTGAAAAGCTATTCGCCGAAAACGGCATAACATTCCTGAAAATGCAAAATGGCCAACCAGTAGTACTGGACGTCTAAACAGAGAGGAAGCACATATGGACCACATCTTTATGTTGTCTAACAATACCCGCATGCCGCAGATGGGGTTTGGTACGTGGGAAATTACGCCGGATAGCGCGGCTGAATCTAGTGTACAGGCCGCACTGACTGCCGGATACCGCCATATTGATACTGCTAAAATATACGGTAATGAACGGGGTGTCGGCAAGGCGATCCGCGAATCAGGAGTTCCGCGCGAAGATGTTTTCGTGACTACCAAGCTATGGAATTCTGACCATGCGTTCGACAGTGCCTTGCATGCCATTGACGAATCGCTGGCCAAATTAGGCCTGGAATACGTCGATCTCTATTTGGTGCACTGGCCGCAGTCTGACGCCCGTGACGAGGCATGGCGCGCTATGCAGGAAATATATAAATCCGGCAAGGCAAAGGCGGTTGGTGTCAGTAACTACAGCATGCGCCACTTGCAGGAGCTGCTCGATAATACCGCGCTTGTCCCGCACGTTAACCAGGTGGAGTTTCACCCGTTTATTTATCAGCAGCAGAAAGAACTACTTGAGTTTTGCGCGCAGCACAGTATTTTGGTCGAAGCGTACAGTCCGTTATCCCGTCATGCTAAAACTTCTCACCCGGAAATTGAACGCGTTGCCGAGCGCGTAGGGAAGTCTCCTACGCAGGTTATCTTGCGTTGGTGTATTCAGCACGGCACAGCACCGTTGCCGCGCTCGCAGAACCCGGAGCATATAGTTGAAAACTTTTCGGTTTTTGATTTCGAACTTAACGATGATGATATGGCAGCTCTCGACGGACTGAGTGAAGGCGAACGGGTGACTACAGATCTGGAATAAATACTGTAATAGGTCAACTGTAAACGCATAATATTGACATTACTTACACATTATGCTAATGTTTAAGTATGTTCGATAAAAATAAAAATATCATTCAAAATTACGTTGAATCAGTAGCCGCCAATTTGGGGCTGGTCGCCATGTCATTGGCCGCTACGGTAAGCCTGCTTGAGCTGCATGAAGCCCGCATGCCGCGTTTTGTAGATAGTATGCAGCCGGTATTCGCTCATTCATCGGAACATGTCCAGGCAGAGCACCGGGTAGAGCAAATGATGCGCCGTGAAAAGGAAGAGAACCGGCATGCCTTGGTCAGCTATGGTACGACCATGCGTTCACATCCGACAGCTGGAACAGTGTAAACTGTATCTAAAGCATAAGCGTGATTTTTGCAAATATGTGTGCTGGTAGTCCTTCCTAGCGCCACGTTCATAAACATAAGCACTATATATGTGGATATGTTGGTAATACGGTGTAAATCTGTGGATAAGTGGTGTGATGAACACCACTTTTTGTATAAAAAAGTGCTTGTGCGTGGGTAGTAGTGGGTTGTACACTCTAGCTAGTGGGTAAACGTGGGTAGCATCAAAACGGTAGCAATACCGCAGAAGCATCCTCAATTGCTTCCCGAGGCCACTCACCAAAAAACAAACAATACAAAACCACTAGCACCTATTACTAAACATCCCAATGACAATAGACTACTTCCAGCGAAAGCTCGACGATAAGCGGCGGTTAACCATACCTACCGAACTTAGGGCTGAATTCGCCAGCGGCGTAGTCGTGACAAGGGGATTCAAAAATTACCTTCATCTATATCCAAAAATGGTATGGGACGAAGAGGTGGAGCCGCTACTGAAAGGAAATATCCTTGACGAAGCCACGGCTGACCTTAACGTACAGTTCCGTATGGGTAAGACAGAGGGTGAACTCGACCTGAAGCAGGGCCGGTTTAGCGTAGAACAGCACCTGCTGGACTATGCCGGTATCAGCAAGGGCATTGTAGCGGTGCGGGTTGGTAAGTATTGGCGGCTTATGTCAGAGACGTAAGCGGCAGTAAAACCCTATAAAATCACAGTTCATTAACAATTTATTAACAGCAACCGAATTTACTGAAAAATTTGGAAAATGAAAACGCTTGTGCTATAATGCAATTAGGTTACAAAAAACAAAAAACCTAAAAGCAAAAACGTAGTCTCAGCGATCTTTTACAATTCAAGGTTAACTATTCGGCAGTCAACACATCGTGGCATCTTGGGGCACCACATTAAAAACCCTCGTACATTCATCAAAAACACCTCCCAAAACTCCACCTCACACATAAGTCTCTCAAACTTTTGACCATTTGCTCGCTTAACAGACTCTCAACATACTGGTAGGCATCAAGACAAACGGTCAATCCACAAAAACAAAAACATTTGCACAAAAACAAAAAGTTGACTGCTGATTAGGTGACCTGGAAGCCGCTACGAAAGTAGTGACTAAAAACAAAAACATCACCAAAACAAAAAACGCGCTTATACCCACAGGGTAGGGCATACAACACCGCTGGTCGCAACCTAGTTTGCACCGGTAAATGGTAAACTAATCGGATGAACGCATCCAAAGTCATGCCACAACCATCAAGCACGCCTGCAGAAGGTGCCGTGCATATTCCGGTACTCGTCGAAGAAGTGCTGCGGTATTTAGCTCCCCAAAAAGGCGAGACTTATCTCGACTTAACAGCTGGATACGGCGGACACGCCGCACGAATACTGGAACGTACACAGGCTCCGGAAAAGGCCGTACTCGTCGACCGCGACAGTAATGCAATTGCATCGCTGACCGAACGGTTTGGTGACACGGTCCGTTTGGTGCACGCTGATTTCGGTACCGCTACTACACAGTTGGTTTCAGAAAAAGCGCAGTTTGATGTTATTCTGGCAGACCTTGGTGTATCCAGCCCGCACCTTGACCAAGCCGCACGAGGCTTTTCCTTGGCCCAGAATGGTCCGCTCGATATGCGTATGGATCAGGATCAGGAATTAACCGCAGAACGGATAGTAAATAGCTATTCGGAAGAGCAGTTGATCGATATTCTGACACGCTACGGAGAGGAACCAAAAGCCAGGGCAATCGCCAAAGCGATTATCGCCGCTCGTCCTCTAGCAACAACTATCGAGCTGGCGGCAGTCGCCGCCAAAGTTTGGCCGGGACACAGCAAAGTCCATCCCGCTACCCGCACATTCCAGGCTGTCCGTATTGCCGTCAATGACGAACTCGGTCTCCTCAGCAAAAACCTCCCACAGTGGATTAATTTACTGAAGCCGGAAGGACGTATCTGTATTATTAGTTTCCAGAGCCTCGAAGACAGGCTCGTAAAGAATCTGTTGGCCGATCTCAGCGGCGACAGGTATGACGCAACCATACGGTTACTCACCAAGCGTCCCACTACTGCTGAGGCAACTGAACTTGTTCACAATCCGCGTTCCCGAAGCGCAAAACTACGGGCCGCAGTGAAAATAAAAAATTAAAAATAATTCTAAAGAAAGGAAAAGCATTATGCCAATCCAAATCAAATCTACATCACGTGCTTATAAAGTACAGGTCAAAGTAGTCTAATTTAGACTTCCAGCGGTCAGTTACGGGTTAGGGGATTCGTCCTCTAACCCACGCTACTACCCCCCCACGGCATCAGTAAAGGACACGGCTTCACGGCATCTGCTGTGTAAGCTTGGTTTTTTCTTGCTGCCGTACGCGCCATAAACCCTAAACATAAAAAAGAAAACAAACAGAAAGGCGGTTATTATGACTTATTCAAGCACCCTCTCCGTCTCACGGCAACAACGCTTCGCGGGGCGTAATCAAAACGCTGTAGACTTCCGTAAACAACGAAGTACCAGGCTTGGACCGGTCAGTAACACAGTAATGCTTATCGTGCTGGCTTGCTTGCTGGGATTGTTGTATCTTACGCAAGTAACCAAAACTAATGCTTACGGCTACCAGCTTAACGGCCTGAGCCAGCAGCAAACAGATCTCAAAACCGAACATGACGACCTTGAAGTGGCATCGGCCCGTTTACAATCACTGGACCGCGTACAGGATAGCGCCGAGGCTACTGCCATGGTGCCCGTTACGCCATCCGGAACTGTCCAGGACTAATCCGTTAATCGTGCTATACTAGCTAAAAGCTTATGGCAGTAGGGCAACTACACAATTCAAGCGAGGGACCATCGGTATCTCCGTATAGCGCGGCACGGCGTGTCCGTTTTTGGTACGCAGCCTTAGTGGTGGTGCTGGCAATTTTTTTTGTACGTTTGTTTTACCTGCAAATTATCCGCTATGACCATTATAAAAACGCGGCTTTATCGGACCAGTTAAAACAATATGAAATTCCGGCCAGCCGAGGCACCATATTGGCTTACGATGGTGACCATGCCATCCCAATTGTCCTGAATGAAAAGCTGTATACCATATACGCCGACCCGGCGTATATCAAGGACGCTGCGAAAACTGCCGGTAAGGTGGCTGACGTTATTGGTGGTGACCGTGGCAAATATGAAGACCTGATGACAGTTAAGGACAGCCGTTACCAAATAATTGGCAAAAAAATCAGTCAGGCGCAGAACGAAAAGCTGCTTAAACTGAAGCTTCCTGGCATCGGCAGCCAGCAGCAGGACTATCGCACCTATCCGCAGGGAACACTTGCTTCCCAGGTGTTGGGTTTTGTGAACGACGAGGGTAAGGGAACCTATGGCATCGAGCAGGCGCTTAACAGTGAACTCAAAGGCAAGCCGGGTGAGCTCAAGGCAATCACCGATGTTCATGGCGTGCCGCTGGCCGCCAGCGCTGGAAATGTGGAAACCAGGGCCGAAGCAGGCAAGGACCTGGCGCTTACCATTGATATCGCCATGCAGAAGCAAGTTGAAACCCTGTTGCAGAAAGGCGTCGAAAAGACCAAAGCGGATAGCGGCAGCGCGGTAATTATGGATGTTAACAGCGGTGCTATTAAGGCGATGGCTAACTATCCGACGTATGATCCGTCTAAGTACTCCGATGTCGACGATGCCGCACTGTTTTCAAATAACGCCGCCGTCAATCCGATAGAGGTCGGTTCTATCATGAAACCGCTGACTACCGCGGCCGCGCTTGATGCCCGGGTGATCCGGCCTAATCAAACGTATAATGATCCGGCGAAATATAAAGTCGACGATTTTACTATTACTAACATCGAAGAAGATGGTCCGGCCGGCGTGCGCAGTATCCGTGACATTTTGAACCTGTCACTTAACACGGGCGCTACCTGGGAACTGATGCAGATGGGCGGTGGAACCATCAATGCCAAGGCGCGCGCTACCTGGTACGATTACATGACCAATCGTTACCAATTCGGCACAGAGACCGGTATTGAACAGGGGTTTGAGGCTCCGGGCTACGTGCCAGCTCCAAAAGATAACGGCGCGGGCATCAATCTGACATACGCCAACACGACTTTTGGGCAGGCAATGACGGCCACGCCGGTACAGATGGCTGCCGCTATGGCCTCCATCATTAACGGGGGCACTTATTATAAGCCGCACCTGGTGGATGGTACAGTTAACCCGCAGGGCAAGGTAGAGAAAACTGAACCGCAGATTGTACGCAGCAGCGTAGTCTCGCAATCGGTAACTGACGCCCTGATTCCGATGATGCAGTATACTGTCGATCATCATAGTTTTAGCCCCGGTTTTGACCAGAACCGCTATATGGTTGGCGGTAAGACCGGTACGGCCCAGATCGCCAAGCCGGGTGGCGGTTATTTTGAAAATGACTTCAATGGCACATACCTCGGGTTCGTAGGCGGGCAGAAGCCGCAGTATGTTATCGCCGTATTCATGAACAAGCCGAAGAATGGCGGTTATGCCGGTACGGCCGCCGCCCAGCCTGTCTTTGGCGATATCGCCCACATGCTGATCAATAATTCACGGGTTGCCGCGAAAAATTAGGCTTACTGGTATAATAATCAGAGAAGATCAAACACAGATATGAATGAAACCCTGCATTTCGCCATCAATACCGGAACTCTCATAGGAATTTTCCTGTTCGGCTTCCTGGCTTTCGTGCTGGCTATGTTCCTGACACCGGTATATACGACGATAGCCTACCGGAAGCAGTGGTGGAAAAAGGCTCGTACCGAATCGTGGTCGGGTGGTTCGGCGGCCGTTTACAGTAAACTGCATGCCGCCAAGCATTTGCGCAATATTCCAACAATGGCAGGACTGATTTTCGTCGTTGTTATCCTGCTGGTTACGTTAACGGGCAACCTGACGCGCGGTGAAACCTGGCTGCCGTTGGCCGGTATGGCTGGCGCCGCTGTTATTGGGCTGATAGACGACATTATGAATATCCGCGGCAACTCTAAAATCGCCGGCATGCGTTCAACTGTTAAGTTTGGCTTATACAGCCTGGTCGCGCTGGTTGGCGGCTGGTGGTTCTGGTCAAAACTGGATGTCACCACTGTTTATATACCTGGTCTGGAGCATGTCTACATCGGAGCTTTTGTTATCGCGCTGTTCTGGCTGGTGGTTGTCGCCACGGCTAACTCGGTCAATATTTCCGACGGCTTGGACGGCCTGGCCGGCGGTTTGCTGGCGTCATCATTCGCCACTTACGCGGTGATTTGTATGGTGGAAGGCAAATATTCGCTGGCGGCCTTCTGCCTGACAGTGGTCGGCGCGTTGCTGAGCTATACCTGGTTCAATATTTTCCCCGCCCGTTTCTTTATGGGCGATGTCGGCGCTTTCGCGCTTGGAACCGCTTTGGGAATCATCGCCATGCAGACCGATACGGTTTACGTGCTGCCGGTCATCGGCGCGGTATACGTTATGGAAACCGCATCAGTTATCATCAACCGTCTATCCCGGAAACTACGGAACGGTAAGAAAGTGTTTTTGTCATCGCCAATCCATCATCATTTCGAGGCTTTAGGCTGGCCGGAGCCCAAAGTTACTATGCGTTTTTGGATCTTGGGGCAAGTAGCCGGTGTAACAGGTTTACTGATATTCCTGGTCGGGAGATTCAGCTAACATGATGCCGGTCGGTGGAGACCGCGCGGTTCGGGGAGACAGGATGCGGGGCAGGCCAGCCGGCGGTACGCGTCAAGCCGCTACAAGTATGAGCATGGGGCGCAAGCACCGGCCTGACTACCTGTTAGTTATCCTGAGCCTTGTAATGCTATCGATAGGTCTGATAGTGGTTTATTCCATCAGTCCGGCTATGGCCGCCGCCGGGAAGGGGTCGAGCGGTCAATTTATCGCCCACCAGCTGATCGCCGTATTTTTAAGTGTCATCGCTTTTATTGTGGCCGCCCGGGTACCGCTGCCCGTCTGGCGCCGTTTTACCAAGCCGATATTGATCGCGGCAGCGATCGCTACCTTGATCGCGCTCGTCACGCCGCTCAATCCGTCGTATCCTGCCCACCGCTGGGTGCGGCTGGGCGGTTTTTCGTTTCAGTCAGTAGAACTGCTTAAGTTTGGTCTCCTACTGGGCGTAGGCGGCTTTTTAGCCACTCAGGCGGCTAAGGGCCAGCTTGATAATTTTACATCCACCCTAAAGCCGCTCTTAATCGCTTTATTGGTAATCGGTGTAATCGTGGCCGGTCCAGGCGGCCTGCATGGCCAAAGTGATCTTGGTTCCATGGGTGTTATCATCGTAATGCTGTCGGTGATGGCCTTTGTTGCTGGCGTGCCTATGAAACGCCTGGCTATGCTGGCCGGCGTACTGGCGATTGGCGTCATTCTAGTCGTGCTGCCGTCTGATTACCGTCGTGCCCGTATCACAACGTTTTTACATCCCGAGGAAAATTGTCAGACTACGAGCGGTTACCAGGCCTGCCAGGCGTTAATAGCCGTCGGTTCCGGAGGCTTCGCGGGGCTTGGTCTCGGCCGTAGTGTTCAGGCATACGGATACTTGCCGGAAGCCTCCAATGATTCCATTTTCGCGGTCTACGCTGAAAAATTCGGTTTTGTGGGTGTCACCATACTGCTCGGCATACTCTTAATGTTTTTCGCGCGTATCAAACGGATAGCCGAGCGGGCGCCAGATATGTTCAGCCAGCTGCTAACCATCGGGGTGCTGGCCTGGTTGAGCATCCAGGCGCTGGTGAACGTCGGTGCTATGATTGGACTGTTGCCACTGAAGGGTATTACGTTACCGTTTATCAGCTCCGGTGGTACCAGTGTAGTTTTTGTAGCGGCGGCCGTGGGACTGGTATTCCAGGTTTCGTACTATACTGCCCAGCAGGCACCCCGTAAGAGTGAAAGTAGTGGTCTAAAAAAGGAAACCTCGTATGACTATAGTCGTGACGGGCGGCGGCTCCGGGGGGCATATCACCCCAATCCTGGCAGTCGCGCGCGAGCTCAAAAAACAACGCCCTGATATCCGTATTGTATACGTCAGCCATACGAACGATCCGCTTGATGACGTGCCGGGACAGGACACTAATATCGACGAAATGGTCAGCGTTCGGGCCGGTAAGTTCCGCCGTTACCACGGGGAAGGGTGGCGGCAGCTGCTCGACCTGAAAACCATGTACTTAAACGTTCGGGACGCTTTGTTTATTTTGATAGGCTTATGGCAGAGCTTCTGGTTGCTCCGGCGGGTTAAGCCGAGCATTATCTTTACGCGCGGCAGCTATGTGAGCGTTCCGGTTTGTCTGGCGGCGGCAGCGCGGGGAATTCCCTATGTTACGCATGATTCGGATGCCATCCCCAGCCTGACGAACCGCTTAATCGCCCACTGGGCTGCTGTGCATGCCGTAGCTTTGCCCAAGGATGTGTATCCGTATCCGGCCAGCAAAACTGAAACGGTCGGCGTACCTATCAGCAGCGACTACCGCCCGGTAAGCGACAAACAGCGGGCCGCCTACAAAGAAGCGGTTCGCCTCGGCGCTTATGAATGGGTGTTGTTGCTAACCGGTGGTGGCCTCGGAGCTCAGCGTTTGAATGATGCTATGGTGGCCAACGCGTCGTACCTGTTGCAGCGGTATCCCGGGCTGGCGATTGTGCATCTGACTGGCCGGATTCATGAAAGTGTCGTCAAACAACAATACACCCAGTCTGTCTCGCCACAAGATCTTGAGCGGATTACAGTTGTCGGCTTTGTAACTAATATGTACGAGTATACCGGCGCGGCTAACGTAGTTATTGCCCGGGCGGGCGCCACTAATCTTGCTGAACTGGCCGTCCAAGCTAAACCGAGCATCATCATACCGAGTCCAGTGTTAACCGGTGGCCACCAGCTTAAAAATACGGCTGTCTTAAAGCGCCGGGGGGCTATAATAGAGATGACTGAAGACCAGATCGAGCAGGAATTGCGCCTCGCCAGCGTGGTATCTGATTTGTTTGACCACCCTGATAAAACCGCCGAATTGTCCCGGAATTTTGCCTCATTCGGCCGCCCTGACGCGGCAGCTGCCATTGCTTCGATGCTGTTTGAAAAAGCCAAAGATATAAAATAACCAAGGTCATTATGAAATTTAGCCGAAAACAAACACCAGTCCCCGAACCGCCTGCTGGCCGCCGGCGGCCATTGTCAGATGACCGGGGTGAATCACGCCCGCAGGCTTTTTCTTATTACGCCCAACGCCCCGCGAACGCGACGCCTAAGTCTCAGCCGGAGCGGCCGGTACCTGAAGCGCAAACCGGTCGCCGGCCAGCTTTTAAAATGCCGCCTCTCGCCGAGCACATTTCTACGCGTTACAAGCTGGGGCTAGCACTCAGCGCCCTCGTGTTAACCGCCGGGCTCGTACTATTGTTGTCGCTCAGCACTTCACCGCGGGTTGAGGTGGCTTCAGCTAGTAGTCAGGCATATTATGTTCAAAATACCACTGTTTATCAGCAGGCGGCCGCCCGAGCGTTAGGCGGTTCGCTGTTTAATCGCAGTAAGCTAACCGTCGACACTGCTAAAGTCTCGCAGGAATTAACCAGCCAGTATCCCGAACTACGTGATGTCTCGGTAGATTTGCCCCTGTTCGGTGTCCGCCCTGTCGTACGAGTTACTCCGTATCCACCGGCATTTATCCTGACGACTACCAGTAACGGCGCATTTTTAATTGATACCAGCGGACGAGCCCTTATTTCGGCCAGCCAAGTAACTGATAACGGCGAACTGGCGGTACCGAAGCTTGAAGATAAGAGCGGCTTACGTGTGGAGCTAGGTAAACAGGTATTGTCCCGGGCAACAGTTAATTTTGCCCGTCAGGTAACAGCTGTCCTCGATGCAGCCGATATTGCATACAGCCGGTTAGTTCTGCCCGCTAACAGCAGTGAACTCGACGTATACATTTCAGGTAAACCCTATTTTGTAAGATTCAACCTGCAGGGGGAGGCTAGGATGCAAACAGGGGCATTCATCGCGACAAAGCAGCGTCTGGAATCCGAACGGGTGACGCCGTCGCAATATATAGATGTCAGGGTGGCAGACCGGGCGTATTACAAATAGGGAAGGGGCTGGTAACGTCCTGTGCCCCATCGCCCTACTCATGTTCGTAATTTGTTCATTATTTTTTCTGTTTCCCGTAAAACATATAAAAATATATAACAAACCAAATGTCAAAATATGCAAATTAAAATAGCGTACAGGGAGTAGGGGAGTAATACATATTTTTTAATATAAATCCACAAAATGCAAATTTTGCTATGGAACTGTGGATAAGTCAAACATTTCACGCTGTTTTTGGCATTTCACAGCCTGGGCGTCTACGCGGCCTTACAGGATCCACTAAACCTATATTTATACATATTGTCGAATGTGTAAGGTATTGGGTAGTAACAAATGTATAGCTAAAGGTAGGTAAAGTATTTAAGCGCATAAAGTAAAAGCTAATAGTGTTTCGGGGCGGTAGTACTAAATTCTAATGTTTAATTCCCCGATAGCCACGTATGCGTTTACCTATACAATTCTTATATTCAAGTCGCAAAATATACATTGTGCGACATTGTTTCACTATCTGGATTTATGCCTTAGCACTCATTGCCCCACGGCTGCCAATGGTTATAAATCCAGATGGTTCGTTTCATTGCCCATTTTTTATAAATTGTGCTTTTATAGTTGCCTGTCATGATCTCACTGTGTATGCGTTAGTCTCGTATTATGACAATATGTTCCCGTATTCCCGTGATGCCGTTTGGCGTCTGTGGCGATCAAATCGTAGCTGCATGCCACTTACATAGAGTGTTCGTATAATGTTCGGTTTTACTTGTTTGCCTGATATAACGGTTCAACATCGTGTAAAACGACCGTATCGCCTAATCGGCTATATTGGTCCGGGCGACTAATATCAGAGAGAAAAGCCGGCTCGTTATTGCGTAGTACCCACGCCATATAGGCTTCCACACGTGTCTGTATTATTTGGCATGATTCATCATCCTCAATCTCGACTTCAGCGTCTTCCGGCAGTAGCTCCTGCTGAACATACAGGCTGTTATCATAACTGCCATGCCGTACCGCTGTTATCCATGGCGTGAGACCGTAATAGCCCAGCTGCTGCAAGTGTCTGTCGTGAAAGTCAGCGGCCGCTTCGCCCGATCTCGTAATCGGAGGCAGGCCGGTCCGATATTTGGTCAGCGGCGTGCGGCGAACGACAGCCAGCGCGTTCGTCGCGTTATCTATGACCACGCAATGATCACGGGGAGGCGTTGCAAAATCCTGAGTCTCCTGGCTGATGCCCACCAGTTTGCCAAAGTGAGTCACATTGAACGGCGAATAGGCATCAAAACACTTATCGGCGGTGGAGGATTCTTTGGGTACTGGTGCCATATCTTGCGGCATAAGAGGCGCGATACTATTCGGCTAAAGCGTACGTAGCCTTGGCGACACGCTTGAACTGCGGTTTGCCCTGGAGGTTCAGGAGGATAGTAGTCTCTTTAACATAACGGCTCTTAAGAACGCGCTTAACGATTTCGTCGCGGTGCAGCGGACCGCCTTCCTGCTTAAGGACATCGCTAATGATGTCGCTGACCGTTCCCTTCTCGTAACCCCACTCTTTGAGGGCGTAGATACCGCGGCCAATCAGGACGAAACGCTTATCTTTGATTAGTTCGTTATGGATGGCTTGGGTGGTGACGTCTTTGCGCTTAAATTCGCTGCCTTTAATAGCTTCGGCGATTTCATTGAAATGCATGTGTTTGCCGTGTTCTTTGAGAATAACGTAGATCTTATCGCGAATGTTCTTCGGATTGACCATAGGCCACTTAACGAGGCCCCAGCGGCCATTTAAAGTCGCCAGTGCCTTAGAAGTACTGGCTAAAGCTCCCGCCTGCTGGACGTCACTGATACTGGCGGCTTTGGAGACGGCTTCGATATCTGAAGGCTCGCCCGCCTTTTTGATGGCATCAATTATCTTGGCGACATCAGCTTTAATGGCATGGGCGTCGCGCGTGGCCAAGATGCCGACCGTCATATGAAAATGGTCGTCGTCGTTGATAACAATCAGTTCCGGGCAAAGTTGGGCCAGGAAGGCGATACGAGCCTGTTCAAGCTTGGTGTGAGTGTCACTCACCTGCTCGGTCAGTGTGCTGACGCGGGCTAATTCACCCATGTGGTGCAGTTTTTCTATAAAAGTGACCTGTAGGTCGGCGATACGGGGGACAGTGCCCTGCTCTGCTGAAGCTTTCAGGCGGGATAGGACCGACTTTTCCAGCTGACGCACACGTTCCCGGGTAATACCTAATAATTCCCCTATTTGTTCAAGGGTTTCTTTACGGTCGAAGAGGCCGAAACGGCGTGAAATGATTTCTCGTTCGCGCTCGCGGTCAATGGTCTCTAGAATGTCATTAATGTATTCCTCGGTGCTCAGAGTAGTAGTCTGAACATCAGGTGAGGACGTGGTGGTCTGTGCCATCGCGGTTTTCCTATCTGTTGATACGCTAACTTTTGTTAATTATAACACCTAAGCTAATTTCAGTCAAACCCACGTCGAATGCTTGTAGGTTATGACTTATTGTAGCACGTAATGGACGGTTCAGCGAAGTCTATGTTGTAGAATTGTTGCTATACAACGTGCTCGTGGTAATACAAGTAAGCAGCTTAAGTAACTCTGGTAGAATGTGGTTAAAATTGCAAAAATACGATTTAACCATAATTACTATGTGATGAATATCACACGAGCAGTTCGTATGGAAATTACGATCGCTTGGCAGTTTTACGGCTTGTAGCGCCACGACGAAATGGTTTCTTTTTGTCAGGGGTAGCTGCTAAGAGATCCAGGCACTCCACGCGAGTAAGTGACTTCGGATCTTTATCTTTCGGAATTTTGGCATTCTTCTTGCCGTCGGTAATGTAGGGGCCGTAACGGCCATTGAGGACCTGAATGCCGCCTTCAAACTCAGCGATGTACTTTTCAGCGTCTTTCTGTTGCTTTTCAGCGTATAATTCGCGGGCTTCAGTTTCGGTAATGGTATGGGGGTCGAGCGGCTTGATAGACACGAACGTCTTATCTATCTGGATGTACGGCCCGAAGCGGCCGATATTGGCCTTGATGGTCTTGCCGTCGGCAGTCGTACCGACTTCGCGGGGAAGTTCAAATGCCTTGAGGGCTTGTTCTAAAGTGACCGTTTCGAGCTTGGCGCCAGCGGGTAGTGGCGCGAACTGCGGTTTTTCGTCGGATTCCTTGGGCGGGTTTCCCAGCTGCAACATCGGCCCGAAGCGGCCAAAACGGGCCAGAACGGGTTTGCCGCTCTTGGGGTCGATACCAATTTCACGGGCCTGAGCTACGCTGGCCCGGTCAATGCCGCCGCTGTCCACGATTAACTGGTGGAATGGCTTGTAGAACTCATCCAACATCTTATTGCGTTCAATTTTGCCCTGTGCGATTTCATCGAACTCTTCTTCGACGTTGGCCGTGAAACCATAGTCGACAACCTGGTCAAAATGGTTAGTGAGAAAGTCGCTGACTACCTGCCCGCTGGCTGTCGGCACCAATTTGCCACGGTCAGAGCCGGTCTTCTCGGTGACCACTTCCCGTTTGACAGCGGTCTTGTCCAGGTTGAGGACGATCACCTCGCGCGGCGTGCCTTCGGCTTCGCCCTTTTCGGCGTAACCGCGAACCTGGACGGTATTGATAATGGTCGCGTAGGTGCTCGGACGGCCGATACCGAGCTCTTCGAGCTTTTTAACCAGGCTACCCTCGGTATAGCGGGCTGGTGGCCGGGCAAAGACCTGGCGGGCCCCGGCTTCCTGCAAGTCCAGTGTGTCCCCGCTGGCGACGGCCGGCAGCAACGTGTCGTCCTTCTTGTTGGCGCCGTAGACCTTCAGGAAACCGTCAAATATCACAACTTCGCCCTTGGCCTCAAAAACCTGCTTGGAAGTCGAAACAGTAATGGTAATAGTCGTTTTCTCAAGCTTGGCCGGTGCCATTTGGCTGGCCAATGTGCGGCGGCGAATCAGGTCATACAGTTTTTGATCGTAATTATCACCGCTGGCTGTTAGCTGGCGTACATCAGTCGGGCGGATAGCTTCGTGAGCTTCCTGAGCACCGGCAGACTTGGTTTTGAATTTGCGAACCTGATGATACTGCTCACCGAACTCACTACGAATGTAGTCGCTCATCTGCGCCAATGCCTGACCGCTCAGGTTGACTGAGTCGGTACGCATATAGGTAATTTTACCTTCCTGATACAAACGCTGGGCACTGGACATGGTAGCTTTAGAACCAAATCCAAGCCGGCTGTTAGCTTCCTGTTGCAGCGTACTGGTGGTGAACGGCGCGCCTGGATTGCGGCTGCTTGGGCTCTTGGTTACTTTGGAAACCGTAAAATTCGCGCTTTGCAGGCTTTCCAGGAACTGCTGGGCTTCCTCTTCGGTGTCAAAGCGCTTAGGCAGTTCCGCCTTAACCTCTTCGCCGGCGACAGCGAAGGTAGCTGTTACCTTAAAGCTGAACGTACCGTTAAAGGCGTCGATTTCACGCTCGCGTTCCACGAGCAATCGTACGGCTGGCGATTGTACGCGGCCGGCGCTTTTGCCACCGGGAACCTTCTGCCAGACCACTGGTGATAATTCAAACCCAACCAGCCGGTCGAGAATCTGGCGGGCCTGCTGGGCCTGTACCAGGTTCATATCAACCGTTCGCGGCTTTTTGATAGCGTCTTCAATGGCGCCTTTGGTAATTTCGTGGAACACAATGCGCTTTGTTTTCGTAGGATCGAGTTTGAGTACTTCGCACAGGTGCCAGGCGATTGCCTCCCCTTCGCGGTCTTCATCAGTGGCGAGCCATACGTCATCAGCGTCCTTGATGGCCTTCTTGAGTTCGGTAATAACCTTTTTCTTCTCGGGGTCAACTTCGTACACCGTCTTAAATCCGGCCTGCGTGTCGATAGGCGCTGTGCCGTCCTTGGTTTTTTTGGCGATGGAGCGGATGTGGCCGACACTCGACAGTACCTTAAAGTCACCACCGAGGTATTTCTCGATGGTCTTGGCTTTAGCCGGGCTCTCTACGATAACTAAGTTTTTGCTCATGTTTATATAAGTATACGTCTTTCGCCGGTGAATCTTAAGTAACGGGGCGCTGTAAAATTAATTGCGTTATATCGCGGCACAAATGCCTATGATACCGAACTCGGTCAGGAAAGCAAAATTATAAATAGTCGTTAATGCGAATAGCCGCCCAGATACCGGCCAGGGAGCCGGCCGTGCTTAAAATAATACTCCAGGCGCCCAGGCCGTTGCCATGATCGAGCATAGTGCCGATCCAGCCGCCGGCTAATCCGCCAATGGTGATGCCGATAAATATCATGCCTTTCATGTTAGGCAGTGTAGCATAAGCGTAACGATGGCAACTAGGCTACAGCCCACTGGTTGGCGCCCAGTGAAACTATTTTTCCAGTAATTTCAAGCATGGTTAGAGCCTGATTGAACTCCGGCGTACTGAGCTCCGACATACTGAGCAGCTGGTCACCGTTGCCGGTGGTTGTCATCAGATCAAGAATACGTTGTTCCTGCGGCGTGGCCCCAGCGGGTTGCCGGCGCGCTAAGGGTGTGAGTCCCAGTACCCGCAGCACATCGGCTGTTTCGGTTACGGCTATGGCACCGCTCTTAATAAGGTTGTTGGTACCGGCCGAAGTGGCGCTGGTAATGTTGCCCGGTACTGCCAGTACGTCTTTACCCTGCTCCAGCGCGAAACGGGCGGTATGCATAGTACCGCTGTTAATGGCTGCTTCGGTAATTAACAGCGCGCAGCTAACGGCGCTGACGATCCGGTTACGTTCGACAAACTGGCTTTTATAAGCGGGCGTGCCGGGAGGATATTCCGTAAGCAGCGCCCCGCCCTGACTAATAATGCGGCGCGCCAGGCCGTTATGGGCTGATGGATAAATGTCTTCCAGGCTGCTTGGCAGTACCGCGATGGTTAGGCCTCCAGCCTCCAGTGCCGCCGTATGGGCTACAGCATCTACTCCATAGGCCAGCCCGCTGACAATTACAATGCCCTGCCCCGCCAGTTCGCTGCTGAGATGGCGGGTTACCGCCTTGCCGTAAGCGGTGATTTTACGGCTGCCTACTATAGCGACCCGCGGCCGGGCCAATAAATCATCTACATTATCACTTTGTATATAGAGGTTTTCGACAGGCGGCGAAACCTGGTGGAACAGGTCTTTTATCCGGCTGTTCGAGATGTTTACTGACTGTATTTGTGGCTGACGCATACTTCCCCCTTGTCTGCTGTAATTATCGGTCTGCCAGGCCAATATGCAAGCATGTCCTGCTTCGTGAAAGAAGTAGTTCATCAATTTAATATGTTTATGCTAAATAGTGGCAGATTACACAAGAATGTATTAAAGTATTGACACTTGGCCATAAATTTGCTAGAATAGCAATCTGTAAGTTCGTTCAACGAATTTACGCACCTTATACCCCCCAATTTCTAACAATTTGTTAGATTCGTTTTAGAGCGTGCTAAGATCCCAAGTTGTTACCCTCCACTTGTCCTTAGCTTGCACCTCCGAGTGTGAGCGCTCTAAAACTACTAGATTGTGTCCCAACCCGTTGAGATGCAGCCTAGTCCCTTTAACCCCGTATTCCCCCTCGTTTTATTTGAGCCGTGGCGAATGACGGAAAAAACCTGAGTGGGCCGTATTATGTGTTCTCTGCGAGTATACGTAATACGGAGGCCTTCAAGGTGGGTTGAAGGGCTGTTCCAGCGAGAGGACAACCATAGTTGTCCTCTGGAAAAGGCCTACAAGCGGTGCCCACCCCCTCTTGTAGGCCTTTTTTAGTGTCTAAATTCTTATTGATAAAACTTAATAAGTATGCTATAATATACTTTATGAATGAACAAGACGTTCGATTAAATCCTGAAGAGTTAGCCGTATTATTCCCGGGCCATCACGAATTACCACCTGAATTACCACACGTTACTATAGACAACCATCTGGGCAGTCTGGCTATCAACGATGGCGTTAACCCCGCGTACGATACGTTAGGCGTGCATTATCATCTGACAAACAGAATGCTTGAACAGCCTACCGCAGGGCTTCAAAAAGCAGTAAGTGAAATCGGAACTGCCATACTTAAAAAAATGACGCCGACAAATATAGAAGCGACCGGTTCGCATACGGTAATTCCAGGCATCCACCCAAGTAAACAGCTTGCTGCCCTAAAAGCACAAGCTTAGCTAAATGCATTTACATCACGTCGGCGAAGTGGTAGTTTGATATGCATGAAACCAAACAATGCTACCCGACAGTATGAATTAGACGATTTTGACAATGCCGTGCTCGACCTGCGGCCGGAACGGACTACCTGGCCTTATGATCAGAGTCAGGAATTGCTCGAAGTAGTGTCTGTAGCTTCCGACCGTGTAGACGATATGGACCGTTCTTTTACGGGCCCGGGGCCATCGCTTGAATATGCCCAGCATCAGCATGCCCGTTACCTGGCGCGCATAACGGACATCAAATTCTTGTTGGCCGAAAACGGCGTCCTGCCGCAGCCGCCCCAGAACTAAGTTAGATTAAAAAGTTACGGGTTTCAGCCTGGAGGCTTGAACCGTAGGCCAGTTCAGTCAGAATAGCCGTAGTTTCGCGGGTCAGTTCGCTGAAATGTCCCTGCTCTTCTTTGGAAAACTTTTGCAGCACAAAGTCCGCGCTGTCGATCTGCGGTGGATTTTTAGGACCGATGCCTATACGCACACGGCCATAGTCTTCACCGATGTGCTGGGTGACCGACTTAATGCCGTTGTGGCCGGCGGCGCTGCCGCCGATACGCATGCGAATCTGGCCGTAATCAACGTCGAGTTCGTCGTGGACAACAATGATCTGCTCCAGCGGGATTTTATAAAAATGGCTAATGGCCTGGACGGCTTCACCGCTCAGGTTCATAAAAGTAGTCGGTTTAACGGCCATGACCCGGGTTTCGCCGATTTGTCCGGTAGAAACCAGGCATTTGAGGTCTTTTTTGTCGACCCAGCCGCCCATGTCGGACTGGGAATGGACGAACGCGTCGACGCAGGCAAAACCGATGTTATGACGGGTTAGGTCGTACTCTTTACCAATGTTGCCGAGACCAACAATAAGCAGGTTGCGGTTCAAGCCAATAGTGGTATATGAAAGGGGCGCACTGGTTTGAGGTCTGCGTTGGAATAATGCCATTGGTCTTAGTATCACCAGCTACTGCCCTGCCGTCAAGACCAGACCCAGTTGATATATATTATAAAATATTCTATAATACATGTATGTTTACGTCTCCTGATCAGCGGGCGCGCCACCAGGCCTTTGACCGGCTGGTTAATGAAACGGTACTGGTGCTTGATGAACCTAAAGTACGCCGTAGTTTGGGTGATACCGCCCTTCAGCTCAAGTCCGCGGTAGAATCGGCTGTTATGCCTAACCAGGTCGGGTATACACTCTGTTTACCCAAGCAATACGCCGATATGGATGTATATACGCTCTTCCCCGTGCGGGATACCGAAGATGGCGCGTTTGTTTTAGATTACTCTATGCTGGCACCGACGGCTCAGCGCATGGATCGTATCGTGGCTCAGGCCAAGTCAAAGGGTAAGACGGCGGCTTATGCTGGCAAATTCGTCACCGAATCGGTTACCGGCCTGGCGCGGATACCGGCGGTAACGCCGACATTTAAACCGACGACGCTGGCTCGCCATCACCGGTATTTTAACGTAGATTCTGAAACCGGTGCTCTTTATACGTCCCGCCCGTTCATTGCTTCCCGGATTACTCCGCAGGACTCAGTTTTAGGTATTGGCTCGCGTATCGCTCATGAATTTACTCACGCCCGTCAAGCGGAGGCGACTGCGGCAATGGCTGGGAACTTACGTAACTCCATAATATCCGACGAGTTGGAGGCCTACCAGGTCGAGCACGACGTTATAAATTCCCTTATGGGGCATCCTCTCTATGACACCGATATGTCATTGTCTACGACCTCGTATACCATAGAAGGCCATCGCCAGCGCTGTACGCACCCTGACCGGCCCTATGAAGCCACTCCTGAACTGGTGCGCATCTTCGACGAATACGGCCTCGCGGACTCCCACTCGACGTTTAACCGGTAGCTGGAATTACTTCTTGCCTTTGGCGGCTGCCGCGGCTGCTTTTTTGCGGCGAATGCTCTGCTGTAACTGGTTGCGTGGCGCCTGTGTCGGACTATTGCCATGCTTGTGTGTCTCGTGTTTTTCGATAAACCATAGCTGGATCGGCGTCCCCTCGTAGCCATAGCGCTGCCGCAGGCCCTTTTCGAGGTAGCGCCGGTAGCTCCAGTGGATGAACTTAACCTGTGTACTGAAAATTTTAAAGGCCGGGATCGGGTTATCGGTTTCCTGTACCATGTAGTTCAATTTCGGCAGGCGGTTCTTAAGGCCGGCCGGCGGATGGGCATCAATCATTTCGCGCAGAAATTTATTGAGCTGTACGGTTGGAATCTGCTTGTTGCGCTGTTCCATTATGTCATTCGCCAGATCAAAAATTTTGGTTACATTCTGGCCGGTAACGGCACTGGTGAAGATGAGCGGCGCCCAGGGCACGAAGTCATACGCTACGGCGATTTCAGCGGCAATCCGGTCCCGGGCGAACGGATCGGTCTCCCCTTCTTCGGTTTTGACCAAATCCCACTTGCTGACCACTAAAATCAGGCCCTTGCCGGCATCTTTGACCAGACCGGCGATTTTTTGATCGAGGGCCGTATTGAGCTCGCGGGCGTCCATGAGCATCAGGCAGATATCCGACTGTTCGATGGCTGCCAGGGCGCGCACCACGCTGAAGCGCTCGATGCCGGTTTCGATCTTACCGCTGCGGCGAATACCGGCAGTGTCCATAATTTCAATTTCCTTGCCATGATACTTTAATACCGTACGGTTAACGTCACGGGTAGTACCGGCGCGGTCAGCCACGATAGCCTGCTGCTTCTTGGCGAGCGAGTTAAACAGGCTGGATTTACCAACGTTCGGACGGCCAAGCAGCGCGATACGCAGGCGGTCATCATCAGGGCGTTCAGACACCTGTGGTACCATCTGCGCCAGGGCTTCGACCATCTGGTCGATACCGCGGTGCTGGGTAGTGCTGGTGTAATAAATATCCTTAATACCAAGGCGGATAAACTGCGTCAGGTCGGCGCCTTTTGACCGGTCGACTTTATTGACTACCAGGTAAACCGGCTTGCGGCTCTTGAGTGCCATTTTGGCGACCCGGCGGTCCTCTTCGGTAACGGGTACATCGGCTTCTACTACGACCCAGATCACATCGGCGCTGTCGGCGGCCTGGGTAATCTGTTCCTGGATAGTAAACTCAAAGTCGTCTTCCGGATCTTTGATACCGGCAGTATCGACCAGCCAGAACTGGCTGACATCACCGTCCGGGTGTGTGTACTCAGCCTTGGCCATAATGCTGTCGCGGGTCGTCCCGGCTTCACGGGCAACAATAGCCTCTTTACGCTCCAGGATAGCGTTAAACAGGCTGGATTTACCAACATTAGCCCGGCCGACGATCGCGATAATCGGAAGTTTTTTACTCATATAGCTCATATTATAACAGAGGTAGTCGATATTGACAATTAAGTATATGAATGACAAAATAGTATCAATCACTTCGCGTCCGCGGACTGCAGTAATAAAACCCCGATAGGAATAACCAGATGGTACAGCCAGAAACGATAGTAGATTCAGTCAGTTTTCAACCGGATTTTTCCTCGGACCGCTTAGGTTACAATCCTGAGCTCGGTTTCCTGGAAGTTGATGAAAAGCTGATCGCTTTTGGTTCGATCCGTATGTTAGGGTTTGGGGTGCCAATCACCCGTAGTGGCGGCATTGATACCCGGCAAACCGTCCAGCCGATCACGGAGTTCCAGCAACTTCCGGCCGAAGCCCGGACTATTAGCCTGCAGGGAAAGGGTGTCGGCCCGCGTTTATATAACGTACCTCCAGCCGTACAGGGTTTGCCGAGCGAATCTGATATTGTCGGTGCCTACACCGTTGACCTTGACACCAGCCCCGACCGGCTGCTGGACCTGCGTGAATGGTCGGGCGGCCCTATCAGGCAAATTGCCCGCCATGCTGGCCGGTCTGTTATGGCCAAGGCTACCAGCCTGGAAGCTGTAGTCGATAAAATCCACGGTTTTTACGGCGACGCGGACGCTGTTTTACTCAAACAACCGCCGCTGCCGTCGATCAGGCAGATGTTACGTAAAGCACGAAACCCCGAGGATGTGGCCGCCGAGTTTATAATTGTCCGCAACCCTCATATCCTGCTCACCAAAGTCGGAACTGTCCAGGCCGTCAACTAACCCGGGGTATTGTCTGGTATGTGCCGCTTGCCAAACGGCCTAACGAGTAGTTACTGAACCGTGTACGGTGTAATTTTTTGACGCCGTAGCCCAGGCTGTCGAACGTCCGGCGGATCTGCCGGTTACGCCCCTCGTGCATCGTGACGCTCCAAACGGTATCGTCTCCATCCTGCAACCGTTCCAGCTGCAATTTGCTTGGCCCATCTTCCAGGCGGACACCGTAGTCGCTGATCATCTGGCGGTGTAGCGGCTGCAACGGCGCGTCCAGTTGAACTTCGTAGTGTTTAGTCTTCTGGAAGCTGGGGTGTGTCAGCCGGTGCGCCAGGTCTCCGTCACTCGTCATAAGCAACAGGCCGCTGGAATCTTTATCGAGGCGTCCAACAGGCTTTAATGAATGCAGTTCTGCTGGCAACAAATCGTATACCGTACGGTTGCCCTGCCCTTCGCGGCTGACCACATAACCGACCGGTTTATTGAGCATAATGGTTATGGTATTGACAGGCGTGGTAATAGTCAGGCTGTCAAGCGTTACCGTGTCAGTGTCCATTACCTGCTGGCCGGCAGACGGCATATGGCCGTTTACCAGCACCCTGTTTTGGGCGATTGCCTCATCGGCGGCACGACGGCTGAGGCCAGTAGCGCCGGCTATGAATTTATTTAAACGCATACAGTTAGCTTACCGTAAAACAGCCAAGGCTTATAATATTAGGCTTGATTACAATGCCATGCTGTGTGGATCGATACCGGTATTGGCTTGTGGCGGCTGCTGGCCGGGTACGGGCTGTACTGGCGGTTGTGCTATTGCCGGGGCCGGCTGAACGGGCTGTATAACCGGGGCTGCTGCTGCCTGTTGAGCGGCTGTTTTAGCTTCTTCAAGTGCCAGTAACTGATTGATGTCCGGCTTCGTCGCGTCGGTTGACAGTGGTTCGATAACCTTCTTTCGGATCTGGTCCGGAATTGGCTGGACTGCTTCTTGCGGCGCTTCGCCGGAGGTTACCGGCCCGGCTTGCATCTGCGGTTGCTGTGCCACGGCCGGGGGCTGTGGTTGTGGAGCGGCTGCTGCTACGGGCGCTGGCGCGGCCTGAACAGGTTCTGGTACTTGTGCTGGCTGAGGAACCACCGGAGCCGGCGATATTATCTCAGGCGCGGGTGCTGGCTGGAACTGTGGTTCAGCCACTGGTTCAGGCATTGGAGCGGGCGCTGGAGCGACGGCCGCGGGAACCTCAACGGGTTGTGGAGCAGGCGCCACTGGCTCAGGAACTGGCGCTGCTGCTTCAGTTGCCGCGAAGGCGTTAATCTGGGCCTGGACGGCAGCTTCTTCGTCGGCAGTAGACTGCGCGGAGTTGTCAGTCGCGGTTGCCGTAGCCACGTTGTCGTCGGTGCCTGAAAACTGTACTGACGGCATTTGGATGGTCGCGGCAATATCTGTAGGTTGCGCGGGTGGTTCGACGACCGGAATCTCGGGAGTAGCTACAGGCTGGAACTGTGGTTCAGCCACTGGCTCAGGCATTGGAGCGGGCGCAGCAACCACCTCGGGCTCTGCCGTTGCTACGGGCGTTGAAGCTACTTCAGGGGCGGGCGGCAGCACGATAGCTGGCTCTGGAATAGTAATCTCCGGTTCGGGCACAGCTGTTTCTTCCGGAGCCGCGGCAGCTTCTGCTGGCGTGTCGAGCAACTCGTGGGTCGCCTTAACGATGTCTTCCAGGGTTACCTGTGACTTGACAAGATACTTATCGGCACCAAGCGCGTTGGCGCGGGCGTTGTCTTCGGCTTGGCCGAGAGCGGTCAGCATGATAATCTTTACGTTCTTTAACGAGTCGGTATTGCGCAGGATATCAAGCATTTCGAACCCACTGATTTTTGGCATCATGACGTCGGAAATAATCATATCGGGATGCTCTTTGGAGGCGAGCGCCAGCGCGGCCTCACCATCGGCGGAGGAGACGATGTCATAGCCTTCGGCTGCCAGGCGGGCTTCATAAATCTCGCGTAGGTTGTTATCGTCTTCGACGAGCATTATTTTTGTCATGATTGGTTCCTTTAAGTGTTTTCCTGTTAAGCGTACCGCTGTATTCTTTTGTAATTATACCATAAGCACTAAGAAGGCAAACTCTCTGTTTACAACGGGCTGAATGAAGCTGAATTAGCCTCGGGCAGCGTTTGTTTGGCGGCGTCAGCGGACATCATCTGGTTGGCCTGCTGGCCAGTTAGGCGCGGCAGGTTGATGAAGAAGGTCGTTCCCTTTCCGTATTCGCTTTCAGCCCAGATACGGCCATGATACAACTCAACGATCTTGCGGCAAATAAACAGTCCGAGGCCAGTACCACCGATAGTACGGGTTGATGAGTTGTCTACGCGGTAAAACTTTTGGAATAAGTGCGGAATATCATCGGTTGGAATGCCGAGGCCGGTATCCTTAACGTAAAACTGTACTACCTGGTCGTTGCCGGTAAGCCCCAGCGTGACCTTACCCGCGTCGGTGTACTTGACGGCATTGTCGAAGATGTTGGTGACAACTTCACGTAAACGGTCCGGATCGGCATAGACGTAATACAGCGGCGCGACTACTTTACCGCCGGCCTCGGACCGGGCATCGATGACGCTAGTGCTTCCAACGATAAAGTCTGTTCCAAGATTCTTCTTTACAGCCGAGAATTTAAGGTCTTCGGTTAGTTGCTGCAGGTAACTGCCCATTTCGATGACCGAGGGATGGCTGGCCAAACGCCCGTCTTCGGCTTTAGCACTGGTGAGAAGATCCTGGAATAACTGGCCTAGGTGCTGTGTACTGGCATGGGCTTTGTTGAGATATTCGCGGGCCCGGGCGTCGATGCTGCTGACCTTATCGTTAAGCGCTAGGGCTAGATAGCCTTCGATGGCGGCTACCGGGGTACGCATTTCGTGCGAGGCGGTGCTGATAAACTCGGCGCGCTGGCTTTCGGCTGCCCGCTCTTGCGAAACGTCACGCAGCACGGCGACAGCGGCGAAAGCGTGCCTTTTATCATCGAGCAACGGCGACACCTGCATGCTGAGTGCCAGCTGCTTATTAGCGGTTGAAACAATAAAAATATTGCTGTCACGGATGGTGGTTGCCTCGACGAATACTCTTTGGAATGGATCCTGTTCTGTCGGGTACGGTTGACCTTTTTCATCGACCAGCTTAAGTACCAGACGATAGTCGAGGTTCATGGCTTCATCGGCCTTCCAGCCTGTAATAACGGTTGCTCCCGGATTGAATGATCGGATAACGCCTGTTTCGTCCAACAGGATAACGCCGTCTTCGATGGCATCCACGATGATGCTGGACTTCATTCTTTCGTCGTGCAACGCGGAAGCCAGTTGGTTTACCGACACGCCGCCTACCTCGGTATGCCGCCTGCGCCACACCCGGATATAGATAATAAAAAACAAAGCGGTCAGTATAGCCGGCGTAAGAATAAGGAGCAGCGCTTTGAGTGTCATAGTTTCAATAGTCCTTAAGTTTATTATGGGGCGTTAGGGGCCTTCTGGCAATGGGCTTATGATTTTTTTGCTTCAAACTGCCCTGCCCGATCTGGACGCTCGGTAACAGATGTGATATGATTGTGCGGTCTTAATTGTTGACCCTATGCTTTGCATAGTGCCCACGTGCTCGAAGAATAATTTTATGTCAGCAAAAAATTACGTTTTCTGCACCGTGGCCCCTTCGTCTAGTGGTCCAGGACGTCTGGTTCTCATCCAGAAAATCGCGGGTTCGACTCCCGCAGGGGTCACCAAGTAAAAAGCTCAGCCGCGAGGTTGGGCTTTTTACTTGGTTGCTTCTTCAAAAACGTTTTACCCTCTCCTTCAAGCCACAGGCAATTATACCCTCAAGACAAGTAGGGTTTGACAACAAGTAAGACCTTGCGTTATGATAGGCTCATATTAAGCGAGGGTATTATATGAGCGACAAGCAGCCACCAAAGGCTACACATGAGGGAAAATTACAAATAGGTAACGTAACGCTTACTGTTGCGGTACTTGAAGACGGTTCACGGGTCATAACCCGAAACGGCATGTTCCGAGCGTTCGGACGTACAAAACGTGGACGAGCCCTATCCGAAACTACTCGTGTACAAGGGTTTCCAAGTTTTATTGACGCACAGAACCTACAACCTTATATCAGTGCAGACTTACAAAAGGAGCTCACCGAGTTTGAATACTTGTCTAAGAGCGGTAAGACGGTACGAAAAGGCTTTAAGGCTGATATATTGCCACAGGTATGTGATGTATATCTTCGAGCCCGCACCGATGAAAAGCTCGTAAAACAGCAACAACACTTAGCAGTAGCCAGTGAAATTATTGTCCGTAGTCTTGCTAAGGTCGGTATTACGGCACTCGTTGATGAAGCTACCGGCTACCAAGCGGAACGTGATAAAGATGAGCTCCAAATAATACTTGCCGCTTATATCGAAGAAGAGCTCCAACCATGGGTACGCCGGTTTCCAAATGAGTTTTACCAACAGATATACCGGCTCAAAGGCTGGGAGTTTAAAGCTCACACACAAAAACGTAACCAGCAGGTCGGTAAACTGACTAACCAGCTTGTATACGAGCTCCTACCTGACGGAGTACTTGAGGAGCTCCGTAAGAAGAACCCTGTACTCGATGATAAGAAATACCGAGCTCACAAGCATCATCAATTCCTTACGATAAATGTCGGCAACCCCAACCTTGAAAAGCATCTATCCCAACTTATTGTGCTCATGCGTATATCTAGAGACTGGCGAGAGTTTGAAGACCATATGCTCGAGGCATTTCCACGTTTTGGCAGTCAAACCAAGCTACATCTCAATGTCGAAGATACTCCTAAAGAGAGCTCCGGCGATAAACTACATAAGTTCTTAGACGCAGGCGGTCGCAACGGTGCGGAAGACGATTTTGATCGAGCCCTAAATAAAGCCTCTAACCCCTAACAAACTTCGTGCTCGCAATCTGACCAAGAAAAAGGTCAAACATGTGTGCTGGAGTATTGCGGTGTGAGTAGCGAAACGCATATTCATTAGCATAGGACTGTAAGTATTTAGGGTCACAGTGGCGGTATACACCGTACATGCCACGTTTGAACTGGCTCCAAAGGTTTTCTACGTTTTGAGTACCAATGCCAGCAACAAGATACTGATGAGCTTTATGGTCTACCCAAGCGTGAGTATAACCATGTTTTGGAAGAGCTCGGTATGAACGGAATCCGTCGGAGTATACCGTAGCTGATACTTGTACGTTACCTTTGATTTGTCCAATGAGCTCACGCCGTCCGGTGCTTTGTATGTGTTTAATACGAGCTCGTCCACCCTGCTCAACCATACCCATAAGTATTTGGGACTGACCGTAAAAGCGACTATTGGTCTTAATGCGAGTGTTTTTCTTTTTATCAGGGTGTATATAAGTTTCATCTACTTCGACAGTGCCTTGTAAATTGTTTATGTCGCTGTCATCGCTTAATAACAGGCGTATTTGCTTAAACATACGCCAAGCAGTCTTATAGGTAACTCCTAGTTCACGTTCTAACTGTTTTGCGCTAATACCTGACCGAGTTTGTGCCATGAGGTAGATAGCATAAAACCATGATGTAAGCGGTGTAGAAGATTTATCAAATATAGTACCAGCTAGAGGGTACATGTGATGACCGCAGAACTGGCAAGCGTAGGCAGTACGTCCTTTAACCTTATAAAAATTACTTTTACGCTCACATTTTGGGCAAATAGTAGCCGAGCCCCAGCGTAATTGCTTGATGTGCTCAAGACATGCATCATTAGTAGGATAGCGGTTTAAAAACTCTGTAAGTGTGAACTTCTGACTCATACTTAACAGTATACGGTACTACTTACTTGTTGTCAAGGTATAATTGCCAAGCCACATCATTGCAAAACAATTAATAATATTGTATTATACTCTGGTCCTGATCCACCCAACTGGGGGAGAGATACATATGGGTACTGGCACAAGCCTGGAGATCGTTGGTCCGATCGTCGACTTCGTCGGCCGGATCTTCGCGGTCCTCACGGCGTTCGACGACTACTGGGACGATGGCCACTACTGGGAGTCGATCCTGGTGCTGGTGTTCACCATCGTGCTGCTGGTGCCGTTCATCGGCTTCTTCATCCTCGCCTTCCGGGGTGTGCGGAACCGTCGGCGCAAGTAGTCGCCCGTATGGGCAGGAACGCTGGTCCTGGCAGGATCGTTTTTTAATACTGACCAGGGAGAGAGGTTGTAGTGCCGGGCACGGAGCAAAGTATGTCACGATCATCGTGACCTACCCCCCCCTGCTCCGTGCCTGGCACTCCCTTTCTCATTTTTCTACTCTACGACTGGGCGGTCGTACTGATGAGTCCAAGAGGACGAAAGTAGTACTGCGATAACTATGGCTGCCTTCTATAGAAGGTCTTTTAGTGTATCCGCCGAAAGTGTTAATAAACATATACATATTGACAAAAAGTAAAGCTTATGTTAAAGTGTATCTTTGAATGCACCCGCATTCATCCAGCGCACACCTCATGGAAAGGTAGGACCATGTCCTTCCTCCGTCGTTCTTTCAACTCCATCGACATCCGTTCGATCGCTGTCATGGTGATCGTCGTCGTCTTCGCGTTCGCTTACGTCGAGACGGGCAGCCTCAAGCCTGACTCGCAGCTCCTGCTGCAGGTCATCGCCTCTCTGGCTACCGGCTTCCTCTTCCTCCTCCTCTTCATGTGGGGGATCAAGAAGAACCGTCAGTCGGCCGCCGGCCAGCTGAACGTCATCGCGCTCGTCGCGTCCTTCGTCGGCATCATCGCCGCCGCTACCCTGATCTCCGCGCCGTACTACGCGCTCGAGACCCGGCACGAGGCCATCATGGTCTACGGTGTCCTGGTTTTCATCGGAGGTCAGCTCAAGCGGCCGAAGCGGTCGGAACGTTCGGATCATTCCGATCCTGTCGCAGTCTGACAGATCTCCGGCAACACCCGGGGCGGCTGCGCGCATAGCCAATTGGCGTTTGCGCGCAGCCGCCCACCCGGGCCCTTTCCAAGGCGTGTGCGCTACTTCTTCCATCATTCAGCATGTTCAACAATACGTCTATTGCTGGCCACGTCGACTGATCGCATGTAATACAAGTTATATAAAGGATACTATGAGCCCATCAACTGAGTTGTCATTTGCGTCGTTCGCGCGTGAACACAGAGATAGCCTGGCTGCCGTAACGGCGGGTGTTCTTATTGTGGGTGGGTATTTGCATATGCCATCAGAAATGGGTACGGCGGCCGATGGTTGTACGGACCTTGAGCACCAGCTGGTTATTAACCGCAAGCCGAGCGATCCGAAGAACCTGAGTGATCTCGCGGAAGCATGGTCGGCAGAACGTGGGTACACCATTACCGAGCCACTCATTGCTGCCGCCAATCCAGGCCGTAATGACGTCGCGGAAACTTCGAAAGACGGACTGTGCTGGAACGTCCCCGCGCCGGTCATCTCCGGTTACAGCTTTGTCATGGATGGCCAAACAAAGTCGTCGATTGCCGGCATACATGAAGTGACCATCGAACAGATTGACGCCTGGAACCCGCAACTTACGGGCATACCAACCGAAAGCGTACTGGCGGCGGAAACGGTAGTGAAAACTGCCGAAACACCCGACCCGGAGCTGGTTTATACCTTGCCGCCCTATAACCTTGGAGACTATCTTGATAGCAATGAGCCGCTACGTGACAAGATCGTTGCAGCCAATAGCCGCCTGGCGGTGGAAGATGGCGGTATGATTGCCCGGGACAGCGGCTACTTCCCGTTAGGGGCCACGGCCACGAATCACTTTTATAAGAATCATAATATTGAACCGGCGACGGTAGTACAAACATATGTTGAGGCGGGAGCTTATACCGTACCTTTGACCGCCCCTGGCCCAACGGTTGAAGCAGTCGCGCCGGTTACAGAGGCGCAACCTGCTCCTGAAGTCGCTCCACCGGTGGCCGAAACCGTTACTTCCCTAACGCTTGATGCCGTTCGGCAGATGTTCCCCCATGCGGAAAGCCAGGATGTCGAACAGATGTATACGCTGGTCATGCAGGAGCTTAGCGCCAAAGGCATAGATGATGGCGATATGACACTGTACCTGTTCGCGAACTTGGCGGCGGAAGTCGGCTGCGCCTGTCCTATTGGTGAATATTACGGCGAGGACGCCTGGTACGCGCCATATTACGGACGGGGCTACATACAGCTGACACTTGAAAGTAATTATGTCGCCGTCCGTGATGAACTCGGTATCGACGTCGTAAGTAACCCTGACCTGGCTCTGGAACCTGCGAATGCCGCCAGGATTGCGGTCTGGTTTATAACCCGCCGGGAAGCCCTTATTAGACAGGCTATGGCCAACGGTTATGACATGTTCGAAATGCGCCGGCTGGTGAACGGCGTCAACCGGCAAACCGGTGAACCGAACGGCCTCGCTCGCTTTACTGACGCATGGAACAGTGGCTACGCGGCAACGCACTCCGTATAACACGAAATTATGCTCACGCTTGCAGACACCTGCGTTACACGAGATGATTATGGTAGATGAAAAACGAGAGGCCCCTGCCAGCTTTTAATGATCCATCAGCCGAAGCGGAACTGCATGGTTTTGGCGGCGCTCAGTTTGGTTCGCCCGAGTTACCTGGCAGCACTTGGGCAGAGGGAAACATGTTCAATTACCCTATGCTTTGGATGCCTAATTGCGACTTGGAGACAGCGGTCGTTACCGACCGGGTCTGGCAAAACGGTATGCCTGATCGTTTGCGGGTCTTTGATAAGCCGGAAGACCGGGTTCTGCAGGAAATATTTTATAACGACGCCATCCGCCGGCTGCAGGCCATAGAACAGCTCACACTGCCGCCGCAGTACACCACCGTGCCCAATACCGGCGCGTTCTCGCGGTTTGAGCATATTTGGGGCAGCGTACTATTCGTGCGGCAAATGGCCGAAAAACATAGTATAACCGGCAAGGACGCCGTGCGTCTGCAACTGCGTACGCTGGTTTCGGACGTGGCTCACACGTATGGATCGCACTTGGGTGATTGGATGTTTCAAGGCGTTGGCGGTGCCGAAAATCAGCATGACCTTGAGCTCAAGGATTACCTGGAAACGGTTGGTATCAATGATATCCTGCGCAAGCACGGCTTTCAGCCCGAAGAAGTCATTTTTCCCGACGTACAGGATTGGGTAGAGGCCGATACGCCTGATTTGTGCGTTGATCGGGTGGATTATGGCCTGCGCGAAATGAACCGCTGGAACAGCGCAGTACGCGAACAGGCATTCTCGGCTGAAGATTTTACTATCACTCCCGATGGTATGCTGGCCATGACTGATCAGCGGCGTGCCCGAATTTTCGCCGAGGGCTTTCTGTTGTTGTCCCAGGAGCATTGGTCTGAGCCGACACACCGCTTTATGCTGGATATGCTCATACTGCGTACCAAGCTGTTTTATGGTGAAGGCCGGGCGCCGCGCACCTGGGTATTTGAGCCGCTGCCAAAATTAGGGCTTGTTCCGTTGCACGAGATTCATCCCCGTGACCTGATGTATGTGACCGATCCGGCACAAGAGCAGACCTATGCTATGCCAGATCTCGGCGGCCACACTCTGCAAGCCATAATGAGCAGCATCGCTAAATATCGCCGGCAATACGTTTGGCCCGGCCGTGAGCAGCGAATTTACCACTACATGCAGCAATATACGGACGGACAAGCCTATGCTGAAGTCGCGCGGTCAGGTACTTATAAACCGCTGGAACATGATGATTTTGGCTCGTTTAGGGACGAATATCCTGCTACTCTGCCTTCCGGTTTCGCGATTTTAGACGCTGATCAAGCCGAAACTACCAGGAACAGCATGTGCCTTGATTTTCCACAGCCTCCCTTCAAATACCGCCGTATCGATCCGCTGGTACGTACAACTGGCAGTTTCAACCGTTTGAGTGAGCTTGACCCCTCGTATGCCGACCGGCTCGCCGAGCATAAACGAACGCTGTTGGCTCCCAAAGTAGCCCGTTTGGCTATCGCCGATCCCAAATCCCTGGATCTTATGCGTTCTATCGCCGACAACGTAGAATCTAACTGGCGGCAACGGCTGGCTGAATCACGCCGTATGACGCCCGAAGAACTGCGCAGTCTGGTATCCGTCAGTGCCCGGGAAATCTATGGCACCTACCCTTTCATGACATTCTTTCATTTTTAGCTAGCGCTGCCAGCAGCACGGTTATGTAAACTATTTAACTGCTTAGTATCCAGGGGCCGACTATTATGACCGGTATGACTCCGCTAGAGACGCATAATGAAATTCCGCACTATACGTTTATCAAGACGATACAGGACAACCATCGCTATAAGGTCAGCATAATTGAGCAGGACGGTGAAGAGCGAATTTTGAAAAAGTGCAACGACCCAGAGCTGGCAGGTATGCTCTACCACGATGTCCGCAGCAGCTTTTATCTGGAGACTGTCCGCTCGTACAATATTGAGAGCGTTTTTCGGGTACGAAAGATCTATAGTTATGGTGACGACTGGTACATCGCCGAAAAGTTCGATGGTGACAAACTGTATGAGCGTAGGCCCGTTCGTAGCCTGGAGTATGATATCCGAATTGCCCGCGACCTGTACGCGCCGTTTATTTATGAAACGTCAGTTTACACGCCACAGGTTATGCTCGGTAAAAATCCCTACGTCGATGTCCAGGGTGAGCCGACAAAGAATTATCATGATGCTATCGCCGAACTTGAGCGCCACGCCCGCGTCGCGGTTGAAGGTAACTTCCTGGACAAACGCCAGGCGGAAACAATTATCGCTTACGTCCGCAAGCACCTGAAAGAAGTCAAATACGGCGTGGAATTGTACGACCTCGAACCGTGGGAGATGTTTGTCTTGCCGGAATACCAACTTGGCGTCATTGATCTGGAGTACCTTAACCTGCGCGGCCGCCGGCACTTCGACGTTGTCTATGATTATTTACGCCTGTGGCTTGACGTAAAGCGGCCTGCCGTTGCCCGCGCTATGTTGCAGCGCTATATGGAAATAGCTGCCGGCGAAGATCTTAAGGGCGCGTTTTTAAGCCTGTTCGGCATTAAACTGGTTGGCTACCTGATGGACGCCGCCAACTGGATGAAAGATACGCGGGAACTCGGTAAGCCAGTCGTTTATTCCCACGATGAAACGCAGGCTATACTCAACCGATACCTGGAATTTTCGGTAGAGGCGTTGTACACGTAAGGTATGCGTTTAGAATTACCATCAACTGAGACTCCGCTTGTACCAGATCTGCTTCTAATGCGTCATGGGCAGACGAACGCTAATGTTCACGGGCATCATCAGGACGAACATGACCCGATAACTGATCTCGGCAAGAATCAGGTAAGCTCGGCGGCACGTAACCTGGCTAAGCTGATCGGCAATGGTGTTCTAATGCTTGATGAACGGCCTCTGGTGATTCATCACGGACCCCTGCCCCGCCAGGAAATATCGTGCGGCATACTGGTGGACACATTAGCCGAGTACGATATTCATCCGGCTCTGATTGAAAAACGTGAAGTTCTTGCCGAGCGCTGGGTTACGAAAGGCCTGGGTATAGGAGATTATGATGCTACCCTGCCCTTAAAGTCCGGCGTAGCACATGAAACCTGGTATAACGTGCGTACCCGTCTGGCACCGTATTATACGGAACTAGCTGAACAGGTCTCCAGCCGCCAGCTATTAGTCGTCAGTAGTGGTGGAACATTGGGAATGCTGAAACTGCTTCTGCACAAAGGCCGGGATGGTACGCTGGCTATACTCAACCGCGATGCTACCGAAGGCCCCGACGACCATAATCCCGCCAGCAGCCAATGGTACCTCAATAAGGTGCCTAACGCGGCTATCGATGTCTGTACGTACAGCAGTACCACGGGTTGGCAGGACCGTGTCCGTATCCTGCCTTGAATCTGCTATCCAGCCGGTTAATTGATGAAACTTGCATATAGCACCAGTGTTTGAAAAAATAGGGGTAGTATTTGGGAAAATAAACCAACGGAGAGGCGGACGACGTTCATGCGGGCAATCGATACTATTATAGTTGGTGTGTCAGAGACGGCGAAGCTAATACGGGCGAAAGATTGGACCGATAGCCTTGGTCCGGTCACTGAGTGGCCGCAAAGTTTACTGACGAGCGCTAATATTGTGTTGCAATCACCTGTCCCTATCGTCATGTTATGGGGCGACAACGGCATAATGCTGTATAACGACGCCTACTCTGCCTTTGCCGGTAAACGGCACCCTGAACTCCTTGGTTCGCAGGTGGTTGAAGGTTGGCCGGAAGTGGCTGAATTCAACAGCAATGTTATGGAGCAGTGCTACAGACGCGGCAGAGTGCTCGAATATAAGGATCAGCACTTGACCTTATACCGTAACAATGTGGCCGAAGATGTGTCTATGGACCTGACCTACAGCCCGATCATTGATGAATCAGGCAAACCTGGCGGCGTTATGGCTATTGTGTTGGAGACAACCCAGCGTGTACTGGCTGAGCGTAAACAACAGGAAGCTGAAGCGGCACTGCGGGCTGAGCGCGAGCGATTACACGCGGTGTTTATGCAGGCTCCAGCCAGTATTGCCATTTTACGCGGATCGAATCATGTGTTCGAACTGGCGAATCCGCTATATCTTGAACTCGTCGGTAGCAAGCGCTCATTGCTGGGCAAATCGGTCCGCGACGCGCTACCTGAAGTGATTGGTCAGGGTTTTATTGAAATTCTTGATAACGTGTACCAAAGCGGCGAGCCATTCTATGGCAATGAGGTCAAAATCGATCTTGACCGCGGCGACGAAACATTGGAAACCCGTTATCTGAATTTTGTATATCAGCCCTCGTTTGATGAGCACGGCAAAGTTGATGGCATTTTAGTACACGCCGTTGACGTCACAGCTCAGGTAACCGCCCGGCAGCAGGTTCAGGAAATGGCAAGCCTCAACGCTACTATCACGGACAACGCTACCACGGGCCTGATGATCATGGACGAGCATCATCACTGCAGTTATATGAACCCGGCTGCCGAGGCTATAACCGGCTACACCCTGGACGAGATTCAAGAAGCAAATAAACCACTGCATGAGATCATTCATCATCAACATAAAGACGGTTCACCGTATCCAATCAGTGAATGTCCGACGTCTAAAGCGCTCCGCGGTCAGCAACTGCTGCCTTCCGAAGACTACTTCACCCGCCCTGACGGCAGTATGTACGCTGTTTCTATTATGTCCAGTCCATTAATTCGCGATGGTGTGACCGTTGGTCTTGTTGAGGAGATTCGTGATATTACGGCCCAAAAGCAGGCTGAAGAAGAAGTTATGCAACTGAACCGTGATCTCGAAAAACGCGTCGAATCCCGGACGGCCGAACTTACGGCTGCCAATAAAGAGCTGGGCCGCAGCAACTCCGAGCTGGAAGATTTCGCGTACGTTGCCTCGCATGACTTACAGGAACCACTCCGGAAAATAGCCGCTTTTGCCAATTTGCTCGAAACCGATTATAAGGACCAGCTTCCCGAAGAAGCACATGTCTATTTAAACGGACTCCAAAAGTCCAGCACCCGCATGCGTACGCTTATCAGTGACTTACTTACCTATTCCCGCGTGACGACGCAGGGCCGTCCGTTTGAATCCGTAAGCCTGGCACAAATGGTAACGGAAGCTTTGGAGGATTTACAGACCCGGGTAGAAGATACCGGCGCGACTATTACCTTTGGTAAGTTGTGTACGGTAGAGGGCGACCCGCTGCAACTGCGGCTGCTTCTGCAAAACCTCATCTCGAACGCTATGAAGTACTCGCGTGATGGTGTTCCACCGGTTATAACCATCCAAAGCAAGACCAAAAACGGCTGTTGCACACTGTCGGTCTCAGATAACGGCATTGGCTTTGACGAACAGTATCTCGACCGCATCTTTACTATTTTTCAGCGCCTGCACGGCCGCGGCGAGTATGAGGGTACAGGTGTGGGCTTGGCGATTTGCAAAAAGATTGTCGACCGCCATAACGGCAGCATTACGGCTGTCAGCAAACCCGGCGAGGGCGCGACCTTTATCATCAGCTTGCCTGTACATGGTAAGCCTGCCAGCGGGGTTACCGCATGAATGACTATAGACCACTAACCATTTTACTGGTTGATGACGACGAAGACGACCTGTTGCTCGCGCAACGGGCCCTCGATAAAAGCGACCTGCCGCACAAGGCCTATTCTGTGCACAATGGCGTTGAATTACTGGAATATCTCAACCGTAGCGGTGGCTATACCGAAAAGACGGCTCCCCTGCCGGATTTAATCTTACTTGATCTTAATATGCCTAAAAAGAACGGCATTGAAGCGCTTACGGAAATCCGGGCTGACGCGGCTCTGCGCCATATTCCCATTGTCCTGTTTACGACCTCTAACTCCGAACAGGATATACTACACTGTTATCAACTTGGTGCTAACTCATATATCAAAAAGCCCGTTAGCTTCGACGCGTTGGTAGAAGTGATGGGCAGTTTGAAGGATTACTGGGTGCAGTATGTCATTTTGCCGCCGCACCGCATAGCTTCGCGTTAAATTGTCGCGCCGCTATCCGTTGTATCCGTTGTGCCGGCGGGATCAGTCGGATTAGCCGGGGCACCCCCGAATGATGGGTTCAGCATAATACTTGTCACGGTACCGGTGTCGCTTGAACCGGTACGGATCATTACAGTATCACCAGTTTCAATGTCGCCTACACTGGCTGTCTTGCCATTGTCAGTGACTGTAGTGCTGCCGGTAATTTTAAATGTCTGAGGGCTGCCGCTACGGACATTATTTACGGTAATGCTCGAATCGCTGACGGCAGTTACCTCGCCGGTACTGCCCGGCGAGCGCATACCGCCACCAAAACCATTGGCTCCCATCGCGCCGTTTTGATCGATGCCCGTAACCGCGGTTCGTGATGTAGTGCCGGTTTTGCCTTTTTGGTACGCTACGCCCGAGAAGAACCCGACCAGCAGTACGATCAGCACAAGTCCGGTCAGCGCTGCTGGCAAAGCGTAAGTACGCCGCGGTTTCATGATTTGGCCGGAGGAAACCATGTGTTGGTATTCCTCCGGACTGACTTCACGTCTTTCCGGTACGTCTTTTGCTGGTACCATGGCTATTTAACCTCCGTCAATTTGCCATCCTGCAGCTGGAATGTCCGGTCGGTTTTGTCGGCGATGCTCAGGTCGTGCGTTACGGTGACGATAGTAGTGTCTTCGCTTTTAGCCAGGTTATGCAGCAGGTCGAAAACCATTTTGCCGGTTTGGCTGTCCAGGTTGCCGGTTGGTTCATCTGCCAAGATGAGTTTCGGCTTATTTGCCAGTGCCCGGGCTATGGAAACGCGCTGCTGCTGCCCGCCACTCAATTTACCGGGTTTACGGGTCATTTGGTCCTCGGTGAGTCCAACTTGCTCCAATAGTTTTACAGCCCGGTCTGTACGCTCTTTTTTGCCCACTTTAGCGAATTCCATCGGCAGCATAACGTTTTCGAGGGCTGTCAGGTTGGGTACCAGGTTGTAGCTCTGGAACACGAAACCAATTTTCTGGCAACGGTAGCCAATGAGCGCATGGTCGTTCATTTTAGCTATATCTTTACCATCGATAGTGATGCTGCCGCTGGTTGGTTTGTCGAGGGCGCCCAGCAGACTGAGCAACGTACTTTTACCGGAGCCGCTCTTACCGATGATGCTGGCGAACTGGCCGTCCGGAACGGTAAAGCTGACATCATTAACTGCGCTGACAGTTATATCCCCGGATTTAAAACTGCGTTTAACGTTTTCTACTTGTAACATAATGTTCCTTTCTTGTGCGCGCCGGGATTTACTCGGCCCGCATGACCTCTGCTGGTCTTACTTTAGCGATGAAGAATGATGCCAGGGCGCTGCCCACGATGGCGATCAGGATGGCGACGCCAAGACCGTATAGGATGATGTCGACGCCGACACTCGCGGTTACGTTGGTTACCGTGCGTCCAACCGCACCGATTCCTCGGCCGCCCATTCCCTGGCCACCACCCATCCCGGGGCCGCCGGCTGCGCTTGCGGTACTGCTGGCAGAGTTGTTAACCAGTAGCTGGGTAATCGGGTTGCCGGCTACCAGGCCGAACACGATGCCAATGATAGCGCCAAGTACCGTAAAAGTTACAGCTTCAGAAGCAAACTGTGTCATGACGTTCAAGTTTGAAGCGCCGATGGCCTTGATGACGCCAATTTCACGGCGGCGTTCCCGGACAATCATGACCATGGTCAGCAATATGATGGCCGCGCCGGCGATCAGGGCGCCAATCAGGCTGTACAGTGAAATAGTCTGGATATTTTCGAGCGGCGCGACGGCACTTTCAGCTTGCTCGGAAGCGTTGGTTACGTCAGCCGTGTCGCCGAGGGCGCTGGAAGCGGCGCTACTTACGCTGGCCACATTGTCGATGGAATCAACGTTTAGGGTCGCACTGGTAACAGCGTCTGCTTGCTCGCTCAGGGTCTGCACTGTATTGAGCGGCATTATCACCTGGTTGTTGCTGAAGGTATTGCCGGCGTCGTAGATAGCGACGACCTTGATGGTCTGGCCGTAGGCCTGGAAGGTTGAACCGACCGTCAGGCTGTTCTTTTCGGCTAGTCCTTTACCGATTACGGCAACGTTTTCACTGCTGTCGCCGGCAAAGACTTCACCGCTGGTCAGCGTAAATGTTCCGCCCCCTTGGCTGGTACTGAGCGCGGTTTCCGGATCAGTAGCACCAATGACGGTGACCGGCGGCGTAAAGCTTTGAGTAGCTGTAGTGCCGTCTGTAGCGGTACCATCGCCGGCTGGCGGAGTCGGCATATCGCCCCCTGTCGTACCGCTACCGCGGTTAAAGCGCTGGCCCAGCGCGCCGGCCTCAACGGCTGATTCCAGATCGGTGTCGCTGGTTGTTAAGCGGTCGCTGAGGCTCTGCGTAACCGATGTTACATGGCTGAGGCTGCTCACCTTGGCGATGTCAGCCGCGGTTAAGGCGTTGCCGCCGCCGTCAAAGCCGCGGACACCAGCTGGCGAAATGCTGACCGTGTTACCGACGCTGGATTTAACGCTGGTAATCTTATCAGTCACTGCCTGGCGCGCCACTAGCATGGCTAGGGCCATGCCGACGCTAAGGCCCACAATTACTACAATCGAAAATGTCCGGATTTTATTCCGGAAGGCATTTCGAACGCCCCGACTTAGTACATTCATTGCTGTATATCCTGTATTACATTTGGTTATGCTTTGAGGATACTGAGGACGGATTAAAAGTTACTTAAAGCCGTAAAACCTGGAGTATAGGGGCGTAACATTGTGGCATGAAGATAGATGCCCTTGACAACGGGTGTAATAGCGCTTATGTCAATAGACTTGCTAGCTGAGTGGTAATTTGAGCGTGAATGCCGATCCTTTACCTTCTACCGAGCTGGCGATTATTTCACCGTGGTGCTGATCAATAATTTTCTTAGCCATACTGAGGCCGATGCCGTAACCGTCGACAGTTTGTTTATTGCGGGACTGGTCGGCACGGTAAAAGCGGTCGAATATATGCGGCAGGTCTTTAGCGGAAATACCCTGGCCGGCATCGCGAACCGCCAATAAGGCGTACTTGCCCTGCTGACTGGCCGAAAGATGGACCGTGCTGCCTTGAGGGCTGTATTTAACGGCGTTATCCAGCAGTATGACTACGGCTTGGGATAAACTGGGCTGATCTCCTGATACTAACATTGGTGGCACGTTATCCTCGATGGCAATATCTTTGGCCTGGGCCTGGTGGATGATAGTGTTCATGGCATCACCGGTAACTTCTTGCAGTGAAACAGGGCTATGGGAAACCGGTTGATTGTCTTGGCGCGCCAACTTTAGCAACCCGTCTGTCAGCGATTGCAGTTTAGCCACTTCGGCCACGTTGTGTTCGAGTAGGTCGCGGGCTTCGGCTGCGCTTAGTTTCGGTTTCCGTAAAGCCACTTCGTTTGTAGTTTGCAGCGCGGTGAGTGGCGTACGCAGTTCGTGGGAGGCATCAGATACGAATTGGGCCTGCGCCTCCATGTTGGCTTCAATCGGTTGCAGTGTACGGCGCGCCAGATAATAACTGAGCGCGCAACCTGCCGCGAGAGCTGCCAGGTTAAGCACGATTAACCGGTTACGGAGCGCCTGGCGGCCTTCTTCGGCGCGTTGCTGCAAAAACTCATCGAACTGCGGATCCCGGGCATAGCGAGGGCCGAATCCCGTCGGATCGGCTGACTGCGAACTATCGTCGCGCGGTGGCCGGCCCAACTCATGGCTCGAGGCATTATAAAAGACAATGCTGAAGCCGATGCTCATGAGCATAATGATAGCCAGATATGACAAACTCAACCGGGCGGTGCTGGTTCGGGCAAAGCTACGTACGCGGTTGACGTGGTGCATCATGCTACGCTTCAATCTTATACCCAAATCCCCTTACGGTCTGAATTAAACCCGGCCCATCGAAGGGCTTGTCGACTTTGGCGCGCAAGTAGGTTATGAACACTTCGACATTGTTTGGTAAGATGTCGGCGTCAAAATCCCAAACGTGCGTCATAATGTTGTTTTTGCTGAGCACTCTGCCCGGATTGCGTAACAAATATTCTAAAATTGCGTATTCTTTGCTGGATAAATTAATCACCATGCCGCCACGGGCTACCTGATGACTGGCCGGGTTCATGGTCAGGTCGCCAACCTGCAGTGTTTCGCTGGCGGTTTCATGGGGCCGGCGTAGCAGCGCCCGAATACGCGCCAGTAATACTTCAAACGAAAATGGCTTGGCTAAGTAATCGTCGGCACCGTTATCCAGTCCCTGTACGATGTCGCGGTTCTGGTCCTTGGCCGTCAGCATTAGGACGGGCGTGTGGTTACCGCTCTCGCGCAGCTTACGACAGACCTCGTAGCCGTTCATTCGCGGCATCATGACGTCTAAAATGATTAAATCATAATCGTCGGCCGTAGCTGTGTTGTAACCATCTTCCCCGTCGTAACAGACGTCAACGGCGTAAGTTTCCTGCTCCAGGCCTTCCTTAATAGCGTGGGCAATGCGGTGTTCATCTTCGACTACAAGTATTCTCATGCCACTAAGTGTACCTGTTGTACCTTAAATTTAATTTAAAGTCAGGGCTAGCCCCGTTATGCACCGTTATTTTGATACGTTTGTTGCACCATAGTAATCACTGCATCATTGTTAAGTGAATCAGCGCAAATGGCATTTCTGCCAATTGTTGCAAAGATACGGTTTTCTACATCGTGGTAAAAGTCGTACCACTGATCGTATACCGTCGCATCGGCAGGAACTTTTTGCTTGTTCATGTCGCGTGCTTGCTCGAGGGGTACGATATTTACATTGCGAACCCGGGCATCGGCATAGGCGACAACGAGCTGCTCAAGCGGCTGAGCCTGAATGGCTGCGTGGCGCTCAGTGGTGTCTTGTATGAACATTTCAGGTACGCGTCCCGTATACTCGGTGACTGCAATTACTTCTTCTGGATAACCAAGTAGCGATAAAAAGTTTTTTCTAAGCGGCGAACCATGCTCGTTACTGTAGCCGACTCCCTGTTCTTTTTCGAGTCGTTTAGTTGCGTCATGGAGCATGCTTCCCTGGTCTATGAGGTGGCTATCAAGGGCGGTGCCTGCGACTTTGATATGTGTGGCAATAAACATTGCTGTCGCATTGACTACTAGACAGTGCTCCGCTACGTTACGCCAGGCGCGGTTTTCACTTCCGAGTAACCCAGCTTGTTGCATTGCCCGTAGTTCCGGAGCGCGCTTAATAGCCCAATCCGACCAGGCAGCGGTATGTTCAGGCCGACTGCCGGCGTGCTGGGATGTGTCTACGTTAGTTTTAGTGAAAAGCACTCCCGCTTTATTCATGGGGGTAATTATATCATGAATTGTATAAATGATCAATAGTAATGCATAGTATCAATTATGTATTGACATATATAATATAATATGTAAAAATAATTATATGGAAAAGCTTTATTCTTTGGCTGAGATTGCCTCAATCCGTCCAAGTTTGCATAACGTTGTTTTAATCGGCGGAGTATTCGACATTCTACACAGTGGCCACATTGATCATTTGCGTGAAGCTAAAGCATACGGCGAAACACTGATTGTGCACGTAACGAGTGACGAGCGTGTCAGGCAGAAAAAAGGCCCTGCCCGTCCTATTAATGCTCAAAACGATCGCGCTAAGTTAATTGCTGCCATACGATACGTAGACTATGTGTTTATCGATAGTGTACCGCACTACGATCCAAAAATACTGACAGCCGTTAAGCCTGACATACTGCTGCTGAACTATGAAGCTGTCTCGCCACAGATAAAAAATTATCTTTCTACTATCAATCCTACTATAAGGGTTGTCGTATCGGACGCGCCGAAGGTAACTAGTACTACTGCCATCATTGCTAAAAGCAGCCAAATCGCCGCTACGAGTGTGTAACGCTTAAACCATACATAATAACCTGGCCGTACGCATCGCCGCTGTCGCCTTTTGTAGTGTTGGATTGCGTGTAACAGCCGGCTTTAAAATAGAATCCTGAGCCGCTCCGAGCAAGATCAACTTTAGCTACGCCATTGTATGAAACGTATATGTGGCCATTTTCGGCAAGAATACGAACTGTAAAGGTAGTGCCAAGTGTGTAGGCTGTATCGAGGTCACCGCTATTTTTCCCATCATCGCTTTCTACGAATAAGCGCCGTCCTTCCAGCCGTATCATAATGACGTCATCGTTAGCATCATGTATCTGGGCCGCTACAACCTCCGGCTTAGCAGATGGTAAATGGGTAATTGCTTCCGTTACGGTCATACTATGACTGCCACTGGTATTGGACCATGCCGCTTTGACTGTGCCGTTGTCAGCCATTTCTCGGAGTTCACTCCGTGGATAATGTGAGCCTGATGTTGTAGCGCCTCCGGCATGAGCTTGGAAAATGATGCCATTGCGGGCATCGTTAAGCATAAAATAATGTGCCACACTGAAGCCTGCCAATGAGGGCTGGTGAATTTCATCAGCCCTTCCATTGCCATCATTGTCGGTTGGAAGTGTTACATACCAGTTAGACAGGTCAATAAGTTGGGATGGCGCATTGATTACAGGCCGTACAGGCTGAGGTTTTATTTCTACTGATGGGGCGGCGGCGGAACTAGACTGGGAAGCGCTTGGCGGTGCAGTTTGCTTATTCGTAGTAGTCTGGGATGTTGCCGGTTGAGTTGCAATCTGTGGATTATTTATTTTCTGTGAGGTAACGGTAACCGGTGATAATGGTATGGTGCCATAGTTGTTGTAGACTGCTACGGCACTAATCAGGAATATGATTACGATAAAGCTTAGCAGGCTACATATCTGGATACGGCTGAACTTCATACGCAGTAGTATAAAGCATAAGAGAAATTAATTGGCAAAAACGTAAAATAAGTCTTCTATGAGACCTATTTTACGTTATCACAGCTCGGTCGGCTAGAGATTGTTTAAGTCGGTTGAGTTACTAACAAACGATGTGTTAGTAACTCGGTTGGTGTCATAACCGGCTAATGGATTTCCAGCAAAACTATTACTTTTAAACTGATCACCATGTGTAGCAGTAAGTTGCAGTACCAGTAAACCGGTGCCGGTAACGGTATTTGTCTTCCAGGCATTGCCGGCATTTATACCATCACTACGTACGGGTGTGTCGCTTCCCTTATAGGTGTAGATTGCAATTTCTTTAGTCTTTTCTATAATATTATTTTCAAATAAATTGTATGATGACCCAACTGACAGGCGGATACCGTTTTTGTTACTTTTTACCAGATTGCCTCGGATGATATTGTGATTACTTTCAAACAGCGCGATGCCGGTGTCGCCGTTATAGGCAACCGTGTTGTTTTCGATTATTGAGTTGTCAACTGAACGATGCAGCATGATGCCGTGCCCGGCATTGCTATAGGAGTTATTGCCGCTAATTAGTAAGTTGTCACAGCGCTGCGAGCATATAATGCCATGGTCACCGTTGTGGTGTGAAGAGTTATTGGTGATCTTCAATGAATCCGAGTCATCGTGCGGATCAAGACCATATTTAATGTTATGATCGAATTCATTTTGATTGATAACCATACCGAAGGCGCCAAAGGTATACACACCAAAATAGTTATTATGGATACGACTATTGGTAATGTTTCCCAGTACATCCACTTTATCAAACGCACTGTCCATGACTTTCCATGCAAGGCCGTAGCTTTCGGCACCATAATATCCTAAATATCCAATATCGCTATTAACGATATTCATACGTGATATGTTTTGTACGTTTCCGATTGCCCGTGAACGGACGCGTATAAACGCCCGCTTATATATGTCACCGTATTCTGTATCGGCGGCTTTGGTAGCTTCATCCCATGACTTAACCTTAGTATTAGTGATATGGACGGTGCCGTAATCGGCAGTTATGTTTACGAAATTGTTGGTCATATTATTATTGTTGGACATCATACGGAATTCATCGGTGGTAGCATCGGAAGCTGTTCCGCCTTTAATGATCAGTGTCGCGCCTTGTTGGAGTACGATGTTTGACTTGAGCATGAAAGTTCGTGCTTTTGGGTGTTTCATGCTTGACGGATACATAACCTGAATGTCTGCTGGAGTACACACTACATCGGCACCTGCGATATAAATGGTATTGGTAGTACCGGCATAGCGGGTAACACTCTTTTGGCATGAAGCGGCCGTCGTTGCGTCACTGTGACCGGTAACAAACAACAGGCTCCCCAATATTACCAGCAATAAACCCAACACCATACGCTTTGTATGATCGGTGTACGGTCGTTTCCAGAATAATGCCGTAGCTTCCATAACGGGGGTTCCCTTATTGCTTCTTCTCGAATGCCGTTAGTAAAGCCTGGTCTGCCGGTATGGTCATGTCGACAGTTTTGGCGGTATTCGGGCCGAAAATCATCCGGTCGCCTTCATTAATGTCATAGTGAATGTCGCTAACCTTATTATTGAGGAAGACAGTGTTCTGAGCGTTATTTGTCTGTAATTTTTTGCCGCTTCCCTGGATAGTGTTTTGACTGATTAGCGTATTTGTAACACCGTCGTAAAGGAATATGCCCCGTCCATTGCCGTATGTCTGGTTGCCGGTTATGAAAGTGTTGTGTGAAGATTGATTAACGCGGATATGGCTTGAACTGGCGTTATAACTTTTATTGTTACTAATGGTGTTGTAGTTGGACTCGTAAATAACGTAGTTATCGGTATTGCCAGCTGAGACGTTGTTCTCAATTAAATTGTAGGCTGAGTCCTGGTGTAACATAAAGCCGTTAACTTTATTGTCCAGCGAGAGGTTGTTACGGATAATATTGTAGTTGCAGCGCTTCGACACGATAAAGCCGTGCTTTTCATTGTTTTTGAAAATATTGTTTTCAATGAGTGCGTTATTACTGTCATCGTGAGGATCAAGGCCGTATACGTGATTTGCGTCGAATGTATTACCCCTCCAGAGCATGCCTGAGGCACCAAAGGTGTAGGCACCAAAGTAGTTGTGTTCAAAAGTTGAGCCCTCTACCCAGCCGGTAGTAATTTGCTTCCCCAGCGTCATGCTTGAAATACGCCATGATACGCCGTAGACGCCGCCGTCTTGTTGTGTGCCATAAAATGGTGACCCTGGAACAGCACTGTCGATGCCATTGCCGAGACGCGTGAAAGTAGTATTTATGGTATCCATGCGGCCGTTTTTCATGCGCACAAAACTGCGTCCGTCTGAGTAGTTGTCATCGGCTTGTTTTGTTGTGGGATCGTAAGAAGTAATCGTAACGCCGTCAATCAATGCGGCTGACTGGTCAAAACACAGGCAGGTGATGTCGTTCGGCGCGCTGCGAAGCTCAATGCGGCTGACAGTAGCGGTTGTTATGTCTATCCGAATGTCGCCGTCAATTGAAACTGGACGGTTAAAGCGGAATACTTTTGGACTGATCTGTTCAATCGCATTGTATGGCGCCAGGAAACTGGCAATTTCAGGTATATTGGTATCGATATGTGTCCCGTAACCGTACTTACTCGTAATATGGATTACGCCAGCTTCATCAGTGACAGCTGCAGTACCAAGCAGGCCGTTTGGGCCGTTTTTTGGCGTATATGGCGCTTCGAGGGCAGGAATTTTGACAGTCGTTCCAGTTGTAATATTGCCCGGATTCATGGAAGCTAGAGTGCTGGGGGTGACACTAAAATACTCAGACAGATCTTCCAGGGTTTGGCCGGCTTTAACCTGGTAATATGCGAATTTGCGCTCGTACTTTGGTTGTTGGGCGGCGAGTGAATCGTTGGCGCTCTGCCAGTTCTGGGTTATGAGCCGGTCGCTGCCTAACCGCGCGACGCTATTGTAGTACAGACCGGACGCAACAGCTCCGATTGTTAACGCTCCGACCGCCAGTGGAATGAGCAAAATGAGTACTACCGGGCGAAGGTTGCCCAGGCGCCGGAACTTCTTTGTATTAGATTTTGCGACAGACTGTTGAGGGGTTTTATTCTTCATAGTGTTATCCTTGTGTTGCCATATAGTAAAAAATGACTTGTCCTGGTATTAAGGCATTAGTGCGCAAAGTATTGAACCGCTTTATGTCTTGGACGGTCATATTGAATTGGATCGACAGGCCGGATAAAGTGTCGCCAGACTGAACCGTATATTCTTTAACGACAGTAGGATCAATGTAGCCTTGCGGTGCTGGCGGTTGTTTTTGTAGCTGAGTTACGTTTTGAACTTGCTGATTGAACGCCGTGGCATCGACTGGTGCTGGTACGGTAATGTCAGCGCCGGCTTGGGTACGTAGCGATAATACGATTTGTACGATTAGTACCATAAATACGACAATCGCTGCGTAACCGCTGACAACAGTGTATGCTTTGCGGAAAATGCTCTTGCGCTTTGCGCGAGCCTTATTCCAGCGTGTCGCCCAGCTGTGCTCAATTAAGGTAGCCAAGGCATATATTTTGATAACGGCATTAGCATAACCGTACAAAATATAAGCCGGCAGATATATTAGCCGCTTCGGGTATTGTTTGAAGTAACCGAAGACTCGAATAATACGGCTAATGAACCACCATGCCAGTAAAATGCCCGCGAATAACCATTCATGGTTGATGAGCGCGAACGTCATGACTACCGGACCAATTAACATAAACACTGGTTGTATGAAGCGGTCGATCATAAATATCGCTAATGCAGGATGGGAGAATACCCAACCGCGGCCAACGGCTCTCAGGTCGGCGCGCCATGAATTGCGTGTCCAGCGAAGTCGCTGCTTTAAGAACTTTTTCACCGAATTCAGGCCTGGTGTCAGTACTACCGGCCCTTTTACAAAGGCGGTGTGCCAACCCTGTTCAACAATTAAATGTGTCAAACGCTTGTCATCCCCTGAAATGCCACGCGTCCCTAGGAAAAATTCGTGGCGAAGCGCATGCATGTTGTCGTACGTGTCATTAAATATTGCTTCGCGTCGGTAAAATGCCGTACGGCCAGACAATGTGTTAAAGGCACGGCCAGTAGCAAGTAGAAACGGTACTTCTTCTTTATATCGCGAGTATAGGAGGATGTCGAACATCACATTAGCAACGTTATATGGATTTTGGATTCGCTGCGCAACGGTGGCGCCGCCAATTCGTTCATTTTGGAAATATGGCAAAGTTTTCTCTAGTACATCGCTGCTCCAAATAGTATCCGAATCAACTAAAACTATGAGATCACCAGTGGCTGCCTCAATACCGTCACAGAGAGCGGCCCGTTTGCCGGGTTTCGGCGTAACTACAACACGGCAAACTGTTTCACCGGTTGGATTATCGACGTAGCGCCTCTGGAAATCAACAATATGCCGCGTATTCGACTTATCGATAACAGCAACAATTTCATCGACTCCATTTGCAATCCAGGACTGCATTGCTTCTTCAAAAACAATCGGGTCCTCGTTATAGACTGGCGTAACAATGCTGGTGGTTGGCTTTACCTCGTCGGCAGGCCACGGTTGAACTTGTGGGTTGTAAAACTCGGCGGTTATACGGCGAACCAGCCAGAATGTCCAGCGCCAAGCGCCAATCAGCGAAAGCGGAATATACAGCAGGATGGTTTTAAGTAATTCGGCGTCAATCACGGTGAGTGCCCTTGTTCGCAGCTAGCACGGCTTTAATAATACCGACGCCGTACTGGTTCGCTTGCGCCCAATCAACGAGGGTTTCGGCGTCAGCTTCAATGCCAGTACCACTGAAACCGCCTTTGTCATGTATGCCATAGAGAGGGTTCCAAATTGCTTCCGAGCTTTCAGCTACCGCTTCAAAAATAGCAGTATCGTTCCAGCCTTCTTTTACGGCAATAACCCGCAATTCATTAAAAAAGCTGATTTTAGTTGCGTTAAACATATTGTGGACGTACTTTTGGAACTCGGCCTCTTCCAGGCTCATGCGTTCCAACGGAGCATCGAATTTTGTATACAACCGTGCAATGGTGTCGCCGGATTTTTTATCTAGTTCACCAATAAGGATGAACCATGGACGGGCAGAATCTGGATTAATTGTCTCTGAGCGCGCATACAATGGTTGGACCACAATGCCGAAGTCGATAGCAGCCTTTTTGCCAGACAGCGACTCGATAAGTGGTAGTATCTTTTTCCGGCTAGTGTTTGGTACAATGCTCGAACATATGACGATAGTGTGGTATTTATTATGGTTTTTCAGACGGGCGGCAAAGGAGCGTACAGCTTTTTCTAACTGGGACGCAGGTACGCAGAACATGGTAATATCAGTGTTGATTTTGGTATAGGTATCGGCAAGTTCGGTCGTATAGCCTTTAGTCTGTAAGGGCTGAAGCGCTGCTTTAATAACGTCTACGAATATAATACTGTTGTCATGTTTGCTTAAAGCCGTACCAACTGCCTGGCCTGCAATACCACTACCAATTACTGCTATTTTCATACGGGTCTGCTCCTATGTATACTTGTCGAATAGTTAGTATAACAATACACTATTATTGACAATTAATCAATAGAATTATTACATTTCTTTGTAACGTCAATATTACGGACGGTATTATCACCGTTTCCGTTGGCGGAGCTTTTGTTACCGCACACAGTACTCTGTGGTAACCGGGTGATTTTCATTACACCATTTTTATTATCGGTGAGCGTATTACCGTACACTTTATTATTGATGCCATCGCTTTTCTTGTCGCCACCAAGCCGGACACCCGCTCCTTTGTTATGCTCACTTACGTTATAGCGAATCGTATTGTTGCTGCCACGGGCATCATAGCCGCCGGATTCAGGATCTGACTGGTATCGGCAAGTGTTATGCTCAACGATATTGTCGTGGGAGCCTTCTTTTATATCAACGCATTCATTGCCATGTGTTTCGATAATATTGTTATGGATATGATTGTCATGGGACGTATCGACATCTGAAGTCGGATTTTTACCGTCACCCGTCTGCTCGGGGGCTGTGCCGATATATATGCCCTCTCCATTTTTACTGCCTGCATCAAATCGAAAATCGTAGATACCGCAATTACGGATAGTCGAATGATCAATTTCATTGTTAGCCGCGTAATAACGCAGCCGTACGCATTCACCGCCACCATTTTGGATGAGCATATTTGTAACGTGCAGCCCCTCAACGCCTTGCCGCGGCGCATTGCCAATTACGTAGAGCAATTTATCTTGAAAATCTTCCGGTTGCCGCGCATCACCGCTTGCGCCGTCAATTGTAAAGCCGTCCAGAGTAATGTAATTATGGCGTACTTCAACAATGCGGCTATCATCAGGCGAGCCATTTACAACGGCGGCTTGGGAGCCGCGAAGGATAATTGGCTTACCTGGTGTGCCGGATTTAACGCTGGAGATAGTTTGACGATATAAACCGTCAGCGAGCTGAATGGTATTTCCAGCCTCTGCGTAGCTAACCGCTTTGTTGATACTTTTAAAGGCAGTTTTCTCTGCAAGGCCATCATTTTTATCGTTGCCATTAGGGCTAACATAATAGGTACTGCCATATGATGGCTGGCTGCCGAATGGATTGGTAAGCCGATACCGCTGATTCGACTCCGAGCTACTTCGGGGGGCTGCGTTATATATTACGCTGGCAATTATAATACTAAGTATAATTGCAAAAAAGCAGCTCCATATAAGAGCTAGGCGATGCTGCCTGAGCCGGTGCTGTATCCAGTTAAAAATTAATTTCATAATTATATGCGAGCGCCTGCGTAACAATGAGCGCTAACTTACATTAAACTAACATTTTTTTGTAAGAGAGTCAATAATGAGTAATTAAATTTATACTGTTATAGTGCTTAAGATACATAGACTATAATTGACACAAAAGCAAAAGTATGTTAGTTTGCTAATGCAAGTCACACCCGCACATCAGCTCTGATGTAATCCGAGTGATTTTGCTCTTTACATCATCTAGTGTGGCCACCAATCCACCCGCAGTGATCTCTCGAAAGAGGTGCTCTCATGCACATCGCCATCTACGGTTCCGGTGTCGTCGGTTCCGCCACGGGCCAGGCTTTCCTCCAGCGCGGACACGACGTCACGTTCGTCGACGTCTCGCAGGAGCGGATCTGGCAGCTCATGGGCCGCGGCCTCTACGCCGTCCGTCCCGACCAGGTCAACATCCACCACGTGGACCTGATCTTCGTCTCGGTGCCGACCCCGTCCACGCCCCAGGGCCAGGACACCAGCTACCTCCGGGCCGCCGCCGACGACATCGCCGACAAGCTCAGCGGGATCAACGACTCCCACTACCCGGTCGTCGTCTTCCGTTGCACCCAGATCCCCGGCATGACCAGGGAGCTGACTCAACAGATGGAGGACATCTCGGGCAAGAAGGCCGGCGTCGACTTCGGTGTCGTCTACAACCCCGAGTACCTCCGTGCGGAGAACCCGACGGACGACAAGAACCCGCTGGCTGACAGCCTCAACCCCCGGGTCGTGACCATCGGCCACCACCCTCAGGACGTTCGTTCCGTGGAGGTCATGGAGAAGCTCTACGAGCCGTTCGGCGTCCCCATGCGGTGGACCTCCATCGTCGCCGGCGAGCTGCAGAAGTACCACCACAACGTCTACAACGCGGTGAAGATCTCGTTCTGCAACCAGTTGCGCATGCACCTGGAGGACAACGGCTTCACCGAGCAGCAGATACAGGCCGTCTTCGCGGCACCCGACCTCTTCGAGGGCATCCGCATCGCCTTCAACCGCGAGTTCGAGCAGCTCTGCCGCCTCCACCGCGTCTCCGACCCGGAGATCGCACTGATCTACAAGATCTCCGAGGTGTCCTGCGAAGGGCTGCGCAACCCGAAGTACGGCACCCGCAACCTGGGTCCCTACGCCGGTGCGTGCCTGCCCAAAGAGGTGATCGCCATCATGGCGCTCGCCAGCTCCAGAGGTCTCGACATGCCCGTCGTCGCCAACACCCACGACATCAACGAGAGGATGATCGCCCGCACCCAGTCGCAGGACAAGGCCGCCTGACCGCACCAGATGATGCATTACCGGTAGTCTGAACCTTACTCAGATAAAGTCCTCCCCAAAGGAGGCAGGCGGGAGCACCGGCATATGGACCGTAAAGGTTCGCTGGTGCTCCCGCCTGGAGGTGGTATATTTGTTGATTCCCTTCGGGAGTCCAAAATACCACCTCCACTACACACTTATATCAAAGTATACTCAGCATATTATGCTGTTTTTTTATATGAAGGGACTGTCACTATCGGTGATACGGTTGGCCAGCGGCGATGGTACTGGCTCTATACAGAGTTTCGGCCAGTATGACCATGGCAAGATCGTGCGGGAAGGTCAGTTTGGAAAAACTAAGCTGCATATCGCTGGCCGCCAGTACTTCAGGTTGTAAACCGTCAGGACCGCCTATAATGAAGGCGACTTCCCGGCCGTCCTGGTTGCGGCTTTCAATAAAAGCGGCTAACTCCGGGCTGCTGAGCTGTTTGCCTGTAATGGCCAGCGCTACCTTGTATGCTTTACCCGCGGCCTCAAGCAGATGCCCGGCGTCGTTATGTTTATCGGCAATATGGGTCGCGCGCACCGCATGGTAATGTTTAAGCCGCCCTATGTACTCCTGCCAGCCTGCTTTGGCATAAGCAGGCTTCGGTTCACCGATGGTGATAATATGTATTTTCATAGTTGGATCACTCCGATATTATGCGCGACGCGCACATTGTACTGCTTGCCTTGAAAGTAATCGCGCACTGCCCGTTCCACACCCGGCAGCTTTTCCCGGCCGTAATCGTCAATGGCAATGATACCGCCTGGCCGCATGCGTGGATAAACCAGGCGCAGCGAATCAATGATTGACTGGTAAAAATCTCCGTCGAGGAAGGCGAAAGCAATGTTTTGGGGTATATCGTCGCTGGTTAGCTCGCCGAACCAGCCTTTGTGCACTTTTGGCGTTTGCAAATGAGCCTTATGGAACTGTTCCGAAAACTGTTTTTTACTGACGCTTAACTCCCCGCCTTTGAACTCATCGCCCGCCGGGCTGCTGTCTTGTTGGCTTTTGTCGGGCAGGCCGGCGAAGGAATCATAGACATGAAATGCTTTATCGCTCTGGTATATATCGAGCAGGCGGCGTATGAACAGGCTGGTGGTGCCGATGTAGCAGCCAAATTCGACGATGGCACCCTCAACCTGGCTTCCCAGCGTCTTTTCCAGATTAGTAAGCAGGACTTCCAGGGCCGGCCGTTTGATCTGGTCAGAAATTATTGGGAATTGGTCGAGTAAAGCCGAAATGCGTGTCATGACGAAAGCTAGTATAACAGCTGTTTCTACGGGAAGTCAGGCAGGTCAAAGTTAACAGGTGTAACGACTTTGGGCTTAGTCGGCGGAATAACCTCATCGACCACCGGTGCTATATCCATATCATGAGAGATTCGAATGGTCTCTTCCAGTTCAATTCTGGTCATCCGGCGCGTACCGTCCCCGTTGTGCTTTGCGGCCAGTAAATTGGCGACGCCATCCACCGACACGACGCCTAAACGCTGGGCGATGCGCTCTTCATGTGCCAGCTCTTGTAAATGGGCCACTTCATCTGCTCCCGACGTCAGTCTTACAATAACTTCATTATCGGCGACCGCAATGGACACAGCCACGTCGTCAGGATTGGGTGTCTCTTCGGTCTGCGATATTTCACTCATTTATTGTGGCTGTTCCGTTGGGCGAATTAAAATTTCATTCACGTTTACATGCGGTGGCTGTGAAACGGCAAATGTAATGGCGCCGGCAATGTCTTCGGCGTCAAGAATCTTGATGTCACCGAAGCGTTGCTTGAGTTTTTCCTGCGTTTCCGGAGTGTTATGTGACTGTAATTCCGTTGCTACGGCGCCCGGTTCGATTAGAGTGGTGCGGACCCCGGTTTTACCGTCGACGAGCTCTTTGCGAAGCGCTTCGGTGAAGGCGTTGACGCCCCACTTGGTCATGTTGTACACCGAGCTGCCGGGCGCGGTCGTGCGCCCTGCCACGCTGGAGATATTCACGATGTGGCCATGCGCTTTAGTTATTTCAGGCAGCGCCGATCGGGTCATATATAACAGGCCAAGCTGATTGAGCTGGATCATTTGTTCCCAGTTTTCGACCGGCAGTTCAGCGGCAGGGCCTATAAGCATTACGCCGGCATTATTTATAAGTATATCGACGCCTCCCCACTGTTCGACCACCTGGCCGACGGCTTTTTGGCATGTCTCCATGCTGGTGACGTCGGCTTCGATAGCCAAGGCAGTGCCGCCATCTTTTTCAATGTCGCTGACGAGTTGATCCAAGCGGTCTTTACGGCGCGCCAATAGCGCCACTTTGGCACCGGACTGAGCAAGTTGCAAAGCTGTCGCTTCGCCAATACCACTCGACGCGCCGGTAATAATAACGACTTTTCCTGAAATATCTGCCATACGTAATACGCCTCCTTAGTTTACTTCAGTGTAAAAGGTAACGACGCGTCTGGCTGTAAAATTCCTTGCAGGAGCTGGCACAGTCCGCTAAAAGCGTTAAGTGTATATTCGTAATGCTCTTGGGGGACTGCAGGAGGGGGCGGACGAATGAGAAAAAACGAGTGAACACCATAAAGGTATCCAGCATCGACTCATCGTCCGTATCCCCTCCCTGGCAGGTCCTCTGTGTAGCTACTTGCCACTCCTCGGCGGCGCCGCCTTGTTCGGCTTGCCGAACGGGCGGTTGTCGGTGGCGTCGACGACCCAGGTGAGCTGCCGAACGGGCACCTTCGAACTGCTGGAAGCCGGGCGGCTCGACAGGTGCACGATCAGGACCAGCAGGATGAGTAGTCCGACGAGCACGCCAGCGATGATGAGCAGGGTTTCCATGACAGGTTCCTCTCGGATCGGTGTCTTGCGACGGATAGTGCGGGTTGTATGCGTGCAGTGTGATGTGCTTGCGCTTTCTCGTGGTGCGGGTTCAGATTCGAGCATCGACGATGGTCTCAGGGCTGCTTGTGCTGCCGCAGAAGAAGCTCCTCGTGGTACTTCGAGTGGTCGTTGATGTACGAGATGATCATGACCATCCCCCAAAGGACGATCAGAACGCTCACGAAGATCATCACGCACACGATCTCGGCAGGGTCAGTACTGTTGTCATGCAACAAACCCATGGCAACGGCAAAGTTGATGATCATCAACAGCAAAAGCGTGAACATCCCCTCGGAAGGAAACGTCGGTCGCTCGAGCTGCTGCGAGGTCGTGTTGCCAATGCGGATGGTCATGGTGATCTACCTCTCGGTGTGCTGGTTAGGCGTGGGTGTACGAGGTTAGTGCCGCTTGTGACAGCAGATGTCGATCAGCCAGAAGCCGACGCCAACGACGAGGAGCAGAACTCCACATAGCTGTAGTTCGGCGGCTGATCCGATGGCGGAGCTTGTGTTTGGCAATGATCCAGCCAGGAACAATAAGCCGCCGCTCATCAGTAGTGCGAAGACGAACCAGTCCTGTCCACTTCCCTTACGGGGTGGTTCGGCGGCGGGTTCGCCCTGGATGCGCATGCCGGGTGGTCTAGATGGCATCACATTTACTCCATTTCTTTCGGAAGTAGATGACTGCACTCGTATGTGTCAGCCCGATAACGCAAACGGTCACTATCAGCCCATTCAGAGTCAGTTCCAGAAGGTCATCCATGCGCAGTTCGAGGCTGTCGTAATCTATGACTGTCACAAGTATTTTTACTAGGATGAGCAACCACATGACAGACATGCTTACTGGGGCCACTATGAAAACGACAGGAACATGCTCCTCGTGAGAGAATCGTCCAACTTCTGTAGTCTTCGTCAGGGTCACGGTGTCCTCCAGGGCATCGATGGATGAGTGGGTTCTCGGTTGAGCTGCAATAAGCACGGTATAGTAGTGACTCTTGCGCATTGTGGCTCAACTGAAAACAGCTTTACAGAGAACTTGCTTGTTAAGGTACTTCGGAGCGGCCTCAAAAAGTTACTCTACGAAGTGTTAATAATTATAGCACAAACAACTTAAAAAGTCAACTATGCGCAAGCACTATGTGAGCCGGGCGACCGGTAATTCGTCCCAGCTGCTGGTATAGCGCGGGCTGCGGATTTGATGCTTTGGCTCCCAGCTGTGGCTTAAATTTTCGGCGGCAAAGTAGACGGTGTGACCGCCAAAACGCTGGTTAATGGCGTCCATGGCTTTCATGCGCCCAGTACTTCGGTCATGCCCTGCCGGGTCGACCTCGCCCAGCAGATCAACCTGCAAGTTATGTTCCGGAATAAAATCGTATAGTAGAACGTTCAGGCGGTGGTAGCTCTGCGCCGGTTCAAACAGTTGTTCCAGAAGCTGCGTAAACTGGCCCGAGATAATCGCCGTATCGGCAGTCGGAATTGTGAAACGGACTGTCTCGTAAAAAGTCCGGAAGCCAGGCTTGTGCTTATTTGTGCAGAAATAGAGGCTGCCACTCATAGCTAGCATACCTTCCCGGCGTAAACGCTGAGCTGCCCGCGCCGTTAAGCTGGCAATGGCAGCCTGTAGTACCTCGGGGCTGCGGGTATCTTCGCCGAAGGTCCGGCCGCGGCCGATGCTTTTACGGGCACTATAGAGTGCTTTCAGTTCGTAACAGCTGATACCGTTAAGCTCAGCCACCATTTGCCGGCCGTGAATACCCATGAGTTGCTGGGCGTAGCGGGGGGACATCTGGCTTAATCCAAGAGCGGTATGGATGCCGCAGGCTTTGAGTTTTGGAGCCAGGCGCCGGCCGACGCCCCATATGTCGCCAAGCGGCGTAGCCTGTAAAAACTGTGCCCGTTGGCTCGCGTCCAGGGATGACAGGTCGAGTACACCGCCAAGTTCCGGTTGCTGCTTGCCCCGCTCGGCCGCCAGTTTAGCCAGGGTTTTACTGGAAGCGATACCTACGGAAACCGGCACGCCGACTTCGCGCAGGATGCGCTGCCGCACTTCCCGGGCCCAAGCGGTGTAATCGGTTATATCGAGCTGGCTGAGGTCCAAGAATGATTCGTCTATGGAATAAACTTCGATGCGCGGCGTAATTTTCGTGAGTACGCGGGTAATCCGCTCTGATATGTCGCCGTACAGCTCAAAGTTGGCCGAAAACCGGGTGACGCGGTGCCGGTCGAATATCTGGCGGAATTTGAAGACTGGCGCCCCCATGGGGATGCCGAGGGCTTTAGCTTCATTACTGCGGGCCACGGCGCAGCCGTCGTTACTGCTGAGCACTACCACCGGCCTGCCTTCCAGGTCCGGCCGGAACACCCGCTCGCACGACACGAAGAAATTGTTGCAGTCGATTAAGGCATATATGCCGCTCATGAGCGGGTCCTGTGGATGACGGCGGTTACCACTCCCCAGATTTCGCTGCCGGCAGGTAAGCGCAGCTGGCTGTAACGGCAAATGACGAAATCGTTTTCCGGAAAGTAAATAACCAGGTCGCTGGGGCGCGGCTGTAAGGCCCGGTCGACTACGGCGATGTCGCCGTCAAAAATGCCCCTGTCCTCATGGCTGTCGCCCTGTACACGGAAACAATAAGTACTGCTGGGGTGTTTGACGAGCAGGGCGTTAAAATCGAGCGACCCCCGCTTCCCTGTCCGGTCTTCGGCGGCATTAGGGAAACCGGCATGCATAGAGACGGCGGTACCATTGTTGCCGGTTTCTGTTTCTGGTGATTGATCAAAATCGTTTGGTTCGTAAGATGACATGTATAACCTACCTTCTGTTAAGGAATAAAAACAGGTGTAGCCTGTGCCGGTATGTATGGCGGCTACGGATAAACTGGAAGACCAGTAGGTTATACGCCTGCACGGAGGAAGTTCCGGTATAGACCAGGGATCAGCCCATGCACGACTAAATATAAGTATAGTTTAATTGCTTATATAAATAAAAGTGCCAAGATCACAACACTAGAAAATCGAGTCCCAGATACGGCCCCATAGCGTCGGACCGTTGCCCGGCAGGCTGGTGTCGGTAGCTGTAATAGCCGGCGTTGGAGTCGGCGTAGTGGCTGGGGCTGTATTACCGGCAGGATCAGGGCTGATTTGCTTTCCAACAACTACCAGGCGGTTGATGCTGGTACCGGGCGGATCGCAGGTTATAAGCGTGGCCGTAGCAGTCTGACCCTCTACGGGGCCAAGCACGCCGACCTCGGTTGGTTTGACGATCCGGCTGCTGATAACTTCATAGGCGTAGGTCTTGCCTTCGGAGGTCAAATAAAACGTATCACCGTTCGTTAGTTTGTGTAGAAGTACGAAAGCGAACTTATACTTTCCAGGGTTGAATATGTTGTTGCTACTGTGGCCGAAGAAAGCGGCGTTACCTGCCTGCCCTGGCTTAACCGTAGTCGGATAATGTACAACCGCACTGTCGAGGGCAGTTTCAATCGCCGCTTCGCTGGTCGTAGTCTGGCTGTAGTCAACCGGTATTTCAACGTTGATTTTTGGAATAATCACTTTGGGATCTTTGCTGGTAACCGCGCTGGCCGGATCAACGATGACCGGCGTCTCACTGGCGGTGCGGCTCGGTTGGATGAATGGTGATATGACTACCTCGTTAAAGAAGCTGAACATAAATATTACCAGTACGACGGCGCCGCACGCCAAACCAAACGCCAGGGACTGGAAATTACTCTTTGTCACATGTTTGTTGGCCTTGACGGTGTTTTGGATACGCCGCTTAAGTTCGGCGACAGTTTGCGTGGACGGGGACGGTATGGATGGCTTTGATAACTTTTTCCGTCCTCTGCTGGTATATGGTGCGGCTGGTCGTGGCGGCATGTAGGTCGGCTCTTCGACGGTTATTGCTACCGGCCCGGTGCTTGCAGCGGGCTGTGGCTGGCGCGCCGCTGTCTGGTCCCGTTGCTGCAAGTGTTTCTGGTACGGCGTATTGTTTTGGTTGGCAGCGTAGAACTCCTGCCATACGGTATGTTTTTCGCTGTCCGGCAGGCTGGTGTAGTAGCCGTGCCAGGCAGCCTGAATCTCCGCTAGGCTGCGCCCCGATGCCTGCAGACCCTGCATGAAACGCTGGTGGACGGAGAGGGGTTGCTGAGCCGCGGCCACTTCGGCCAATTCTTCCTTGGCGGCTGGTTCGTTGGCGTATAAAGCGTCAAGTTTCTGGCGGATGAGGTCGGCAGCGGCGTTCCGTTCCGGGTCGGACGGCGCTAACGGATTGATGACTTTTTTGGGAGTAGTGCTGGGAGTACGCAGGTAATCCGGAATAGTCGAGCCCGAATTGTTGTTCTGGCCAGTGTTGTCACTGCTGGTCGGAAATAATGGATTTTGCATAGTGTACCTCTAGTATAGTACAATCGGACTGTTCTTTTACGTTTTGTGCCGCGATGGTGGAATTGGTAGACACGCTAGACTCAAAATCTGGTGTCCATTAGGACGTGCCGGTTCAAGTCCGGCTCGCGGTACCAAACGTAACGGAAGTCTAGCATCCCCGGAGGCTTTTCTAATCCTGCATCTGCGTACATTGCAAATAAGCTTATAATATTGTATTATATGCTAATGAAGCAAACTGACTCTATCGGCGTAGATGCCCACGTGTACGCCAGAGTACGCGGCGAGTGGCTGGCTGGTACTTCTCCGTCTGAAGTAGCCGGTCTTATTAGCCGCAACCGTGATCTGATCGCTATTCCTGCCACGGTCCGCACCTTTGAGTCATATCAGTCTCTGCTAGGCTTTAAATCGGAACAGCTTGGTAACGTGGTGATGGATTTGGGTTCCGGTATACGTAATGTCTTTGCACGCTCCCCGCAAAATATTGGAAGAACGATAATCAGCCTAAATCCGCAACTGGTATTTTCGCAAGACCGGGCGGCGTTGCAGTCCGACGGTCCCGCGGTAAGCGAATTCGAAAAACCGCTCGGCTTAACACATGACCGTGGTCTCACTGTGGCCGCGCGGGCGGAAGCGTTTCCGTTTCAGGATAATACCTTTGACAGTATCGTATCGACATTCGCGGTTCCCTATTATAGCGAAGCCGTAGCAGATCAAGCTGGCTATAACAAAATAATTCATGAAATTGTCAGAGTGTTGAAGCCGGACGGCACATTATTCGCTGCACCGATTACTGATCCGGACATGCTGAATGATGCCCTCGATTCCCTGCCTGATGAAGCCAGTATAAGTGCCGTAGACCTATTCCCGGGCCCGGACTATGTCGGCATCCATATGACCAAGTAACTACCACACATTTTTATTCAATGAGGTTACGACGCCAGTCGTAAGCGCTTCAAACGGTTTACTGGGATTTTGTAACCACCAAACGCAAGCGTGAGCGGCAGTTTTAAGACGCCAGATTTTTAGCTCCTCTGTCAGACGCGTGCTGCTGACTTTTCCGCTGGCGGCTACAAAAATATTGTCCAGATGTTTTACGATGATAAAAGCGTGAAATGTTTGTGAAAAGTTGTGCAGAGTATCCGTGAAACGAAGAATATCCATATCGAAAGTAAACGCTTTGGGAAAGCGGGCCTGCACGGCTAACTTTTGCAGCTGCGCGAAACTGATCACCCAGAGTGTGTCAGGCCGGGATAATACGGCGTCCGGTGAGCTGGTAAAGTAATCGGCGGCGTCGCAGGTAAGGGTCACCTGCCCGTTATGTTTGGTGACGAATTTTTCCAACAGAATGGCCGTTTCGCTGTTGCGGCCTAAATCACCTGATAACAAAACGCCATCGGCCCAATGGGCCATCGGCAGCAGTTCACCCAGTGCCCGTTGGCTGAAGCTGCCACTGGGCGTGCTCGGCGCGAATTCGCCGGCATCAAACACCCGCCCGACAGTTTTTTGCAAAGCATCCGGCAGTAACACCCGAGCTACGCCAATACCGGCTTTGCGGCTTTCAGTGAAAGCTGTCGCCGGATTGGTGAACCCATATTGGTTGCCGCCGACTACTAGCAGTTTGCCGGCAAAAGCGGCGTTTTCCGGGCGGCTCCAAATGAGATCTGGAAACAGCGGCTTATCGGCCTTTTGCTTATGCCAAAACTCGCGGTCCATGGTGCTTTATACCTCCTGGACCTCATGAGATAGCATGGTATCGTCTTTATCGAAGACAAAATTGCCTTTGACGGTCTTGCCGTTTAATACTTGCGGTAGCCAGAATTGGTCATCCTGCCACATGCGGTCGTAAGGGATATCGCTGATTTTGAACCAGCGAGGAGCCATTTCCTCGGTTTCTACCGGTTCGCCGTCCCATGCCGTACATATATATACGTGGGCTGCCATATCGGTAGTACCATCCGGAAAGGCGAATTCCAAATAACCAACTGAACTGAATTCTAAAGGAGTAACCATAATTTCCTCCTGTGTTTCACGAATCATTGCCTGCGCCACGGTTTCGCCCGCTTCGATCTTGCCGCCGACACCGTTCCAGCGCCCCGAGCCAAAGCCGCGTTTTTTCATAGCCAGCAGTATATTATCGCCTTCAAGCAAAAACACCAGAGTGCAGATTTTTGTCATCATCCTCTTATAATACTACTTTGTTTCAGCAAACTGCTTAATGATGTCGACGTACGCTTTGGGATCACGCCAACACGTATCATGCTGGCCGGGTAATCGGTAAAACGGTATTGCCCGGCCGTATTTTTGCTCAAGCAGCTGGTCGGCTTTCGGGCTGAGGAACGGATCGGCGTCGCTGCGGATGATAATAGTACATTCATCACGCAGCGCTTCGTAGAAACGCTGTTTGTGGGCACCGAGGGTTATGGTGAGTGTTTTAATAGCGTAGCGCGTCAGATGAGCGATATTGATACATGTTTTCCAGAGCCACGTAATTAATTTGCCGTCACGGGTAAAGTCCATAAAATCCTTACCGACTTTTTCTATCGATGACACCAGGAGGGACTTGCCCGGCCAGTACGGCGGATTGATAAGCACAAATTTCTGATTGAGGTCGAGTGGTGGCAAAAAGAAGCAACCGCCGGAATGGGTTACGACGATGTCGGCCTTTTTAGGATCACGCACCACTTGCATGCCCTGCTCTTTCAGCTCGGCCACGAAGGCCCGGCCGTGGTAGTCTCCTTCGCCGAAACCGTACATCAGCGCGACTTTTGTTCGCATAGGCGCGTTAAACGTCCAGAGTCACGCTTACTGGGCAGTGGTCGGAACCGAACACGTCGGCATGGATACCGGCGGCTTTGACTTTGTCTTTCAGACTGCTGGAAACTAAAAAGTAGTCAATACGCCAGCCGACGTTTCGTTCGCGGGCCCGGGCAAAGTGGCTCCACCAGGTATAAAAACCATTTCCCTGTTTAAATAGACGCAGCGTATCAATAAAATCGGCGTCCAGGAAGGCCTGGAAACCACCACGTTCCTCTGCGGTAAAACCTTTTTTTCCGCGGTTGGGTTTAGGATTGGCCAGGTCATCTTTGGTGTGCGCGACATTGAGGTCACCGCAAAATACCACTGGTTTACCAGTGTTTTCGAGTTGTTTACAGTAGGCTAAAAATGCCGGGTCCCAGCTTTTATGCCGCAGTGGGATACGGCTGAGATCATCTTTAGCATTCGGCGTGTATACGGTTACGACCCAAAACTTGTCGAACTCGGCAGCTATCACGCGGCCTTCCAGGTTAGGGTCTCCATACATGTCACCGGTAACATTAAAATCTGTGATGATATCGTCCGGAAAGCCGTTTATGACTTGTAATGGTGCCTGCCTGCTGAATATTGCCGTTCCGGAATAACCCGGCTTTTCGGCCGAAAACCACGCCTGCGTGTACCCTGGTAGATCCAGTGTCACCTGTTCCGGCTTGGCTTTGGTTTCCTGCAAACAAATGATATCGGGCTGTTCTTTATCGATAAAGGGCTGCCATAGCTCTTTTTTGAGGACGGCGCGGATACCATTGACGTTCCAGGAGTAGATTTTAGTCATGCGTAAAAGTATAGCCGTGCGGCAGTATATTTGCTAGACTGATGAGTAATGTACAAACGCGTACTACTCAAACTCTCGGGGGAACAGCTTGCTGGCAAGTTCGAGACTGGTATTGACGCGGAACTCGGCGCCTGGTTGGCCCGGGAAATCAAACAAGTTGTCGGTGGCGGCACGCAGGTGGTGATTATGGTCGGTGGCGGCAATTACGCCCGGGGCGCCCAGTTAGCAGGACATGGCATAAAGCGCGTTACGGCTGACCATATCGGCATGCTGGCTACTATGATGAACGCTTTGGCTCTAACGGATATTTTTGAGTCGCAGGACGTTCGTACCCGCTGCCTGAGTAATATTTTTGCCCAGCAGGTGGCTGAGCCGTTCGTTCACCGCCTGGCAAATAAGCATATGGAAAAAGGCCGCGTCGTGATTGTCGCTGGCGGTATTGGCCGCCCGTATCTGACTACCGACACCGCGGCCGTATCGCTGGCCCTTGAGCTTGACTGCGAGGTGGTACTGAAGGCAACCAAAGTCGACGGCGTTTACGACTGTGACCCGCATAAGCACAAAGATGCTAAATTGCTGCCTAAGCTTTCCTATCAGGAAGCGGTCGCCAATGACGCCATCCAAGTCATGGATAAGGCTGCTATGGGACTTGCCATGGAACAACACATGCCACTAATTGTCTTCGACGCGCTTGAGGGCGACAATATTCTTAAAGTTACTCGCGGCGAATCTGTTGGCACGAGCATTCACGAATAGTTTAACTAACGTAAGGTTCCCGTACGATCCTGCGGTTATGGTATAGCATAATTAGCCCGCCATTGGCCATGATAGCGCTGAGCAGGAGCAGTACGACCAATACCGGATTTGTCGAGTTGCTGGCATTCTCCAAGTTCTGCCCTGTTACAGCGGACAAAACGAGAGCAATCAGAATGAATAATAAGAAGCCTTTAAATATGAACCATTTGCCGCCGTGACTCAGCAGAAAATTGCTTCGAGCCAGGGTTTGAGGGAGTGGAATATTCTCAAAGACCGCAACCAGGGGAACGAGGGCATAGCGTACTACTGCAATAATCATCCATGCGCTGCCAACGAGGCCCATGAGTAAAACGATCATGAGTAGGAGCGGTGAAGAATGATCGGAACCCCTGGAGGCAAATGACAGGATCAGGCCTAGTAGGCTTGACACAATAAGCGGGCCGGCCACTGCCAGTCCGAGCAGTATATTAGCGCCAATAACACGCAAGAATTTGTGGCGGCATGTAGCTAACAACTGTTTAAGGTTAGTTTTACGGCCTTCGCGGCCATCGTACAGGGTAACTGACCCAACAATTTGCACGAGAGCACTTAATGTCGTCGACAGGACCATAGACGTTACGTAGATAACTATAAGACCCATCACAGAGAAACCACTACCTATGGCGTTGCTTATAATAGCGGTAGTAATCAGCCCAAGAACAAATACCACTGCATATGCGATGATGAATACCGTAATTCCCGAGATCAAGAATGCTTTAGTGTTGTGTTGTATGGCCTGGACTGTATCGCTAAGGGCACGAAAGACTTTATACTTTTGCGGTGCTTTTACAGCAGGCAGCGTGCTGTGCTGCTCCTGCTGGCCTGACGGCTGAACGGCCGGCGCCTGCAAAACTGTTTGAAGGGCTTGGTCAACCATTGCTCCGTCCCAGCCAGCCTCAATTAAAGATTGCCGGATAATTTCGACTGGCGTACCGTGCTGTAGGTGCTGCTGGATGTAATGGACAAGCTGATTGTAGTAATTTTCCATAGGTATTCCAGGTAAATAATAGCATAAGCATCATGGAAATGTTTGGCGGAGGGAGAGGGATTCGAACCCTCGAGGGCTTGCACCCAACACGCTTTCCAAGCGTGCGCCATAGGCCACTAGGCGACCCCTCCGTACGTATCTGGATACGAACTCAATTAGTATACCTTAAAAATACTACAGAAGTAACTTGCAGCTCTATCACCTCAAGCAGTACACTAATATAAATGTCCGTAATTGAGCTCCAAGACGTCAGTAAACTGTACGGCTTCGGCGACGCCGCTAATGTAGCGCTCGACGAAGTCTCTTTGAGCATTGAACAGGGCGAATTCGTAGCCGTGATGGGTCCCAGCGGCTCGGGAAAAAGCACCCTGATGAATATAATCGGCCTGTTAGACCGGCCCTCGCACGGTTCCTATAATCTCAATGGCCGTAAAGTCGCCCGGCTGCGGCCGAACCAGGCCGCCAAATACCGCCGCGACACCATTGGTTTTATTTTTCAGTCTTTCAACCTGTTGCCGCGCCTGATGGCGTTAGAAAATGTCGCCCTGCCTCTGGCTTATAAAGGAGTTGGGTTGACACGCCGGACCCGTTTAGCCAGCGACATGCTGGCCCGGGTCGGCCTGCAGCACCGTGAATACTACTATCCATGGCAGCTGAGCGGCGGCCAGCGGCAGTGCGTGGCGATTGCCCGGGCTCTGGTGAACGACCCTGCCCTGATCATTGCCGATGAACCGACCGGTAATCTCGACAGCGCTGGCTCGCGCCTGGTCATGGAACTGCTCAGCGAATTGCACAAATCAGGACATACTATTTTATTCGTCACGCACAACCCTGAGTTAACCCGCTATGCCAGCCGCGTCGTCTATATGCATGACGGTACGATTATCCATGATGAGAAGACCAAGATCGGTGAAGTCGCCCAGGCGGTCCGCCGGGCAATGTATAACGTATCGCGAACTACGGTAGAAGATGACCTGGCGGGCGTGTCGGCTCTTATGAACGCCGTTCCGTCACACGATAACGCGTCGACGGCTCTTGCCTCGAAACCACGTAAAAAAACCAGTAAACGCCGGGGTAAAAAATGAGGTCATTAACTCGAGGTAACGTTAAGACCGCTATAGCCAGCGTCCGCTCCGCGAAGTGGCGCAGCCTGCTCACCATGATGGGAATTATTATCGGCATCGTGTCGGTAGTGACCGTGGTCAGTATCGGCGAAGGTGTTAAGCGGCAGGTGGTGTCACAGATGAACCATCTTGGAAAAGATCTGATTACCGTCCGTCCGGGGCAGCTGGTCAATCGTGATGAAAAAGGAACGATTACCGGAGTTAACCTGTTTTCCGGCTATACGACTACCGGCGCTCTGAGCGATAAAGATGTCAGCTCCATCCAAAAGACCAAGGGTGTCAAACTGGCCGTACCGCTTAGTATCGTAACGGGCGGCATAGATGTTGACGGTAAAACCTACAATAACGCCTCAATCATCGGTACGACGCCGCAGCTGCCGGAGGCGCTCAAACAAAAAATCGCGTACGGCGACTTCTTTAACGACAGCGATGAGAACCAAAATGGCGCTATCATTGGCAAAAGTGTAGCGACGGGTATTTTTGATGACGATATACCGCTGGGTAGAAGTTTCGAATTCCATGGCGAAGAATTTATTGTCCGCGGTGTGTTCGAACCGTTTAAGAACGCCACTCTGTCACTGGATACCGATTTTAACAACGCTATTTTTATTCCTTATCCGGTCGCGCAGGAATTAACCGAGAACAAGGCGGCGATTTACGAAGTACTGGCCCAGCCGAATGACCCTGACCAGGCCAATACCGTGGCAGCTGCCATTAAGGATAATGTCAAGTCTAACCATGGCAACCAGGAAGACTTTACGGTACTTAAGCAGGGCGAGAGCCTGAGCGTTACCAGTAATATACTAAACTTACTGACGCGCCTGATCGGCGGCATCGCTGCCATCTCGCTGTTAGTCGGCGGTATCGGTATCATGAACGTGATGTTAGTATCAGTTACCGAGCGGATGCATGAAATCGGTATCCGTAAGGCTATTGGTGCTACTTCGCGGCAAATCCGTAACCAGTTCCTTATTGAGGCCACTGTATTGAGTGTAGCCGGGGGTGTCATCGGCGTTATTATTTCTCTGGTTATCAATGTCATGCTTCGGATCTTTACCGACATAGAGCCGGTTATCAGCTGGCAGGTCGTGGCCCTGGCGGCTGGCGTATCCCTGGTAGTTGGCATTATATTCGGTACCGCGCCGGCATTGAAGGCGGCCCGTAAAGACCCTATCGAAGCTTTGCGCCACGAGTAGGCTTGTTCTAAACGAGTGAGATTATGGCGACTATACCGGCGGCAGCCATGATGGCCGTTACCAGCCAGCCGATTGCCGTAGTCGATTTTTTGTTAACCCAGCGGCCCATGAGCAGCCGGTTGCTGCCGAGCAGGACGATAAGGGCTAAAACGATTGGCGCGACCAGGCCGTTGGCGACGGCGGCGTAAATCAGGGCGTTAATAGGGTCGATGCCAATGAAGTTGATCGATAGGCCGACCAGCATTGAAATAATAATCACCCCGTAAAAGGCCCGTGCCTGAGCTAAGTTGCGGTACAAACCCTCTTTCCAGCGGAAACTTTCGGCAAGGGCGTACGAGCTTGAACCGGCAAGAACCGGAATTGCCAGTAGTCCGGTGCCAATTATGCCGACCGCGAAGAGGAAGTAACTGGCGTCGCCAGCAAACGGCCGGAGTGCTTCGGCAGCCTGCGCGGCCGAGGTAATGTTTGTGATGCCGTTTGCGTGTAACAAGGCGGCACAGGCGGCAATAATAAAGAACATTACCAGATTGCTGAGGAACATACCGGACCAGACGTCAATCCGCATGCTGCGAACGTCTGCCTTGCTGGTGGCCATGCCACGTTCGCGTACGGTGGTCTTACCTTGTAAGATCTGCTCTTCCACCTCTTGTGAAGTTTGCCAGAAAAACAGGTACGGCGAAATAGTGGTACCTAGAATAGCACATACCAAAATGGCAGTGTCTTTGTTGAAGGTGATAGTCGGTACGATTGCATGATGCAGGACACTCGACCAGTCCAAGTGGGCCAGCAGGGTCGAAAAGACGTAGCTGAGCAGCACCAGCGCCAGCCATTTGAGGTATTTGGCATAGCGCACGTAGGGGGTAAAAATTTGTAATAACAGGCTGAGAATGGTAAAACCCACCACTAACATAGTGAAGTTAAGATGAGGATTAAAAAGCTGCATAGCTTTGGCCATGGCGCCGAGGTTGGCGCCGATGTTAATCGCGTTCGCGGCGAATAACAAAGTCGTACAGAGATATAAGATTTTTTTGTTGAAATGCAGCCGTATGTTGCCGGCCAGTCCCCTGCCCGTTACTAGGCCGATGCGGGCGCACATTTCCTGTACGGTTGCCATGAGCGGAAAAGTAAACACCGCCAGCCATAAAAAGTTAAATCCGTAGCGGGCGCCGGTTTGGCTATAGGTTACGATACCCGACGGGTCGTCGTCGGACGCCCCGGTTGTCAGACCGGGACCTAGCATATGCCAATAATCTTCAGTTTTTTTAACCACCTTACCGCCGGGTATGCGTTGCTTGGCACGCTCCGCGGCCAAAATAGTCTGTTCTAGTGCTACGGCCGGCATCTCAGCACCGCGGGTAATGATATCTTTTTGTTTTTTCATAGTTTGACTAGCTTATGCTTTAGATATATTGTAGCACATCTTTATGAGGCGAATTGGGGTAAGCGGGAGGGGTGTTGACAGCGGGTCTAATACCCGGCCTGTCAAGGTGGGTATGCTATTCGGTGGCGCAGGTGCCATTGGAAACTGCCCGGTTCTGCGCCTGCGCCTGGTCAATGGCAGCTTCTGTTTGGGCGGTTGTGAGCGCGTAACCGACGGTTTCATAAACAGTTGACTGCGCGAACACAATGCCGATTACCCGGCCGTCCTCGCCGATCACCGGACCACCCGAGTTGCCGGGAATTACTTTGGCGGCCAGGCTGTACACATCGCGCTGGGTGACTTTGTCGTTATAAATGTCTTTACCACGGGCGGTAAAACGATCGATTATTTGAGCGCCGCCGGCGGTCAGCGGCCCGCCGCCCGGGTAGCCGAGAATCGCTCCCTTAGTGCCTTCCGGAAGGGTGTCATTGTCAATTACGAGCGGAGCGCCGGCTAAGCTGTTAGTGCGCACAACGGCGAAATCGAGCTCCGGATCAAACCAGACGACGGTCGCGGTGTGCTGCCCGTTGATATCACGAACGTACAGTTTATTAACTCCGGCGACTACATGGGCGTTGGTGGCCACCAGGTCGGAACCAATCACGAAGCCGGAGCCTTCTACCACGCCACCGCAGCCGAGGCCTTCGAATTTGACGACAGAATTTTTATCACGGTCAATGGCTGCCTGCATCGCCGGTGAGATACCTGGAACGGTCGTATCCCCTTGCAGGGATGGTTCGTCGCCGGTAAATACCTGCGGGAAACCATTCGGGCTAATAATGTGGCCGAGGTTGGTTAGCAGCGTGGTCGCCGGCGGTAATGAGCGGTTAAGCGTAGAAACTACAGCTGACCCGCGAATCTGCTCTTGCGTGTTTGGAAACGGTAGGGTGAGCAATATAGCCGCCGATAACCAGACTGCCAGCAATAAGGTAGCGCCGCCAATCGCCGAGCCGAGCCAGCCATCAAGCTTGTCTATTTTAAGGGCCGTGACTTTAGTCTTCAGGCGCAAGCCGATGTGTTCGCCGACCGCCAATAAGAAAAACGCGAAGCCGAGCGTGGTCATGAGCGAAATAAGCGCTTTGGTGAGCGGCGTATCGCCTAGCTGCACCGTATAGCGCTGCAAAAATGACCCGAGCAGCAGGCCGACAATAAATCCGGCCGTCGAAAAAATTTGGCGCGCGAAACCCAACTCATAACCCCGATAGAGGGCGCTCACTAAAAGTATGATTATGATGACGTCAAGAATATTCATGGATTAGTCCACAGCGTTAGTGCTTATACGCAGTGTAACAAACTATCCGCAAACTAGGCTGAGATTTTTTCACTGCCCTTAGCGTATGTGGCCAGTCCGTCGCCATTGCCCGCCCAGGCCCGCAGGACGTCCTCGACAATTTCCCAGCTTCTGAGCACTTCTGCCACCGACGTGAACAGACGGTGGTCACCGCTAATGGCATCAGCAAAAATTTTTTCGTAACCCAGCGGATTCATAAGCGACGCCTGGTGTTGCTGGTTGAAGTCAGCGACCGCGCCATGTAATTGCTCGAAGTCGCCGGCTAATTCGATTCCGAGTTCTGGTTGAATATGGAAAACAATCGCGCCTTCCTTTAGTGTGAGCCGGACTTCAGCGCGTTTTTCGGACATGGCCTTACCGGTTATAAGCGTAAAGGTGGTATTTTCCCAGCGGGGATCGTCCGACGTAAGGTGTAATTCCGCGTATGTTTCGGTCGTGGAGTTCGGGTTAGCGACTTCCGCCTGGTAGCCGTCGTACTGGCCCCGCGCTGCCTGTTGAACGGTAGCCGGCTGGATGGCTTGCAGGGCCTCCAGGCGTGCGGCATGCGTTTCGTCGCTCATCGTATGCGCCGGCACATTCATAACTGCCAAACCGAGAACCTGTAATAAATGGCTCTGCACGAAGTCACGCAAGGCGCCGACTCCCTCGTAAAAGTTAGCCCGGCCTTCAATGTCGAGCTGTTCGGCAACCGTTACGGCAATTTCTGATATCCGTTCGTCATTCCACATTGCCTCAAGTGCCGGTATGGCCTGCCGGGCGGTTACTATATTCTGGACGGCGTCCTTGGCGATGTAGTGGTCGATTCGGAATAACTGGTCTTCATTAAACCACTGGCTGGTGGCGGCCAGCAGTTCCCGGGCGGATGCCAGGTCGTAACCAAAGGGCTTTTCAACCAGTAAGCGGCTTTGGCCATTACCGTGCTGGCATCCGGAATTGAGGCCATGTTCACCCAAATACCTCACGACTGTGGTAAACATTTGTGGTGGGATCGACAGGTAAAACAGTCGGTGCATGCAACTGCCCTGCCCGGCTTCGAGGTCATCTAAAAGTTGTTTAAGCTGGCGATATTCATCCGGATCAGTCTGGCTCATGGTGAACATGCGCAAAGAGGCGCGCAGCTTGCCGGCGGCGGCTTGATCCGTATCATCGCCATCAAAGGTAACATTTTGTAAAACTTCTTTGGGACCGACAGCCCGGCGGGAAATGCCAAGAACAATCGTGTTGTCGTCCAAGCCGCCATTTTTAAACAAATGGTACAGCGCCGGCAGCAGTTTACGCTGCGCCAGATCGCCGGTGATGCCAAACAGGACGATAATCGCTGGTTCAGCCACGGCTTACGCTTTCCCTTCGCCGTTAAGGTTGTGGCCGCCGAATTTGTTTCGCTGGGCGGCAACCACTTTGGTCGCAAAGTTAGTCTCGCCTTGCTGGCTTTTTACGCGGACATCAAAGGCGGCCTGAATACTGGGCAGTTCAATGCCCATCTCTTTGGCGGCTTCCAATGTCCAGCGAGCCTCGCCGCTTTCCGCCACGTACCCGCTGATGCCGTCGAGCTCCGGGTTTTCGGCTAGCGCGTCGCGTGATAATTCAGTTAACCATGAGGTGATTACGCTGTGGTGCTGCCAGACGTCGCCGGCGGCAGCCAGATCCATGTTGTGATATGGGCCATCTTTGAGCATGCGGAAGCCTTCGCCGAGGCTTTCCATCATGCCGTATTCAATGGCATTGTGGACCATTTTTACGTAGTGGCCGGCACCGCTGTCGCCGAAGTGAAAGTAGGCGCCACCCGGCTGAGTAAGTGTTTTTAGGGCTGGCTCAACCGCGGTGAATGCCTCTTTGTTGTCGCCGCCGCACATGATTGGAAAACCGTTTTGGTAGCCCCAGACGCCGCCTGAAACACCAAAGTCGAGCAGTTCCATACCGGCGGCCTTGACCTTTTCATTGAGCTTCATGGTGTTACGGAAGTCGGAGTTGCCGCCGTCGATGATGATACTGCCCTGCGGTATCATAGTTAACCACTCGTCAACCTGAGCATCGACGATGTCGTCCGGCAGCATAATCCAGATAATGATCCGGTCATCGCCGAAAGCATCCAAAACATCCTGTTTTTCGTAGGCGGCTACAGCGCCGTAACGGGCCGCTTCATCAATCGGTTCGTGATGGCGGTTATGGGCGATAACGGTATGTTCACCGCTTTCCGATAATTTTCGGGCTATTTGCATTCCCATGCGGCCAAGGCCTTGTACTGCTATTTTCATACGTTTCCCTCCTCAAGTTTTCGGTCTATTGTTTTATTCTGGTAACTCGCCAGCCAGCAAGTCGTTATATACATAACATTCTGGCAGACGCTTTAAGGCCTGGGCCGGCTGTTTCGCGTAGTCCAGGTCTTTCGTAAGCAGGTTGTCAAGGGCCTGACGTTTGCCCTCACCGAAAGCGAACGTATACGCCGCGTCGACGTGCTCCTGGAGTCCCCCCAGCGTCAGAGTAACCCGGGTAAATGGATCACTGTCGTAACCGTCTATGATCTTATCGCTGTTAACGGCCGGACTGCCGGGCAGGACACCCAGTATGTGGCCGTCGGGACCCATACCAAGCTGGGCGATGACAATGTCACTTGCCTCGAAGGCGGCAGCAATGGAGAGTGCGTATTGCTCAGCGGTTTCTTCTAGAGATAAGCCGCGTGCTAACACGTTAACCTGCCGGGCGTTTTTAGGGTCAAAGCCAGCCTGTTCCAGCTGAAAAGCATTGGAATCAGCGTGGCCTATATCGCCGTAACGTTCATCTGTCAGATAGATCGTCAGATTGTTAGTTAGTTCGTCGGGAATCTCCCGCATAACACTGACGCTCAGGCCAATGTTCGAGCCGCCGGACACCAGCCACAGCACGTGCCGGCCTGTTCCAAGCTCTTCAACGAGTCGGTCAAGTAATGGCGCTACGCCATCTTCAATTGTCGGTATTTTGATTAATTCCATACTCCTATACTACACCAGGTATAGTTGCCGATGTTAGAGATGTGGATGATCAACGGAAATGCAAGACTTATATGGCAAGAGCCGGGCGGCTAGTACCGGGCGCCCTTAATATGGATATATTTGGTAATGCAGCCGTCAAATAACAAATGGCTGAAGTAGCCCGTTAGTGCCGCGCCATATACTAACAGAGCCGTGTCAATCAGCTGTGAATTATACAAATAGGGCAACAAAACAATCGGGCTGGGAATCAGGATCATGGCCAGTTTGCTATGTGTCCAGCCGCGATGCTTGCCGACAATCGGCGTCATAGCCAGCAATCCTAAAAAGGCGGCAGCTTCAATCCGACCATCCAGAATCAGCCAGATATCGGCTGCCAAGGCGGTGGCATAAAAAATGTGTTGCCCCTTGGAATTCGTATCAATATCTGGGAATAATCCGAACAGTATGGCTATCACAAAGAAGCCGGCTACCAATTCTGCTGAGCTGACCAGGTTAGAAGTGTCATGCAGTGGTCCGCCGGGTAGCACGGCCAGCGCTCCAACGTAGGCGGTGTTACAGATGACTGCCCCGACAATGTGTCCTTTGTACCCCGGCATCTTAAAAGTGTACGGTTAGTAAAACGGCGCCGATGGTGGCGAGGATACCCAGTATACCGAGCAGTTTGCGGAAGCGGCTGCGGCCACTACGGAATTCAAGAATGCCCCAGTATATAAGTGAGAGGTAAGCGATACCTGAAAAAACTTTTTGCGTGACGCCCGGATAAATAGCGACCGACAGCACAATGGCTATCATGAAAATGATGAGCGGCAGGTTGGGAACTTCGGCGATAACGTACTTGCCGCGACGGCTTGTTAAATCCTTGAAAAGCCAGTCGAGATAGTAGCGGATGCGTGCCATATGCTTCTATTTTAGCCTATTTACGATTATTTGATACCGCTTGTGTTGGTCGCGGCAGATTTCTTTTGGGTATCATCACGGATAGTGCCTACGAGTTCTTCCAAAACGTCTTCCAGCATGACGATGCCGTCAACTCTGCCGCCGGCGCCAACTACTTGGGCGATGTGCGAGCCAGTGCCCTGCATGCTCGTAAGAGTAGCATTAAGCGTGGAACGGGCTTTCACGTTGCCCATCGGCCGGATTAACTGCTTCGGCAGCGGCTTGTCGTGGTCACGCTCGCTAACTTGCAGCATATCTTTAACATGCACGTACCCGTTAATAGTATCGTGCGGACCAGGAACTGGATACCGGGAGAAGCCGTACCGTACGGTAAGCCGCTCAATTTCCGTCCGGGTCGGCCGGTTGCTGGTCATAACAATCTTATCCAGCGGCAGCATGATGTGGCGGATGCGCCGTTCCTCGAAATCAAGCGTACCGGAGAGTAGTTGTTCTTCCTCACTGCTGAGCAGCCCTTCACGGTGCGATTCCTTGACAAATCCGGCTACTTCATCACGGTTGAAACTGCTGCGAACCTCTTGACGTGGCTTAACTCCCAGCAGCCGCACGGTGGCATTGGCGACGGTATTAAGAGTAACGACTACCGGCTTGCTTACACGGACAAGAAATAGCAGCGGCGGTACCAGCACTAAGGCGGCCTTGGTCGACCCGGCCAGCGAAATGTTTTTCGGTACCATTTCACCAATAAAGACATGCAGGTAAACCATCAGTGTCAGGGCGATGGCAAATGATACGGGATGCAGGAAATGTTCGCTCAGGCCCAGCTGATGCAGCGGACCTTCCAACAGGTGTGCCACCAGAGGCTCCCCGACGGCACCAAAAACCAGGCTGCAGAGGGTAACGCCCAGCTGCGCCCCGGCCAGCATCAGCGACACCTGTTCCATCGCCTTGAGGGTTAATCGGGCTGCCCGCGAGCCGTCGAGAGCTTCCAGCTCGATGTTACTGCGGCGGGCGGACACCAGGGCGAATTCAGCTGCCACGAAGAAACCGTTACCGAGCAGCACGGCCGCTGCCACCGCGAGATCGGCCCCGATACTCATGACGCTTCCCCGCCGGCTGCCTGTTGTGTAATCATCTGTACCCGGTCGACCCGGTTACCATCCATGCGTTCGACTTTTAGGACGGTAGTCACGTCAGTGCCGTCCCGGTCAATGGCCTGCAGGGATATGTGGTCACCGACTTCCGGAATCCGTTCCAAATGGTGGAATAATAAGCCGCCCAGCGTCTCGACTTCGTCTTCTTCGGGCAGAAAAATACCCAGTTCTTCGCCAATTTTGTCCGGGCGCAGCAAGCCTGACAGCAGCCAGGAGCCGTCTCTACGTTCGCGGATCATCGCCCTGCCACGGTCGTGTTCGTCATGTACTTCACCGACCAGTTCTTCCAGCAGGTCTTCCATGGTCACGATGCCGTCAGTACCGCCAAACTCATCAATTACCACTGCCATTTGTAAACCGCCGCTGCGCAGGGCTTCGAGCAGTGGCTCAAGCTCTAAAGTCGAGGGTACCAGTACCGGAGCGCGCATCACTTGGCGTACCGGCATCGTACCGCGCTTTTCCGGCGCGATGCCGAATATATGTTTTACGTGCACTATGCCGACCACGTCGTCGAGACTGTCGTTATATACCGGAAATCGTGATAAACCGCTGGTTCGTGCCAGATCGAGCGCTTCTTTGAGTGTGGCGCCGGCAGTCAAGGCCTTGATGCGCACCCGCGGCGTCATTACGTCCAGGGCCGTCAGATCACTGAAATTAAGCGACCGTTCCAGCATAAGGGCAGTTTCTTTGGCGAGAGTCCCCTTTTCCGCTGAACGGCGAACCAGTGACAATAATTCATCGGCTGAGCGTGCAGAGGCCAGCTCCTCCTGCGGTTCAATGCCGATTTGCCGCAGTACGGCATTGGCGCTACCGTTGAGCAGCTTGATGGGTCCGCGCATCACGGCTGAAAAAATAAGCAGTGGTTTCTGTATGAATTTAGCGGTAGCTAACGGCCGGGCGATAGCCAGATTTTTTGGCACCAGTTCCCCGAATACCATAGTGAACACAGTCGCCAGCGCTATACCGAGCGCGGTTGCCAGGCCGGGTACCGCGCCGCCTGGCACTCCGGCGGCTTCCAGTGGTCCGTCTATAAGATGTGCGATGGCGGGTTCGGCCAGGAAACCTATCAGCAGATTGGTGATGGTTATGCCTACCTGAGCGCTGGACAACTGGGTTGACAGCGTTTTTAAAGCCGCCAGCACGCCTTTGGCCCGGGCGTCGCCTTTGGCGCTGAGGCGCTCGACAGTCTGCCTGTTGACGGCAATCAGCGCGAATTCCGCGGCGACAAACAGTCCGCAGGCGAGCATGAGAAAAACTGCAGTGGCGAGGAGCAACAGCTCAGTCATGGATGGGCTTTAGTATCTCCGAGCCCGTTTTATATTCATATGCTCAGTAGTATACCAAAAAATTGCTATACTGGGGGTAAATATGAACATACAAAATTTCGCCGCCGACACAAACACAGTCAAGGATATCAGCAGCAGTTTTGAAAAAATCGTGTCCTCGTTTTTTAACCTGCAGTCCATACTGGCACTGATTGTCTTTTTAGGTATCGCGATTGCCGGAGGACGCTTAGTAGCATCAGTGCTACGCCGGGTGGTGGCTGCCATTGGCCAGCAGGCCGACAAAACCGACAACTTACAAACCGTTAACCGGCTACGCCGCTACGAAACCTTTATCGTACTGTCCATTGCCGTCATCCGAACCTTCTTTATCTTGTTTGCCCTCTATTTCTGGTGGATTTTCGTGCATCCCGGCCAGCAACCGACCGCCCTGGTTGGAGCCAGCGCCCTGTTGGCTATTATCCTTGGTGGCGCGCTGAGCCCTGCCCTGCGCGATATCGCCGCGGGTAGCTCAATGATGGCCGAACAGTGGTATGCCGTCGGTGACTACGTCCGCATCGAGCCGTTTGGTGAAATGCAGGGCGTGGTGGAACGCGTGACACTGCGTTCCACGCGTATCCGTGGCCTGACCGGTGAAGTTATCTGGGTTAATAACCAGAACATTCAAGCCGTCCGGATTACGCCCCGCGGCATCAAGACTATGGCGATCGAGCTGTTCGTAACCGACCTCGATAAGGGACAAACCCTTATTGAATCGGCTAACCGTCGTTTGCCCTCGGGTAATTTATTGGTCATCAGTCCGCTTAATATCATGACCAGTGCCCAGGTCGGTGAAAAACTGTGGCATATCACCGCTATCGCCGAAACAGCGCCCGGTCGTGAGTGGCTAATTGAGCGCTACGCTATCGACGTCTTGAAAGAAATTGACGAGTCGAAAGGCACCAAACTCCTGGCTACCGAACCGATTGCCCGCTATGCCGATGGTGATACCGAGCGCCGCTTCGCCCGGGCAATCCAGAATGCCCGTAAGGCCCCAAAAAAACGCCGCACCTATATAAAAAAGCCGTAGCTGGTTTATACTGCCAATATGGCTGAACAACTCTTTCAAATTGGCATCAAGGGACTTATCAGGGATAAAGAGGGCCGTATTCTGATGGTTTATATTCCGCAGTGGGGCCGGAATGCCGCGCACTGGGATTTACCCGGTGGCCGAATGGATCCCGGCGAAACGTTCCTGGAGACTTTACAGCGCGAACTGCATGAAGAAATTGGCATTGGTTATGTCGGAGATCCGCGGCAACTTACCGCCATGCTGACGAACATTATGATCCCGGTTGACGGAGTACCGACGCCCCTGGCATTCGTGATATACGAAGTGTCCCTGCCGACCGGTGCGCGGATAACCCTGGATCCCGACAGCGCCGAGGAATCTTATGATTGGTTTGCTCCCAAGCAGGCGGCTGATAATATGGCCCACAAATTTTCGCCCGAATTCTGTGATTTTGTCCGGTCTTTATAAACTACTGTTCAAGCTCGTGGATTCGCTTATGATCCAATCCGTAATAATGGCCGATCTCGTGCCACAGCGTGTGGCGGATGCGTTCCAGCAGCTCGCCTTCGAATCCGACTCCCTCGCTCAGCGGACCTTTGAACAAGGTTATCCTGTCTGGAAATAGTGGCTGATTGCCCTGCCGCTGCGACAGTGGCACGCCCTCATACAGGCCAAATAAGGTCTGATCGTTACGCAGCTGTAACTGCTGGCGCTGTTCCAGCGTTGGGTCTTCCTGTACTAAAATCGCTACATTCTGGATGTTTTTGACGTGCTCGCCGGGGAGGCTGGCGAGGGCCTGATCGATAAAGTCGCTAAACTGGTCGTCGGTAATGTGTATCATGGGCTTAGTGTACGGTATTGACAGCGGGTGTAATAGCGCTTATGTCAAGGGATGCGATTACTGGTAGGTTACCGCGCCTATGTCATTGACCATGGTAATCCACGTCTGGCCGGCGTTAAGGGAGATTTTATCACCGGCGTCGGTGGTAAAGACGAACTGGTCTTTTGGCTGTCCCTTGCTCCAGGTGCCTGGCGTGACAATGCCGTTCTGGAAGATATACATCTTGCCGGAACCAGTTGTCTGATACTGCGAGTGATAACCGTCGCTCATCAGTGAGTATGGCGTGGCCAGGGCGATTACGACTTTGGGCGACAGCTGTTGTTTAGTTTCATTGTCGACATGGGCCGCTCCACCCTCGCTGCGCTTATAACTGTTGCTGGCCTTATCGTAATCATAATGCACGTTGTAGGTCGGCCCGGATATCGCCATGTTAATTGACGCGGCAGTTGGCGTCTGGGCTGGCGCTTCTTTGCTGGCACGCGGCAGTGACGCGTAACTGCTCTGAGTCCAGCCCTTAGCGGTTTCGACGGCCGTTAACGAGTCGATACTGGTGTAGACATTGTGCGGAGCGTAACGGGTCGATATACGATGGTAGGCTCCGCTGTTATAAAACTGGTCGAGGTCTTTAACGCTGATATCCTTAATACGCTGCAAAGCGTCGGGGCTGCCGCCGACGTGGGCGTAGCTGGCGTCAAACGCCATGGCCCAGTCCAGGTAATACGGCCGCGCGCTGCGGACAGGACCCAGGACACCTGGGTTTGTTTCCTGATAGAGGGCCAGAAAGCGGGTGATGCCTGCTTCGGCGATGGCTTCGAATACCACGCCAGCCTGGTCGAGTCCTGACTGCGGCCGGGCGTCGGGACTGTTTTCAACCATCACGCCGGTGACTGGACGGGCCTGCTGTTCGGCTGTGACCGTCAAGCCGGTAAGCGGCGAAACGATGGGCTTCGGCGCGGGTGCCGGGGTTTTTACGGCTGCCACTGGAGCTGCCGGCTTTTCCTCTTTGCGTGAAAGCGCGAAAGCGGTACCGCCACCGGCCAGGACAAGGAAAGCCGCGGCTATGATAATGGCCTGTTTTTTAGTCGGGCGCCATGCGAGTAACGCGTTAAGGCCGGTCTTTTTATCTGGTGTCGCGTGTTCGGGCAGCAGTTCTAAGGTATCATCGACGGCGAGCTGTCCTGCCGTGATGGGCTGGCCGCTATGTACCGGTAAGGTCTCCGGTTCGGCAGCTGGCGCCGGATGGACGGCGAACGGGTCGGCCGGATCATTTGTTGGTCGCGGTAACGCCGATTCTGCTTCGGGCTGTATACGGATGGGCTGCGCTCTCCAGCTATTGAAATCCGTCCGCGCTGGTTCTGGTGCCGGCGGACGTTTAAAGTCGTCAATCATACCTCTATTGTAACAACGCTTATGCTATTCACAAACTCGCTTATGATAATTTACAGCGAGTCACCGGGCTGCATAGCCGCGATCTGGGTATCGATCCGGGCCAGGCTGCGGTCTTTGCCGAGAACGGCTAGCGTTTCCGCCAGCGCGGGGCTTGCCGGGGCTTGGGTCGTAGCGATACGGATAAGACTAAATAGGACCGCCGGTTTTTGGCCGCTACTCTCCAGTAACTGGTTCAACCGGCTGGTCAGGTCGTCGACGCTGAAGTCACTGCCGGCTAAGTTTTCACGGACTGATACCAGCAGTTCACGGAGCATTTCACGGTCCACTTTTTTCAACTGTTTATGGCCCTCGATAAGTTCAGGTTCAACCGGCAGGTCCGTAAAGAAAAACTGCGTCAAGGCCGGCAGTTCAGCGAAGTATTTCAGGCGTTCCTGCACCAGGCCGAGTACTTGCTTTTTGTAGTCATCGCCATACGCCCCGGCTTCCGGTTGCCAGAAAGCGGAGACGCGCCCGAACAGGTCATCGAGGTTGAGCGCGCGGATGTAATGGCCGTTCATCCAGAGTAACCGCTGCTCGTCGAAACGGGCACCGCTGCGCTGTACCCGGTCGAGGCTGAAGGTGTGGATTAATTCGTCGCGGCTGAAAATTTCCTGTTCGGTGCCGTCATTCCAGCCCAGTGAGGCTATAAAATTGACGAGTGCTTCCGGCAGATAACCCTCGCGGATATAATCGAGGACGTCTTTGGCACCATCTCGTTTTGAAAGTTTCTTTTTGCCATCGGGGCCGAGGACGTGCGGCATTGTTGCCATAACTGGCGGCGTAATATCCAGTGCTTCGTACAGGTTAAGATAATTGGGAATGCTCGAGAGAAATTCCTGGCCGCGGATAATATGGCTGATTTTCATTTCGTAATCATCAATAACATGCGCGAAGTTATAGGTAGGATAGCCGTCGCTTTTAATCAGAATAAAATCATCTATCGTCTCCGGGCCGGTAGTTAATGTGCCCATCACCGCATCAGTACGGGTGTATTGCTTGGGATCCGATTTAAAACGCAGCGGCATAGTTTCGTCCCAAACCGGCGGGTTCTCGGGTCGGTGGTCGCGGAATAAAAACGGCCGTTTTTCCTTTTGTGCCAGCTCGCGGAAACCCTGTACCTGTTCCGGCGTATACGGGTCGGCGTAGGCCCGCCCGGCGTCGATCAGCTTCCCCGCCCATGCGCGGTAGCTGTCCAGACGTTCGCTTTGAATATACGGACCATAGGGGCCGCCAATATCAGGGCCTTCGTCATAGACCAGGCCAAGTTGTAACAGGCTTGCCATTAAATGGTCACGGGCGCCTTCGACCTCGCGCTTTTTATCGGTATCTTCAAAACGCAGTATAAAACATCCGTCGGTTTGCCGGGCGACGAGCCAGGCGAACAAGGCGGTACGGATACCGCCAACATGCAGATAACCAGTCGGGCTGGGAGCGAAACGTGTACGTATTTCAGGCATACATCAAAGTATGCCACAAACAGGGGTGAAATGCTACAAGCTGCTTGCCAGATTGAGGATCTGGTTAGTGCTGAGCGCTGAGTTACCGTCAACGGTGTACCAGACGCCGCTGTCTACCCATGTCGCTGTATTATTGCCATACAGGTAGACGGTGCGGCCGGCCTGCTGGTATGTCTGGTAAGCCTTATTGGCGGTTGCCACGAAGTTGCTAAGCAACGCCTGGCTGTCCCAGTTAGACGCCCGCTGGGTTATGTTGTATGAGCGGTCCGTGTCGGCTTTATCTTTATAGCTAACGGTTACATTACCGGGGCCATAGCTCAGATTGCCAAAATTAAATCCGGCGGGACTGTAGTTAGGAAGTTTTGCCGAGAAACCAGCTTTGGTAGAGGCTACGCGCATAGTGAGGGCTGGCGTGTTCACGTAGGCTAGGAAACCGGCGATAACCAACAGGCAGACAGCGATGCTGAGAACGCCGCTCAGGCGCTTGCGCCGGCTGGAAGCGGCCTTCTTGGTATGGTGAACGTTTTCATGGCTGGTCGCGTTTGCTAAAGCCTCGGCGAAAATGTCTTTTTTCGGAGCTGTGGCACGAGTTGGCACGACGGGTATCACCGGTACGGCTTTAGCTGATTTGGCATGCTGGAGAGATGTTTGGATGGCATCTATGGAGTGCCTAGCCGGCCGCCGGACGGCCGCATGCAGCGAGTTGGCTGGCTGGGCGATTGCCTTTACTGTCGTAGCCGGCGCGTAACGGGCAATCTGCGGGCTCTTGATCATTTGAGCGGCCTTTTTCTGGCGCTGCGGATTAATTAGGTGCTGGGAAAGCTTTGGTGTAATTGTGTGCTGAGGGATTGTAGCCAAGATGTCTGTCCGGGCCTGGGCTTTTATAACCGATGGCGCGGTGATCAGGGGCTTTTTAACGACGCTGCGCATCAGCGTTTTAGCTGGCTGCGGTTTATGGGCGGCAGCATGCTTCGCGGTAGCACGTACTCTAGGGGTGCTGACTTTCGCGGGTGTCTTCACTGCTTTTTTGGGCAGTGGTTTAAGGACGGTAGTGCCGCCAGCCGCTGATTTACTGACGCGGTGGAAGCCGTCTACGTATTTACCTTTCGCCGGAGCATTACTGTGTACTGCGTGAGCAGATATGCCGCTGAGCTGCTTGCCGGTGATCGCGTCGTAGCGCTTGCCGTTAATCTCTATAGTGTTACTATTGTTTGCCATATCCCTGTGTTTTTGTCCTACTTACTTAAGCGGTCTTCTAACATATAGTAGCGCTTGTGCTTTATAACCGCAAGCGGATTTATACACAGCATTTTTTAAGCGTGCGCCCAGGTACTAGTGGTACTATATAGGTAACTCTTTATGGATTTTCTCGACCCACGTAAACACCGCAAGCATATGATCCGACTGGTAATCGGATATGTTTTGATTGGCTTGGGTATACTTGTCGCCACCGTAATCCTGCTCTACCAGGCGTACGGCTTTGGTTTGGGTAAGGACGGCCAGGTTGTCCAGAACGGCCTGGTCTTTGTCTCGTCACAGCCGGGTGACGCGCAGATTTTGCTTGATGGCAAAGAGTATAAAGACACGACCAATACCCGCCTCCAGCTGGCTGAAGGCACCTACAAGCTGGACATCAAGCGCAAAGACTACCGTACATGGCAGCGCACCGTCAATGTCACGGGCGGCAGCGTTGTCCGCTATGACTACCCATTGTTAATCCCGAATAATCTTACGGCTACGCCGCTTAAGAATTTCAGCTCGCTTCCCGGCTTAGCCACCCAGAGTCCCGACCGGCGCTGGTTACTGACGCAGCAGGTTGGCAGCACGCAGGTCTTTGAAGTCCACGACCTGGGTGATCCAAAGGCGGTTACCGAGGATGTCACGGCGCTTTCCCTACCGGACAGCGTCATCAGCAGCCCGGATAGCGACGGACAAAGCTGGCAGCTTACAGAGTGGTCGACCGATAACCGGCACGCGGTGCTGCAGCACGCGTTCGCCGGCGGCACGGAGTACATCTTAGTAGACCGCACTGACGCCGCTAAAACGGTAAACCTGACCAAGACTTTAAAGCTTAACCCCGGCCAGGTCTTGTCACTACACGACAAGAAGTTTGATAAATATTATCTCTCCGACCCGTCCGCTAAGACTGTCAGCTCGGTTGATCTGGATGATCCCGCTACGGTAACACCGGAATTGACCAACGTCCTGGCCTTCAAGTCCTATGGCCAGGACATCCTGCTGTATGCTACGGAAACTGACGCTCCAGCCGGTAAAGTACTAACGATGCTTAAAGATGGTGACGTTACCTACAAAATCCGCGACCATGCGGCTGGCGGCCCCTACTTACTTGACTTGGCGCAATACGACGGTGACTGGTATGTTGCCGTTGGCTCGAGCGTAGATAACAAGGTTTATGTCTTCCGCAACCCGCAGGCAGTCCGCAAAACCGGCAAAATACAGAATCTGGTACCGGTGCAGGTGCTGCGGGTAACCGCGCCTAATTACCTGGCCTTTTCCAGTAATACCCGTTTCGTGATGATCGAGAACGCCACAAGCTTTGCCATTTTTGATGCTGAAACTGATAAAAATTATACCTACGCTACTTCTCAGCCGCTCGACGCTCCGCAAAGCCACGCGGTTTGGATGGACGGCCACCGGGTTAGCTACGTTAGTGGCGGCAAGCTGGTGATATTCGACTACGACAATATCAACATGCAGACCTTATCGGCGGCTAGTCCCAACTTCCTGCCTTTCTTTGACCGTGATTACCGCAACCTGTACTCCATTACGCCGCCAACCAGCGCTACCGGCCAGTCCATTCTGACGCAAACCAATCTGCTGACGCCTACCGACCAGTAACGGTAAACATGTACGGTAACGGGCTTGGTATAATCTGGATTCAAACCCCTCTTGACAGCGGGTGTAATAGCGCTTATGTCAATAGCAGTAAAGACCTTCATGTATGAGCGGCTCTGCATGGTTACATGCTACTACTTTGGGCGCGTCTGCTGTAGGCTTAAAACCACTTCTTAGACCGGAAGAACCAAACCGCCACCGTTACGCAGGCGATGGCAAAACAGACCACCAAGGTAAAGGCGTGCTCGTAGTTTTGGAACGGTACCGCCACGTTCATGCCCCAGAAACCACCGATCAGGGTTGGTATCGACATGAAGATGGCGATGCTGGTCAGGCGTTTGAAAGTCTGGTTCAGGTTGTTAGTGGCGATAGCGTCATATGCCTGGCGGATGTTTACCAGTGTACGCAGGCGTGATTTGGTCAGTTCAGTGAGCTCACGGGCCTCGAGCGTCAAATCTTCGATAAGCTCTTTATCCTCTTCGTATAAGCGGAAATACTTCGTTGAGGTAAAAGCCGATAGTAAGGCGGCTTGCGGTACGAGCGCGGAGACGAATTCGTTAAGGTCCTCTTCCAGCTCGATCATGCCTACGAAGTCGCGGTTACTGATCTGTGATTGTCTCAATAAGGCCCGCATGCGCAGGATCTGTTTGGAAACACGGTTCATCTGCAGCAAGTAGGAGCGGTTAATTTCTTCGAGTATCTGTAATAACAGGCGGGTTTTCTGCGTCGTAGTAGTAATGATCCGGCCGCTCGTGAAGCGGTTGAGGATCGTAGTATCGGCCCGCATAACGGTTATAAGATAGTCAGGTGTCAGTACCAGCAATAGCGGCTCGGTAGCGATTTCCCTGCCCTCCGGGTAACAATAACGCGTATAAACGTATACATTGTTACCATCTTTTTCGATACGGGGTGCCTCATAAATGTCGACGGCGTCACCGAGAAGGTCACGGTCCAGGCCGTAGTTGCCGGCCAGTTGATCGAGCTCGCTGACATCCGGCCCCATAACGGAGATCCACGATCCGTTTTTTGGCGTGTCGGCAATACTGACGGCGGCATCTTTGACCGCATTGTAATAAACGGTAGTCATCTCTGCCTATTGTACTCTAAAAGCATAAGCACTTGAATTAATTTTATGGGTCAAGCATGCCTGTAGCCTTACTGTAGTATCGCAAGTAACATGCTATGCTGATCTGGATGTCACGAAAACTGCACTGTATATATATTCCTGGACTCGGTGATAATCGGGTGCGTGGGCAGCAGGCCGCCGTCAATACATGGCGCCTGTGGGGTGTTTCCGCCGAAGTGGTTCGTATGTGCTGGGCTGACGGCGAGCCATGGGAAGCCAAACAGGTCCGTTTGCTGCGCCGAATCGACGAACTACTGGCCGAAGGCTCGCCGGTGGCTCTCGTCGGTGCCAGTGCCGGCGCTTCCGCTGTAATCAATGCTTATGCTGCGCGTAAGGATAAACTGGTCGGCTGCGTGCTTATAGCCGGTAAGGTCAATCGCCCGGCCGCTATTGGCAGTTACTACTACCGGCACGCTCCTGCTTTTATTGATTCGGTACGCCAGTGCCAAACGTCGTTACGGCAGTTTGATTCCGGACACCGGCGACGTATTTTATCGCGCTACGCCCGAACCGACCCGGTTGTCGCCCAAGCTGATAGCGTTATCGAGGGCGCATACAACCAGTGTGTAGCCGTTTCGGGACATGCTTATATGATCGGCTCGCAAATTGTGTTCGGCGCCCGTACTTTTACTCGTTTTCTGAAGGATATGCGCTAACGGTTTATTTGTTGCCGCGCTTGCGCTTGTTGGGGTCGAGTTCGCGCTTGCGGAGGCGAAGCGATTTTGGCGTTACTTCCAAAAGCTCGTCGTTTTCAATGAAATCAAGGCACTCTTCCAGGCTGAAGATTACGGGTGGTGTCAACTGGACGACGCCATCGGATGAGCTGGAGCGCATGTTGGTAAGGTGTTTAGCTTTGCAGACGTTAATCTCCATATCTTCTTGGCGGGTGTTGAGACCGACGATTTGTCCGGCATAAACTTTTTCGGCTGGACCGACATAAGTAGTACCACGGGCTTCGGCATTCTGGAGAGCGTATGGCGTGGTAACGCCGGTTTCGTAGGAAATGAGTACGCCGTTACGCAGCTGCTGCAAGGCGGCGCCAAGCGGCTGGTAGCCGGTCACCAGGCTGTTCATGACGATAGTTCCCTTGGTGTTGGTCAGCAGTGTGTTGCGCAGACCAAGCAAAGCGCGGGTCGGCAACTCGTACACGAGCTTTGTCACGCCCTTTGGGCTGGCGAATTGCTCCTTAAGGGCGGCGCGGCGCTGGCCGAGCTCCATCTGAACGGCACCGACGTGTTCGGCTGGTACTTCAATGATCAGTTCTTCGACTGGTTCCATAGTCTGGCCATCTTGCTGGACGGTAACAACCTGCGGCCGGCCGACTTCGAATTCAAAACCTTCACGGCGCATCGTTTCAATTAGTACGGAGAGATGCAGTTCGCCGCGGCCGGAAACTTTAAAGCCAATGCCTTCGTCTTCAACGCGCAGGCCGACGTTAGTTTCCAGTTCTTTCTGCAAACGGTCGCCAATCTGGCGGCTGGTGTTAAACTCGCCTTCCTGGCCCTTGAAGGGGCTGGTATTTGGCCCGAGGAAAATCTGCAGGGTTGGTGCTTCAACTTCAAGGACTGGCAGAGCTTCAGGATTGCTCGCATCGGCAATAGTTTCACCGATTTTGGCGTCAGCGATACCGGTGAGCTGTACGATGTCACCGGCGACGCCTTCCGGCACTTCGAACTTTGATACGCCGTGGCTCATGAATACCAGTTCCACTTTGGCTTTAGTCTGTGAACCGTCTTTCTTGCAGAGTATAACCTGATCACCGCCCTTAACGCGGCCACGGGTGATACGGCCAATGGCGTACTTACCCTTAAAGTTGTCCCAGGCCAGCGCGGTGACGAGCATCTGGAATGGTTTGTCCAGCTCTACGCTTGGAGCAGGAATTTCGTTAATAATAGCGTCAAAGATAACGCTGAGGTCAGCGTCTTCCCCTTCGGCGTCTGCCGGCGGTTGTTTCCAGGCTTTTCCGGCGCGGCCAATGGCGTAGTAAACCGGGTAGAATAACTGGTCTTCATGAACAGCCAGCTCTAAGAACAGGTCGGACAGCTCGTTCTCGACATCCTTGATGCGGGCGCCAGGCTTGTCGATCTTATTGATGACGACGATCGGCTTCAATCCGTTGGCCAGGGCCTTGGTAAGCACGAATTTGGTCTGCGGCATCGGGCCTTCCTGGGCGTCGACGATCAACAAACAGCCGTCGGCCAGGTTCAGTGTGCGTTCGACCTCACCCGAGAAATCGGCGTGGCCTGGCGTGTCGATGATGTTCACCCGGTAGTCGCCGTGCTGTACAGCGGTAACTTTAGCGGTAATGGTAATGCCGCGCTCGCGTTCCTGGTCGCCGCTGTCCATAATCAGCTCCTGGCTCATCTCGGCCTGGTTGTCACGGAAAGTTTGGGACTGTTTTAAAAGTCCGTCGACAAGCGTAGTTTTGCCATGGTCGACGTGGGCGATAATAGCGACGTTACGAATTTTAGTAGGGTCTTGGTTTGCTTGGGCCATAATGTTTTCCGTTGATTAGTTGCTCTTCATAAAAAAGCGCCCGTGCGTCGTGGTTCCTAGCTAACGCGGGGCGTCAAATCTTAGTTACCATTATGACATAAGCGACAAAAAATGGCAATAATCAATAAAATGCCACCATAAATTGTCGCAAAAGAATATTTATGGTATAATAAACTATATGAGCGCGGAGTCAGTACAGGCAAAATTGCCGGACATGTATGAAATAAACCTTATGAATTTTAACAGCTCTGCTCTTGATGACAGTGGCCAGTTGGAATTACTGCCCAACCCGAGACGGCCGATATATATGAAGCTTGGTTCAGACATCTTGGAAATGTCTCAACTTGCCACCGAGGACTTTACCCAGCCAGAGAGCGAAGTCCCGAATCCCGACAGCCTGTATATCGTCCGGAATTTGAGCGCTGAGCAACCGGAAGCTGCTATATTGCTTGACAGCGGCGTGAGCCATGAGTCGGGCATTGCGCTCGCGGGCCTAGACAGGTACCGAACGCTTTCCCGAGGTTCGGTTGTTATTGGCCGTGGCACAGACGCCACTCCTGAACTGGGGTTATCCTCTACGGTGAGTCGCCGACACTTGGGGTTGCACTTCGGGGCACTGCGGGGCTATATCCATTTACAGGATCTCGATAGCACGAACGGATCAAGAGTCTATCTCGACCCTGCCGATCGCGGCTTAATTTCTTATAAGCGCAAACTGATCGTTCTCGCCGAAAGCGGCCCAATATATCAGACTGCCGTCAATAGGCGGTGGAACCGGTAACACTCACCGTAGTGCTTATTTGCGCTGAAGCGGATATTTTTATTTTCATAAGCGCGTTTTAAGGTACAATCGTATATAGGCAACCAAAATAAACAGTAAAAGTACCTGGCCAGGCTGCCAAAGATGACCTTTAAGGCTACTTTAATAACCGGTCGGTACACTGAAGCCTATGTTATACAGCAACATTCCTGATTTTAGCCGTATGAATGACCAGCGCTCCACCCGGACGCCGGACGCCCGTTCTATTCCCGCGCAGTGGCATCGACCTATTACGCCAGGCGTACCTCACGTGGCTGGCCCAAGCCGTAAGTCACGTCGTTTTATCGTTATGGCCCTTGTCGCCCTGTTAGGCGGTTACTTTCTGCTGTTTGGTGTAAACTCGTCAAGCGGGGTCATCCACGCTCTCAGTAATGCCGCCGAACAACGTGCAGCCGAGGCGGCCGCGCAGGCTGCTGCCGCAGCCCAGAAAGCCCGAATGGATACATACGCTACGACTGTAAATAAAATAATTGCTGAACATACCGGCCAGGATATCGCCGTGTCTTCGGTTGACGTATCCGATGGAGCTATTACGTCTCTAGGTGATAACGGTACATTTACCGGAGCCAGCACAGCGAAACTTATTACGGCTATCGCCGTACTGCGCCAAGTGGAAAGCGGTGATATATCGTTGACCGATAAGATCAGCGGTATTTCGGTACAGACATTACTCAAAAATATGGTTGTCAACAGTGATAACGCCGCCTGGGAAGCCTTAAACGGTTACCTCACTCATGAGACCTTGGCGGATTATATGACCCGCCTGGGTTGGACGGATTATGATCCTGATGTGAACACCTTTATTCCGGCCGACATGGCCCGCCTCATGCAACAGTTCTATACCGGCAAGCTCGTCGATTCAGAGCATAAGCAATTACTTTTGAGTTACATGGGACAGTCTATTAAGCAGGACTACATTGTTGGCAGCGTCCAGCAATACGGTACCGGGTATACGGTATATCACAAGGCTGGCTGGCTGGAGGGCCTTATGCATGATGTGGCAATTATTTCTAACGGCAAAAAGACCATTGTTCTGACTATTTATACCTATACCGGTTATGGCGTGGGCGATAACGCTGACACCCAGGCTACATTCCATGCGATAACTGAGGCCGCGATGGCCGCATACTTCCCCGTCTCTTAGCGGATTGGTTCCCCATATTTATAAAAACCTTAAGAGTACACCCGGGGAAAATGGAGATGAGAGGTGGCTTCTCCGTAGCTGGTGCGTATAATGAACCTCATTAAGGGAGACAAGACTCATGGCAGTTGATTTTGATAACGCCTGGCTAACTAAACAAGGCCTCGACGGCAAAGGCAGCGCAAAGACACTTGACGCCGTTATTGGTGAGTTTGAGCTGCGGGTTGGTAATAAGCTGGTTGCCAAGCTTACGAAGCCGCAACTGGCTAAGTTTGAGAAGATCGAGGACGAAGATGCCCGTTTTGACTACCTGGATGAGGTCTACCCTGAGTTTGAGTCTGAGGTGGAAAAAATTTCCGAAGACCTTGACGCTGAAATAACTAAGGCTGGCGATAAGAAAAAACTTATCGCCAGCTGGGCTGATTAAGCTAATCAGCCCTTTTGCTTCGGTACTTTATCGCCTTCTTTGCGTGCCTCGCTGATGCCAATGGCTACCGCTTGTTTCCGGTCGGTCACTTTACCGCCTTTGGGACCCTGTGTTAGTTTTCCTTCTTTGAATTCTTCCATAACCTTACCGATTTTTTCCTGGGCTGCTTTGTCGTATTTAGCCATAATAAAACTCCTTATTTACTGCGCGCTGAGCGCGCTGATAATTTCCCTGCTAAAAGCCGGCACGTCGTCCGGTTGGCGGCTGGTAATGAGGTTGCCGTCTACGTGAACCTCTTCGTCAACCCATGTCGCGCCGGCGTTCGTGAGGTCGTCCTGAATGGTGGGCCAGCTGGTGAGGGTTTTACCCTGTAATACCCCGGCTGAAGCCAGCAACCATGGGGCGTGGCAGATGGCTGCTACCGGTTTGCCTTCCTCCAGGAACTGTCTTACCCACGCCTGCGCTTTTTTATTAACACGCAGGGCGTCAGCGTTAACGGCACCACCCGGGAAGATCACGGCATCGTAGGTATCAGGCTGTGCTTCATCCAGCGTCATGTCGCTATCAAACGTCTCGCCCACCTCGACATGGTTCAGGCCGTGAATTTGGCCGCCGCCGGTAGAAATCACATCAACTACGATACCGGCTTCAGTCAGCGCGTCGCGCGGGCCGGTAAATTCAGGTTGCTCGAAATAATCATCAACTACAATCGCTACTCGCTTCGCCGATAGGTCTGCCATGAGAAACTCCTTGGTTATGTAGTGGTTAGTATGGGAAACTCGCCAAAGTCTATCAGTAAACTAATTAACAGCCTCGCGATGGTATGATGAAGCCATGAAGTTATATGTCGTGCGCCATTGTGAGACAAACTATAACGTGGCGGGTATCTGCAATGCGGATCCGGCAGTTGACGTGCACCTCACCGACCTCGGCATACAGCAAGCTAGTGGGCTGCGCGACCAGTTAAGTTCGCGAATCCTAGACCGTGTATTCGTGTCTGAGCTGCCGCGAACCCTCCAAACTGCCGAGATTATTGTCGGCGACCGTGGCTTCCCCATTGCGGCTGATAAACGGCTTAATGAAAACGAAACCGGGTTCGAGAACCAACCCGTGACTGACTGGCTGGTAGCCCTTGAGCGCGCGCCGGATAAATGGAATGCTCGTTTTAACGGCGGTGAATCATTGGAGGATACCTATGCGCGGGTTGCAGATTTTATCAGCTGGCTGCGGCGGCAGCCTTATGAATCGGTACTTATTGTCACCCACGGCACCCTTGCCCTCTGTATCGGCGCTGTAGTTGAGAACCGGACAATATCCGAGGTGTTCAGAGTCGGTACGCAACAAGGGGTTTACCGGACGTTCGACCTTAACTGACGGTCGTTTCGAGCACAGATAATACGCAGCGCTCGTCAGGACTCAGATATTCGCTGCCTTTCTGCTGTTTCATGTTTTTGACAGTACCCCAGACTTTGCGCAAATCGTCCCCGTCCATAAAGGTTTTAATAATGCGGGGGTCTATGTAGCTGCTGCGTGCGATAGCCGGCGTGTTGCCGAGCTTTTTGGCAACTTTACGCACGCATACCGTGACGGCTTTTTTGCGCTCCCGTTCGGACTCCGCTCGCTCCTCGTCTCTCGAAGAAGCGGCCAGTTCCGAGCTGGCGATCAGCGTGCCGGCCCACGTCCGGAAGTCCTTGGCGCTGAATTCTTCGCCCATGACACTTTTGATGTAGTTATTTACATCGCTACTTTTAACATCTTTGAGGCCGCCGTTGTCGTCGTAGTATTTGAACACTTCATAGCCGGGCAGGTTGTCCAGCTGCCGGACTATTCGGGCTAAAGTCCGGTCCTCTATCCTTTTGACATGGTGCTTGCCGCTCTTACCAATAAAATCAAACACAATTGTGTTGCCACACACGGTGGTGTGCCTGGAGCGCAGCGTAGTGAGTCCGTAACTGTTATGCTCCTTGGCGTAGGTATCGTTACCGACCCGGATATATGTCTGATCCATGATGGAGATAATAGTCGCCATTACCTTTGGGTAGTCCAGCTTACGCCGCCTGAGGTCTCTATCGACCACCCGGCGCATATGCGGCAGGGCCCGCGCGAAACGCAGCACGCGTTCAAATTTAGCCTGCTCCTGTTTGGCCCGGAACGCCGGATTATAAATGTACTGGACCCGTCCGGCGCCATCAACGCCCGTGGCCAGTATCTTGGCGCGCCGGTTTCTGGCGATCTGTACGTCTTGCCAGGCGGGAGGGATCCCTAAGAATTTGCAGTAGCTTAGTATATCTTTGTCGGTGACGGCTTCGTCGTTCAGTATGTAACGGTAGCCTTTGCCAATTTTCTGCCGGTGGATGAATTGCTGTGCCATATGGCGCCAGTGTGCCGGGTTTTGGCGCTATGAGCTATAAAAAATTTTGCAAGCCAGTCTTCAGTTTTGGTTGGTACAGTGTTGTCAATATGTCATAATGGGAGCGAAGTATGTTTTCAAAACGCACAGCTCAAAGCCGTCAAATCGATACCAGTGTTCCCGAAGCCCTGCAAACACAAGCCGCCGCTTTTCCGCCGATCGGTACAACTCTGCCGCAGCCCTACTACACCCCGGCTGGCGCGGGAGCAGATATGTCTCCTGGCGACACTAAGGCCGCTCCGGCCTGGAAGAAACGGTTTAAGAAGGTTCTTATGGTCCTTTTGGTCGTCGGTTTGCTGATTGGCGGTTTCCTGGGTGTTAAGGTGCTTATTAACGCGTCTAAGACATTCAACGGCAACCTGTTCGGCCTGTTGCAGCAGGATAAACTAAATGGCGAAGACGTCGGCCGCGTTAATATACTGGTAGCCGGCAATTCCGCCGATGACGCCGGCCATAACGGTGCCGAACTTACTGATTCCATCATGCTTATTAGTATTGATACGAAGAATAATAAGGCCTTTATGCTGAGCATTCCCCGCGACCTGTACGTCGATATTCCCGACAATGGCTATGCTAAGATCAACGAAGCCTATCCGGATGGCGAACAGGACGGTTTTAGCGAGAACGGCTACGCCGAAGGCGGCATGGGATTGCTGGAAAAAGTCGTAAGCGAGAACTTCGGCATCGATATCAATTATTACGCGTTAATTAACTATACAGCTTTTAAAGAGGCGGTCGACGCCGTGGGCGGAATCGACGTCACTATAGCCAGCTCGGATGCCCGCGGCTTGTATGACCCAAGCCGGGACTATTCTAAATCGTACAAAGCTCCCTTGGTCGATCTGACCAATGGCAAACATCATCTGGATGGCCAGACCGCCCTTAACCTGGCCCGGGCCCGCGGTGACGCCTACGGCTCCTACGGCTACGCTCAGTCGGACTATACCCGGACGGCCAACCAGCGGCTCATGCTGGTAGCTCTTAAGGAGAAAGCAGCCAGTGCCGGCGTGGCCTTGAACCCGATTAAGGTCGCCAGCTTGCTCGACAGCTTCGGTAACAACGTTAAGACGGATTTTAAAACCAGCGAAGTACGCCGCCTGTTTGAGCTGAGTAAGAAGATCCCCTCAAACAGTATCACGTCAGTCGGACTTAATGATGTCAACGGAAAAAACTTGCTGAAGAGCTACACTAACAGCCGCGGACAGTCTACGCTTATCCCGGCCGCCGGCATCGATGACTTCAGTGATATTCAGGCCTACCTGCAGGAGCTCATGACGCCGCCTGCCCCGGCTAATAACAGTAACCAGTAGGGTTTTACGGCTTCTCCAAGCCGCTTCTAAGTTTGCTTACGTATGCTGAAAGCGTTAACTAATAAAGGAGAACGCCTATGCAACACATTGAATTACCTGAAGATTATAGCCTGGTACTACAGGAAGTCGGTGAAAACGGCGAAGAAGACCTTATGGAGCTGGCCGAAACACTCAACCTCGATGGTTCCCGCCTGCGGCACATTGTCACTTCCCTGCAGCATAAAGGCCTGGTTGTTATGAGCCGGAGCGCTGGCCGCGGTGCCTGGATCCGATTGAGCGCCAAGGGACAGAAGATGATGCAATCGCTCTGGCCGGAAGCTGGTTCGACCGGCATGTCCTATGGCTATTAGTATATAACTCGCAGTGTAATAAAGGGGCTGGCTCGTATAGAGTAACGGTCCCTTTATTGCTATTATGGGGTTAACACTAATGAGGGTTTTTATGTCTGAAGAATGCGACCAATCTGATCATATACGGTCCATAGTGACTACAAAATGGGCTTTTTTGGCTTACGGCGTCCTGGCGGCTGCGGTACTGCTGCTCGGCATCCGCTTTATAACGTACAACCCGCACGAAACCCACTATCATGCCAACTTCGCGGTTTACATTAACGGACAGCGAGAAGAATTTGAAAATCCCCAGTACTATGAGGAGGTTAAAGTATGCAGCCTGCATGGCACCACGCCGCAGGCCCGCACGCACATGCATGATGAGGAAAACGGTGTTATTCATATCCATGATGACGCTGTCACATGGGGTGACTTCTTTAATAACCTGGGCTGGTCCATAGGTCCGGACTTTATACGCAGCCTCGACATATTGTATGTGCCGGACGGCGACAAGCAGCTGAATATTGTGCTGAACGGTGAAAATTTGACCGGTTTGACCTCAATTGCCAACCAGGTCATCAGCGATAAGGATCGGATGCTGATAAGTTACGGCAGCGAAGACCAATCGGTACTGGACCGGCAGTTTAAAACCGTTCCCGACACCGCCGGCGAGTACAACCAAAAGCCTGACCCGGCTGCCTGCGCCGGGGGGCACGAAGCGAGCGCCGGCGAGCGCCTTAAGCATCTGTTTTAGCTAGTACTGCAATACTGTGATCCCGGTTCGCCAGTACTGGTATTACATGGCTGGTTACGCTGTTACGTTTGGCGCGAAATAGATGAATTCCGCTTCATGCGCCTGGCTGTCATAAATTGCCACTGACGCCTGCCAGGCTTTACTGCGGGGTATGGCAAAAGCAGTCGAGCCGGGGTTGAGAATGATTTTCTGGTCCAGGCGGTCATACCGCGGCTTGTGGCTGTGCCCGAGCAGCAACACGTCATACGGCTCGGCCAGTACCGACCGCAGGGTCGGTTTATGGTGGCCGTGGTACATTATGACGTTTCGACCGTCGAATGTACCCCTAAAAACTCCTTGATGCAACTCGAGTTCCTGCCGGGTTGAGGCGTAACGCAGGAATTCACCCACCTCCAGGTCATTATTGCCGAGGACACCCGTGACCGGTATGCCGAAGGCCTGGGCCGTCTCCGCGAGGTACTGGACAGCGGCTGGTTTAGTCCAGTCTCCGCAGTGCAGTACATGGGCTACGCCATGTTGTTTGAACAACGAAAACGCCTGGCCGACCGCTTGGGTTTTATTGTGAGTGTCTGATATCACGCCAATCTTCATACTAACCCGGAGTATATCCCCGTTGCTGCCACCGGCATGTACCATATTTAACTTACGGCCTTTCGCTGGCTTGGTACGATAGGACAGTTATAAAGTAACGGAGGACATGCATATGGGTTTAATGGATAAAGCCAAGCAAATCAAACAGCAGGCCGACAATACTGACGTTGACGACAAAGCTATCGCGAAACTCAAAGAAATGCGCAGTAAGCATAGCGATGAAGTTACCGACCAGGCGTAGCGCACTATGAACCGCCGCAGATAAGAGCCCCGCATGAGGGGCTCTTTTATATAGTTTTATATACAACGAAACGTATCTGTTAATCGTAGCTGCCCCTCTGATGGTTTATAACTGTGAAGCTATTGAAGCATTTTTAAACCGGCCTATACTAGAAGGTAGCAATGCAGGTGCTGAGAAGCTTTTAAACAGTCCGACCTTCGACCCGCAGGCTTATACACATTCACAAGGTGCATACTCACTGGCTTACCGGCAACGGTACGTTAAGCGTCACTGCGATACCTTTTTCAAGCACATACAATCTGGGTTTACACGGCGGGTTCGCTTACGGACGAACTACACCTTTACTCTGTACATTGTGTGACCTTTTCCGTCTTCTCTTCACTATTTATTATCTTTTTAGGAGCTTGAATTATGGTTTTATCTAACACTTCCAACACGTCCCGAAAACTCATTAACCAGGAAGTCGCCGTAACCGGCATGTACTTCCGCCCTACCCGGACCGATGACCGTAACATTAAAGGTTATCCAAAGCGCATGGAGTACGAAGGACGTGAATACACTTTTCTGGAATCCGGGCTACGCTATATTCTTAATAAAGGTCAGCAGCTCATTGAGATCTTTGATATGACTGATGGAACACGTGATTTTCGCCTGAAATTTGATACCAGCGAACACACCTGGACGCTGGTTGGGGTTCGCGAGGGCTTCCATGCTGTCGCCTAGAACACCTCAGGCCACCGGCAAATGTTACAAACTTATGAACGCGACGGCAGTACCTGCCGTCTCTTCTGTTTCTGTGGCGGAAATTTGTTATAGTGAACATATGAAAACTATGCAACCTCCCCGTAAGTACGCCATGCGTGACACTGACGTGCTATTATCTCACGACAGCTCGCAGTATGTACTGCGTGTGCGCGACATGGAAGACAGCCAGAAACCACGCGAAAAACTGGTCCAGCACGGTCCGAAAGACCTGAGCATGGCGGAACTGGTGGCGGTACTACTTGGTGTTGGTACGAAACGCGAAGACGTACTGGCTATGGCGCACCGCATTTTGAAAGAATACGGCGAGCGGACCATCATGGAAGAGACGGACGCCCTGCGTTTGAGCGAGGTTTTGGATTTGCCGCTGGCAAAAGCCTGTCAGCTGATAGCCAGTTTTGAAATTGGTCGGCGATTTTATGAAAACCGTGCCGGTAAGCCTGTCGTCGTACGAACCGCCCGCCAGGCCTACGAACATGTAAAGAGCATGGCAGATTTGCAGAAGGAACAGATGCGCGCTCTGTATCTCAACAGCCGGTACCGTGTAGTGCGAGAGGAAATTGTTTCTGTCGGCAGTATGACCGCGAATATCGTTCACCCCCGTGAAGTGTTCCAGCCGGCCATAGAATATGGCGCGGTAGCCGTTATTGTCGCCCATAATCACCCCTCGGGTTCACTGGAGCCAACCGAGGCAGACCTGCAGGTGACAAGCCAGTTAATTCGCGGCGGCGCCCTTCTCGGTATTGAATTACTTGACCATTTAATCATTACGCAAGACACATATGTCAGCGTTATGGGAGAATCGCATGATTAAGAGCACTTACAATATCAAACGCCATGTTACGGTGTTGAACCATTTTCATAAGGTACTACCCCGTTATGTTCGTGACCAGCAAGACGGCTATGATTTGCCGTTGCACGCACGTATCCGCTCAGGTGATTATCTGGAAACGGTTGCTACTGAAATCGATCAGATTGCTCAGTCGCCCGCGCTCCAGCAGACACCGGAATCCGCCGATCTCGAGCGCTTAGTGCGGGAGTTGCTTAAGGCAAACAAGACATTTGAACTGGTTCCTAAGCGGTCCAAAAAGTAGTTACCGGATAGCTAAAAGGATGAATATCGTATCTTATTGACAGAGGTACGCTATAATAAACCTTTGTTATGCTGTTATCCGTACGTATTAATGATAAATCTTTTGGCGATAAGGTCCTGTACCAGGACCTGGCTTTTGACATCGAAGAAAACGAGAGAGTGGGCCTGATTGGCCGTAACGGAACCGGCAAATCGACTCTATTCGGCATCATTGCCGGCAACGATAAGGATTATGACGGTGATATAACGCTCAAGCGTGGTTCAATTTTGGTTACCAGCCGCCAGGAATTGCACGGACACGAGCACAAAACCGTACTGGAATATATCCAAGGTGACCTGCCGGAGTATAAAGAACTGGCTCATATTTTGGATACCTATCCCGCATCCATGGGAAGTAGTACGCATAAAATGCAGGCCTACAGTGATGCTTTAGAGCGTTTTAGCTCACTGGGTTATTATCAGCTTGAGGATGAGATCGCCCAGGCCCTGGAAGCGTATCAAATTGACCCCACAGTGTTACACACCCCGCTCGGTGACCTGAGTGGCGGTCAGAAACGGATGGTCGAACTTATTAAGGTACAGCGTTCCCGCGGCCATCTTGCCCTTATTGATGAACCGACTAACCATATGGATTATGTGGCCAAGCAGGCATTCGTCAACTGGATGAAGTCAGCCCAGGAAGCAGTGGTTGTTATCACGCACGACCGGGATGTTTTAAAATACGTTACCCGAATAGTTGAGATCCGCGACGGTAAGGCCTATGCCTTCCGCGGTAACTACGATGATTACCTGCGTACTAATACTAATCAGGTGACAGCCCAGGTAAATGAATATGATATTACCCAGAAACGGATCCGTAATCTCGAGGAAGATGTTATTCGCTTCCAGCGCTTAAAAGAACGGTCGCGGGATCCCGGTACAATAAAACGTTTTAAATCGCAGGAACAGCGGGCCCGCGGTGAACTGGCTGAACTAGAGCGTCTGGAAAAACCATCTTTTTGGATAGACCAGGACTCGGTCAGTTCAATGAACGAAAAAATGACCAGCTCGTACGATAAGTATAAAGCCCGGACAATACGCGTCCGGACCCGGTCGAAAGAGTCGAGCACCAGCCGGTTATTGGTCCAGGTCGAAAAACTGAGCCTGGGTTACGACGGCAAGCCGCTATTCATCGATATCTCGTTTGGCTTACACGAAGGCGAGCGGTTACGACTTCATGGGCGCAATGGTGCTGGTAAGACAACGTTAATCCAAGCCGTACTGGCGCAGGCAGCGGCGTCACCGCTGACGAGTCAAAAATTCAAGGGCTCTGTAGCGGTCGAGCGTGAGCTGCCTATTGGAAATTACGAGCAGGAAATTGCCGAGCACTACCTGCCGCTTACCCTGAGTGAGGGCTTGGAGCAGGTTCTTCATGAAAAAGGTCAGGCGGTTAGCGGCCAACGCGTAAAACAGATGCTAAGCGACTATTTGTTCAATCCTGCCACCGATGGCGATATGCCAATCCACCGCCTGAGCGGCGGCCAAAAAGCACGTTTTCAGCTGATCCGCATGTTGGCTAATGATCCCCTGCTGCTTATTTTAGACGAGCCGACAAACCATTTGGATTTACCGAGTATCGAAGAACTCGAAAATGCCTTGGCCGGCTACCACGGCGCCATCATATATATTTCCCATGACAGTTATTTCTCCCAGAAAATGGGAGGCGCTACTATAGCGATTGGCAGTGATTCCGCGGCTAACGACTAGGATCTATCGGTTGTAAACGATAACCCGCATGTTGGGCACCAGTGATTTAGCCTCGCTGTAGCTCATACCTACCTTAACGCCAAATGCTTTTGCCTGTTGGGAACATGATGTTATGTAATAACGATGCAGGTTGCGCTTTGGTTTAGTAGATGGAATGTAACGTTTAGCTGGCGGTTGCCTGTCGACCGCGAAAGCCCAAAAGTATTTATCATTAACGGTTGTAAGATTCATTTGCATAATAAAGAACACCCTCTGTAATTATGTTGTATTTTATATGAAACGGGTAGGCGGTGTGGAAGATGAGTATGCCCGTAAACTAGAAGCGAATATGATGGCGCACAGTGACCGGAGTTTGTGCCGGATGCCGAAAATCAGTATAAAAGCTTATGCGTAAGATGCTAATACGGTTGTAACGTTGTAGCAGCACTCATACAGCTGACTGTATTATATAACGTGATTGGCACACATGCTAGTGAATTGTATAATAGTAAAGCTTATGCTTACTCTTGCAGGCTGGCGGCTGTTTGTTGTGTGGCGTTAGCATGGCTCGATTCAGCTGGCAAGCAGATTACAAAGGTCGTACCCTCATCTACTACAGACGAAACGGTGATTTGTCCGCCATGCAGTTCAATAACTTCATTTGCCCAGTATAGGCCAAGGCCGGTACCGCCGACTTTAACGGACAGCGGGTTTTCGACTCGGGAAAATTTCTTAAACAGTTTATTTATGCCTTCCGGTGAAATCCCCACCCCTTCGTCTTCGACGATTATCTCGACCTTATTGGCGCTTGATTGACGCAGGGTAATATGGATTTTTTTGCCTTCCGGGGTGTACTTACTGGCGTTATCTATAATATTACCGATTGCCATGCGGATGTATTCGCTATCGACCGGAACACTAATGGCTTCAGCCGGCTTGTCGAACTGAACGTGTTGGTCGCGGTTGTTAAAATGCGACATGAGGTCGTGAATGATACTTTCAATCAGCTTAGACATGTTAACGTCCTGTTTTTTGAGTACAATCTTTTTAAGATCAAGCTTAGCAACCCGCAGGATGTCATTAACCACTTGAATTTGGCGTTCATTACTATCGTAGGCACTTTGTAGGAAACGCTTCTGCTCAGGGGTTATATCACCAGCATAGCCTTCCAGTATCATGCCAACGTACTGTTTAACAGCAGTCGCCGGCGTACGCAGCTGGTGAGATGCGAGGGCTATGAACTCATCTTTAGAGCGGTTAATCTCCATTAGCTGCTCGACGCGCTGGGCTTCGATCCGTTTTCGTTGCAAGGCGTAATGCAGTACGCGGGACAGTAACTCTGAATCAAGTGTTCCCTTCACGAGGTAATCGGCAACGCCCATACGCATTGCCCGTCGCTCGACACGCTCGTCTCCGGCACCGGTCAAAATGATAAACGGCTCTGGTCGCTGTACGAGATCGAAACGACCAAGCAGTTCCAGGCCATTGGCTTCACCAAGCCGGTAGTCGATCAGGTATACATCATGATCTTCGGCAGTAATAATGTTAGCGGCTTCTGAGACGTCCGCCGTCCATTCTAGTGTGAACGGTGAATCATGGATTTTTTGTATGAAGTTACGGATGATTAAATAATCATCTTCGTCATCGTCAACCAGTAGGACGCGTATTGGTTTACTCACTTGTCCGGTCGCCTCCAGCTGGCAGCTCGACAATTTCAAACCAGTATTTTCCTAATGTTTGCATAACCTGGATTAAACCTTCGAATGTCACCGGCTTGGTTATAAAAGAGTTGACGCCAAGCTGGTATGATTTAAAAATATCTTCCTCAGCTTTGGATGTTGTAAATATGACAACAGGAATGTCTTTGAGCTTTGGGTCGGATTTGATCTCTTTCAACGCTTCACGGCCATCTTTTCGGGGCATATTGAGGTCGAGCAGAATAACGCCAGGTCGCGCACACGGCTGATTATCTTTAAAATCGCCCTGCTGACGCAGATAATCAAGCAGCTCCTCGCCGTCTTTAACGCGACACAAAGTGTTGAGTAGCTTGCTCTGTTGTAGTGCTTTTTGGGTTAGCAGAAAATCGTCGTCATCGTCGTCGGCCATCAATATAATAATGCCGGTTTTGTTGGTCATGAGGTCTCCTTAAGGTTCTTGGTGTACTACTGGTTTATGGTATATCGGTAAGCTCACTACGAAAGTAGCGCCCTTACCCGGTTGGCTACTTGCTGTTATTGTACCACCGTGCCGTTCAACAATCTTTCGGCACACAGCCAGGCCGATACCCGTACCTTCGTAAGAATCACGGGTGTGCAAGCGCTGGAAAACCGCAAAGATGCGGTCAAGGTATTTTTCATCAAAACCAACACCGTTATCTTCTATGGTTATGATACACGTCTTTTTACGGCGGCCCTGTGAAATATCTGTCCGTGCGCTCAATTTTACTACGGGCGCCACATCGGGTTTGTGGAACTTGAGGGCATTTGAAATGAGGTTTTGCAGGAGTTGTCGTATTTGCATAGCATCGGCATCTATAGTGGGCAACTTGTCGATAATAACTGTGGCTTTCGTATCATTGATGCGTGTTTCCAGGTCCTCGAGTACTTCCCGTGCTATGACAGTGAGATCTACCGGTGAAAAGCCGCGGCCTTTAGTAGTTACTCGCGAAAATGACAGTATATCCTCGATTAAAGCGCTCATACGCTTGGCTGCTCCACGCATCCGTTCAAGGTAGTCTCGGCCGTCGTCCAGTTTGTCGGCGTATTCTTCTTCGAGCAGGTTACCAAAGGCCTGAATTTTACGGAGCGGTTCCTGTAAATCATGTGAAGCTACGTAGGCGAAGTCCTGTAACTCGCGGTTACTGCGTTCCAGGTTGGTGTTGGTTACTTCGAGCTGAGCGGTACGTTCTTCGACGCGGCGCTCGAGCCCTTCATTGGCTAGTCGCAGCTGGTCTTCGAGTTTTTTACGCTTTTTTAGCTCTTGCTGCGCGGAGTCATACAATTTCGCGTTGGTGATGGCAATAGATGCCCGGCCAGCCAAGGCTTGGGCCATTTCCAGATCGGCTGTCGTATAATGGCGCTTTTGTTCGGCTGAAATAAGTGTAATGGCGCCAGCCGGTTTTTTATCGATAAGTAACGGCACCATGATTATTGAGCTCATACCGAGACCCTGTAGCAGCTTAAGCTCCTTCTTTGTCTTGGCGCTGGCTATAATCAATTCTTCGGTGATTTCCGGAAAAAATTCCGGTTTGCCGGTCTTGAGTACCTTGGCTAGGCCGGTCTGACCCGATAGGTCCGGTTCTCCCTGCTGTTTACGTAATTCAATTGCCCAATCGACTTTTTGCGGGTCTTTGTGCGCCAAAGCTACCTGTTGTAATCCACCGTCTGACAGTATGTCGACCGTACACCAGTCGGCGATGCGCGGCACCGCCAAATCGGCGATATTTTGCATGGTCTTTTTGTAGTTTAACGACTCGGCTAGGACAACGCTGGCTTTAGATAGAAAGCTGAGGTTGTCTTCAATAATTTTACGGTCAGTAACGTCTACGAGTACTCCCGGAAATTGCACCGGCGTACCGGTTGCGTCGCGTTCAATGCGGCCGCGGGCCAAAATCCATCGTATCGAATTGTCGGGGCGGAGTGTACGGTATTCCATGGCGAAGATCTCAGACGATTTAAGTGCTTTGGTGATCTCTTTTTGGATGCGCGCCCTGTCATCGGGATGAATGGACTCCACGAATCGGGTGAGCGGCAGACCGGCTGCGGCGTCGGCTTCAGATACGCCGTACATAGTTGCCATATAACGGTCGCCAACGACAATGTCTTTCTGTACATCCCAGAGCCAGGTGCCGATAAGACCACTTGAAAGCGCTTCGTCGAGTTGCTGCTGCGTTTGTTTGAGTTTTATGCTGGAAACAGTCTCATCGGTTATATCTTTGGTAGCCTGATAGATCGCCTGCAGGGTGCCGGTAGCGTCGAATACCGGGTAATGGGTCAGCCGCCAGAAGCGCTCAGAAAAGCCGCCGTTAGCATCGGGTATATCGTAGCGCAAAACTGGCATAGAATCCGGTGTACCGGTTCGTATGACCCGGCGGAAGGACTCTTTGAGCTCGCTCACGCCGGTAGTTTGATACTGCTCGGAGACATCGGGAAATACTTCAAACAGCGGCTTGCCAATAGACGAGGAAGAGTCGGTAATGTTAGCGATGCTGGCATGCGCGTCATTCTCGGCGACGATAGTAAAAACCGGATCGTCGGGCAGAACGGCGATATAGGGGTTAGGCAATACATTGAAAAGTGTCTGATAATCAAGCGGTGTTTTGGCAGCCATACGTTACTGTATTGTAACAGCCGCATCTCCGATGGGATAGTAACTTTATAAGTAGTAAAAATGATACAATGTGGTTATGGTAATTTTTCAGCTTCTCTCCTGGTGGTACGGGCCAGGCTGGCGACATATGTTGACTCTTGGCGGCAAACGTATCGTACGGGTATCTCACCTGTTCTCGCTGCCCATTCTGTTACGAACTCTGTGGGCGCCGTGGCGCCGTATAATCAGTTATCCGGGTGCCGGTCTTGACGCTAAGTTGCGCGCTGTTGGCGATAACATGGTTAGCCGGGTTATCGGCTTTACAGTGCGAGTATTAGTGCTGATTACCGCCTGTCTGATTGTATTGCTGACTTCAGTTTTACAGCTCATTTTTGTTATACTTTGGCCACTCTTACCCGTAGCCATTATCGCGTTCATTATAAAAGGAGTCATCGGATGAATGATCAGACTGTTGACCTGCGCTCGCTGCGGGCTCAAAAAGCCCGCCTCGCCCGTCGAATTGGAAAGCGTGGAGCCGACACGTTATATGTTTTGGCGCTCATCTTTTTATTAGCCTGTCCGGTGGCCGTACTTTTGGACATCTCTCATATTCCATACCTGTTGGCAGCCGCCGCGCTTGCCTGTTTTATGCCGGCGGTCTGGTATAGTTACGATCTTACTGAACTGCCAGCCGCCGGTAACGGCTTGACCGGCCGATTGTCCGGCGAAACCCTTGCCCGCTTGCCAGCTAACACGCCGCTTACCCCGCAAGGGGTGTGGCAAGCGCTTCGAAAACACTGGCAGCCCGTGTTTATCACGAATCACTTTCTCCTCGACGGCACGCTGGTTGGCAATCTCCTCAGCGACGACGAGCATAATATGCCGGCGGTCTGGGAAGCAGCTGTACGACTGGCTGAACAGGGCGGCAATCCTTTAGTGGAGCCGGGACACATCGCAGCGGCCTTACTGCAGACTTCACCGCAGTTACAGGATTACCTGACTCACTTGACCTTGGACAATACCGATATTTCAGATCTCTCCGTGTGGCTTGACCGCGTCATTGAGGCAATAGCCACCGAAAAACCGTACTTTGGCGGCATTGGCCGCGACTGGGCTAACGGCTTTACTCCGCGGCTTGACCATTTTGGCCTCAATATTAGTTTGGCGATCGAACGAGGTGGCGCGCATTATGGCTGGCTGACGACTTCACCGGGCGTCACCGCTACTAAAAATGCTTTTTCCCAGGGGGCCGGTGCCGTAGCTCTTATTGGTGACGTCGGGGTCGGTAAGACCAGCCATGTTAATGCCCTGGCTCAGCTGCTGCTGGAAGAAAAAAACGACCGTAATCTTGAACACCGCCAGATCGTGAGCCTGTCGCCATCGGCGATTCTGTCGAGCGCCCGCGGGCCTGGCGAACTGGAACAGATTGTGACTAATCTGCTTATGGAAGCCTCTCATGCCGGCCATATCATCTTATTTTTCGATGATGCCCAGTTATTTTTCAGAAACGGTAACGGTTCGCTTGATGTAACGCAAATATTGCTGCCCGTCGCTCAGTCGCGGGCCGTACAGATGGTGTTCGCTATGACGCCGCATGATTACCAGGAGTTGCGCTCCAGTAATCCGGCGTTCGCCAGTCTGTTGAGCCCCGTGATGCTCGCGGAGCCGCCCCGGCAGGATGTAATGCGTATTTTGGAAGATACTGCCCTCGGTATGGAACACAGGCATAAGTGCTTAGTCACGTATGAAGCGCTACGTGAAGCCTACAACCTCAGCGGCCGATATCTGCAGGATCTGGCCTACCCGGGGCGGGCCATTCAACTGCTGGAACAATCATTGTCATACGCGCAACATGACGGCATCGTGACAAAAGAATCGGTACAACATGCTATCGAACAGAGTTACGGCGTTAAAGTCGGATTGGCAGCGCCAGCTGAAACAAGCATGCTGCTGACCCTTGAGGACAAAATTCATGAACGAATGATAAATCAGGCGCAGGCTGTCGGTGTCGTGGCTAACGCTCTGCGCCGCGCCAGGGCTGGAGTAGCCAACCCCAAACGCCCTATTGGAAGCTTTTTGTTCCTAGGACCGACCGGAGTAGGAAAGACTGAGCTTGCCAAGGCTGTAGCCGCGGTTTACTTCAATAATGAATCAAGCATGATACGGCTGGATATGAGCGAATATCAGCAGCCTGATGACGTCCAGCGCCTGCTATCGAATGGAGCCGGTGATTCAAGCAGCCTTATACTGGCGGTCCGGCAGCAGCCATTTTCGGTTGTCCTGCTTGATGAAATTGAGAAAGCACACCCTAACATCCTGAATCTGTTGCTGCAACTTTTAGACGAAGGCCAGTTAACGGACAGCACCGGCCGGGCCGTATCATTCAAAGACTGTATTATAATTGCCACTTCAAACGCCGGCGCTGACATCATTCGTCAACGTATTGACCAGCAAGTGGCACTTGATAGTATTCACGCCGAACTTTTGGACAGCTTAATCCATAGCGGCCAGTACCGGCCGGAACTACTGAACCGCTTCGATGAAATCGTCATCTTTACGCCGCTGGGGCCGGCAGAGCTGTCTCAGGTAGTCGGACTCATGATGGCGGAAATAAATAAGACATTAGCTGCTCAGAAAATATCAGTCGAACTGACCCCTGCCGCTACGGCTAAGATAGTAGAAGCTGGCTACGACCCCCGGCTCGGTGCCCGTCCTATGCGCCGTGCCTTGCAACGGGCCGTCGAGGATTCTATCGCGCAGCGTATCCTCAGAAATGAAACGCGTCCAGGTGACCATGTGGTCCTGGACGCGTCAGACTTGGCTTAATTGAACCTGGATAGCTTACATATCGGTCGCGCGTTTACGGCGCACGAGGAAAGCATGGGCCGCGCCACCGAGCGCGGTTACGCCAGTAAAGATACCCGCGCCCGCTACGACTGATGCAGGACCAGTCTTAGGCAACTCAACCGGCGTGGTAGCGACCGGCTGGACTACAGGTGGAGTTTCCGGTACTGGAGTTGGCGTTGGCGTCGGAGTAGGCGTAGGCGTTGGTACTGGAGTTGGAGTAGGAGCCGGAACTACATTGGTTGCTTTGACGGGGTTTGAGCAACTGGCGAGGACCGCGAATTTGAACTGACTATCGCTGTTAAGTACGACGAAAGCATCAATTTGATTGGCTACGAATGAAATGTTGGGAGCGCTGTTATAGAAAGTGGCGCCATTAGAGACAACGCGGGTGCTGCCGGGCATACTATGCCAACCGGCGCTGATGGCGTCTTTGGCGACCACTTTACCGTTTACGACCACGTTACCATTTTTTTGGACGCTACCGGCAACTGCCGTTGAACCCATGTTGGCGATATCGGTAGCTGAAATGCCGTACCAATTGTAGACTTCGTGGGTTGCGGCGTTAGCGGCGTTGTACTTCTGCTGTAGTTCGCCAGCGTCCATAGCCCCACACTTAAGGATGGCGTTAGTGTCACAATCCCGTGCTGAGTTAAAACTGACGTTAGCGGCTGATACATGGCCCAAGTTGGCGCTAACTACGGCTACGGTTACTAAAGAAAGTGCCAGTGCTGACTTAAGGGTTTTTCCTGTCGCAACAAGCGGTGACTGAATTAGGTTCATAGGACTCCTCCAAATGGTTTATGACTATACACTAGCATAATAAAACAGAAAAGTCAACAATATTGTATTATTCTTATGTTAATAGCGAAGGCGCGCGACCATAGTTGATCCGCCTGGCATTTCTTCCGGTAGCAAACTTACGACACGGCCGCTCATCTGCCAGACTTTCATGGCTAGCTTATTGAGTAACGCTCCTGTCTCGCCTTCAGGGAAAGAGATGCGGAACACGGAAGTAACTTTATCTTGCACTGTGTCAGTAGTCTGACGGCCCATAGTAGCGAGCAGCTTGTCTACCCGACCCTGTTCGGTGGCTTCAATGATGCTCGCCTGGTCGCCGGCTACCCGGTCTGGATTCGCTCCAGATACGCGCTCATATTCCTCACGAACAGCCGCGTGATCCGGCTGGACCAACTCTTCCATAATGATGGCGTGAGCTTGGCTAAACAGTTCCTGCGGGTTGGTTTCAGTATGATTACCCGTGATGCACCCCTTAAGAATAGTCGGATATTTACTAATGTCACGGAACTCAGCCACTTCCGCGTCGATACCGGCTATTATAATCGGTAAGGTACGGTCGAGCTTGTCATGAAGCAGGCTGTCAATAAGGTGAAAGTATTTCATACGGTCGTTGTCCATAGGGTCTCGGGCCCCGCCGCGGCCGTTAAACCAACCGGTGTTCATGCTTGAACCACGGGCCGAGCCCTGGTTTTCACTCTTCTGGTTTGGCTCGTCGATACCCAGGCCGACCCGCAGCGTCTCGGGTAAACCGATGTTCATTTCAGTTAAGCCGTACATGTCTCCTTTATATATTTTTGGTTTCTGTTGCGCGAGAGCCAACAGATAAAATTCTTTGGCATCACCCATCAGGGCTACTATTGGCGCTAAATGAAAAGTATCGCCGACAGCCACGTATTCTTCGGTATCTACTGGTAAAGCGTACATTTCAACCATGCCTGGTGCGGCACACACCAACATACCGCGGGCTGATTCTTTCCAGAAATCAAGGTCACCATGTAAAGCATCGAGCGTATCACACAGTTCTTTGCTGAGCGTTGACTCGTCACCGCGGGCTTTCAGTCCGGCCACAGCCTTATGGATGAGGTTTTTGAAACGGATTTGGTTCTCGGTGATATGTGGCGGCGAAGCGGTAGCTTCCAGGGGTATGTATAAAGTAACTGCTGGAGTTATGTTAGCCTCGGCAAGTTCGGTCAGTGCTTGATGTGTCATCTTTTGCATACGCTTTTCCTCCATTCACGGCTTAGTACTTCCACTATATGGTTATGACGGGTTTCACGTAGGTAATTTTTTAACATCGTTACCTATCGTTTGGCAGTATGGTAGGCCTACAATTTGTGATTTTCACCACTTTTAGTACATGTGGTGCCTAAAGTGATGCTATAGTGAAGTTAATTCAGAACTTTTTAATAATTATTGTGTACTATGCCCCTAGAGCAAATCTGCAAGGATCTTTAGTATGAAAGTATTGATTATAGAAGACAACCGTGGTCTCGCGACGCGGGTAAAATTAGCACTTGGAAAACATTATATAGTCGATATTGCTCATACTGGTTTAGAGGGTCTGGCGCAGGCGCAGGCTATTGAGTACAGCGTTATTATCCTCGATCTGGGACTACCGGATATGCACGGTTCGGATGTGTGTAAATCGCTGCGCGAGAGTGGCGTAACCGCGCCGATACTCATTCTGACGGCTACGCATAACATAGCTTCCCGCGTGGAACTCCTTAATAAAGGTGCTGACGATTACCAGTGCAAGCCGTTCAGCAGCGCCGAGCTGCTGGCGCGCACCAATGCCCTGGCCCGCCGGCGTGAACGCACCTACTCGGACGGTAAAATCTGCTACGCCGATTTGGAAATCGACCCCGCCAGCCGCCAGGTAAGCCGTTCTGGTGTTGTCGTGCCGCTCAGGCGGAAGGAATTCGATATTCTACAGTATCTTGTCGCCAACAACGGGCGGGCGGTTTCCCGGGAGATGATTATTGACCATGCCTGGGAAAATTCTAATGACCGATGGAATAACAGCGTTGATGTGCATATTAAACGACTGCGTGACAAAATTGACCGGCCTTTCGGGACGCCGCTTATTAAAACCGCGTATGGTATCGGGTATATGGTCGATAGTACCCCGCAAATAATGAAGGTAAGATAAGGATGGTGGGTCCAATGAAATCAACAATCGAAGCATTGTTAACTGATAAAAATACCCGGAATTACGCTGCTATCAGCCGGAAGCTCAGCAGCGAGCTCAGCGCTGGTATCCCCTGGTGGAACAAGGCGGAATAATAAAGGTAAGTTGAGAATCGTAAAACAGTAAGACTCACTCATGATGCATCTAACCGCCCTGCGATTCTCAACTAAGCCGCACCGTTTATTCATGAACGCTTTACTGAAGTTAGCGAAAAACCAACGGCAATTCCCGGAGGAAAAAGCTAAAGAGACAGCACTTTTTATCCTGCTTTTCGCGACCACGGGTATTACCGGTGTATTTTTCCTGTTGCTGCTTGTCAGCTACTTTGCCGCCGGCAATACCCAGGTGGCAGAGCGCATATTCGTAGCCCTGGCCGCGCTCGCGTATATGTCTGCCATCAGCCTGCTGGCAATTAAGCAGAAGCGGCAAATCGCCAGCCTGCTGTTGGTCGCCTACTATATTGCCATCGGCGGCATGGCCGCATGGCAGTGGGGCATAAATATGCCGTTCGCAGTGCTTATTATGAACGTTACTATTACGCTGGCTGCTGTAGTACTTGGTGCTCGGCTGGCACTATATACCGCGGCGGTAATGACCGGCTTGATATTGGTTATTCAGTATCTGTCAGCGACCAATATACATAAGGCTGATCTTAGCTGGCAGCACGGCGCCGTATCTGAAATTGGTGATACGCTTAGTTTTTGCTTGCTGTTTCTGACAATCGGGCTGATAACATGGTTGTTCGGCCGTCAGATTGAGCGGTCGTTGTTTCAGGCAAGGGCTGCCGAGACCGCCCTGCTCGAAGAAAAGAATATGCTGGCGGTCCGCCTTAAACAAAAAACTGAAAATTTACGGGCAGCTCAGCTGCAGGAGATGCAACAACTATACCGTTTTGCCCAATTAGGACAGTTAAGTACGGCCTTGCTGCATGATTTAGCTAACCACCTTACGTCATTAACCCTGGATATAGAAGATTTGCAGCAGCAACAACACACCGAAGCTATTGAACGGGCTAAGCAAAGCATATCCCACCTGGATCAGTTAGTGGCGGGTGTGAGCAAACAGCTGCAGGACAAAGGTGAAATCACTACGTTTAACGCGCTGCATAACATACAGGAAGTAGTGGCCGCTTTGCGCCCCAGATTCGCTAAGCATAGGGTCGCGTTGGATGTCGAGCACACTGGTTCCCGTGAATTGCTGCGGTTTACGGGTGATCCGCTACGTTTTAGTCAGATTTTGAATATTCTGGTCATCAACTCTCTCGACGCTACCTGTCCGCCAGATATTCTCAAAGACAGACGCCAGGTGCGCGTAGAGCTTAAAGCCCTCAAATCGAGATTGGAAATACGCGTTAGTGACTGGGGCAATGGTATTCCCGACGCCGAACGCCATAAGTTGTTTACGCCGTTTTATTCCACGAAAGCCGAAGGCATGGGCGTCGGCCTGTTTATTACCGAACAAATCGTCAAGACACACTTCCATGGTTCAATCCGTCTCGAGTCGGCCGTCAGTCCAACCTTGTTTACGATAATTCTGCCACGGAGAAAACGTCACGTTGCAAAATAATAATCATCAGCCACATGACGCTATTACGCCGCAATATGTCCGGTCGTGGGATTTACGGGAGGTGTTTAGCCGGTTATACGACCTGCAAACACGTAAAGATGTGGACGGCGAGTTGCTCGCAGCAGCCATGCGACGTTTGATAGATTGCGAAGTAGAGCCTGGCGGACCGTATTACTCACAGCCGGGCGTGCTTGATCCAGCTGCTAACCTTATGATTGCCCGGTTTTTGCGTCTGCATGATGTCACGTTGCCCGGCCTTGAGGCCTATCTAGCTCGTAAGGGGGCTGCCGTTGCTTCTAAGTCTCAGGTTGTCCTCAAGGCCCTAGATAGGGTTGACCCTATGCCTGAAAAGCCTTATAAAGCAGTGACCGATGCAGTCTATGACCGTCTTAAAACGCTTCCTGTCAGTTTGCGGCAACCAGTAATGACGGTCTTTGAAAAACTCCAAATAGCCGATACGAACCATGAAATTGCACTCATGCCGCAGTTTTTCGCCGAATCCTTAATCTATCAAAATCCGCTTAAGCGATCGGATATGACGCTGCTTGGAGCCGCTAATTTTCTGAACTGGATGGCAACAATTATCTACGATGACTTCATTGATGAAGAAGGCCAGCCAGAGCTTCTGCCGGTTGCGAATGTTACCAACCGCCTGTCTCTGCAGCTTTATAACGAGGTAGTGCGCCATGACATGGCCGCCATGCGCCAGGTTGAAACCTGGTATACCGTGGTCGATCAGGCAAATGCCTGGGAGGTCCAGCATACACGCATGCGGGTCGCAAGTGATATTATTACCTTAACTGCCTTGCCCCGCTATGGCAATCGCCATCTGCTGGCCCAACGGGCGCTGGGACATGTCGTTGGGCCGCTGTTAATTGCCAGGAGTATACCAGACGCTAATACGGCACAGACCCGGCAAATTGCTGCCGCGCTTAATCAGTATCTCATCGCCCGCCAAATCAATGACGATCTGCATGATTGGCGTAAAGACGTGCAAGCCGGCCAAATCAGCGCCGTGGTGGCTGATATGTTGCGTCAGGCGCATATTATAACTGGGCAGTATACCTTAAACATCCTCGTGCCAAAGTTTGAGCGTTACTTCCTGAAAACAGGGGTGCAGAGGACATGTACCTTATTGCTCAGCCATGTTCTGCGAAGCCGTGTTGCTATGCAGGAAAGCCGTCTGATGACAAATAGCGGTGGCTTTAATAAGCTCCTGGATGATTTAGAGGCTTCGGCCCACCAAGCGATTGCATTACAAAAGAACGAGCAGGAATTTTTACGGGCATTTAGTGAAAAGCCACAGGATGCTTCCTAGGCAGTGAGTATTACGCGGCAGCCCAGCGGTCACGGTTAATAGCCCAGCTCGGAGGACTTACGGCTGGATCGTCAAACCAGACTCTACCCACGCCCGAGGGTCTTGATGCCGGATACGAACCGCCTGTGGTGGTAACGATCCAAAAGGTATTAGCAAGTAATCCCATAACTTCACTTTCCGTGTAGTACCGGTCATCATGAGTGTGGTTGCCGGCAGCTGCAGTGGTTCCTGTGGCACCGAGTGTAAGGTTTGATGTTCCGGCGCCAATGGCGGCCCGGGCGCCAGTTGCATCTGTTGCGGTTATTACCGAACGCCCAGTTGCGGTGGCGTCGGAAATTTGTGAAGCAGTATGTGTATGAGAAATAGCCGCTTTAGCGTTTAAGGCCGTTTGGGTGGCGGTAGAAACTGGTTTGTTGGCATCACTGGTATTGTCGACATTTGTCAGATCTACATCAGTTTTTGTAAGACTTACTGCCCCTGTCTTACCCGCTACGCTTGTTACCTGGCCTGAAGCAATAATTTCTTTCCAGTCAGCGAGCGTCGTCGGACTGTCGCTGGACAAAATATATGTGCGGTTGGTGTCGGTACGTATGCAGACATCACCGCGTTGGGCAACTAGGGTCAACATGCCGGCTTGAGAGCTAGCAGTAAATGTTTCATTAATGCTTACGGCAGGTAGCTGTGACGCCGGTATTTTACTATCAGCACCAAGCGTAGCCACACCGTTAGCAATACCTTTTTGGCTGATATCAAGTTTAGCAGCTAACGCGCTATCGGTTTCACTCTCCGTGTAGTACCGGTCATCATGGATGTGTGCTACGGCTGCATATCCGCTATGCGTATGGTTGCCGAGTGAGACGGTATTGGCTGAGCTGCCCGTTGGAATCCGGGCAATGTCTAACGTATCGCTGGCAATCTTTGTAGCGCTGAGGCTGGGTATCCTGGCCGTATCCAGAGTACCACTGGTGATATCAGTAGCGGTATGGACATGTACACTGTTTGCTTTGGTTGATAGGCTASCADCTCGAGACATCGCTAGCTTCAGCCTTCAGATCCAAAGCTGCTTGTAAGCCGGCCGTATCTCCGATGTCGTGAATATGGATTAGGGATGCCTTACTGGCTAGGCTAGCGGTAAGCCCCTCTATGTCCGCTTCATCATGGATGTGTGCTACGGCTGCATATCCGCTATGCGTATGGTTGCCGAGTGAGACGGTATTGGCTGAGCTGCCCGTTGGAATCCGGGCAATGTCTAACGTATCGCTGGCAATCTTTGTAGCACTAAGGTTTGGTATCCGCGCTGTGGCAAGGGTGCCACCGGTAATGTCTCCGGCGACCAACACGACATCCCCAGTTCTTCCAGCCACTGTTGTTACGGAGGTACTTTCTTCACCGCTTTCAACTGCGACTAAAGAAGATATGATCGTCTCACCGGTATCTACATCATAGTTAACGGCAATATTTGTTCCAGCTACCAGTTTCGCGCCGATTGTATCACCAACGCTTTCGTCAAAATTTGTGATGTCACTTGAGCTATGGGCGTGGACTGTATCTGCCTTGTTTGTTAGGGCAGCATTTACGTTAGTGGTATCAGCCTTGTTAGCTAAAGCAGTCGTGATATTCGTTAGCGCCGTTTGGGTGGCGGTAGAAACTGGTTTGTTGGCATCACTGGTATTGTCGACTGCGCTAAGGCCGAGGGTAGATTTTGATAAGGGCTGCCACGTTTTGTCGCCCCGGTAATACTGCACGGTAGTACCAGCGATGATGCTTGGCTCTTTTGTAACAAGCGCGGCGTTTACATCAGTTATGTTGGCCTTGGCGTTTAATGCGGTGGTCGTAGCATTGGCATCGGCCTTGGCAGTTAGTGTAGCGGACAGGTCTGTAATATCACTAATTGGATGCGCATGGATGATGCTAGCCTTGCTAGCTAAATCAGATGTTAAGCCGAGTACTTTACTTTGGGCAATTTCAGCATTTGAAGCAATGTCGCTGTTATGTATAGCAAGCGGCGCTAACTTGCTTTTGGCGATGTTAGCGCTGGTATGAATGTTAGCGTCGGTAATTGTGCCGGCGGCAATGCTGCCTACTCCACCAGTAACCGCGCCAGGCGCGATAAGCGGCGCAAGGGCTGTACCGGTTAAGTCGCCGGCCAGCCGAATCGTACCTTTTGTAGTGGTCGTGGCGTCAGGAATGATGGTATTGCTGACGGCCTGCACTGCCGATGGCTTGAGAGTCCCATCCGTATTATGGGAAACCTCTAAGAATTCATTAAGCACGTTACCCCAGGCTCCATCATCGCCGCCTGGTACTGGTAATCGCTGCATTGACATAACTTAATCTTCTTTTACATATTTACAATTGTTTAAATAATAGCATAAACAATATGACAGATATACACGCAAATGTATACATTCCCTTTTTTTAGTGCTCATGCTATAATCGGAAGAATTATCGGTTATGTTATTTGCAATTACTGAGGAACTATACTGATGGCGATAGGAATACCACGTTTTGGTGCGCGTACGGGTGCTGGCGGTTCATTTTCGACAACCGTGACGGTCGCCTATCCGAATGATGTGGTCGCTGGAGACTTTTTGATTGTCGCTATAGCCAGTAATAATACTGCTGATTTTACGGCCGCTGGCTGGACGGGAGTATTTGCCCAGGCTGGTTCCAGCTCGCGTTTTACGTTCTTGTATAAGACCGCCGATGCCGCTGATGTTGGTGCGGTAAACCTAACGGTCACCATATCGGCTACTTTGGTAAGTAAAACATTAAAAATGATGGCGGTATCAGGAGTCGATCCGGTAGTGCCCCTCGATGCGACACCGACTACGCGCGGCACTACCAACATGGCGGGTGTATATACTATGGATAGTCAAACGGCATCAATCCCAGGTTGTATGCCCGTATGGGGAATGACCGTGAACGATAACTCATCTCAGTGGGCGCCGATACCTGCTTCAGGGCCCAATGAATGGATGGATGCCGCTCAAGAGAGTGGCACTACCGGACGGTCAGGAACGGCATATTGGGAATCGCCGTTAGCGGTTGCCGAGAGTACTGGTGTGCGTGGCGGTACGCCAGCTGAAACGGGCGCGAATGCCGGAGTCTATCTGCTGTTACGGCCATATGTTGTCAATTTGGCACGGGATACCGGTGATGGATCCGGCGGCATGCCGCAGCATAAAGTACAGGTCGGTGGCAATTGGGTTAACGGCGTCAATAAAGTGCGCAGTGGCGCCACATGGCAATAGCTAAAAGTTTTTAAGGATAGCGCTTATGTCTTTAGAGACGCCAGCGCCGTATACATTTCTTCGATTGTTATTTGCACCTTATTTATACCGTCGCCTGCGTAATAGCTTTGTTCGGGATCGGAACCGACTATCTTCGGCAAGGCTGCCCATTCTTTGGCTAAATTAGCTGCAAACTCTTCTCTTGTTATATCTTTACGCAAATAATCCTGTGAGCCGCGTTTTTCGAGTAACGCGACAGCTAGCGAGTCTTGTAGCCGTGCATCAAACTTTTCGTTTCCCGTAAGTTTTAGTTGTCTGACAAGTTTAATGAGTGTCGGCCGGAGGATCTGGTACTTACCGACCGCGCTACTGGCATTCCCCTGCTCTACGTAGTCTTTTTGCCACTGCAACACTTGGGTAACGGTCATGGCGGTAAATTGGAGGCTGGTGTTGCTGGCGTTACCGAAATAGGCATTGTAATTGCCACGGCTTTCACCTTTGGCGATTGTGTCAAGCAACTGGCTGTAGTTGACGTTAATCTTACGGCTGGCCATAAGTTCCCGGTAAGCGGCATGAGTACCGCTGTAGGCGATTATAAGAAACACGACCCCGCTTACGGCAAGTAACCGGCCGTTGGCTTGGACCAGTTTCCGGTACCTCTTCTGCAACCATGTACGCTGCTTGGATATAATTGGCCTCCCCGCCTTTATATATCCTATTGTACTGGCTTTAGCGGTATGGGCAAATCAAAGTATATGACGCTATTGTTATATCCAGGCGGCCACGCCGCCATGGCTTGAGCAGGTACCGCTTCGGCTTTTGCTAAAGCTATACGAGCCGTCCCGACACCGCGCAGACGCCTCAGCCGGGGCACCGGCGCTTTCATAGGGCCGGCATACTGAATTCCCTGCTGAATTCACGTAGGTGCCGTTCGGACAGCTTGGCTGAACGGACGCGACGTAGGTGCCGACGGCAAGCACTTCGCTAATCGGCGCAGTAGTAATGTGGGTGCCGGTTTCGACCCGCGCCGTCTCTACGCCGTTCGTGTAGGTAGCATCAAATGTACGCGTCCGTACGCCATTAATGCCCTTTGTCTGTACTTGGGTAGTGCCATTGGGGAGCGAGCTGCTGTCAACGGTAGAGGAGGTATACGGGATTGTTTCCGTGGTGGTGACTGTTTTATGCTCTACCCGGTCAGCTTGTTTGGCTTGCTGTACTGCGGTGGATTTGCTGGCCGACCATGGACAATCCGACGACCGAGGCAGTTACAAAACCGGTTTTACCAAGCGCTGTTAGTCCGCCGAACCATTTTGCAATAAAAGTACTCAAATAAGCAAAACAGTTAATTAACTGTTACTATTTTCGGTAGAAATAGCTAGAAGTCCGCGATTACCAGCTTCTTCATCTGCATCATGTTGGCGTAGGCGCCTGGTCTTGCCAGCAATTCAGCAATGTTTTCAGGTACTATCTGCCAACTGAGGCCGAATTGATCTTTGCACCAGCCGCATTGTTCCGAGGCGGGATCACTGGAGAGTTTGTCCCAAAAGTAATCGATTTCGGCCTGATCTTTGCAGCCGACCACAAACGAGATGGCTTCGGTAAATTTAAAGGTGGCGTCAGCGTTGATGGCGGTAAAATGCTGGCCACTCAGTGCGAACTCAATAGTTAGCACTTTGCCGGCCATGTCGAGTTGGAAGTCGGCCAAGCCTTCTTCGGGTGTGTTCGGATAATAAGCCGTCGTACCAATAGCACTATCCGGGAAAACTGATGCATAGTAATCGATAGCCTGCTTGGCATCGCCATTGAACCACAAGTTGGGTGTAATCTTTTGTTCCATAACGCCTCCTTAGCTTTACTGTCCTTACTATAGCAAACTGCGTTTACTCGACCCGGCGCGCAAACAACTCCTCGGTTTCGCGCATAAAGATTTCGGCGGTTTTCGGTCCGACGCCGTACAATTCCTGCAGGCGTTTTGAAAACTCCTCTTCATCAAGGGAATTTTCGTACATCAGCATGAGCGAGCCTTCGTAATCACGGGTCAGTTGCTCCATACATTTTTGCAGGGCTCGCGTCATGACCTCATCATAGCGGGTGTACTTGCCTTCATCGAGCAGTCGCACCAAGCTGCGCGGCGAGGCTTCGAGGATTGCCCACGGCGTATCCATGCCGCGTTTGACGAATATGCGCCAGGTTTGGGCGGCAACGCCTGACTGAATCGGCTTACCAAACAAATACGATAATAAAAACCAACGAAACATGTCGTCGTCGCCCGACAGGACGTCGAGACCGAAGTCGGCGGCGTGGTGGGTCGGATTGGGTCGCTTTGACCGTTCGGGCTTACCGGGCATGAAGCTATTGTACTAAAAGATTAGCCATAAGTTTGGCAAACTCATGGAGACTGTCGACAATAAAATCCGGATTAGCTTCGACTAAATCATCGCGCAAGCCATAACCATGAGTAATGGCTACTGTCGCAAGTGCCCGGGCGTTCTTGCCGGTCAGAACGTCACTGACAGTGTCGCCTACCATGATTGCATCGCCCGGTTTAACGTCACATTCCCTAGCAGCTAATAAAAAGCCTTCAGGATCGGGTTTGGGATTGGTTATACGTTCATGATGCACGACGCTCGTAAAGTAGTGTTCGACATCGTGATGTTTAAGAATTTTGAGAACATTGGCACCGCCACTGGTTAAGATCGCTAACTTTATGTCCCTGTATTGCAGCAACTGCAGGACTTCTCGCAAACCTTCAAAAGCTTCATACTTCATGGCGTTGGCAGCAACGTATGTATTATTTGTTTGTAAAAGCTCAGTCACATCGTGTCCTGGATATAACGCCTGAAAAATATCGGGCAGCGAATTACCCATTTGTACTCGAATCTCTTCGGGTGTAGGAGTTCGTAAGCTATGCGTTACTGCTACATGCTGATAGGCAGAGTAAATCAGCTCAAAGCTATTGAACAGTGTACCGTCAGCGTCGAATATAACGGCTTTAGGCTGAAGTTTGAAATTATTATCCATATTACGTCCAAGGTTGCTACTTACGGTGCTGGCAAGCGGCCCAGCAGCATGGCCGGCGCTTACCTGCCGCCAGGTTCTCCGTTGTTCGGGTGATGCGCCGGTTTCGAGTTTCAATGAGCTTAGCATTTTCAACCCAGCAGATCCACTCGTTGCGCGCCAATGGGGTGATGTCTTTCCAGGCTTTACGGGCATCCGCGGAGCCAGTAAGCGCCTTGCGCAAATCAGCAGGAATTTTGTGTACGACACCGCTAGGAAGTGAGCTGAGTAACATACTTAAACTATAGCATTAATTAATTGGCAGGTTCTACGGCATGCGCATTATTGCCTAGATTCTTTGGCAGAGCGAATACTAACATGAATGAAACGAGGATCAGCGCGATATTAAGTACAAACGCCGCTTGAGCGCCATGAGAAAACCCCTCCGCGACAGCTTGCGCGCCATTACCCTGTACCGTGATATGGCTGAACAGCAGTGTACCGATAGCAGCGATACCAAGTGAGCTACCGATTCGCTGGGCCGTGGATAGTACGCCTGCGGCGGCGCCGGCATCGCGGCGCTCGACACCGGCAAGAATAAAGTCTTGGTTTGGAGCGATAAACAATCCGTTGCCTATACCTGCTATTAGCAGCGGCCCGAATAATAACCACGAACTAAAGGGTGCCTGGGCTTCACTGAGGACAACCAGTGTTAGGATCAAGCCAAGTGACACCAAGCCAGTGCCGATCGCCAGTATGCGCCGCCCCAGGCGTTCGGATAGTTTGTGGCTCTGCGCGGCGGCTACCATGCTTCCAAGCGCAAATGGCACTATCGCGAGGCCGGTAGCGAGCGCGTTATGCGCGAATCCGCTCTGCCACAGGATAGATAGCGTAAAGAAGATGCTGGTAAACGAAGCGAAATATACGAGGGCCAGTATGCAGCCTGCCAAAAAGTTACGCTGCCTGAGCAGGTGGATTGGTAGTACTGGTTCCTGGCTGGCATCATCAAGCCGCCGTTCCCATTGCCAAAGCGCGAAGAAGACCGGCAATGCCGTTATGAGACAAACAAATGTCCACAGCGGCCAGTCTAATTGCTGCCCTTCTATGAGCGGTACCAGTACCAGTAGTAGGCCGGCACTGAGTAGTGTCAGCCCGATAGGGTCGAGGCCATGTTTACGCCGGCCGACGTGTTCGTTGCGCGGAAGCATTTTGTATGCCAGCGGCAGTAAGGCGATGCCGATCGGTACATTAACCAGGAAAACCAGCCGCCAACCAAGATCCGCTCCACCGCTTTGCACGAGAAGTCCGCCGACTAATGGTCCGAGCGCTGAACTAAGACCGATAATAGCGCCAAATATACCGAAGGCCTTGCTGCGGTCTTTGCCTTGAAATAATAGTTGGATATACGATGTAATGGCCGGTTGGAAGATACCCGCGCCAACGCCTTGCAGTAGCCGTGCGATAATAATTTGCGTCGGTGTCTGCGCGATACTGCACAGTAAACTCGCTACCGTAAAGACTGCCATACCGGCTAGAAAAGTCTGGCGGTGACCGATGTTGTCGCCAATCCTTCCGGCGGGTATGAGGCTCAGCCCTAGCGTAAGGGCATAGCCCGCGACGATCCACTCCAGTGCTGAACTACTTGCTTGCAGCCCAGTCTGCATACTGGGCAATGCTACGTTTACGATGGTCACATCCAGCAGTGCCATAAAGCCGCCTATTAGCAGTACGGCGAATATTTTCCATGGGTTAGTTGTTTTATGTGTTGTGTCGGCCACAGTATGCCCTCCTTAATTAGTATCAAGGAAGCTGTACGGGACAATAAGTGTACGAGCGTTTGTTGTAAACGCCATCCGGACTACCATAACCGGACCGTGACTTTTGTAATGCTTCATGAAAACTATAGCATATATTTTACCATCGGCCTGTACTGCTTTTATTCGAGTAGGCTCTCTATAAGCTGCAGCTGTTTGCCGGCCACAGAGCTATCTGGAGTAGTTAACATTGTCCCGTGCAACGCTATCCAGCCTCTTAGCACGATGATGTCATATAGCGCGCGTTTTTCCAGCTCGGTCAGCTCGCGTGACTGTTCATAACTGTGTATGTACGCTTCCAGATCGGCTTTATTGCCGTCAGAAGCTTCAAATATATCCCATAATGTACCCGCTAGGCAGAAAGCAAGCGGAGCGTAGTTAATGTCGGCGAAATCGATGACTCCTACTAAAGTATCATCGCGTGTAATGACATTATTCCTTTTAATATCCATAGGAACAAGTCCACCCGGGAGGGCGTCCCAGAGCACGCCAAGCTCTTCCAGTATTTCCCTGCTGGTGTCGTCGATTATCTTAAACCTCTGCTCTGATTCCTGGGGTCGGTAAAAATTGTAATTTCCTACTGGATTAAAGCCTGGTCTCTGCCCGTATTGCAGAGAATATACATGCAACCTGCCATGCGTACGCCCCAGATCGTGCAACAGTTCCGGGTTATAAGTTTCTGGATGACCCCCTTGAAAGGCCCGTGTGAGTGTAGTGGCGTGCTCGCCGTTTACGCTGGAAACGTAGTTAACCCTCTCGGATGTTAATGGGGGAATATATTCGGGAACCGGTAGGCCGGTGAGGGCTACCCGGCCGGCAAATTCGACTTCCTGAACCACTATTTCCCGGTCATGGGTGGTTTTGTAAAATTTTAAGAAATAATCATTGTCAGCATGGTCCTTTACCTGTACGACGGTATTAGAGATGCCTTCCGGTACTTCGCTGCATTCCAAAAGCCCTACGCCGTAACTGGCAAGAGTGGTTTCGACCAATGGCAAGCTTAAACTTACCTGGGTATCAGGATTTATTTTCATAGCTTCAGATTTCTACAAAATCTGCTTCAAAGGCCACGCTTAAACGCCCCAAAGCCCATGCTGCGGCTGCGGGCACTGTTTCAATTTTAGGCTCGAACGTTTCCAACGCGTCGAGGGGTACCCAGGCATAGGAACTGTACTCATCGTTGAGTTGTATGTCGCCCTCAAGATATATACTCGCTATATGCGGTAAAACCATACTGTTTCCATCTTTTTTTTGGAAAAGTACATTGTAACTTTCATTCGGCAGGACTTTGACACGAGCATGCGGACCAATTTCTTCGTTTTTTTCGCGTTGCATGCCCGCGACCAGGGACCGGTCAGTAGTTTCCATTTTGCCGCCAATGAATGAAAATACGTCATCATAGTCGGCTTCACCGCGGCGCTGTGCCAGTAAAACTGTGTCTAACGATGTGTTGAGGACAACCAGTTTTTGACAATATTGGAAAGAAAGATTCTCGGCCATGTAATTCTCCTTAGTTGCTCCAGCCCATTTCACTGTACATATCTTCCCGAGCCATTAACTCCAGCACGCTTCTGACTTGCGGAACTATATTTTCAGGTAAATGATCCAGGGTAAACCATTCCAGTTTTTCACATTTTTCCGGTTCTTTATTGCTGATAGTGCCCTGGAAGCCGCTGGTGGCAAAATAGAAATCGACGCGTTCATTTTCGTTATTGGGCGTATCTGAGCCACGGTGAAGAACATGTACCAAGCTAAGGTCGGTGGGGTCTATGCTAATTCCAAGCTCTTCCTGGGCTTCTCGCTGGACGGCTGACTTGAGTGACTCCCCGCCGTCCACATGCCCGGCGGGGAGTGAAAAGTCACCGTCATGAAAACCGGTGTTTTTCCTTTGCAGCATTAAGATTTCATCACCATTACGAATCACGATGTACACGGCGGGTATTAATTTAAAACGGATCATTTTTTATCCTCAAGTTTTACGGGCTGTAGTGAGTGCGTACCTTCACGGTATATTGTAATACCACTCATACCATCTTCCCATGCCTTATAGTAAATTCCCGCGATATCGCCCGGCTGGGTGCTGGCAGGCATGTTAACCGTTTTGGATACTGCTTCATCGATAGTTTTTTGCGCGCCTGACGCCATGTCCAGGTGTCCTTCGGCGGAAATGGCCGTCGCATTCTCACAGGCCGCCAGGGCTGCCGCTTCATGGCAGGTAGCCTCCACTGCCTGTGATTTGACCGCAAAGAATCGTTCCTCGCTGATGCCCTGACTGCCCAGGTAAGCCTTAATGTTGTCGTTGAGTTCACCGTTTCGATTGGTAAATGAAAAGTGCGGCTCTATGCCCGTAGAAGCATCAATAATCAGACTGCTTCTGCCTGTTGGCGGCAGAGCGGTGGTTGTGACGTTTCTGAGTTGCCGCTTGGTTTTAATGGCGCGGCCTAATGCCGTCCACTGGTCTCCGCTAACCATCTCGGTGTCCAGCGCGCCAAATAGTGACTCCACGAGTGGCGTAGCTGCCGTGTGCCTGTTCATCGGCAGATCGGCGCTGGTATTAATCAAGCTCATGGCGCCACAAGCGCCCCGCTCTTCCGCTAAAGATATTGACGCTAACTTAGTCTGGTAATTAACCCATCCAATGGCGTCCTGAACCTTATCTACCGCCTCTTTGCTTGAGTACGGGATACCCATTCGTACCAGTAAGTCTGCCACGCCGCATATGCCCACCCCAATTTTTCTTTTGAGGCGCATGATATGTTCACTTTTTGGCGTGGTGTAATTTTGTAAACTCAGTTCCAGGCAGTTGTCCAGCACCCTCGTCATCATCTGTGCCGTTGCTGCTAACCGGCCGTAATCGATAGCGATGCCAGTTTCACTGGTTCGAGTAAAATTACCTAGGTTGATATAGCCGAACTGGCAGGTTTCACCGGGCGCCAGCCCGACTTCCGCGCACGGCGCGGTAGTCTGATAGGTTCCAACCCCAGGCGTCGGATTACGGTCGTTCATGCGCCCTAAGAATATAAGGCCCGGATCGGCGGAAAGATATGCTGCTTCGCTGATCTGATTGAATAGCTCGTCGGCCCGTACACGCGTGCCGTCGGCCAGCTGAACTGGATCGCCGTTTGCAACACTACGCATGAATGCATCGTCAACATCGACTGAAATATTAAATTTCCAGGTCGAGCCATCATGCGCTGATTCTTTCTTCGCGTCGATGAACTGGCGAATTTTAGGATGTCGCACCGGTATAATGGCCATATTTCCTACGGGTCTGTCTTCGTTGCCGCTTTCCGATCCCAGAACAGCCACCCGGTTTAAGTAGCTAAGCATCGCAACCGGATCTTCGGTGTCACCTAAGTTAAACCCGGTGCCCATGCCCTGCTGGTGTAGGGTATCTACCATGCTTTTCACATTGCTTAAATCACCGCGCAGGTCAACAGGTGGCATAGTGCAGGCGGTGAGGGGCTTGTCCTCGTACCGGCCGGCATTGGTGAGGACTGGCGTACTCATAACCACATCACCCTGGTCACACAAAGCGCCGAACTCTTCCTTGAGTCGTGCCACCCGTCCTGTGTCGGTGCCAAAAGATGCTTCCGCTTCGAACGCGGTCTCGACGACGCGTTCTATCATGTCAGAGGGTTGTTCATCCGGACCCAGTATGTTGCCGGTTCGAAGTACATGTTCTGCTGCCGGGCTTGGTTGGAAATTTGAATTATACATGTCGATTGATCCCTAATCTTGTTAATGTGCCACTAACTTGTTCCTGTAATTCCTCATAAGTGCCTTCGTTTACAATCGTTACGACGGCTAACTTGCCTACTTCGCTTATAGACTGGGCGCGCGGGTCTACCGATGCTGATTCGTTATCTTCCCAGCTTCTGAATGTATCCAAACTGACATCATCACCGATCCGGCCGCGCGACAGAGCACGTTGATAACGAAGCGGCTGATTGGCATTGCAGCCAATAATCGTTCCCTGTGCTTCGTATACGAAATATTCAGCCTCTGCTTTGGAATAGAGGCCTGACACTACGACTCTGTCGGTCACGCAGCGGGCCAAAGATGCCCTTATAATAGCTGCCGGATCCTGGGCCCGTAACAGCCGGGCCGCGTTGGCCAGTAGCGGCCGTGTTGGCTCCCCTAAGCCACTGTCTTTAATGTGGTCACGGACGATATCGCTGCTTGTAGCCGCTTCAAAACCATGAAAATCCCGTAAGATATCAGCGACCGTGTCTTTGCCGCTGCACTGCGGCCCTGTAACTCCGAGCAACTCTGTCATTGCATGTTTATAGCACTGACTCATAGGTATGTCAACGAATACCATGGCTTTACGGCTACATAAAAAGGAGCGGCCTTAGCTATTGTGTGGACGAGCTTCGGAATTGTAAGCTATTATCTGATTGCTTGCCGCACAGCGCTTTTGGCGAGATCTGACATATTGGGATGGCCAAGACATTCTTCGGGCGTGAATGCGGTTATGGCTGTTATTTCACTGTCAGCGGGGACGGAAAGTTTAGAGGATGGAATCAGCAGCGCTGACTCAAACACGACCCAGTGAGCGAGTTTCCGTACTCCATCGGCGGAAGTGGTTGGTCCTTGAACTGTAAAAGCTTCAACCGGATCGGTGAAGTGATCGCTAAAATTATCTACTTCTTCGTCGGCTTCCCTGAGAAAAGCATCCTTAGCTGTTTCGCCTTCGTCGATACCGCCTCCTGGTAAGTTCCACATACCTCGTTTACCCGCGACAAATACCATTTTTTTATTTTCACAGCCGACAAGTCCTTTGGCGGTGTAACGAATTTCCATAAATAGTATATACCATAAAAACTAATATTTGTAAACAGTTGGCTTCTTTTAGATTGTCGTGACCGCGTACAGTTACCATTATAGTGTTCTTTCATCTGGGCAATCTTACTAAGTAAGCAACATAATACAATAATAAAAGCGAATTAGGTTGCTATTTGAATTCATGCCCTAATAAAAAAAGAGGCAAGATATCTTTGTTAATCTGGGTTCTGAACTTGGCTCCGGGAACTGGGATCAACTGGAGCCACATACGTCTAAGTTGAACAGATTAGTAATGCATTAAGTTGATGCCTATACAGGCGTTTGATTGTTATGTAAACATTAAATGAAAAGACGCGCGGAGTATAATATTGCTAATGGCGAACAAGACAATACAGGCGAACTTATACTACCCAGTATTTCGTAGCATTGAGCGTGAGATAGTAGAACTTTCCAGGGTTATTTATTTTAGTGATGAGCAAATAAATGTATATTCAATCAAAATATCAGAACTTCTATCGCGGTGTTCCATGGAGATTGAATCTCTTTTAAAAGATTTGTATCGAAAGGAGTTCGATGCAGAGCCAGAGTCTGTCGGCCAGGCAGCAACTGCATTAGACATGAAGTGGGGTATTTCAAAAAAGGAACTGAAAATAACAACTGACAGCTTTTACTTTACTACTTTATATAGCCCCTATTTCGCACCGCTAGGTTATAAAAATCGCTCAAAAGATGATTATTATGCTGCGTATAATGCGATTAAACATGATCGTGCAAAGAACTTACACAAAGCTAATATAAATTCTCTAGTTCGAGCGTTGGGTTCACTATATATTTTGAATATTTACTATTCTGCATCGGTTTTAGTGAGCGAAGTATTTACGGCCAAAACGGCCGGTCAGGCCATGGGTATATTTATGGGGCTTGGGCTGAATTTAAAAACTGATCTAGACTCATGTTTATTGATTGAATACCATGAGTTCGCTTACTTTTCATGGTTGGAAACTAACTCTCCGAAACTAAATAGTATCCTTAAGAGCTTGAATGAGGAGGATCGACGTTTTATAACGGAAAAAGTCATTCGCGACTCCTCGAATGTTTTCGGTATTATGAATAGCCTCTTCTTCAGGAATAATCGAAAGTCATCAATTGGCGAAACATTGAGTAAAGCGCGTGAAGCATCAAGGGATTTTGAGGATGCGCCTACCATAGCAATCAATACGGGATATGAACGTATATATATTAGTCTTTCAGAAATGAAGAAGAACATCACAGAAATTAAAAACCCAGAAAAAGTATTGTCCTGGAAGATGCTTAGCGACAATCAACGACTTAAATCCTGGGATTTATAAGAAAAAATAGTAAAACTGGACTTGGAACCGCCAAATTAGCAGAATCATATCTGTCGATGCAAAAATAGCCGACGAATCGGCTACAATTTCTACTGTGGCTCCCGCTAGTGAACCAACTTCGCAACTCTACAGGTTTTGAAAATGGGTTATGCTATCCGAGAAATGAGAGCGTGCGTACTGTGAAATCAAAAAGCCGGATAGAAAACAGGTAAATAGTCCTGCGATAAAAACAACCATGAGCGTGTCTATAATACTGTACTTAGAATATGGTCGGTTAATGATCACAGTTATGATAGCGCTGATTATCCATCCTGCGAACAGTGTAAGTCCTAAAATTCCACCTGCTGGCCCATCGAATCCTATGGCTTCTGTATAATTAAGTGAATAAATCACAAGCCATATCAGTCCGCTTGTAACTACTATTGTCATAGAGATTGCCGCTGATCGATAATGGATATCTTTCATGCTAGCAGTATAACAAAAAGAGTCACTGACTGTGACTCTTTGAGCATAAGCTTCTTGGCTCCGGGGACTGGATTCGAACCAGCGACCTAGTGGTTAACAGCCACCCGCTCTACCGCTGAGCTACCCCGGAATATTTATAGTTTTGAATAACATGGCTGATTATACCGAAGTTAATGCCCGCGCGCAAATACTTACCGCGCGTTTTTAACCGCCGCCGCCATTTGCCGTGATTCATCGCGTTTTTTGAGGGTTTGGCGCTTGTCATATAATTTTTTGCCGCGTCCAACCGAAATACGCACCTTTATGTAGCGGCCGTGCGTCAGGATTTCAAGCGGCACGATAGTTTTACCCTGTTGCTTGGCTTCGATGAGGCTGTTGATTTCCCGGCGTTTGGCTAGTAACTTGCGGGCCCGTGTCTGGTCAGACTCGGCTATTGGTATGCCGCTGCTAGGGGATATGGTGGCGTTAATGAGCATCAGTTCGTCGCCTTTTATAGTCACGTAAGCGCCGCGTAGCTGGCCATGGCCCATGCGGAGCGCCTTGGTTTCGGCACCACTTAGCTCAATGCCGGCAACCAGGCTGTCGCCGAGCTCGTAATCGTGGCGGGCTCGTCGGTTAGTGATCTGTTTGGTCTGGGCAGCTTTTTTCTTGGCCATAATGTACCTTATTGTAAGGTACCTGTTATAACATCGACAAATATAAAATGATATGGTATAAAAATACCTATGTCTGAACACAACCTCAATCGAAAAAATCTCGCAGTAGCCCGACTGTTTAGCTTCGGCTCATACTTGCCCGGCTCGGGGCTTGTAAACGGCTCGAGCGCGCCAAATCATGTACCGACACGTTGGCATGTGGCCCGTGAAACCGTAGATGACATCGATGGTTGGACGCGCATTCCGGGTGACCTAAAGAGCGGTCCGATCCCACGCCTGTACAAAATGGCTGGCGTCCTCAGTATGGACGCGGAAAGCCTCGATGAGCTTAACGAGCATGTTGAGGCCGTGCAGCGCGAGGCTCGGCAGGCTGTCGCCTACAAGCTTGGCGATGCCGTTATGGTAGGTGTCATGCCTGAAGGCCAGCAGTTCCGCCGCCAGCGTGACCGCTACGAAGTTGCTATGCGCATTGGCCCGGGCGCGCTGGAAGCTACCGCTGGTCTTTGGGTCCAGGGCGACCAGGCACTGCTGGTGCCTGACTCAGGCATCAATGTTGAGCAGCGGCTGCACGTAACTGAAGTGCCGCGCGACATACCACTGTTCTAGTAGCGCGTAGCTATAATTCTTCAAACGTCTCTTTGGCCACGTTCCACAGACTTGGATCATTGAGTTTTACCAGCCGGTAGTACCAGTACTCGCTGCCCCATAGGTAGATTTCACGCATGCCGGTGGCTTTGCCGAATTCCACCCGGTCCGTAAACCGCTCGGCGTTGAAGGACTTATTCTGTTCGTCCAAACTTGTTTCCTGTATTCCCTGTCCGTTTGGTGGCCAGGCTTCGGCCTGCAGCTCGTGGATCATCAAGTCCTTGCCGGTGGCGATTTTTTCGATGCCGCCGACGAAGCCGTAGAACCAGGCCGGGAACGGATATTCAAGATACCGCTTCGTAACACCGGCGTCCCACACACGCTTATAGATAGAAATGCCGAATTCATCGGGTTGCGGATCACCTACCGGCCAGCCGAGCGCGTTGTTAGAGCGCGCGATAATAGCCTTATGGTAAGGGTCGAGCTTTTTGACAAGGTTATACTCGTCTACCAATCGCTGGCGGTCGAAGTTGGTACAAACGCCGAAACCTTTTAGGAAATATTCGTTTTCTACCTGGTAACTATCCAGCGCGGGTGAATCTTTGTAGCGGTTGACTACCTGGGCGATAAAGTCCTGCAGCTGCGGCTGCCAAACGCTGACGGGCTCATTTTGTGCCCAAGCCGGCATATGGCATTCAGGCCAGCGCGGTTGGCGTAATCCCAGGCTTAGCGTCACCTTAGCGTCTGCCTTTTCGGCTTTTTCGAATTGCCAATCGAGCAGGCTGAAATCATATTGTCCCTTCGACGGCTCAAGCTGATCCCAGTAGCTTACCAGCCGGAAATGCCGGATACCAAGATCATTGATGAAGGCGTCCATAGTCTGTTGAGCGTCGAGGCCAAAACTTTCAGCGTAGGCCGGGATAAATGAGGTGCCAACAATCAGCGGTTTTGATGCCTGGCTGGCCATGTACCAGCGGGCGATGCCGTACATACTGCCGATAAGTAATGCTATGAGCACCACGAAGATTACAGTTAGTTTATGCAGCCAGCCGCGCTGCCAAAATGCCACTAGGTAATTCCAGGGGCGTTTTACCAAGCTGTTCATCAGTTTATTAGTGTACAATCTTGAGCGGTTTGACATACAATATTATGAGTTTTTATGAAGCAAAAAAGTAACGTTAGTATCGTAATACCAGTATATAACGAGGCGGCCTCAATCGCTGCCTGTTTGGATGCTATCGCTCAGCAAACTGTCAGCCCGCTAGAGGTACTGGTGGTTGATAACAATTCCTCTGACGATACGGTCGCCATCGCCAGCCGATATGCTTTCGTTACTGTACTGCATGAATCTCGCCAAGGTGTTGTTTTTGCCCGCGACACCGGTTTTGACGCTGCCGCCGGGGCTATTATTGGCCGGATTGACGCCGATACTATCATTGACGCCGGCTGGGTCGCGACAGCTCAGCGCCTGTTTGCTGTTAATAATTATGGCGCTGTCACCGGCAGTGTCACTTACCACGACCTGGCCCTCAGCCCGTTCCTAAGCGCCCTCGACCTCAAAGTCCGCAAATATTTGGCGTATAGCCTTGGTGATGAAGTGGCTATTCAGGGGGCCAATATGGCTATCCGCCGCGATGTATGGACCGATGTCCGCCGCCGGGTATGCCGTTCAGGCGGCATGCATGAAGATTTTGACCTTGGCATCCATACGAACTGGCAAGGCCATAAAGTTGTATTCGACCCGCAGTTGCGGGCTGCCATTGGTGCCCGGCAAACTGAAGCATCATTCCAGAATTACGCCCGTTACATTACTCTTAGTCCGAAAACGTACGCCTTGCACGGCCTTAAAAGCCGCCGTTATATGTATCCGGTGGTTGTGGCCGGCATCGCTTTTTATGGTGTCCTCAAGCTTTTACACCGGGGCTATGACAAGCGGGATGGCACATTTTCCTGGAGCAGTCTTGTGTTTACTACAAAAGGTTCGCGGGTTAACCCGGCTACGTATGGTGATTACTGATGCACCTATAGTAAACTTACGCTTAGCCACCCACGAGCTCTTCCGGCTCGCTATCTGCTCCATCCGCTGCTGGTGGAGCTGACTCGTCAGATCCTGTATTAGCTGCGTTCCCCATCTCCTCGTCGCCAGTGTCATTATCTATTGGCGTAATTTCATCGGGAGTTCTGACGGCGGGCTCGGTATCCGCTGGCTGAGACGTGACTGGCGCCGCTGGCTGCGCGATAGGGCTGGCTGAGCGGCTCGCGGCTTTATTAGACGGCGCCGTGGCGTTTCCATTTGTATCCTTGGGCGCAGTACTGTTAGCGGCCTGCTGGCTGAGGATGTCCGTTATTGGCGCTTTCGGGTCGGTTGTCTCTACTTTTACTTCGGTAGTAACTGTTTCGGCTGGCTTCGGCTGCTGCTTGCTGCGCTCCACGTCGTCACGCATTGTTAGTCCAATGCCGCCAAGACCTAATACTACAAACAGCGCGACCGTACTGCCAACGAGCGCCGCGTGGCTTTTGAGGAATGCCTTTTTTTGGCGGACCAATTGCACGGAGTGGATCTGCAGGTAGGTTTCGTGCTTTGCAGTATACTCACGCCCATTTACCTGGTAGGTTTCACCAATCTCCAGTGAGCGGACTATAGCAACATCTTCGCACAGGCAGAATCGAAGCGTGTTGTCTGAACGAAACAGCAGAAAAGCATACTTGGTACCGGGCTTGGCGCGGGATTGCATCAGCGTCCCCGTAAAGTTAGCTATATTCTTGCGTATAATAGGCATACTATTTCCTGTGTTCGGCTTTCCTATTACCAGCTTACTCCAAGCTTAAGCCGGATCCAATGTGATATTAATTATTGGTCGTTTGAAGTATAGCCGCCATCGTCGTTGGCAACCGGCTTGCAGTTGCCCCATAATCCCCGACTGTCCTGTTGAGCGGACTTTTGGGCGGCGGCAAAACTGTCCGATTTAGTGAATGGGAAGTACGGGTAGTAGAACGCGTAGCCATCGTTAATTAATTTTTCATTAAGTAAAGTGCCGTCCGGGAGGTATACATAGCGTAATAGACGGTCGTAGCGGTCGCGATTGGTGCTCTGTGAATCAGAAGCCAGCCGTACATGTGAACCGGCTGCCGTAATAATATTTTTGGTAAAGGCTGACGCCGCCGGACCGTAGCATTGCACTTTTTTGCGTGGATCATGAGTTTCAGGGGTATCAACACCTATAAAGCGGATAGTTTCGGTTTTACCGTTCATATCGACTTTAATGGTATCGCCATCCGAAAACGCCACGACGCTGTACTGCCCCGGCTGGTTTTTCACCACGGCGTCTTGGGCGCTGGCGAACCAGCCATACTGCGTTCCCAGCCATACTACCAGAGATAAAACTGCCGTCAGGAGCGTAATAGTTGACGATGTGCGCCGCCGCGTGCTCACTGGCCAATCCTTAATGCTCCGGCGACGTACCCCGGAGTGATTTTGGTGCCATCGAGAATAACAGGCTGCTCGTTGGGCCGGGGCGGCTGCAGGTTGTGTGCCATGCGGTCGAATTGCTTTTTCGGTATATCACCCAGCACGCGAGTATCATGCTTATGGACATCGATACTAGCCCGGGCGAAGGCGATATCGCGGGGCGTTTGCACCCATACCAGTTTGGTATCGGCGTTATGGCGGGCGGCGACCGCACGCATCAGCTCGCGGTCGTCGTAAAAGTTGAAGTTGGTATCGTAAATAACCGACTTGCCCGCGGCTAAACGTGTTTCAGCTTCGGCATTCAGGCACATATATAATTGTTTGCTCTCCGCCGGCGAGTGAGTTGGCGTGCCGAACATCGTTTTGCGCTCGAAGTCGGCCCAGATATGCTCCGCGCCGGTCAAGTCACAGATAATCCGGGACACGGTAGTCTTGCCGGACCCCGGATATCCGACCATAAGATAAAGTGTCGCCCTCTGCATATATGTATTAAAGCGTACTTGGCAGATGGCTGCAAACGGTTACGGCCTACAAATAGGCGCGCGGATCTAATTCCGCGGCTGCTGGCGCCTGGGAGCGCAATTCTTCGAACATATCCGGCGTCAGTGAGACAACCTGTCCGGGTAGCTCACGCACCTTCCAAAGGTGGTTGGTGGTAGCCTCAGGATCTATTCCCTGCCATTCCTGTAACAAGCAGTCTGTGCGCGCTTTAGTTGATGGATTGATAAAGTAATGCCGTATGCCGCCCATAGCTAGCAGTGATTCATTTATGGCAGTGGCGTTCGCCCTGATTTCCTGGGCAGTACGCTCGGCAATAGCTGTAAAATCAAGGAATGGCGCCGGATTTAGGCGGCCCCAGCTCCGATAGGCTTCGCCCATGACCTGCATCTGATGCGTGTCTTCGATAAGGGTTAACAGCAGGCGCATGTGTTCCGTGCTGGCTGATTGCGGGAAGGATTCAGACGTATTCATACTAATTGCTGACCTGTCTAAAAATCTATGCCCTTATTGGCGAGAAACTTGTCATCGTAGTGATGCTTCAGCTTGGTCATTTCAGTGGCGATGTCGACGTTTTGCAGTAATTCTTTCGGGAAGTCACGGCCCGTCAGACAGAGGCTGGTGCGCGGCGCTTTAGATGTAATAAGTGTCTTCAGCTGTGCCAAGCTGAGGAGTCCGTCATGGACGGCGTTATTGATTTCGTCGCAAATTACCAGATCATAGTCGCCGCTGGTAGCGCAGGCTAAAGCCTCGTCATAGGTCTGTTGGGCAGCCTGTTTATGCTGCTCTTCGGTAATATGTGTCGCGCTGATTTCGCCGGCGTTATAAAAGCCTTTGCCACCTTTGTAAAAATGCAGCTTATCTTTATAAATCGGCATAATGTCACGGATAAAGACGTGTTCGCCGACGCCCCAGTATTTAATGAACTGTATAAACGCGACGTTCCAGCGGTTGCCGAGCGCCCGGGCCATCAAACCGACAGCGGCACTGGTCTTGCCTTTGTTCTCGCCGGTATACACCAGTACTACTGATTCTTTGGTTTCAAAGTCTTCGAATGCCATATGAGCGAGTCTCTTTTACGCGGGTATATTAGTGGCGGTGCCGGGCGTGCCGGCTTGTTCCTGTATGGGCAGAATATCTCCCGACAGTATTTCGTTCAGCTTGTGCTGCATAACGCGCTCTACGAACAGGCGCAGGCGGACGCGCCGGACTTCGGCGGCCAGTTCTTGTGATTTTTCATCATTGTGTTGATTGCCTTTGCGTTTTTCCCGCAGTAACTTCATGGTTGCCGACCGGACTATTGACTCTTCGGTAACCTCGTCGAATTCCAGTCCGACCTCTTTACTGACAGCCATGCTAATCACTTCGTCGAACTCCGGATTGCCGGTATGGTCACGTACTGCCAACCTGTCGACGGCGTCGCCGACAGAGCTGGCGTCGGTATAAATGGCATCTTCCAGACTCTGTAGTGCCATGATCGTGCGTTCATCGGCGCCCGGGTCTATTACGAAATGGGGACGGTACTGTTCAGTTGTGTTATCTGTAGCCATGGTTGCCTCCTATCCGTAAGTGTACGCACACTGTATCACCTCTGTAAAGAGATATTCGTCACAGCTTTAGCTGACCAAATCCTTGTCATGCAGGACTTTGTCAATCTTGGGCCGGTCGAAACCAACAATGATTTCACCGTCAATATCAATAACCGGAATGCCCATCTGGCCGGACTTAGCGACTGATTCGCTGGCATAATCCGGATTGCTTTCAATGTCGCGGTCTTCATATTCGACGCCGAGCTTATCGAAGTACTGCTTGGCGGCATGGCAGAAGGCGCACCAGGTGGCGCTATAAACAATAGGTTTTGTATTCATAATTACTTCTCCTTTACACCTCTTATTATACTATACTTTGTAAAGTAACGCACGTTTATGCAGGACTATTGACATAAGCGCTAATACACTTGTTGTCAATGCCCCAACAATCCTTGCTCACAACAGATATAGACTGGTATACTGTAAGGGAACGATGAATAACTCTCACGATACTACACCGGCTCCTAAAAAGCTCAACGTCGTTCGTGAGATCGCGGATACCACCTGGCGCATGACTATTCCCGTCGTCATATTTGCGTTCATCGGCATTTTCATAGATGTTAAACTTGATAGCAAGCCCTGGGTAACATTGCTTGGGGTGGCCGTAGGCTTTTATTTTGCCTATGTACTCATCAGGAAACAAATTAAAGCCAGTCAGGAATATAAATAGTGCTCAACCTGTTCGCAGCCGAAACTCCCCACATCAGCATCGCTCCCGAAGCGGTGTTTCATATATTCGGTTTGCCGGTAACTAACTCGCAGATTACGGGTCTTATCGGTTCCCTGATTGTTATCGCTCTGCTACTCTTTGCTGTCCGCAGTACACGCGATGGTTCAAAGAACCGCTTGGTGGGTTTTGTGATGTGGATGTTCGAAATCCTATACGACACTATTTATAGCGTTGTTGGCGACCGCGCGGTGGCCCGCAAAGTATTGCCGCTGGCTATTACGATCGTTTTTTTCTTTACTATAAATAACTGGATCGGTATCCTGCCGGTCGTCGGGGCGGTTACCTGGCACGGCACTGAGTTGTTCCGTGGCGCCGCTGCCGACCTTAATACCACACTGGCGATTGCCGTCATTTCTATTTTTACCGCTCAGGCCTGGGCGATTAAGCGCCGCGGCCTGTTCGGCAATCTGCACCGGTACCTGGCTAATCCGTTTAAGGACCCGTTGCACGCTTTTGAAGGTTTCCTGGAATTGATCGCCGAGTTTTCCCGCACGGCCGCCCTGGCGCTTCGTGTCTTCGGTAACGTGTTCGGCGGCGAAGTGCTGCTGGCCGTCATCGCTTTCCTGACCAGTTACGCCGCCGTCGTGGCTCTGCCGGTATTTTACGTTCTTGAGCTTTTTGTCGGCGCCGTCCAGGCGTATGTATTCTTTATGTTGACCATTGCGTTTATTAGTTTAGGCCTGCCGGGCGACAGCGAGCACGGCGGATCGGTACCGGATGATCCGGTGGTTGGTCCGTCACCGGCTCAGTCGGCCAATACCGCTAAAAGCTAACGTGATGTTTATGGTACGATAATTAAATTGTTAATAAGGAGAAAAAACTAATGGAATCACTCGCATTCGGACTAACCTACGCTATCGGTGCTGGTTTTTGTGGTATCGGCGTCGGACTTATCGGTCTTGGCGCTATGAACGCTGCTGGCCGCAACCCTGAAGCAATCGGTGACATCCGTACCCTGATGATCCTGGCTATCTCGTTCGTAGACGCCCTGGCCATCATTGGTTTGGTTGTAGCCCTCATCATTAAATTCTTAGCTTAATAGGTAGATATGTACACATTTTTCGCAGCCGAAACCACTGAGTCGACCGGATTGTTCGGGGCGCTTGGCATTGATTGGAGATTGCTTGTTATCCAAGCAATTGCTTTTTTAGTGTTGGTCGCTATCTTAGGCAAATTTGTGTACCCGTTCCTGGTTAAATCCATTGACGAGCGCCGAGAGACGATTGAAAAGGGTTTGGCGGAAGCTAAGGCATCACAGGAAGCCAGTGAAAAAGCGGAGGCTAACATACAGAAATTGTTGGCTGATGCCCGTTCCGAAGCTGATGACATCATTAAGCGTTCGCATTCCGAGGCCACAGCCCAGGTGGCGGAAGCGGAAGAAAAAGCACGCAGCCGGGCCGAGCAAATCGTTAAAGACGCCCATGCCCAGTTGGAAGCTGACGTAGCCAAGGCTCGTGTGGCGCTCAAAAAAGATACTGCCGCACTGGTCGCCCTGGCGACTGAACGGGTACTGCATGAAAAAGTTGACGCCGCTAAAGACGCGCAGCTCATCGACCGCGCGTTAGACGCCCCGTTCAAGAAGGAACGCGTCTAGTCTATGGCACAAAAAGTCTCCCGACGTTTGATTGCCCAGGTCGTAGCAGCGAAACTGGCTGAGCAGCCAAAAGCAGCTGACGCCAAGCACGTCATGCGCGAATTAGCCGCTTTTCTAATGGAAAACAAGCTGCTCGACGACGCTGATGTGCTGATGAATGACATAGCCGAGGAGCTGTACCGGTTGACTGGCCGCCTCGTCGTGGAAGTAACCAGCGCCCATCCCCTGGAAGACGCTGAGCGCACGCGGCTGACTGATTACTTGGAACGCGCTACGGGTGCTGCGTCCATTGACCTGCATGAAGCGGTTAACCCGGGACTCATCGGTGGCTTGATCGCTAAGACACCATCCGCGGAATTAGACGTCAGCGTACAATCAACCTTACGACAATTAACTGCGTTAGCCTAAGGCAAACACGAGGAGAACATATATGGCCAACGATCTATCAGTCCATGAATTATCACAAGAATTACAAGAAGCTATTAAAGGCCTCCGTCAGGAACAGGGCCTCGAAGAATCAGGCGTAGTTACCCGTGTGGGTGACGGTGTCGCATGGATCTATGGCCTGCGCAGCGCCGGTTATAACGAAGTTTTGGAAATCGAGGCCACTGATGGCGCGCAGGTGACGGCTTTCGCGCTGAACCTGTTAGAAGATGAAATCGGCGCCGTTATTCTTGGCAATGACAGCAAAATTTCCGCCGGTGCCCGCGTTACTCTAACTGGTCGTTTGCTTGATGTCCCGGTCGGTCCCGAAATGGTTGGCCGCGTGGTCGATCCATTGGGTAACCCGCTTGACGGCAAGGGTCCAATCGAGGCTAAGAACCGTGGTCTGATTGAGCGCGCCGCTCCGGGTGTTATGGCCCGTAAATCCGTGCATGAACCGCTGATGACCGGCTTGGTCGCCATTGATACGATGATTCCAATCGGCCGTGGCCAGCGCGAGCTGATTATTGGTGACCGCCAAACCGGTAAGACTGCTATCGCCATTGATACGATGATCAACCAGGGCCGTCAGAAAACAGGCGTTATTAACGTATACGTCGCCATCGGACAGAAGCTGTCTAAGATTGCCGCGTTGCAAGAGCGCTTGAAGCGCGAAGGCGTGATGGACCAGACTATTATTGTCGCTACCAGCCCGTCCGATCCGGCTGCCTTGCTCTACCTGGCGCCTTACGCTGGTTGCGCCATGGGTGAATACTTCCGAGATAACTCCGGCCACGCCCTGATTATCTATGATGACCTTTCAAAGCACGCCGTTGCCTACCGTCAGATGTCATTGCTGTTGCGCCGTCCACCGGGCCGTGAAGCCTATCCTGGTGACGTCTTCTTCCAGCATTCACGTTTGCTAGAGCGCGCCGCTAAACTGAGCGACGACCTTGGGGCAGGCTCTTTAACTGCCCTGCCAATCATTGAAACTCAAGCCGGTGATATTTCCGCCTACATTCCAACCAATGTTATCTCTATTACCGATGGTCAAATCTTCTTGGAAACAAACCTGTTCAACCAGGGTAACCGCCCGGCTATTTCCGTTGGTCTTTCCGTCTCCCGCGTTGGTTCCGCTGCTCAGACAAAGGCAGTTAAGGCCGTTTCTGGTAGCTTGCGTCTTGACCTGGCTCAGTTCCGTGAGCTGGCCTCATTCGCCCAATTCGCCAGCGACCTCGACGAAGAGACCAAGAGCCGTATCGACCGCGGCCAGCGTTTGACTGAATTGCTTAAGCAGCGCCAGTACCAGCCATTGTCCATTGCCGAACAAGTTGTCTCCGTGATGGCCGCAACCGAAGGTGCTTTCGACGCTGTGCCTGTCGCGAAAGTCAAAGACGCTCAAGCCGAATTACTGTCTATCATCGCCAGTGACCATACAGATGTCGTCAAGGCCCTGAATAAGGGTGATAAACCCACCGATGAAATTAAAGCTGTCGTTTTGAAGGCCGCCAAAAAAGTAGCCGACGGTTTCGCGGCTGCGAGCAAGTCTAAAGTAAAGGCATAACAGAAGCGTAATGGCATCACGACAACAAATTAAACGCCGTATCGGCTCAGTGCGGAACACCCGGCAAATTACCCGGGCTATGCAGCTGATGTCAGCCAGCAAACTGCGCCGCGCCCAGGAAGCGGTGCTTGGCCCCCGTAAGTATTCTGAGATAGCTCGTGAAATGCTGACACAGTTACGCCGCCTGGCTAAATATGATACGACTTCTGACCTGTTCGAGCAGCGTGACATTAAAAACCGCCTGATCATTGTTATTTCGTCTAACCAAGGACTCGCCGGCGCGTATGACCCTAATGTTATCCGACGACTTTTACAGGAATTATCGGCTGACCGTGCCGCGAGCGTTAAAAGCTCCGTAATACCAGTTGGCCGTAAGGGCGCTCAGGCGGCCGGCCGGATTAACGGAGTTACTATAGCCGCGGTCTATAATGAACTACCGGAAAAACCGGAAGCCAATGATCTCCGTCCATTACTGACTACTGTTATCGACCGCTTCCGCTCCGGAGATATTGACGCGGTTGATGTTATCTTTACGCATTTCAAATCTACCGTTAGCCAAGAAGTTCAGGTTCAGCGCTTGCTGCCAGCTGGCTTCGAGGAGATTGAAACGGCGACCGAGATCGAGCACGCCGAAGTCGAGCCTTCCCTGGAGGATTTGATCAGTTCAACGACTGTCCGCCTGATTGAGGCTCAGATTTACCAGGCACGCCTGGAAGCAGTCGCCTCTGAACAATCAATGCGCATGGTGGCTATGAAGAACGCTACCGATAACGCCAGCGACCTGATTGATGACCTGACGCTTGAATATAACAATGCCCGCCAAGCGGCCATTACGCAGGAACTGGCCGAAATTTCCGGCGGCGCGGAGGCGCTCAATGGCTAAAATAACGCGCGAGCTGATACAGTAATAACAGCAGAGGAAAATAATAATGTCTGAATCATATTTCCAACCCCAACGCCATAGACAACAAGGAGAACAATAATGCCACTAACAGAAGTTAAAAAGAAAGTAGACACCACCGATGGGCAAGTCGTCCAGATTGTCGGTGTGGTTGTCGACGTAGAGTTTCCTGGCCGCAATTTGCCGGCTATTCTGGACGCCATCGAAATTAAACTCGAGGGCCGTACGCTACTGCTTGAAGTAGCGCAGCACCTGAGTGAAACAACGGTTCGTACCATCGCCCTGGCCAGCACTGACGGCCTGAAGCGTGGAGATATCGCCGTAGGCACCGGCGCTCCGATTTCCGTACCTGTCGGTGACAAGACCCTTGGCCGTATGTTCAACGTTATCGGTGAACCGATTGATGGTATAACAACCGGCAACGACTTCGATCAAAAAGCGCCGATCCACCGCGCGGCGCCGAGCTTTGACGACCAGGCAGGTACCGTTGAAGTTTTGGAAACAGGTATTAAAGTTATTGATCTCATCTGCCCTGTTCTTAAGGGTGGTAAAGTTGGTTTGTTCGGTGGAGCCGGTGTTGGTAAGACCGTTTTGATCCAGGAATTCATTAACAATATCGCCAAGTTCCATAGCGGCTACTCAGTATTCGCCGGTGTCGGTGAGCGTACCCGTGAAGGTAATGATCTCTACGGCGAAATGCAGGAGTCAGGCGTTATCAAGAACACTAGCCTGGTCTTCGGCCAGATGAATGAGCCGCCTGGCGCGCGTTTACGCGTTGCTCTATCAGGCCTGACGATTGCCGAAGGCTTCCGTGACCAGGGTAAGGACACGCTTTTGTTCGTTGATAACATTTTCCGCTACACTCAGGCTGGTTCCGAAGTATCAGCTCTGCTCGGCCGTTTGCCGTCCGCGGTGGGCTACCAGCCAAACCTGCAACAGGAAATGGGTTTACTCCAAGAGCGTATTACTTCAACAAAGCAAGGTTCTATCACATCCGTGCAGGCCGTGTACGTACCGGCAGATGACCTAACTGACCCTGCTCCGGCCACGACTTTTGCTCACCTTGACTCAACCATCGTGCTCAACCGCGCCCTGACTGACCTCGGTATCTACCCGGCGGTTGATCCACTGGAATCCAACAGTACCGTGCTTGATCCGGAGATTGTCGGCGAGGAACACTACAACACTGCCCGCGACGTCCAGCGTATTCTGCAACGTTATAAGGATCTGCAAGATATCATCGCTATTCTTGGTATGGATGAACTATCTGACGAAGACAAATTAACTGTTGCCCGCGCCCGCCGCATTCAGCGCTTCCTAAGCCAGCCATTCTTCGTAGCTGAAATCTTTACTAACGCGCCAGGTAAATACGTCAGCCTGAAAGACACTATTAAGGGCTTCCGTGAAATCCTTGACGGTAAGCACGACGACAAGCCGGAAAGCGCCTTCTACTTGAAGGGCGGCATCGACGAGGTCAAGTAGAGTGGCAGAAACCATTCTTCCGAATGAAGATTGGGCGTTGAGCGATTATTGGTCCCAACGCCCACGCCTCTCCCCTGGCCTAGAGACTATCCGCCAGATTAAAGGCGGTGAGTACGGTCATTTTTATCAAACCACGGTGAGTGTCGATGCCCGGCATCAACTGCTTACTTATATGATCAGACATGGCATACCGGCAATTGAAACCGTAGCTGTGCCGGAGGATGTTCTATGAAATTACAACTTATCACTCTCAGTGGCATTAAGTATGACCAGGAAGCTTACTCGGTAGTACTGCCGACTGCTTCCGGCCAGATTACAGTATTAAACAACCATGAGCCGCTCATGAGCGTCTTGGTTCCCGGTGTTATCACTATTAAGAAAGAGGCCCGTGATACTGAAGATAAACTTGACCATTACGCTACCTATGGCGGCGTGGTTGAGATTACACGCGAAGGGCCGCGCGTACTGGTTGATGAAGCTGACCTTGGCGATGAGATCAACCAGGCTGAGACCGAGAAAGCTCGGGCTGAAGCTGAGAAGTTGCTATCGACTGCTAAATCACGGGTTGAATTGGAACATGCGCAGGCGCTGGTAGACCGCCAAGCAGTCCGCCTGCAGGTCGCGAGCTTGCGTCGCCGTAGCGGCCGTAACCGATAAACCGACACCTTTTGACCGTCGCTTGATGAAAGCGGCGGTTTTTTTATTTTTGTCGGGCAGCTCTTGTGTACAAACCGGGTTGTGTAACCTGTAGACCAAGCGTAAAATGAGCAATTTATGGAAGGAATAAGATGAAGGAAACTATGACAGAGAACCATGATCTACCGATCAACACGCAAGTGTTAGAACAGCCAATCAAATTAGTCGGCGACCAGACGGCCGAACTGACGCTTGTGCAACAACAAGCTGATGTTGCCAAGGAATGTGTCAGGACAGTTGATTATTATGCTGTTCGTGGAACTTGTATGGATGAGCGTAAGCGCGTCGGTTTACTGAATGGCTCTTCAGAGGTTGAAGTCCGGCCGTCAGTACCGGGTGGACCTAACGTCTACGCTTTGGCGGTTGCCGAGCTGGCTGGTTTTGATTTCGAACCTGCGGCATCGGGTGCAGAGCGCCTCGGTTCAATCACCGAAAAATTGCGCGCCGCCGGTATTCGGAGTGGTGGCCATGCAAAATGCGCGGCGAATGCTGCCTTTAACGGCTGGCTGGGAATTATGGCGTCTAACCCCGAGACGATTAAAGCTTATGGCCAACAAGAGTTAGCTGAACGATATGATGAAAATATTATGCAAGGTGTAATTGACCAGGCACAAATGCTGGTTGAGAGCGACCGCTACGCCGCATGGAACGAGCAGGTACTGGTAGATGTATTGGGCGATGAAGCCGGCGACGCTATCGAAGTCCTGGCTGATGTGCCGCACGAAGGCGTCGTCGTAGAGCGTAATCGTGTACCGAACACGACAATCGATCAAAATGAACTCTATGACCGGAGTATCATAGGACGTGGTTCGTTCAATATTGACGATGATTACGCCTTGGCTATAGAGCGCGCCATTTTTGGCGACAGTGCCGATGAGTCGCAAATGCTGCTGGCAGCCCATATTCGTGAAGCCGTTACTGCCGCGGTTGCCGGCGCAGTACCCAATACGGAGTTGTACGAAGACCGGCTTTTGCCCGCCTAAAGCTTAAGCAACTTGCTTAACAGACTTAACGAGCTTGCATTTCAACATCGGTCAGGTTATGCTGTGTTTATCTAACTAAGGAGGAGACACTATGTTTAAGAGAAATCGTGTAGCCATGTTGGTGGCTGAGTTTCTCGGTACGGGCGTTTTAACGCTTGCTATTTTAAGCATCCAACGTTCGCAACTGGGCCTTGCCCTTTTCGTCGCTCTCGCAGCCGGCGCGACAGTCGTATTACTAACACAGGTATTTGGACATACTTCAGGCGCGCAGCTTAACCCCGCGCTGACAATAGCGCTCTGGACCGCTCGCCGCGTTAAGACTATCCCGGCCTTGACCTACATCGTAGCTCAGTTGCTCGGTGCCTGGGCTGCCTACGGTTTGTACCATTATTTTGTAAACGCTCCTATCCAGGAAGTCACCCAGGAATTTAACGCGCGTATTATGGTTGCGGAAGCAATCGGTACTATGGTGTTCGCTCTAGCCTGGGCTGCTGCCGCCTATAACCGTTATGACAATAGCCGTTTTTCTGCTGTATCAGGTTTAGCGTACGCTGCTGGTATCATTATCGCTTCCGCGGCCTCTGTAGGTCTTATCAACCCTGCTGTAGCTCTTGGTGCAAACGCATGGGAACTGTTTGGGAACGGTGGTTGGTTGTTCTTCGGCGATAACGGCTGGCGTAACTACCTCGTAGGGCCACTGCTCGGTGCGGTTATCGGCGTAAACCTGTATGGCTTGCTGTTTGCTAACAACAAAAGCGAACGCGCGCTAGCGACTGCCGACACTAAGTCCGCCGCGGCAGCTGTTATTGAGCCGAAAGAAGTCGAAGACACCGATATCGACGTCGATAAGGCTATCAATGAAAATGCTAAGAGCAAAAAAGTCGCTCCAAAAGCAGCGGTAACTAAAAAGAAAGCAGTTGCGACCACTAAGAAAGCTACTGCTAAAAAAACAAATCGCAAGCGCTAATTAATTAGTCTTTCGAAGCTACGCAGCCGGCTGACCTCAAATCAGCCGGCTGTTTTATGTATTAGATGTTACCGTCTAGTAAATCTTGCTCAAAAGCCTTAACGCCGCTCATAGTAGGTTGATACTGACTGACATCGGGGAAATTAAGCTCTTGGACATGTTTCCAAAGTGACTGGATAAGGTTGGTGGTAAGCGTCAGTTCATCATCCTTAAATTGCAATTCCAGGGCGTGTACTTTACCAAGGCTGTCTGGTTCGATGAATTCCAGCCGGCCTTTAATCACCCGATAATCTTTATATGCCTTAGAGCCTTCAATCAGTAGTTTATAGCTGTAAAGTTGCAATCGGTAACGGTGCAGCTTCGGATCGCTCTTCCAACTTTCGTGCGGCCGGCCAGTTTTGTAATCGACAACAGTGATGGTCTTATCCTTTTCGTTAATTTCCAGGCGGTCTATTTGGCCGGACATATGGGCATCGCCAACAAATATTCCTTCGTTCCGGAAGTTCTTCTCGGCCACGTCACCTGGAGAGAATATGTGCGCCCGCTGCTTATACCATGACTGCAAAGCCCGCTCCCCACGTTCCGTTTCCAGGCGAGCGCGAATTTCCGTCAGGCGCTTAGTCGCCATACGGCTTCGGAAATGGGTCACGACTTCCGCTATGCTTGGTGCGAAGCCGTTTTCAGCGGTACGGTGCTGTATCCATTCCAAGGTTTCATGAATGGTGGTGCCAAACTGGGCGTCAGGCAGTGGTGTTTCAGGAAATTTGAGTAGCGTTTTAAAGAAAAACTTTTGAGGGCCGGCGTACTCAAGGTTAATGAAATCAGTGAGATGAGTAGGACTCAGCTGATACTTGCGCAGTCGATCAGTAAGTAATCCGCGCAGATCAGTGAGTTCGGCAGCGGCAATGTGCCGCGCTCGCCAATCAAGCTCCAGCAGCTCTAACTGTGGTTCCGCACCGGCCAGTTCAGACTCCAGTACGGCCTGATTTTGCTCTGGTAAAACGGCGGCCATAAAGCTGCCGTCCGGTTGCTCGCGCTCGTCGAAGTACTTGAGGCGTTTGGTATGCTTGCCGCTAAATGTCCGGGTGGCGCTTGTTAAGTAAAGGCTTTGCCTGGCGCGGGTGAGCGCTACGAATAAAATGCGTAACCGTTCGTCCTCTGTCGTACCGGCATGGCGGATAGGCTGCAGGTTAGCCGGTAGTGTTAATTTGTTGCCGTTATCGCGGGCGCTGGAACCCCAGGTGTCATCGAGGCAGTTAATGAGGAAAACATGTTGGAATTCAAGGCCCTTTGATTTAAATACGGTCATGAGTTCCACAGAATCGGCTTGCTGGGCGTACGGGCTGGTATTTACCATCTGTTGCTCGGCTTCCTGGTACATAGTGATAAAGCGTATGAAGTCGGGCAGCATCATGGTAGTGTCACCTGACGCCTGATATTCATTGAAACGCGCCCGAAGCACGGTTAGGTGCGAAACGGTCTGATAGAACAGGTCTGGCCGCAGCTGCTGCTGTTCGGGACTTAAGTAATAGCTGCGCAGCGGTGATGTAACTAGGAGCATGCTATCGTCATTGGTCTCGAGCGCCGCATTACCAATTAAGTAATCAAGGATGGTTTCGCACGTTTCGGTATGCACCCGGCCAGCTATATTGAGCAGCAGCATAGCCGGTAATCGTAACTGCGGGCCGGTCGTATCGGCGAGCAGTGCTTTGCTCCAGGTCAGACCCTCTTTCGCATGGTCCCCCACTTGCCAGGCAAGTTGCCAGATTTGGACTGTCGGCAGCTGCCAGAAGCCATAGCTGAGCACCTGCGGCCATAAGTGGTTCGCTAGTGCCTGATTGTCACTCTCAAGGGCTAAAACCAGGCGGCTCATAACAATGAGCTGTTCGACAACCGTTGCTTCCAGGATGTTCTCACGCTTTTCATAACGTACCGGAACACCTTCTTTATTAAGATATGGAACCAGCGGTTCTAAAAAGCGGTGCTTTGGCGCTAAAACGGCAATTCCACTCGGGGGGGTGCCGTTATCGACCAGCTGCCTGATACGGCTCGCCACCCAGTCGCGTTCGGCGATCGGGCTTAAAAAGTCTTGGCGTACTACTTCGGAAGTGGTGATAGACCTGTTGGCGGCAGTCAACTGCTTACTCATGCCATTGAAGTGATGATGAAGCCTGGTACTGATTTGTCCGGCGACGTTTTGAGCCGTCTCCAGAATGGCGGCATGCGACCGGTAATTTTCCGTTAAATTTACAACCAGTACGTCACGGTACATCTGATAAAAATCAAGCATATTGGAATACTGGGCACCTTGGAAAGCATAAATAGCCTGGTCATCGTCACCAACGGCCATAACATTGGGCCGGCCTTCATTGACCGGGTTGTCGGTAAGGAGCTCGATTAACCGTAACTGCGCGGCGTTAGTATCCTGGAATTCATCAAGCAATACGTATAGATAGCGCTCCTGCAGGCTGTAACGCAGGTTGGGATGCTTTTCGAGGGCTTCGATTGAGCGCAGGATCATGTCATCGAAATCGTACAGGGCCTGCTCTTCCAAGGCGGCCTGGTATTGTCCGAGAACGGTCGCCAGTGCCCGGACACGGCGGTTTTCCAGTGTGCCATCAAATACGAACTGATTATCGGTATTTTTAACCAGCCAGTTGTTTTTCCAAGTTGTCAGAGGAGTCGTTTTGGCCGTTTCCTCTGCAGATTCCAGGGCGGCCGCTAAATCGTTGGCCGCGATGTGAGCTAAGGTGCCAAACTGGCCGGCGGAGTGGGTTTGGGGTTGTAACGTACGGAGCAGCTCCAGGGTCGCCATAAAATATGGCTGTGCCTTGGCGAGTGCCCGCGGCATGGTTGTAAAATTTTCAAAAATATCGGCCAAGCCTTGAGATGCCGCGTTTATAAAACTGAGATTTTCCGCGGCAATTGCTCGCAGCTGGTCAGGTGTGATTAAAGCGCGCTTCAGTTCGCTGATAGTTCCCATAAGATCACCTAGGTGGTGACGCGTTTGCTTGAGCGGGTTGCTGTAGCTCATCTGCTCTGTCAGTTCTTGCAGGATTTGCCGTTTCCCTAGCTCGTCAACGGGGCTCTGCGAACGGTCTGATCCGGCTGTAGAAAAGTATTCCGGGTAACGGCGGATCAGGTCGCCGCCAAACGAGTGGTAGGTGCCGATGTTGACTTCGTACGCAGTCTGGCCGATAAAGCGTGTCAGCCGCTCGCGCATATTAGCGGCGCCGCTATCGGTAAAAGTGAGACACAGGATAGTTGAGGCAGGCGTGTCGGTCTGTTTAAGAATGTTCGCCACGCGGGCACTCAGTAATTGTGTTTTTCCTGTTCCAGGGCCGGCGAGTACTAATACCGGCCCGTCTATAGCGTCGACAGCTTGTTTTTGGGCATCGTTGAGCTGGCTATAGGCAGTAGTAAAGGCGTCCATAGTTTTATTATACTTCCCTTCTTCTAATTACCAGGGGGAAGTCTCCCGAAAAAAAACTGGCTACTTGCCAGCGGCTAGAGCGGCTTTACAAACTTCGCACGATTCTTCGCGGCCAAACTCGGTCAACCACTGCTTATAGGCTTTCCACCATGGCTGATAGTCTCTGTAGCCAACGTAGTCGCCCGCCTGGCGCAAAACCCAGCCGAGCCAGCCGTACATGCGCAAACCGCCCCACTGGACAGCGGCCCATTTTTCGCCGACCGGGATTACCGTGATTGGCTTTTTAACTCCGTATCCCTTGGGATCTTTGCCGCTGGCCTTGCGCTTCAAGTTTTTCGCGACATAGGCGCCGTCATACAGTGCCGTTTGGGCCATACCGCTGAACGGCGTGTTGGCGTTGTCACCGATTACGTAGACGTTATCTTCAGCTTGCAGATACATGTCAGTGGTTACTTTACCACGAGGCGTCAGCTGGAAACCGGCTTCCTTATAGAATGGATGATTCGTGACTCCGGCTGTCCAGACTACGGTATGGCTACGGATCGGCGCGCCGCTGACGGTTAAACTGTCAGCAGTGAGTCCTTGGACGACTTTACCGGCATGGATTTTGACACCTTGGCGCTTCAACCGGCGGGTAATCATGCGTGAGGCGTCTTTGGGGAAGCGTGGTAACAAACGCGGTGAACCTTCAATGAGGTCTACATGAATAGCACGATGTTTAATGCCGTGCCACTGCAGTACCTTTTTCATGTAGTCGGGCAAGGCGCCAGCCACTTCGATACCGGTTGGGCCGCCCCCCACGATAACGTAGTGCGGATCAGGTTTGCCTTCATCGACCAGCCAGTCATGGACATGAGTTTTGAAACGGGTGATCTCTTCGATCGACTTGACGCTGTACGACAGTTCCTGCATACCGGGAATACCAAAGTAATTAGTGACGACGCCGAGTGCTAGGACGAGAGAGTCGTAGGTGTAAACCCGGCCGTCCTGTAACGTAACGGTTCGAGCTTTACGGTCGGCGGCTGTCATGCTGCCTTCCACGATCGTGACCGGTTTGTCCTGGAACAGTTCGGCTAATGGCAGGCTTGACTGCCTCTGCAGTCCTCCGGTTGCCGTATGGTACAGCGTCGGATAGTAGCGGAAAGTATTGCGGTCAGATATAAGGGTGATGCTAAAGCGACTGTCGTTAGCTAGTTCGAGCGCCGCTTTGATACCGCCGAACCCGCCGCCAACAATCACAACTTGTTGTTTCTTCATACGTAGTAGTATACAAAACCGTAAGCAATATGCCTATGCCAACAATGTACGCAGTATAAAATCTCACTACTGGCTGTCGTTAGTACCGTACAATGGCGGCATGTCTATAGAAACAAGTGCTAAGCGCTCATCAGTGCTGCGTCGTTCGGCACAAGTGGCTGCTCTGACCGGCGGGCTTGTACTGGCTACCAGTTGCTCGTCTGGCAGCGAAACGAGCGACGTGGCTGCTTCTTCGTCCGCGGCGACTGCCTGTGACCCCGGCGTAGAGACCGCCACTGGCTACTGTAATATCGTGCAATTTGAAACAGACGTCTTCGCGAATTATGAAAACGCCTCAGGTATTACTGGGCGTCTTGAAATCGGCCGGGCGGTCATGGTTTTATGTCATGTGCCCGAACAGACCATAGGTAGCGGCGAGGGTGGCTGGTATAAGCTCGACCCGTCCGAAGGCGAGCTGGGCGGTGACTTTGCGCCGGCAAACAACTTCGAAAACGGTGACCAGGCTGGTGTGCCTATCAACCGGGCATTCGATCCGGATATACGTGACTGCGCGCCGGAAGAAATCCATCGCTAGCGCCCTGCCGCTATATTGCTAATTCACCGCATAACGGTTAAGCTTATAGCATATGGAAGATATAAAGCAAAAACTGACAGCCCTTGGTTTCAAGGGCGATATTGACGATAGTAACACTACACGTGATTTTTATAGCCACGACGCTTCCCTGTTTGAGATGCGGCCCGAACTGGTCGTATTTCCTAAAGACAGTAAGGATGTCCAGGAACTGGTCGGGCTGGTTGCCGCCAATAAAGCTACTATACCGGAGTTGTCACTGACTGCCCGCAGCGCCGGAACTGACATGTCCGGCGGTGCTATTAACGACTCGATTATCGTTGATTTCAACAAGTACTTCACGACTATCGAACAGGTAACCCCAACGGTTGCCCGCACCCAGCCCGGCGTGTTTTACCGCGACTTCGAAAAAGAAACCCTCAAGCAAAACGCCCTCATGCCAACCTATCCGGCTTCCCGCGATCTCTGTACGATCGGCGGTATGGTAAACAATAACTCCGGCGGTGAAAAGTCACTGGAATTCGGCAAAACCATCGATTTCGTTACCGAATTACAAGTTATCTTCGCTGACGGTGTAGAGCGGACCGTTAAGGCACTCACCAAATCGGAGCTTGACGCCAAGATGGCACAGCAGGATTTCGAAGGCCAGGTCTACCGCGAACTCTTCCAGCTGGTCGAGCAAAACTACGACACAATTAAAAATGCTCGTCCGAAAGTCAGCAAAAATTCCACTGGTTATAACCTGTGGGACATATGGGACCGTGAAACACAGATCTTTGACCTGACAAAACTTATCATCGGCGCTCAGGGTACGCTCGGTTTTACGACTGATGTTACGTTCCGGTTAGTGCCAGCCCGGGCGCATTCCGGCCTGCTTGTCCTGTTCCTTCGTGACATTAACGAGCTGGGTTCCTTAATTAATACCGTTTTAGAGCATAAACCGGCAACTTTTGAATCGTTTGATGACGCTACCTTGTGGTTGTCCATTAAGTTTATGCCCTACTTCCTAAAGATGCTGGGACCGAAGGCGTTTATCAAGCTTTTGTTCGGCTTAATCCCTGATGGTTTGCAGTTGTTGCATGGCATTCCAAAGCTCATCCTGATGGTCGAGTTTAATGGTGACACCGAAGAAGAAGTTCGTAATAAAATCAAGGCGCTGCACACCGAATTAAAGCACCTCAAGGCTCGCTATGAGATTAACGGTTTCGAAGAAGACCCCACTGAAGGTAAAAGCGAAAAATTCTGGATCATGCGCCGCCAGAGCTTCCAGCTGCTTCGCAAAAAGGTAAAAGACAAGCATACCGCGCCTTTTATTGACGACCTGATCGTTAACCCGCCATACCTGCCGGAATTTCTGCCGCAAATACGGGCGATTATCCATAAGTACAAATTATTCGCGACCATCGCCGGGCACATGGGTGACGGAAACTTCCATATCATTCCGCTCATGAAGCTGGAAGATCCGAAAGAGCGCGCAAAGCTGTTGCCGGCTATGAAAGAAGTAGACGAGCTTGTCCTTAAATACAAGGGTTCACTGAGTGGCGAGCACAACGATGGCCTGGTTCGCGGCCCCTGGCTGGAACAGATGTATGGCCCTGAAGTACTCGGTTTGTTTAAGCAGGCTAAACACATTATGGATCCCCAGAACATCTTTAATCCGCACAAAAAGGCCGACGCCGACTGGGACTTCAGCTTCAGCCGCGTCCGTGACCATTTCTAGCTAAACAGCCATCAGAAATTAACATACACCTCCGCATGGGGTGTATGTTAATTGTCAGTGACGAGTAATGCGTCTCTAGTCTGCCAGCTTGCGCCTGGCCAGTATGATGCCACCCCAAGTGACTGCTAGGTATACCAGTCCAGTCATGCATGAGCTGAGTATCGCGGAACGAGAGGCGACGACGAGCCAGGTACCGCTGGCAAGAGTAGCGGCCACGAAAACATACGAGACGCCTAATTTAAAACGAGACGGCATAAGGTATGTGAGGCCGGTAAAAACTAAGCTGCCGAGGGCGATCAGTATGTGAGTGACTAAGATCATGCTTAAATCTTACACGAGCCATGGATCGAGCGCCAGCATGCCGCTTAAAGCGAGGAGTACGATCAGTGAGGTGCCGAACATGCCTCGTGCCCACTTAACATCGTCCAGTTTAGTCCGCAGCCCCGTAAAGCCTAACCATATCCAGTACAGGCTGGCTCCTGTCATAACGGTTAAAAATGCGTAACCGGCGCCACCGAAAACACTGAGCGCCACGACCGCGAGGAGAAACAGGCTGCTGTACGCTAAAATGTACTGTTTGCTGACCACCGTGCCCTGCTGTACTGCTAGTACTGGAATACTAGCATTGCGATACTCTTCTACTCGGAACATCGCTATGGCGTAAAAGTGTGGCAGCTGCCAGATCACCATGATAACAAACAGGATAAGAGCTGCTGCGTCAAACCGGCCGGTAACGGCGGTATATCCCGCGGCGATAGGTGTGGCTCCGGAGACGCTGCCAATCAGTGTGCTGTGGACTGTCCGGCGCTTAGATGGCGTATATACTGCCACATAGGACACCCAGCCGATAACTCCAAGCACCAAAGTAGTGGTATTGGTAAACGCAGCCAAAATGGCCGCTCCCGTGGTACCGAGCACGGCGGCGTACAATAAGGCGGCCCGGGCAGAGATTTCGCCGTTAACCAGAGATCGCTTCCGGGTGCGGGTCATCTTGGCATCAATATCACGGTCGATGTAGTTATTGACAACGCAGGCTGAGGCGATGATAAGAGCCGTTCCAGCCACGGCCGACACCAGCAACCCGGGATAAAAATGGCGGCTAGCGGCAAACAAAAAACCGCCGATTGTTGTCATGACATTGCCATAAATAATGCCCGGTTTGGCAAGGCGGTAATATTTTTTCAGGAGCGGACTATAAGTCATCGGATTCATCCAGCTGCTGTTTGATCACCTCCGGGTTATTATCCATGTGATAGTTTAAATGTTCCATTATCCATAATGATCCGATGACCACGATGCCGACAACCAGTACCATAAAGACCAGCGCCATGCCTTGCAGGCGCGGCTTGCGCTCATCGCCGAGATGGAGGAAAAAGATCAGCTGGGTCAGCAATTGCAGGACGGCGAAAACTGCCAGGGCGCTAATAAGTAACCCCCCCGACAGGGTGTGATTCATGACGATAGTGAACGGTATGACGGTTAGTAGTACCGACAGTATAAAGCCAACGGTGTAGCTGCGCAGTTCACTGCGTTGTTTTGTCTCTGGTTGTATCATTTAGCGGCCCCCCAATAAATACACGAAGGTGAAGATACAGATCCAGACGATGTCCAGGAAGTGCCAGAACATGCTGAATAGTGTCAGCCGGCGCAGCATAGTATTGGTAAGGCCGGTTTTGGCGATGCGTATGGCCATGACGGCCGCCCATAGCAGTCCGGTGGCAATGTGTATTCCATGGGTGCCGATAAGCGTAAAGAAGGCCGACAGGAAACCGCTGCGGTTCCAGCTGCTGCCTTCGGAGGCAAGTTTGTGGAATTCGTTAAGTTCCATGCCTAGGAATCCAAGACCAAGCGCGACAGTGGCCGCCAGCCAAATAAACACTGACCTTTTGTTCCCGGCACGGGCGGATAGTAACATCAGGCCGCTCGTGTAGCTGCTAATAAGCAGCAGCATGGTTTCGACCAGCACGTACGGCAGGCTGAACAACTCTTTGGCGTCGGCTCCTCCGGCAGTATTATGCTGTAGAACAGCGTAGGTGGCGAATAGTGTCGCGAACAGCACGCAGTCGGTCATCAGGTAGACCCAGAAACCGAAAACTGTCTTGTCGTCTGATTGTTCCTGTTCGGTTGTTATGTTATTCATACGGCTACCTTTTGCTTAAGCCGAGACATCCGCGCGGCTTCGCTGGCGGCGATTTCAGCGGCCGGAATCACTTGCTCGGTATCGTCATCGTTTAAGCGGTGAATAACCGAGGCAATTACTACCGCTAGACCTGCCAGTGCCAGCCACCATATATGCCAGATGATGCCAAAGCCAACCATAAAGCTGCCGGCAGCGACGAACAGGGCCACCCCGGTATTTTTAGGAACGGCGATATCTTCATACACAATTGGGTTGCCTGGTTTTTTGGTTTGCCGGTCTTGTTTTATTTTCCACCAGGCGTCGCGGTCGGTCACAGTCGGAATAACCGCGAAGTTGTATTCAGCGGCCGGTGAACTGGTAGCCCACTCCAGGGTACGGCCATTCCATGGGTCGCCTGTGAGGTCTGCGTTGCGCTGCGGATGTTTAAAGTGAGTCCAGACACTGACTGCCAGTTGCAATAATTGGAAGGCTACGCCGGCGGCGATAATCAGCACGCCCAATCCGGCGACGATAAACAGCCCCTGCCACCCCAGGCTGGCGTCATAATGGTCGAGACGGCGGGTGGCGCCCATGATACCTAATACGTAGAGCGGCATAAAGGCAAAGAAGAAACCGATAAGCCAGCACCAGAAAGCGATGTTGCCAAGACGCTCGTTCAACTTGAAACCGGTGATCTTGGGGAACCAGTACATGTAGCCGGCGAAGTAGCCGAACAGCACGCCGCCGATGATCATGTTATGGAAATGCGCTACCAGGAAAAGGCTGTTATGCATTTGGAAGTCGATGGCAGGAACGCTCATCAAGACGCCGGTCATACCGCCAATGGCAAACGTCAGCACGAAGCCCAGGAACCACAGCATCGGCGTTGAAAAAATGATGCGTCCCCGGTACATCGTAAACAGCCAGTTAAAGACTTTGACGCCGGTCGGAATGGAGATGATCATGGTCATGATACCGAAAAAGGCGTTGACGTCGGCACCGGCGCCCATGGTAAAGAAGTGGTGCAGCCAGACGATAAATGACAGCACAGTAATGGCACCTAGCGCCCATACCATAGAGGTATAACCGAATAGTTTCTTTTGTGAGAATGTCGCGACAACTTCGGAAAAAATACCGAAGGCCGGCAATATAAGAATGTACACTTCCGGGTGGCCCCAGGCCCAGATGAGATTGACGTACATCATGGCATTGCCGCCGAAGTCGGACGTAAAGAAATGCATGCCGAGCGAACGGTCGAGACCAAGCATGAGTAATGTTGCTGTCAGGATCGGAAAGGCGAACGCTACCAGTACCATGCTGCACAGTACGCTCCAGCAAAAGATCGGCATGCGCATAAGGGTCATGCCGGGCGCGCGCATTTTCAGTATTGTCACCAGGAAATTAATACCCGACAGCAAACTTCCGACGCCGGCAATTTGCAAGCTCCATATCCAGTAGTCTACTCCGACGCCGGGACTGTAGCGCAGCTCGCTGAGCGGCGGATAGGCGAGCCAGCCGGCCGTTGAGAACTCACCGATTACCAAGGAGACGTTTATAAGCACCATGCCAGCGACGAATAACCAGAAACTGACTGAGTTAAGGAATGGAAACGCCACGTCGCGCGAACCGATCTGTAGCGGTACTATCAGGTTGATCAGCCCGAACATAAAGCCCATGGCAACGAAGAAAATCATAATGGATCCATGAGCCGAAAATACCTGCTGAAAAGTGTCAGCGCTGATCACTCCGTGTGAATTGCCGGCTGAGGTCGCCTGTTGAGCGCGCAGCATGAGAGCATCGGCTGCTCCCCGCAGCAGCATTAAAACAGAAACGATAATGTACATGATACCGATTTTTTTCGGATCAAGACTGGTGAGCCAGTTTGTCCATAACCAGCGCCATTTTTTGAAGTAGGTCATGGCAGCAACAGCCACAATACCCATTACGACCAGCATGACGGCCCCGCCGATAGTTATCGGCACATCAGGAAGCGCGTCCCAGTTTAACCGCCCCAACATACTAATCTCTCCCCTGCTTAGTGGCCATGTGCCGAAGTCTCCGTAGTCTCGTCCGACATATATTTCGTTACTATCGTATCATACAGGTTATGCTCGACCGAAGCGAAACTCATCGCCACGTTGTCTGAGCTTGGTTCGGCCAGCGTCCTATAACTGCTATTGTTCAGCCTGGTGGCCGACTGCCTTGTTTGCTGTACCCAGGTGCTAAAGTCGTCCTCGCTGCTGGCGGTGGTCGTGAACCGCATGTCGGCGAAGCCTTCACCACTTATATTAGCTGAGACTCCCTGATAAGTTCCGGTTTTATCGGCTTGCAGGTGCAGTGTAGTCGTCATGCCACTCATAGCGTACATCTGGCCGCCAAGCTGTGGAATCCAGAATGAATTCATCGGCGCGTCCGAAGTTATGGAGAACTGCACCGGCCGGCCAGCCGGTATATGCAGCTCGTCTACGGTGGCTATACCTTGTTGCGGATATATAAATAGCCATTTCCATTGCAATGCTACAACCTGCACCTGTAATGTTGGCTGCGAGCTGCTAATGGCTCGGGCTGGGTCAAGGCTGTGGCTGCTGCGCCAAGTAATGACAGACAAGACCAAAATGATAAAACACGGAATTCCCCACCAGATTGTTTCTAATTGGCGGCTATGTCCCCAATTGGGATTGTAGTGAGCCTTTTTGTTACCTGCGCGGTACTTCCAGGCGATAAAAACGGTCAATACGTAGACGGGCACGATAACGAACAAGCTGAGTCCAAACGCGAAAGCCAGCAGGCGCTTTTCCTGGGCTGCTATAGGTCCCTGGGTTTCAAGGATCGCAAAAGTATGGCCCTGGGCCAGAACGACAAGTAGGCCAACAAGAATCACGAACGGTGATATAGCGAGCGCGATCTTGGTCTTTGTACCCATAATAGTATAAATATTGTAGCATAAGCATGTTATTTATACAGGGTTCTACTTCGCGCTGGAGGGGAAGCGCACAAGTGCCCGCGTCCCCTGTCCGACGGAGCTTGTGAGCACGATTTCCGCGCCGTGTACGTCGGCAATCAATTTTGCTAATGACAGACCCAGGCCGAAGCCGCCCGACTCGCTGCCTGGCTGAACCGTGCGTGAATTATCCGCCCGGTAAAAGCGGTCGAACACATGCGGTAAGGCATCGGGCGGGATACCCTTGCCGGTATCTTCCACTATGATAGTGACGTTTTGCGCCGTGCTGGAAGTAACCAGGCGGACGGTCGAACCGTCCGGACTGTACTTGATGGCGTTTTCCAGCAGTATAACAATCAGCTGCGTCAGGTTTGCCTTGTTGCCGATAACAAAACCGCTACGCAAAGTGTTGTCGAATGTTATGCCATGCCGCCCGGCTAGTTTGTCCACGACTTTGAGCGCGTTGCCGGCGATATCTTGGATGTCCAGCTTTTCGAACTCGCTTTGCAACTGGTGGGCTTCCAGGCTCGTCAGCTGCAGCAGGCTGTTTACAAGCGTTTCCATGCGATCGGCCTCATGCAGGTTGCCCTGCAGGGTTTGGCGTAAATCTGTAGCGGTAGCTTTTTTGTCCAGTAAAGCCACTTCGGTGTCCATTTTAAGCGCCGTTAACGGCGTGCGCAGTTCGTGACTGACATCGGCCGTAAACCGTTTTTGCTGGTTATGGGCCCGTTCGATCGGCCTTAGTGTGCGCCGCGCCAGCAAATAAGAAGCGCCTGTGGTTGCTACCAGCACCAGCACGTTAAAATACGCTAACTGGGCGGAAATATGGCGGGTGCGCGCGTGTAGCTCAGATGTGGGGTCGTTTGGTTGCCGCAATCCGTAGGGGCGATATTCGGTAAGCCAGCGGACGTACTGGTTCTGGAAACCGGTATTGAGCTCATTGACGGCTAACCGATACAGGATGAAGCTGAAACTGAGGCAAATGGCCATCACGATGGTGACATAGACGGCGGTTAGCTTGAATAAGGCGGAACGGAAGGGCCTGCTCATGCCGCCCATTATTTGTCTCCAAGCCGGTAACCAAAACCTCGAACGGTATGGATGAGCGGCTTTTCATCGGGAAACGGCCGGTCGACTTTGCTACGCAGATAACCTATATATACCTCAACGGTATTGGGCAGCACATCCGCGTCTTCATTCCAGATGTGCGATATCAGTCTGTCTTTGGTAATAATCTGGCCCGGATGATACATGAAGTATTCCAAAACCTGGAATTCCTTATGCGACAGCTGTATGGGCTGGCCTGAACGAGTGATGCTGTAATTAACAGGATCCAGCTCCAGATTACCGGCCTTCAATACTGTGCCGGTGGTGGCTTTTGGCCGGCGCAGTAAAGCGCGGACGCGGGCGGTTAGCTCGTCGAATGAAAACGGCTTTACGAGGTAATCGTCGGCGCCGCTGTTGAGACCCTCTACTTTGTCTCCGATGGTGCCGCGGGCAGTAAGCATGAGAACGGGAGTACTGATACTTTCATGGCGTATCCGGGCGCACAAGGCCACGCCATCCATGCTGCCCGGCAGCATGCGGTCCAGAATGATTACATCGTAGCTGGGGTCTTTGGCATATGAATAACCCGTATCGGCGTCGTGTACTATATCAACGGCGTGGCCACTAAGGCCGAGACCACGTTTAATAGCTGTGGCGATCTTAACTTCGTCTTCAATAACCAGTATGCGCATTATGGCTTTAGTATACGCCGGAATGTTGAAAATATGCTGTAAGAGGCCTACTCGGCTGTTTGTTTGGCTGACTTTACTTTGAGCAGCTTATTAGCGTGCAGCCCGAAAATCAGCGCCGCCATTACCAGCAGCATCACGATGTAAACGCCCCGGTCAATTACGCTGGCCGCCGCGATGGTGTCATTTCCGATGGTATGCAGTTTCTGTGAAAACACCAGGAAAGATTCGCGGAAACCAATGGCACCCGGGGTGACTGAAACGAATAACGCGAAATTGGCCACACCGGTGTAAACCAGTGCCTTGATATACGTAACATGCTGTAAGATACTGTGAAGCTCAACAAAATAAATAAGTGACTGTACGGCCGCCTGCGCCAGTGTCGCTATTGCCAGTTGACGCAACCCGGTAAGGTCGAGGTCTCGGAAGCGCGGAATACGCAGGGCCAACGGTGTTGCCAGCAATCCGATAATCGCGCCCAGAATAATCCACCAGCCGATGATAAACGATAAAATTAACAGACCACTGATGGCCGCATATAAGCCGTAATACAGTAATGTTGCCAGCGCGTATTTTTTAAGGTTTACGTTATGCCGACTCTTAAGATATGCCGCCCGAAAAGCCGGACCGCTTTGCAGGGGACCAAAAAAGTTAATGATTGACGAGTACATCATTACCAAGGCACTTTCACGGGTAGACAGGCTAATGCCGCATAGTCGCAGCGTCGCCTGCTGAATGCCTGCCAGCGTACCAATAAAGGCAAGGTACAGAATAAACAGTAGGATAAGCGTGTGTACCGGCACATTTTTAAGCGCGCTGAACGTATGCGGATGGCTACGGAAATACATTACAAAAACGACAATGGTAATTAATATGACCGCTATAGAGAGAACTGTCTTGATTTGTTTTTTACTCATGCGGCCATTGTATTTTATTTCAGTGATTTATGTAAGCGCTAAGGTTGCTATAATGGTTACTTATATGCAGTCATTCAACGCTCGTCTTCAGGCTAAGGTTTCAGGGTGGCTCGCCTCGCCTCATTTTATCTGGATTATTCTTGGGCTGCTCATAGTGCAGAGCTTGTGGATTGCCCTCACTGCCCGCTATCCCCAGGCTTTCGATGAGAACTTCCACTTTGGTCTGATTCGCCTCCATGCCGAGCAATGGCTACCGTTTTTTACCAGTCAGCCGGCTGGCGCTGACGTGTACGGCCCGGCTTGGCGGGACGGTTCGTATTTTTACCATTACCTTATGAGCTGGCCCTATCGGCTGATCGCGTCATTATCCGGTTCTGAGGCTGGGCAGGTCATATTCCTGCGCCTGATTAATATTGGTATATTCGCCAGCGGCATATTGGTCTATCGAAGACTGTTTGACGCGTTAGGACTGTCGAGACGGCTGGCTCACGCCGCACTGCTGTTCTTTGTGCTCCTACCTATTGTGCCCTTACTGGCAGGACAGATCAACTATGACAATCTCATCTTTTTACTGACGGGACTGCTGTTTCTGCATACTGTGCGATATATCCAGGCACTGCGGCAGCGTAACAGCCTGGACATAACCGCCGTATTGCTTATTGTAATATGGGGGTTACTCGCGGCGGTCTGTAAATATACTTCCCTGCCGGTGTTCGCTGCTATCGCCGGCCTGCTTGCTATAGAAACGTTCATGGCGCGCCGTTCGACGGGTTCGTGGCCGGTTGCAGCCTGGCCACGCAGAGGCCTGCTCATTGCCGGCCTGTTCGTCGTGTTATTGTGCGCTGGTCTTAGTCTTGAACGATACGGCGTCAACCTGCTGCGGTACCATTCTTTACAGCCGGACTGTGCCAAAGTGCTCACTGTAGAACGCTGTGAATCCTACTCTCCGTGGGCCCGGGACCATCTTTTTGCTGAAATATATGATCGTCCCGGCGCATGGGGCATCATAATTTACCCGTTCGTGTGGGTGTACCGCATGATATACGAAACCATGTTTACTATCGGCAGTTTCTTCGGTCCGGACGGAACAGTAACATATCAGGCTGCCAGCCCGCTGCTGGTCGCGAATATCACTGCCTGGGTTATCACGCTGGGCGGGGTGGCGCTTTGTGTGGTTTTCTGGAAGCGTTTATGGCGCCAGCCTGCCATTCGCCTCCTCTTGCTGGCGTGCGCTTTCTACGCGTTCGTGCTGCTTGCTAAGAATGTTTCCATGTACCTGCATACCGGCGAGGCGGTAGCTATCCATGGCCGTTACCTTATACCGATGTATCCGTTTTTGCTTGTTCTGTTGGCGATGGGATTTAACTGGGGCGCGAACATGTTACGGCATTCATACTTAAAAACGTGGCTCATCGTAATAACGGTATTCCTGTTTTTGCAGGGTGGTGGCATAATGGCGTGGATCGTACGCGGTAATACGACATGGGTTTGGCAGCAAAGTGAACCTGCTCAGAATTTGAACGCGAATACCAGGGATGTTTTAAACCGTATAACCGTACGCTGATTATTTATCAAAGCGAATGCGTTTTGTATGTTCAAGATTATCTTCGATGAGTATACGGTTAATGCGTATAAGATCGGCAATGATGTTGAGCACCAGGCACATGAATGCGGCTGTCAGTAATACTGAACCCAGTACAAGCGATTGCAAATGACCCCGTCCGGTATGGTCAGTAATGGTGAAGTATAAATAGCGTACAAATGGCACCAGACCGAGCACCAGCAGCGTGTATCCCAGCGTACCGAATACAATGTGCGGCCGGTACATAATGAATGCCCGGATGATTGTTACGCCTTGTTTTGTCACCATTTGGCGCACTGACTTAAACAGGCGTGATTCCCTTGTCTTGGCGTTGGTGGTAATCGGAATGCTGGCAATCGACAGATGCTTCTGGCCGGCCTGGATGATGGTTTCGGTAGTATAGCTAAAGCGTGTTACCGTATTAATACGTAAAAGTGATTCCCGCGAATAAGCCCGGAAACCGCTGACGGCATCTGGTAAATCAGTTCCAGCCGCCTTATTGACGACGGCACTTCCAAATCGCTGTAAAAACTTCTTAGTCGCTGAGAAGTGAGCGATTTTTTGCGTCTGACGGTCCGCGATGACGATATCTGCCTGGCCGCTGATGATAGGCTGTACCAGTTCGGCTATCTTTTCCTGCGGATACTGGTTATCGCCGTCGGTATTAACTACGATGTCAGCACCGATTTCTAAGGCGTAATTGACTCCGTCATGGAATGACCGGGCTAAATATTGGGTTCGGGCATGGCGGACGAAATGCCGTACGCCATGTTTCTTGGCGACCTCGACAGTTTTATCAGTCGATCCGTCATCGATGATAACCACGACAATTTCATCTACGTTAGGTATTTTTTTCGGTATGCTGGCTAGTACTAGCGGTAAGGTCGCCTCTTCATTGAGACATGGAATCTGGACTACGACTTTCATAAAAACCTCTTACGAATTCATATCAGTATATCAGATAGAAGCCCCGACTAACATTCGTAAGCATAAGCACGTATACTGGTCGGTATGGCGCCACACTCATTGCGTATGCGGGGACTGATACAAATTGTAGTTTTGGGCCTGCTACTGTACCTGATAGTCGCAGGTTTTACTGGCTTGTCGGATAGTGTAGAGGCGGTTCGTACAGCCCGGCCGTCCCTCGTATTACTGGCAGCAATCTGTGTTGGAATGAGTTACGTCTGCGCCGCCCTTACGTACCGCTTACTTGCTGCCAGAAGACTTGTTTTTAGGCAACTGCTGCTGCTTCAGATTTCCGGCGGCCTGGTAAATCGCCTGCTGCCGGCTGGACTGGGCGGGCTTGGTGTAAACGCTTATTATCTAAAACGTCATGGGCACACACTCACCCAGGCTACAGCAATCGTAACACTTAACAACCTGCTTGGTTTTATAGGTAATGTTCTATTAGTAGCCGGCATCGTGATGTTTGCCCCGCCTCATGTTTCCATACGCGTACACATTTCATCACAGCAACTGGGCCTGATACTGGCAGGTCTGCTGGTTGTCAGCCTTGCCCTGCGTATCATTGCCAGGCGTTATGGCCGGAAAATGCGACTGTATAAAATAAAGAGCCAGCTACAAGCTTACTTTCACTTGCTGGTTCGCAGGCCAGTCGCGACTGGGGGAGCTTTGGTTAGCTCGCTGGCACTGACCAGTCTGCACGTCAGCGGCCTGTACCTGGTTTTACAGGCCCTTTCAGTTCATGGCTCATGGGCCGCAGCCCTACTGGCTATCTCGGGCGGTACCATAGTTGCGGCGCTGGTGCCGACGCCTGGCGGGCTTGGAGGCGCTGAGGCTGGTATTGCCGGCATGTTGGTAGCGTGTGGTATCCCCCTCGCCATGGCGACTACGGCTGCCATTTTATACCGCGGTCTCACCTATTGGTTGCCACTGCTGCCGGGTTATGTGGCGCTTCGGATTGTCGAAAAGCGCTACCTGTAATAAACTTGACTACATGTTACAGGAATTCAAAAAATTTATTTTACGAGGCAATGTTGTCGATTTGGCGGTCGCGGTGGTTATCGGCGCGGCATTTTCCGGGGTTGTGAATGCCTTTGTTAAAGATTTTCTCAGCCCGCTCATCGGTGCCATCCAGGGCAAGACCGATTTGGCTAAGCATAGTCTGAATATAAACGGCATTGTGTTTAGTTACGGTGACTTTTTGAACGTTTTTATAACTTTTGTCCTGACGGCGGCGGTAATTTTCTTTTTGGTCGTCCAGCCGATCAATCACTTATTGGAGCGCACCCGCAAGAAGCAACCCACCCCTGACCCGACCACCCGGAAGTGCCCCGAATGCTTAAGTGAAGTGCCACTGAAAGCCAGCCGGTGCATGTACTGCACGGCTAAAATCAAGCCAGTCGAACATTAGCTAGGACAGCAGTTTTTTAGGATAGTCCCGTTCGGCGCGAACGACGGTGACTACTATGGCGTACAAAATAATCTGGGCCTGCAGGTAAATCCAGAACAGCATGCCGAGGGCCAGCGCGAATGAGCCGTATGACCCTTCAAGCTTTTGTAAATGCTGGGACATAAGATAGCCACCAAACTGCTGAACGACCATAGTACCTATGGTGGCCACGCCGGCGCCGACGCTCAATCTTTTGAGACTGATACGATTCGAAGTTCCCAAACGAAATACAGCCAGGAACAGGCCGTATGTTAGCAGTACGTTGAAGGCGGTAATAATAATTGATCCGAAGACACCCAGGTGCAGTATGTTATGGAGGCCGTAACTGGTAACAGTTCCAATAATCATGCCGAAACCTACGGCGGCCATCATCCCCAATCCCCGGGCGTGATCACCCCAAAAACCAGGACGATGGTCTTTATCAACGTGCCATAAATTATTAAATGTTTCCTGTAGGATGCTGGCCAGACCGCGGGCACCGTAAAAAATTACCAAGGCTTGCAGCAGTAGGCCCAGGCCGCTAGCGTGCAGCGAAGTGACATTATTGCGCAAATCATTGTCGAGTGACGGGAACAGCTGGAATACTTCGCGCATAATACGGCTTTCGAGTGAAGGATTATTAACGATAACCAGGCTAAGTACTGTCATGAAGACCAGTAATAACGGAAACAATGACAAAAAAGCATAATAGGTAACTAACGCGGCCTGTTTGCCCGCCTGGTCATCGCCGTAACGCTTAATCACGGCGACAGGAAATGCCAGTATGGTGTGCGAGCCTTGAAAGCGGTCGAGCGAATGGGCTATTTTTTTGATTTTATCCATATATGGTCTCGTCTCGTAGTATACATAGCTCTCGAATGGGCGACAACCTTATAGACTCGTAACTGCTGGAGCGTAAGAATTTTAATCGCCAGTTTAGCAGTTAAACGTAAGAATAACCCGTAGTGACCCATAAGGAGATGTGATATGACCCGGATTGACAAGCTCGTTGAAGCTTATGAACAGCACCAAAAGATGAAATTGTTGCGATATCGTACGCGGTATTACAGATAACATAGTAATTCTAATCTGTTTACAAAGTAAAACGCTCTAGCCTATGAAAATTATCACAGCAGGCATATCTAAGAAGCCTATAGTTCCTCATAACAACAGCAGCGTTTAAAAGGCGCAGGAGGGTAAATACGATGCACGCACAAGTTTATACAGAATATGACATTTGTCCAAGTGCCGATCGCACAGGGGTGGATACCTGCCTATGAACCGTTTATTCGATAAGCAGCTGCTGCATGACGGCCTAAAGCGTTTTACGCTTGTGTACCGAGTGCCTGGTACGGTTACCCGTTGGTATATTGGAGGCAGCCTTACTGTACTTGCCCTGCTCTCTATTACATTAGCTTCGGTGTTGCAGTCAAATAGTTCGTCCAGCGCCACTACTGATACCGATACTTCGACAACTGCTGATATATCCATTAGCCCGCCGAATGAACCCATAACAGCCGAGACGGACGTGGAGGAATATATGCCAGATAGTTCGACGAATCTAACCCAAACCGACCACTCGGTGTCCGTATCTGCCGGTGACGACGGCGCGTCGGTGACGATAAACGGCGACACGACAGAATTACCCGCCAATTCGTCCATGTCCCAGTCCTATCAGTCGAACGACGCGACGACTTCCCTCGACGTGTCTATACACAATAACTCCAGCACGAGCGGCAGTGGTAGCTCTACGACATCAAGTTCCTCTGTTCAAACTAACGTCTATAGCCAGTCATCGACCACGACGGATGGCCGGAGAGTTCCTTGATAGTTTATGTTTGAGACCGTGGTGACCGGCCGAGTTGGGAGCAAAAATGTAGTTCGCTTCCAACTCGGGTGGCCACCCGAGCAGTACTAATAACCTTAATACCAAGTAACGGTAAGGAGTTCATTATGAACAAATTAACACGTATCTCAGCAACTGTAGCATCCTCAGTCGCATTAGTAGCCGGCTTTGCAGGCGCCGTATCAGCTGATTCTATCAGCGGCTCAGGCGATGATTCAAGCAATTACGTAAAGAACCACAGCTCTATGACGAGCGAAACACGCAACGATACTGATGTCGATGTTGAAAACAATAACCCACAGGACGCCAAGTCGGGTGACGTTAAAGTTGAAAACAATGATGACCTTGGCTCGGCTACTTCCGGCTCAGCCATGAATGACTCTACAACCAGCGGCCATGTTGCCGTAACTAACACTGCTGCTTCGAGCGACAGTGCTGGTGGTATGGGTGCCGGCAGCTGGGGTGAAAACACCATCAGTGAAACCGATGACGATTCTTACAACCGCATCGAAAATAGTTGGAATAGTGAAACCACTGTAGATAACGAAACCGACGTTACTGTTGAAAATAACAACCATCAGACTGCCGAGAGCGGTAATGTCTGGGTCGAAGACAACGACGACGTTGAAAACGTAACCTCTGGTGACGCAAGCAACATGAGTCACACGAGCTTCGATGTTACTGTAACCAACGACTAACAGACTTTAGTCAGCGCAAAGTTGGAGGAGTGGCGGCTACGCCACTCCTCACCCACTTACCTGTTCCTTCCTACCAACCACTTTCCCGGAGGATTTCTGTATGAAAAAACTTATAACGTCAATCAAGCAAGGGTTCACTGCCCTGCTTATATCACTACTCGTAGGTATCGCACCCGCGCCGGCCTTTGCCTATACGACTGATTCTACCGATGACGGTTCTGCCGGCACGATTGGCACCGCAGTTGAAGCTGAGCCAGTCGCACCAGCTGAGTCGGCTACTGAACAGCAGACCACTTCATCGGTCATTACGGATGAACCTACTGCCACTGTACCGCCAAGTGATCAGATAGCCGATGAAGCAAGCATAAGCCAACCTTCGAGCCAAACCGACCAAGCCGTTACGCAGCCGATAAGCGAAGCCAATGAAGAAGCACCGACGCAGTCTCAAGACCAACAAAGTAGCGGCGATACTACGATAAATAATCAAACAGCCGTAAGTAATACCGTCACGGCTGACGCTCAAACGGGCAACGTCGATGTAGTTCGTAATGATAATATCGGAACAATCAGCACTGGTGACGCGCTTTCCAGTGCTACGCTGATCAATCTGCTTCAATCCCAAACATCACTGAACGGCACTGGTGTAGCTACTTTTACTAAAGATATTCAAGGTGATGTCAGCGGTGATTTTCTGATTGATCCGTCTGCAATGGTACAGTCAGCTTCCAATACGGGTAACAATTTGCAGTATGGGAATGTGACCCTGAATAATAACGCTTCAATCGTCAACAATCTTACCTTAACGGCTGGCAGTGGCAACGCTACAGCCACTGAAAATGATAATATCGGCAGTATAACGACCGGTAATGCTACGGCTGTCGCAAATGTCATAAACATGATCAATTCAGTAGTCGCGGCTAACCAATCGTTTATCGGCACTATAAATATTTATGGCAACTACCAGGGAAATGTACTGTTGCCTCAGAATTCGCTTAACGCCTTGCTGCAAAGCAATGGCACTGTGTCTACCGGTCAGTTAACAGACAGCACTGCAAATACGGCTAGCGACGCCAAGATCATAAATAATGTCCAGCTGAGCGCTGCCAGCGGTAACGCGACAGTGTTGGACAACGATAATATCGGCAGCATTGCCAGCGGTAACGGCATGACCAACCTGACCATTCTTAATATGACAAATCGCAAAGTTGTAGCTGCTAACAGCCTGCTGGTTTTCGTGAATGTCATGGGGTCTTGGGTTGGCTTAATAATGGATGCCCCGGCCGGAACAACAGCGGCTGCGCTGGGCGGCGGCGTTGTGGCGAGTGAAAACGGCGGACAACAAGCAAGTTCCTCCGCAAACGTGAACAGTAGCGACAAGGCTACAATAACGAATAACATTACGGCTACCGCTCAAACGGGCAATGCCCTAGCGACCGGTAACGACGACATCGGTAGCATATCTACCGGAAACGCTCTGGCGAGTGCCAATATCGCCAATGTAGTAGGAAGTAATTTCAGTTTAAGCAACTGGTTTGGTGTACTGTTCATTAATGTCTTCGGTAATTGGAAGGGCAACTTCGGTACGGTGAAACCGCCTGTCATAGCGCCTATCACTTCTGGTGGTGGCATGGGTGCCGGTAGCGACTTTATGGGAGGCGAAGTCGCCAAAGTATTCGCCTTTGTACCGACTGGCTCGGGTGCGAGCAGCTCACTGGGACTCAAGTCTGTTCCCGCCAGCGTAGTAACAACTAATGATACTCCTTCCTCGACTAACAGTCAGGCTGTCGCTGATAAGGCAGGCCAAATCCTGGGCACTAAAACCACTGATAGCACTCCCAAGGGGCCGACAGCGAAGCTGAGTAAGGCCAGCCAGAATATAGCTCTCTCCGTCGCGGCAATAGCCATCGGTGTACTGGGTATACTCTATCTGGTAGTTGACCGTCTGCGTGGCCGCCGGCAATTTACCTCAACAAAATAAAGCAGGCCAACAACAGTAAAAGCCCCGCTCAAAAATAGCGGGGCTTTTTTATTACGATCTTTAAGCTGACAACAGTAGTAGAGCTATAAGAGACATAATTATGGCAAAGTCACGCAGACCAATGCTCATAGCTTTATAAAACGCAAAAGGTAAAATCCAAATCCACCACAGTAATGAAACCCATATCGCAACTGGCAACACCAGGCCACTTAGCAGCCATAGCCCGATGCCTATGTTCCCAAGTGAATGAATACGCATGAAGTTAACTGGTTTAACCGGGAGGAGAAGCTGCAATGGTTTGGGAACATAACCCAGCCAATCCTGGGGCGAACGCTGCTGGCTTAATCCAAATAAAACCTGGACACTACCTACGCTTACACGAATTAAAAGGGCTGCTGCTTCTACGTCATTCATAGTCGGGTTCCTGTTGCGTTTAGTATTAGGCGCATTCTAACAATAATTTTGCTTCCTGCAACGCCTCTTGGACTGATCTGGTACTTTCAACTAAGTTCGCCTCTTGTTGGGGCTGCTGTATCAGTACGGCAATCTCAGTGCCCTTCTCATTCGCGGAGGGGCGTAATTCAATAGCCATCAGATCGTCGATATCGGTTAATGGAGGTGGTAACACGTCATTAGCGCCAACGACATCGATCGGACGGTTAATAGTAATAGTATGCCAAAAAGTCATTGTGGGGCTCATATAGTGGTCCATGGTTCTTATATAGGTATAGTACCTGCATACTCGCAGTTGGTAAGTAAAATATGATACTTAAACCGCTGAACTATAAATTCTTATGCTTGGACGAAGCCAAGTAGTAAAAATTACTTGTTGAGGTCACAATTTTCGTCTGAGGTTACCAAAGGGCCGAGATCATCACTGTACCCACCCGTAGGATCCTGTTCAGTGGTGGCTGCCCGAACCGCAGCGTCATTGACATAAACCAAACCCGCGTTACTTTGCACCAAGTACCACAGGTAGCCCTGAATGCCGGGATCATTATGGGGATAAGCTGGCGTCTCAGCTTTTATGTATCCAATGGCAGTCAGTTCCTGATTAGCTGCAAACGACGCCGTTTGCGCGGCATCGATGCTGGGTTCAACCCGCCCCGCTGCCCCGGCAGGCTGAAAACGGTTTTGAGCGTATATAACAAACGGTTCACAGCCCTGCTCCGTCGGCGCGGAGCCTGCACTTTGGCTTTCAACAGGTTGGCCGTTGCAACCCTGCAATGCTAATAGAGCCATTGCGGGCGCTGCTGCGCGTAGAGCTACGGCGTGGTACACGTTTTTTGATGGAATGCGATTCATGGCCGCGACTTTCATTAGTAGCTAGTAACTAAGTAAAAAGCACCGACAGATGCCGATGCTGTTTATTTGGCTGGGATGGAGGGATTCGAACCCCCGGATGCCAGGACCAAAACCTGGTGCCTTACCACTTGGCGACATCCCAACACTGCTATGGCTAGCACGGGCTAACGAATAGCGATTATACCGAAAGATGCGTTATTTTTCTAGTTATAATCCCCTGCTGGGCCGAGGCCAAAAAATTCCTCCAGAGTCGAAACGTTAACCCTTCGCATCTCCTGGGCTAGATCCGTACCAACATAGCGCAGATGCCACGGCTCGTAGATATATCCGGTAACGGCCTGTTTACCTTCCGGGTAACGGATGATAAACCCGTATTTATAGGCATTGGCCACGATCCATTCTCCTTCGGGCGTGTCTTTAAAACAGTCTTCGACATTGCAGGCGGGCTTTGTGACGCCGCCGAGGTCAGCGGCCAGCCCGGTCTGGTGCTCGCTATAACCTGGGCGGGCGCTTTGGGTATCGGCCACGGCCTTCCCCTGCACTGAGACGTAGTGGTCGTACAGGTTAACCTGAAAATTATATGACCGGTAGCCACTTTCGAGCGTGAGGGTGATCCCGTCGGCTTCAGCCGCGGTAGAAAGTTTCTCTAAAGCATCGGCTGTGACTTGCCGCACTTGCCGCTCGTCGGTAGTTATATTGGACCGCAACCGCATAGCCGGAATAACAAGCGTTGGAGCGTAGTTTTTGGGATTAAGCGGCCGCTGCTTATTGGCTATAATCCAGAGACTGTCGGGGTTCTCAAGTGAAAATTGTTTTTTATCAAAGGCGGGTTGTTGAGGGGTGCTCGGCTTACTGGTTGTCTGGTTTGCCGGCTTGTTTGTAGTTTCGGGCGTATCCTCTTTGTAATATGCCACCGCGCCAGCAGTCAGGGCCAAAAGAATTACCACGATAATGACCAGGGAACGTCGTTTCATACTTTACTCAGTATAACCCATCAGTCTTGTCTCCGCTGGCCGTATACGATACAGTTTTAAGAATACTATGGCAAAACATACACATAATCCGGCTGACTATATTGTTCCCCTGAATGTCAGTGGACTGCAGGGCAGAATGTTGCACGTACCGGCCCGTGGTAAAGGAAAGCGGGAGCTGGTATTCGTCTACGGGCATCACTCTTCCCTTGAGCGGTGGTGGGGGCTTATGGAAGTGCTGAGCCAGTATGGCACGGTGACTATGCCCGACCTGCCAGGGTTTGGCGGTATGGAAAGTTTTTATAAAGTCGGCCGTACGCCGACGGTCGACAATATGGCTGATTACATGGCTACGTTCATCAAATGGCGCTATAAACGGACAAAAAAGATCACCCTGGTCGGTATGAGTTTTGGCTTTATCGTTATTACTCGTATGCTGCAGCGCTATCCTGAACTGACAAACAAAGTAGACTTACTGGTGAGCCTGGTCGGCTTCGCGCATCACGATGACTTTACCTTTTCACCGCTCAGGCACCGTATGTACTCTGTTGCGAGTAAAATCGGTTCGTACCGGTTGCCGGCATTTGTTTTCCGGCACGTAGCACTCAACGCGCCAACCTTGCGCCTGGTCTATGCCCGGACGCATAACGCCAAGAAAAAGTTCGCTGCTGCCGTCACCAAAGAAGATTTTAACCGGCTTATGGATGTAGAAGTCGGGCTGTGGCAAAGCAATGATGTCCGGACCTATATGTTTACCAGTCACGAATTCTTAAGCCTGGATAACTGCAAGGTTCAAGTTGACCTGCCGGTATGGCACGTCACAACCGTTAACGATCACTTTTTTGATCATGCGGTCGTCGAGCAACACATGCGGGTTATTTTTGCTGATTTTCATGAAGTCGAGACTAAGCTGATGTCCCATGCCCCCAGTGTCATCGCGGACGCTAAAATGGCCGCACCTCTCGTACCGCAGAAGCTCCGGAAGGTTCTATCCGGCCAGCAGTAAGCTGGCTATGGTATAATTGATCCTAATGAAAATCGGATTAGTTTGTCCCTACAACATCGCAAAAGGCGGTGGCGTTCAGGAGATAGTCCGCGCGACGCAGCTCGAACTGGCCGCCCGAGGCCATGAGGCTAAGATCCTTACGCCTGAGCCGCGCGATATGCCGGATGTGCACCGCCAGGATCATATCATTTTTGTCGGTGGCGCCGCGGATTTCAAATCACCGCTACATACGACTTCGCAGTTTTCGCTGGCGGCAGATACCTACGGGATCACGCAGATGCTCGAAGAAGAAAAGTTTGATATTTTACACTTCCATGAACCATGGGTACCGGTCTTAAGCCGTCAGATCCTCAGCCGTTCCAATTCAGTTAACGTCGCCACCTTTCATGCCAAATTACCGGAAACTCTGATGACTCGGACGATGGTCAAGGTGGTGACGCCGTATACCAAGGCGGTACTCAAGCAGCTCGATGAGCTTACGGCAGTTTCAGAAGCCGCCTCAGAGTATGTCCGTACTTTAACAGACGCCCCGGTTTCAATTATTCCGAATGGTATCAACTTGTCCCAGTTTAAGTGGATTAACCAAACGGTTGAACATGAGATGAAAAACATCCTTTATATTGGACGCCTGGAAGGACGCAAGGGGGTCAGTTATCTGTTGCAGGCATACGGTTTGCTGGTTGAACGCGATGTTAATGTCTCGCTGACGATTGCCGGTGACGGCCCGGACCGCGAAAAGCTGGAAGATATGGTGGCTATGTTGGAGTTGCCTAATGTGACGTTCAAGGGATACGTTTCCGAAGAAGAAAAGGTCCAGCTACTGCAGGAAGCCGACTTATTCTGTTCACCCGCGCTGTTCGGAGAAAGTTTTGGTATTGTACTGTTGGAAGCACTGGCCACGGGTATTGTTACGGTAGCCGGCAACAATCCGGGATACGCTGCCGTGCTGCAAGATCTTGGTTCATTATCATTGGTAAACCCGAAAGACAGTGAAGAATTCGCCCGCCGCCTGGATGTGATGCTTCATGATATGGAACTGCGTAAACTTTGGAAAAAGTGGGCCAAAGATTATGTAAAGCAGTTCAACTACCCGCGTGTCGTAGACCAATACCTTGAGGTCTATGAAAGCGCCTATACCCGCCATGCTAAAGGGACCAAACCGGCATGGGCAAACTCAAAGTAGCATTCGTACTGGATGATACGCTCGATACGCCGGACGGTGTCCAGCAGTATATATTGACGATGGGAAACTGGCTGACACGTCAGGGCCATGAGGTGCATTACATCGTCGGCCATACTACGCGCACTGATATTCCGAACGTACATAGCCTGGGCCGCAACATTCGGGTCACGTTCAACGGTAATACCATGTCTACTCCCCTGCCCGTCTCCAAGCGGCAGATCAAACAGCTGTTAGAGTACGAGCAATTTGACGTGTTGCATGTCCAGGTACCGTACAGTCCTTACTTGGCTGGGCGCATCATAGCTATGGCACCCGCCCACACCGCCATCATCGGCACGTTTCATATCGCGCCGAATTCAAATACCGTAACCCGGGCAAACAAGTTTCTCGGTAAACTAAATGCCGGCACACTGAAACGCTTCAATGTCATGTTCAGCACCAGTACCGCGGCCGCTGCTTTCGCCAAGAACACGCACCATATTGATACGACAGTATTACCCAATGTGGTTGTCTCTAACACGTTCCGTGAAGCTGTACCGTTTCCTGTCGCGCAGGGGCCGCGGCTAACGGTTGTCTATCTTGGCCGGCTGGTTCCCCGCAAGGGTTGTCAAGTACTTCTCCAGGCGCTCAGCAGGCTGCATGCCAATGAACCGCTGTCATGCAAAGTGTATATCTGCGGCAAAGGGCCGCTGTCATCCCAGCTCCAACAATACGTGCAGGAGCACAACCTGCAGGATGTGGTGGAGTTTACGGGCTTCGTGTCCGAACAGGATAAAGCCCGCTACCTTAAGACGGCCGATATCGCTGTTTTCCCTAGTACCGGCGGAGAAAGTTTTGGTATTGTACTGATCGAGGCCATGGCAGCGGAGCATCCGGTAGTCGTTGCTGCCGACAACGAAGGTTATCACACTGTCATGGAGCCGTATCCAGGATCGCTAGTCCCTGTAGCCGACTCTGAGGCGCTGGCAGCTAAACTTAAGTCGCTATTAACCGATGAACCACAGCGCGCTAAGGCTTTAGAATGGCAGAAGTCATACATTAGGCAGTTTGATGTCGCCGTCGTCGGCCCACGTTTAGTCGCTCGTTATTTGCAGGCATTGCGCTCCACGAACTCTGTGAGATAATGTCAGTATGTTTAAACTTCTTAAAAAAGATACGCCGAATCAAGTCGAAATAACGGTTAGTAATCAAACGGTACTGCGAACAGTTTTGCTCGTTTTCGCCGCCATTTTGTTTTTAGCCGCCGTTCGCGAGGCAGCCACTCCGCTTTTATTTATCGCTACGGCTTTTTTCCTGTCACTGGCTCTAAACGCGCCCGTCCACTGGATTGCCCGCCATTTGCCCGGTAAACTGCGGGGCCGCCGTTCGCCAGCGACGGCCGTGGCTTTCCTGCTCGTTATCATTATTCTCGGCGGGTTCCTGGCGAGTATTATTCCGCCTCTGATCCATCAGACGCAAAGTTTCGTCAAAGCCGCACCCGGCCTTATTAATGACCTGCGGGATGCCAACAGTCCAATTGGCGGCCTGGTTGACCGCTATGATCTGCAGGATGAAGTTGACAACTTTTCCAGTGATGTTACGAAACGCCTCAAAGCTTCAAGCGGCACGGTCGCTTCCGGGTTGAGTAAAGTCGGCAGCAGTGTCGTGGCAGTCGTGACTATCTTGGCCCTTACGATTATGATGCTACTGGAAGGTCCGCGATTGGCGGCGTTTGCCCGCAGTCTCGTTCCGCGGCATCAACGTGATCATGCCGACGAGCTGGCAGCCGGTATGTACAAGGTCATTAAAGGATACATTAACGGACAGGTCACGCTGGCTGCGCTGGCTGCCATTGTTATAACGCCGTTCTTCTTCCTGCTGCATATCAGCTATCCCGTCGCTCTCATGGCGATCGTATTCGTGTGCGGTCTTATTCCAATGGTCGGCGCGACCATCGGCGCTATCATCGTCTCTCTTGTCGCTTTGGCCGCGTCGCCGGTCGCCGCCCTGATCATTTTCCTTGTTTACCTGTTGTACCAGCAGATCGAAAATTACGTTATTCAGCCGAGAATACAGGCAAACTCGACTGACATGTCGCCCCTTCTCATATTCTCGAGTGTGTTGATTGGCGTTAGCTTCGGCGGTATTTTCGGCGGTCTGTTCGCCATTCCAATCGCCGGCTGTATCCGTATCGCCATTTTGGACTATTTAAAAAATCACGACTACATAGCGGACAGTCCGGCTATTAAAGCAGAAGTTCACTAAAGCGCACAGTTAGGCGTTACACGCGGTGCCATATGGAGCCATGAGGCGTGTCTCGTACGGCGAGACCCTGGGCGAGTAATGTATCGCGTATTTCGTCTGAACGCGGCCAGTCTTTATTCAGGCGTGCTTGCTGCCGGTCTTGTATCAACTGCTTTTGCTCACTATTGATGTCGGACTGTGAGCTTATATTAAGACCAAGCAGGCTATCGACGACTTCGAGATATTCGACGAAACCATCAATGACTGATTGCGACACCAAGTTTTCGCTGAACTTTGTGAAGCGTTGACTGATGTTAGCCAGCACTTGCGGCGTATTCAGATCGATGAACATCGGTGAGTACACGTCACTGTCAATAAGGCCGACATAGCTGGCTTCAGTATCACCGAGATCGGCGTCTACCGCCTGCCACCGCAGGGCCGCCGCCGCCTGCCAATTACGTAAACGGTTTTGGGCTGCTTCAAGATTTTCCCAGGTGAAATTGACCGGGCTGCGGTAATGTCCCTGAAGTACCAATAGCCGGAATGCTAGTGGATCATATCCCTTAGTGACAATATCTTCCAGCGTAAAAAAATTATGAGCTGATTTACTCATTTTTTTGCCGTCGATCAATATATGGTCATTATGCATGAAGAACTGGGCCATGAGAGGATCGCCTTCTAGCGCCGTACTTTGCGCGATTTCGTTTTCATGGTGCGGAAACACCAGGTCGATTCCCCCGGTATGGATATCGAACGGCTGGCCAAGAACTAGCCGGCTCATTGCCGAGCATTCAATGTGCCAGCCCGGGCGGCCAGACAGGTCTTTACCGCCCAATTGTAGGTCCCAGGCTGGTTCAGTTCCCTTTTGTACTTTCCAAAGCGCAAAATCGTGAACTGATTCTTTATCGTATTCATCGTTTTGGATTCGTTCTGACGATGTGTTCGAGTTCGTAAGTTCTAGTAACTGGCCGTACGTTTTGCCGCTTCTGCGGTAGGCGTCAATTGAAAAATATACGCCATCGTCAGCAATATAGGCAAAGCCTCCGTCATATAGCCGGGTAATAAGTTCTTTCATGTCTTCAATGGTGTCCGTAGCCCGCACGAACGTAAGGTCAGCTGTATCATTGCCAATACTGGCCATATCTTGCAGGAACAGCTCAATATAATGATCAGTCAGCTTATGCAATGCCTGGCGCGGTTCGTCATCGGGGTAGAGTTCCTGGCTGCGCCGGATAGTCTTGTCGTCAACGTCGGTATAGTTCATGGCATGCTCCACTTTCCATCCCGGAAGCTGGACGGCCCGGTGCAGCGTATCGGCGAATATGTACGCGCTGAGGTTACCGATATGGGCGTGATCATACACGGTTGGGCCGCAGGAATATATGCGGACGGTTTCACCGTCGACAGGAGTAAAAGTGGTAACGGAGCGGGTTAGAGTGTTGTAGAGATCCATAGCTGGTATTGTAGCCTATTTAGGTTGATATGCGTGACGTACTATCTCGAAATATCGTATTTATTCAAGAGCATTGAGCAGCTCTGTGCCCGCGGTAATACAAGCGTCTTTCACGCTTTGATAGCTACGCCCGTCGTTCACTTTGAATCCACTGGCATACGGGTGACCGCCACCACCAAATTGTTTCGCAAGTTCGCCGGCAATAGTTTTGCCATAGTTGCAGCGGATTTTAGCAGTAATATGGCCGTCATTGTAAGTTTTGAAAGCTATAGCGACGTCAACACCCAGCGTGGAGCGCATATCATCGATTACCAGCATCGACGGGTTATACGCCTGACTGTAGCGCTCAATCTCTTCCCATGGAACATGTATGACGGCTATACGGCCGTCCGCATGATATTCAATGCGTTGTAGCAGCTGGCCCTTGTAATTGGTCAGTTCGGCAGATTTACGCATTAATACACGCCTGGCATTCTCCAGTAAGGCGAGGTTGACGCCTCCTTCGACCAGTTCGCCGATAATATGGATTGAGCGGGCAGACGTGCCTTCGCTGACCAGGCCGAGGCTGTCCGACATGATCGAGACGGCGATCATGCTTTTAGCCTCACTGTTGAGCGTCCAACCGAGCTGAGCGGCGAGTTCATAGATAATCTGGCCGGTCGCCACGACGGGTTTGTTGCAAATCACTGCCGCGTAATCAATGGTATTTTCGACGGCATGATGATCTATGACGATGCAGGGTTTACCGGCTACGCGGCTGCGAAAACCAGATTTATTGAGTGTTTCAAACAAGCTGTCAGCACTGGTATCGACAATGATGCTTAGGTCGAATTGCCCGGGCAGTTCATTGCTCACCCGGTCCCAACCCGGCAAGTAATGCAGATAATCAGGAATATGGACGCCGCAGTATAAAAGCGGCTCCTTGCCCATATCGCCAATAATGTGCTCCAGGGCGAGCGCGCTGCCCAGGCTGTCGCCGTCAGGATTATCGGCCTGCATGATCAGTATCCGCTGTGAACCGGCTATAAGACGGTTAATGTCAGACGATTCGTCGTAGGGCATTATAATAGTCCTTTCTGGCTGATAGCTTCGTACAGGCCATCGTAATTCCAGGCGAAATCCGGGCTATTCATAAAGTTGAGTGGTTTCCATACGAACGCCGCGACATCATCGTCCGGTGAAATATTCCCATCCCATTCCTTGGTAGCAAAGACAAAATCACAGGTAGTCGTATTTTCTACGTAGGTATTGGAGGTACATCCCACGAGTTGCAAAGCTTTGACGGTTATGCCGGCCTCTTCGCGCATTTCCCGGATGGCGGCAGCTATGGGATGTTCGCCGTAATTGATAAACCCTCCAGGAAAGTCATACCGTCCTTTTTGGGGTTCGATGCCGCGCAGCGCGAACAATGCCTGTCCATCTTTCAGTATTACGACAGACACGGTCGCGTGCGGATTGTTGTAGTACGGATGTCCGTTTTGGCATACGTAGTCTGTTTTGTTCGTTTGGGCTAATGGTGCGGCGCATTCGGTGCAATACAGAAGTTTCATAAGGTTTGCCGTCCTTCCAGGGCCCGGCCAAGCGTAATCTGATCTGCGTATTCCAGATCGACTCCAATGGGAAGACCGCGAGCCAGGCGTGATACTTTAACGTCCTGTCCGGCTTGATTAAGTTGCTGCTGGATATAAAGCGCCGTCGTCTCACCTTCCACGCTGGCATTAGTGGCTAAAATGATTTCAGTAACTTTATCCTCGTCAATGCGCGAAACCAGTTCGGCAATATGCAGCTGCTCAGGGCCGATACCATCAATTGGCGAGACCAAGCCCCCAAGTACATGGTAGGTGCCGTTGAACTGCCCGGTTTTTTCTAAGGCTACAACGTCGAACGGTTCGGCGACGACAGCTACGGTATGTTTGTCACGACGCGGATCGGTATACAAGTCAGATAATTCCTGATCACTGGAAATGATGGCGAATGTTTTCTTGCAGTACGAAACACCGCTATGCAGATGCAACAGGCTGTCGCTCAACCGGCCGCTAACCTGAGTGTCATGTTTCAGCAAAAAATATGCGTACCGTTCGGCGGTCCGCGGCCCAACGCCCGGGAGGGCTCCCAGTGCTTCAATGAGATTGGTTAAGGCTGGAGGTAATACTTGCATGCTAAATTTTATGTCTCTTATAGTAATCAGCGAAAATGGTAAGGCCGAGCAGGCCTACGGCGATACCGAAAGCGATGATATCGTGCAGTCTATAGGCAATATAGAAAGCCATACCTAACCCAATGATAATCCCTAGCAAGTACGGTTTACTTACTAGCCTCATGTATGTTACTACAGGCCGAGGTCGCCGAGGGCGCCCATCATTGGTTGCAGCTTAGCTGCGGCAATCTTTTGACTTTCTTTAATGGCGTCACGGACGGCATCTTCTACCCAACGTTCCAACTGGCCGATGTCTTCCAGGTCAACGGACTCAGCATCGATGTGTACTTTCTTGATTTTTTGGTCGCCCGTAATCTCGACCTTGACGGCGCCATCGCCCTGCTCTACGGTAATAATTTGCTTTTCGAGTTCTTTCTGAATCTTACGGGCACGCATCAGCATTTTAGCTTGGTCAAATCTGTTCATAACTACTCCTTATTGCTCCCCATATTATACCATTCTTCACGATTAACCCCGAGAGACTTATAGTTTCTCAGTGAATACCGTCGCCGTGTCCGGGCTGTAACGCCAAGCGACGAAATAGCTGCGGGTCTGGTAAACGCTGGTAAGCAGGATGGCGGTCGCTACGACCATGACGCCGAAACTACGGGCGATTGGGTTGTTTGGAAAAACCTTAAACCATTCGTGTAGCATATAGGCTATGCCCATCGTGAGCACTAGGTAAATCGTCGGTACGATAAGTGACAGTGAAACCAGCCCGCCAACGCCGATCAATATCCAGGCCGCGACAGATAATATGATAATAAACTGAGACCTGGCCGAACGAATGTGCCGCACATAAAAGTACGTCCCCAGCAGGAACATAACTATCTCGAAAACACTCAATAGTGGTACGCGGCCGAGCCAGTGTACCGGATCGAACGGCCCGTTAATAAATAGCTGTTTTGGTACTGTCAGGAAATGTTTGAGCATAACCAGCGGCGTTGCTATAGGATCGGTAAAGCCAAGCCATGGCAGCAGCAATTTCGGCGTTAGCACCAACGCCCTGACCAGGGGTATCAGTAGACCGAGGCCCAACAGTATACTAGCGGTTCGCAGCAGGGTTTGCGGGGTGGACCTCCAGTAAGTTCGCAGATTATCACGGCGCAGTACCAGGCTCAAGATAACGAGCCAGACCATTCCAGGAATGTATAGCAGCACGCTTAATGAGGCTAACAGTGTCGGCAATGCGATCCAGTTGTGTTTGCGTTCACGGCGAGGGGAAAATAACAGTACAAGCCCGAGAATGCCCGTTAGCCATATGATTTCAGGGGTGGCCAAACGGGCGCTATGCAGAAACCAAGCTGACGAAATGAACAGCCAGGTGGCTAAAATGGCGACCCGTATATTATGCCACTGCCTGGCAACCAGGTAAAACAGCCCAATGGTAGCAATAGCGAACAGTGTGCTTACTGCCCGCATCGCGACAATACCATCATGGCCTGTCATTAAAACGAGTCGTTGCACGATAGCGTACGGCGCGTTAAGCGGGTTGGCGAGAATGGTATGCCAGTTCAGGGCGGCCTGACGGCTCGAAACTTCGATCTGGGCGGCATTACCGAATGTTTGGTCACCGAGTCTGAACCACAGGAGAAGTGAAAGTACTATTGCCCCACCAAGAATAAGGCCGAGTTCTATGCCATGCTGAGATAGGTATCTTTGAGTGTTTTTCATTGGCTATGGACTATTATAGCAATACTTCACAAACATAAGCACTTTATATAGTCGCTGTACGCGGTTTTTAAGCGAACGGGTCACCGCCGTGGCTCGTATCAAGCGAGCGGAACTTTTGTTTATTCTTATCAAAGTACAGCTCAACGTTCTTCAGGGCGCCGTTACGGTGCTTTTTGATAAGGATATCAGTGATATTCTTGCGGTCGGTTTCAGGGTTATAGTAATCTTCGCGGTAAATGAAGGCCACGATGTCGGCATCCTGCTCGATGGAGCCTGACTCACGCAGGTCGGACAACTGAGGAATCTGCGGCGTACGGCTTTCCACGGAGCGGCTGAGCTGACTAAGCGCGATGAGTGGTACATCTAGCTCGCGGGCAATACCTTTGAGGCCTCGGGAAATCTCGGAAATTTCCTGTACGCGGTTACCATCACCACCGAAGCGTGAACCACCACTCATCAGCTGCAGGTAGTCGACAATGACCAGTCCCAGCTTACGCTGATGTGATTCGCGGCGGGCTTTAGTACGCATATCGCTCACCGTTAAGCCGGGGGTGTCGTCAATAAGTATTGGCGCTTCACTGAGCACGCCCATAGCCTCGCCAAGCTTTTCAAAATCCTGGTCGGTGAGGTTACCGGTACGGAGCGCCCAAGCGTCAACCCCTGACTCCATCGATAACAGACGGTCTACCAGCTGCTCTTTACTCATTTCCAGGCTAAACAACAGAACCGGTTCTTTGGCGTCCACGGCAACATTGTGCGCCAGGTTAAGTACGAATGCCGTTTTACCCATCGACGGACGGGCGGCGAGGATAAACAGATCACTGCGCTGCAAGCCGGCCAGCGTGTCGTCCATGTCTTTGAAACCGGTGGGGATACCACGAATTTTCTTCTTGTCTTTATGCAGGTCGTCAAGACGTTCGAAGCTTTCCGCCAAGATGTCTTCAATTGAAACAATGGTTTGTTTGACGTGCTGCTGCGACACCTGGAACAGTCGTGTTTCGGCCTCCTCAATGAGTTCTTTAAGACTCTTCGACTCGTCAAAGCCCAAACCGCTAATTTCGTGTGATGTTTGGATCAGGCGCCGGCGCATCGACTTCTGAGCCACAATGTCGGCGTATTGTTCGACATGGGCTGCGGTCGGTACGAAGTTTGTTAACTCCGTAAGGTAGCTGGGACCGCCTATCATATCTAAATAGCCCTGATTTTTAAGCTGATCCGATAAGGTTAACACGTCTATTGCCTGGCGCTTTTCGTACAGTGCGGTGATAGCTTCGTATATATGCTGGTGCCGGGCATCAAAAAAGTCGCCAGCTGAGATGGAGTCAGCGATTTTAACAATAGCGTCGGCGTCGATCAGGACGGCACCAAGCAGCGACGCTTCGGCGTCGGTATTCTGCGGTTGTGCTTGCTGTAATTTAGTTGGTTCCATGCCTATTCCACTATTCCCTGGTTCCCCAGCTACCCTCTCGTTACGCTAATTATAACACTTCTCCGCCACCGAATATATCGCTGATGGCGCCCAGTTCTGCCGGCGCGGCCCCGACGGCTACCGCCGCAGGCGCGGTATTACCCGGATTTTGCATAACAGTACAGGTAATGACGCAGTCTTTGCCCGTCACCTGCTTAATGAAACCTGCCACAATTTGTTTGTTCTTCACTTCATTTAGACGCTTCTGATGGAAGGCGAACTTCATTTGCAGCTCAATGCCGTCACTCGTAAATACCGGCTTTGCCATGCGCAGCACGCCGTACAACGTGTTGTACTGCTTCTTGAGGCCGTCAAGTACTTCAGGCCAGACGGATTCGTCAAGCAGCCGTACCACGGCAGGGCCGATCGGCTGGACAATGGCGTTCGGCTCTTCGACTGGTGCTGGTTCCGATGGCCTCGCGGCCGATTGTGCTATCGCGGGAGGTGCGATTACTATTGGTGTTCCGGTAGATGTTAACGGCTTTGTTAATACTGGAGCCGGTGCCGGTTTGGAGGGCTGCGCGACTGGCGCGGCCTGGTAGGCTGGTGCGGGCGCCTGGGTAACGGCCGGCACTGTCTGTGTCACCGGTTCAATGGCGTGGCTGCCGGCGTTGAGTAATACGATTTCCAGTAAACGTTCAGGGTTATGTGAAGTGGGCACTTCTATAAGCTCACGCATGAGACGCAGGGCTTCGGCAGTACCGAGAAGCGGGGTACCACTCAGTATGCTGCCACGTATTTTTTCCGCCAATTGGCTGGCGAGGCTGGCAGCTTGTAAGCCTTGGCCGTATAAATCGGCTAGCGTGGTCATGATAGGTGCCGCGCCGCCTTTCTGGCTGATGGTGCGCAGCAACTCGTTTATGGCTTGGTCGGGCGCTATACCCAGTAGCTGGCGCACGGTATGTACATCGACCGCGATGCCGCTGCTGCCGGCCTGATCGAGAAGGCTAATGCTATCACGGAAAGAACCCTGTCCGTGAGCTGCCAATAGTTCCAGTGCCTCAGTGGTGATGTCGATGTTCTCCTCTTTAGCGATCAGACCGAGGTGAGCTACTACCTTATTCTGTTCAACGGGCTTGAATGTATAATGTTGTGTCCGGCTGATGATTGTGTCCGGCAGTTTATGTGACTCCGTAGTAGCCAGGATAAATACCGCATGAGCCGGCGGCTCTTCCAGTGTCTTGAGCAGCGCGTTAAAGGCCTCACGGGTCAGCATGTGGACCTCATCAATAATATAAACCTTGTATTTGCCGCTGGTCGGCGCGATGTACACCTTATCACGCAGGTCACGAATTTCATCAATCCGGCGGTTGCTGGCGGCGTCTATCTCGATGATGTCCAGATGTGCCGCGTCATCGGTATAGGGTAAGCCATTGAGTTCATGGGCCAGTATGCGGGCGATGGACGTCTTGCCGACGCCGCGCGGCCCACTAAACAGATAGGCATGGCTGATCCGCCCGCCTTCAAGCGCTTTTTGGAGCGTTTCGGTGATATGCTCCTGGCCGACGATCTCTGAGAGCGACTTTGACCGGTATTTTCGATATAATGCTTGCCCCATAACTTCTCCGTTAGGTACATTATACTGCTTATCGGCCACGGCGTCCGCTGTAATTTAATCCTAGCTCGGCTGTTTGAGCCTGCGGAGCCGTTTTACGATGGCGGCAGCGTACTGGCCGCCTGCCGCCGCGCCCAGGCCAATAGCTGCTGCCTGCATGCCAATGCCGGCACGGCGCCACCGCCGCCGCGCTACGCTACTGTCCGGAAACGCATAGGCTACCTGCAGGATTTTTGCCGCCGTAGCGCCCGCCGCGAAGTAAGCTTTACCGAAAGGTACGGAATGGGCCTTCTCTCGCGGTTCCAAAACAATACCTTTCCGTTGTACGTATATCTCTGAAGCTTTGTTAGCGACACCTCCGAGAGCAATAGTACTCCACTTTATTCGGCTGTCGATGTCGAGTAAACGCAGAACCGTGGTATCGCTGCCTGCTACGGCGCGTTCGCGGACGCGTTTAACATCATCCTTTAGTGAAACGGCATCCACAAAGGAGTCAAAGCCGACACCAAACGTGCTGCCGAGGTTACTGCGGCGGGCCGTGGCGCCGTCCAGCCCATCCGACGCGTCCATGGCTGTACTGGCGAGTATGTCACCGATAGCGGCCCGCGTGCCTCCGTTTTTGGCGTGTTCGCTGTAACGATTGCCGACAAGCGGCTTTAACAAGCGTGGAGCGGTCAGGACGGTGTTAAGCGCTACCACTCCTAAGATATGGTTTTTCTGTTCTAAGGGAATAAAGAGATGCTCTGCCAGTGGATCCGCTAAGTAATTCCAGACAGCGGCAGGACCGCGCGTTAGGGTCATTTCATCGGCGGCATTGTAACTGGCTTCAGCCTGTGGTGTCATATGCGGAATAGTATACACCTGCTGTCAAATAGCTGGCCGGAATAGTGTAATAAATGGAGGGAAACTATAGAGCGGCTTCGAGCGCGGCCCATTCGGCGTTGGTGTCGTCTTCAGGAACGTTGACGCTTACCTGGTCGTTGGGCTTAGCCTTAAAGTACGTAACGCTGGCCAGCAGGACGCGGAACTGGCGGCCGTTGACATCAACGAAGTAATGACCATTTTCAAGTTTGAGTGTTCCGACAACCTGCTTGCGCGGAATCGGACCAATCTGCTTATACATAAACGCGCCGTCATCAGCGATGGTGAGCTTGAGGATATCGCCCTGGACAAGCTTAGACTTGCTGGCATAGTTAGCAGGAACAGGATAGGTTTTAGCATCTGAGCCTACCATGTTCTGACCGTCAAATACGCCCTCGATAATCTTGCCTAACTGAGCTTCACGAACGATAGGCGCGATTTTTTCATCGTCACCTACCAGGCTTACGAGCAATTCTGTTGCCGCAGCTAAATTAGTCTCAGCTTCTTGGATGAGCGCCCGAAGGCGTTTAATTTGTTTTTCTGGTACGTCTGGCATCTTTTCGTTCTCGTTAGGTCTCTCAAACTTTTCTCAACAGTGTTCTGTTTGTCTATGTCCTCTTGTAACTAACCGTATCACGAAGCCAAAGTCAAGTCAAAGATTTAACTACTTTTTGTGGATAACTACTAATCTTGCGGCATGAACGGCAGCGGTTCGTACTGAGTCGCAATACAGTCGATGATATACGCTTCCCCTGGTTGGGACATGGCATCAACTGATTGGCATCCAATCGGTCCGACAGCGAAATGTCCGTCTGCGCTTTGCCCGCAGCCTCCCTGCAATATGTATGACCGAGCGGTGTCCTGCGCAACGCTTTCAGGTAAAAATTTGCTCGCGTCCATACTGGTTACTAGAACATGGGCTACTATCTGCGTCGTACCGGGTATTGAGTTCAGACTTTCGCAGCTATAACTGGATTCATGGGTAAGCCGTTCGCCGGCTAGATGGTTGGCGTATATAAGGCCGGTAAGTACCACTGCCGTAACGCCGATGGATACATAGGGGTTCTGCGCACTTCGAGGGGTTTCGTAGGAGTGAGGAACTGTCATAGTCCGGTTATTATAAGATTGCTGTATAAAAAAAGACAATACCGCAAAAAAGTATTGCGGTATTGTCTTTGTGGTATGAACCGTCTGAAACTAGGCGAGTTCAACAGAAGCGCCGGCGTCTTCCAAGGCTTTTTTAGCCTTGTCAGCGTCGTCTTTGCCAGCCTTTTCGAGAATGGTCTTTGGAGCACCATCAACGAGAGCCTTAGCTTCACCAAGACCAAGACCGGTGAGGTCTTTAACGGCCTTAATAACAGCTACCTTAGCGGCACCAGCGTCCTTCAGGACGACATCAAACTCAGTCTTAGCGTCTTCAGCAGGAGCTGCGTCGCCAGCAGGACCGGCAACAGCGACAGCTGCAGCAGCCGGCTCAATGCCGTACTCATCCTTAAGGATGGTCTTCAGTTCATTTACTTCGAGGACAGTCAACTTAGTAAGGTCTTCTGCCAGTTTCTTTAAATCAGCCATTTTGGTAGATTCCTTCCATTAAACCCGGCGGTTGAATTGACCGACCGGATGATTATTAAGCCGCGGCTTTGTCCCGGATACCATCAAGCAAGGCGTGAAGGTTACCGGAGAGCGCGTTAGTGACATCGTTGACTGGTGACAGCAGCATGCAGACAACCTGGCCAATGAGTTCGTTCTTGCCTGGCAGTGTTGCCAGGGCTTTAACTTCGTCCGCGCTCAGGAATTTGCCTTCCGCGCTGATAGCGCCAACAAATTCGAGGCTTGGATTGGTTTTTGCGAAGTTGGCGATAACCTGTGCGGGTGCTACTTCATCTTCGGCGTTAAACGCGTAGAGGAGCATTCCCTGCAAGTTGCTGGTATCGATGTCTTTTAGAGCGTCGTTTTGCTGGATAGCTTTAATAACCAGGCGGTTTTTAACCACTTTCATCGCGGTACCATTGCCCCGGCCGGCGCGTCGGAGGTTCTGAAGAGCCTTCACGGTTGTGCCCTGGTATTTGGTCACGACGGTCATTTTGCTAGAGCCGAGCAATGAAGCGACTTCAGCGACAACTTCGTCTTTCTTAACTTTTGTTAATGCCATGTGCATTTTCTCCGAGTTAGTTACGGATATTGTGGTGTGCGCCTCGACCTTCGCGCGTACCGTGGGTTGTTTCGTTGCCAAACAAAAACGCCTAAGGGTTTTTAATCCAGAGGCGTGCAAACAGTTCGTGTTCGATTGTTTGTACAGGTTTGGACCTAGGTGACTTATTAAGACTGGCTTATAGCTTTCGCGGTAAGTTTGTCCGTCACTGTCTCTGGCAACTTAGACGCTATTATAGTCTATAATCATCTGGTGGTCAATGATGGAAGGCGACGCTTATGGCTTTGAACGCAAATGTTTAGAGGAATGATCGTAAAGCCGCTGACTTGACTGGCGTGTGGTCGTAGCCGGTAGCCGCGATAGCGGTCTCCAGTTGGCGCGCCTCGCTCGCTTCGAAGCCGATCATGACGGATCCGACATCGCCGCCCTGCCCCCGGTAGTGAAACAGACTTATATTGAATTGCTTGCCTGATCGCTGTAAAAAATCGGCTAAAGCGCCGGGGCGTTCAGGGAAATTTACCAGGTAAATATGCTCGTTGGTAGCCGCGCTCGTCGTACCGCCTATCATGTGCCGGACGTGCTCTTTTACTACATCGTCGGACGAATAATCGGTAAATTTGTAGCCGTTTGCCCGCAGGGCCTGCATTAGTTTTGTCCTGTCAGTCTCGCTTGCCAGGTTGATACCAATAAAGATGGTGGCAGATTCACGGCTCTTGAGACGGTATGAAAAGGCAGTGATATTATGTTTACCAACTATCTTGGCGCATAAGTCCGTAAGAGCTCCCGGCCGTTCCGACAGCTCGACGGCGAACAGCGCTTCCCTGCCGCTTCCCAGTAAAGTCCGCTCGGCAATAAACTGTAACTTTTCAAAAGACATGTTAGCGCCACTACAAATAGTCACAATTTTCTTATGTCGCAGGCCATGGCTGTTCAGATAAGCTGTCGCCCCGGCCAGACTGAGAGCACCCGCCGGCTCGACGATACTGCGCGTTTCCTCGAAAATCTGTTTGATGGCCGCGCAGATCGCGTCATTATCTATGGTCACTATGTCATCAACGTAGCGCTTACAGATATCATACGTCAGACTGCCGACTTGCTTGACAGCTACACCATCGGCAAATACGCCGACATGCGGCAAGGTCAGGCGTTCGCCAGCCTGTAATGATGCCTGCATGGCGTTACTGTCGTCAGGCTCGACCCCGATGATACGTACATCCGGCCGCAGGGCTTTTATGTATTGTGCTATGCCGGCTATCAGACCTCCTCCGCCGACCGGTATGAAAATATAGTCGACGTCCGGCAGCTGTTCCAGTATTTCACGGCCGACCGTGCCCTGGCCGGCAATTACCATTTCGTCATCGAATGGATGTATGAGGGTCTGTCCGGATGATGCCATAACGTCACGGCAGGCCTCGTAGGCTTCGCTGTAGTTATCTCCGGCTAGTATTACGTCAGCGCCATAGTCTTTCACTGCCCTTACTTTAATTTCCGGTGTCGTTTGAGGCATGACGATAGTGGCTGGAATACCTAATTTACGCGCGCTGAGAGCAACGCCCTGCGCGTGGTTACCGGCGCTGGCGGCGATGACACCGTTGCGCCGTTCTTCGGCAGTGAGATGGACCATTTTATTGTACGCACCACGAATTTTAAAGGAATGGATTGGCTGCAGATCCTCCCGCTTGAGGTATATGTCGTTGCCGTATTGTCCTGATAAGCGCGCGGCCTGTTGGAGCGGCGTGATAGTACTCACGTCGTATACCGGAGCTAATAAGGTTTGTTTAACAGCTTCGTTCATCGTGGGCAGTCCCTGCTTATATCGCTTTGCTGGCCGACCAGCTCAACGGCGGTCACATAGAGCACATGGCTCGCGATCAAGCTGGCGGCTCGTGCCTGTTTTTCCGGTAGTCCTGTTACGGGAAGATGTACGGCCACTTCATCGGGCTCACATAAAACTTCAGGCGGTTCAAAGCTCGCGCCGTCGAGTGACATGCCGAGCCGTTGTATGTGATTGACACACCGGTCGCGGACTTCACGTTTGAATCGCTCGGTCGTAATTACTGCCAGCCTCATCAGTTCAGGGTTTGTATCGTCTCTTGCCGCCGCGACGAGATTGGCAATGTCTTGGGCAGGGTCACCAGGTGTAAAACGCATGTATGTTTCCTTAAAATTAAATATGGCTCCGTTGAAGCCATATTGGGTCGGGCTGTGCTTGCGGCGTTTATGACACCGAGGCTTCAACATTGGTGAAGCACAGCTGTGTAATGCTAATAATCGGTATAAGATAGGACCGTTTCATACTGTTACCATCAAACTGCAAGCTGAATCATTTGTCAAATATTGTAATGCGTTCCGTCTGGAAAGGCGCTTGACAAATGCTATAAACCGCCTACACTAAGGTTCGTGAGTCAACTACTTCGACATACCAACCAGCAAATTACCTGCAAGTCAATTGTATGGATGTTTGCTGATGCTATGTTGGTCTAGTCTCACGAATAAACATCGAAAATCAAATGAGCCGGACCGACATCAGGTCCGGCTTTTTTAATGACTTATGTAAATTAATTAAGAGTATAAAGATATGTGTGATGATTCATTTCGTAGAGCGCCAAACGAAACAGCACCTTTGCCGGTAGAGACAGCTGATACCGCGCAACTACAATCCAGAAACGAGTATGGTGATGCGTTAGCCTTCGGCATGCTGGTAAATGCTATCAAAAATTCCCGCCGAAACGGTAAAGACGCCATTATTGGTCCTGCGCAAGTAGCAGTATTTGACGATACGATAATTGGTGAGCAAACCGTCCAGCCTGACATGATTGCCCGGCGCACCAAGTTCGTTAACCGCCTCGCGAGGCTCGCTATAGTTTCAGAAATAGATACCCACTTGTGGGCTGATGCAGCGCCTGACGACAAGCATGTCGCTGTGCGCGCTGTCGCAGAGTTTGGAGAGCATGTTTTAGTCGAGGAAACCACCAGTACTAACAGTACTGAAGTTCCCATTAGATATGCCTATTCAGTGTATCCATCCGAGGTATTGGAACTGGCACGCGTTAATAATGCATGTGAATAGACTATACCGGCCGCTACTGCAACTGGTTCAGTTTAAACTGCGTGTAGCGTTCAGCGGCAAGGCGCGTTAGTTCTTCGTCTTCGCCTTTATTAACAAACTTCATAGCTTCGGCCAGCATTGGATGCTGTTCGGCTAATTTTTCATGCATTTGCTGTACTAATTTACGGTATCCAGGATGGCCTTGCGGGCTGGTACGCAGTTCATGCAGGTGAAAGGCTTCGCGGGCATTGTAGGTAACCTTCCAGCGCATCCGGTGACCAAGCAACGTAGCGTATTGGGCTTCGGTTTTGTAGCCTGCTTGCTGCAGTAGGCTATACAGTTTAAGGCTTATAGCGAAACATTCTTCGAAATCGTCAGTTAAGCCCGCTTCATCGACCAGTTCAGGCACTTCGAAACCGTAGCGAGGAGACAGCTGCTGCCATTCCAAATCATCTACCATACGGTGGCGTTGCAAATCGCGGAAGATGCCGTAATCACAAACGAGATCCCAACTGTAGTGCGCTTTTTCAAGGGCCCGACCCGGGCGGTGACGGCGATTAAGCCGTTCGCCCATGTAAGCTTGCAATACAGAAGCCTTTTTGTCATAGCTCCAGGTGGCTACTGCTTTTTGGATAGCGCTTAGTGGCAATGAACTGTGCTCATAGAGCATATCGGCTACTAACTGTAGTTCATTGGCAGGCCATACGTCGGTGAGTGTCACTGGTTCCGGGTTGCCGTCCGCATGGAAATCGGACAGGTATTCATCCGCCAATTCAGAAACCTTTTGCTTGGTAGTAGCGCGGTAGGCTATAGCTGCTCCGCCCCGATCCGGTTTATCGGCTCGTTCGAATAATATAGGTGTCACTTGGCGTACTGCTTTCAAAATGTCATCACCGGTATCACGGGCTTCCTGCGTATCTTCTGATTGCAAGTGCATAATGAGGTTTTCCAGAGCCTGACCTGAACCAAATATTCCGACGGTTGAGGTTGTGGCCACAGGCAGTACTGGGCGAATGGCATCACATGCCTGCGCTCTGGTGGCGCTATTAAACGCAACGTCTCGTTCGGCTTGTGGCACGCTGGAGTGCTCGCGTACGTAATCAGTTAAGCGATGAACCATACTGGAATACAGGTCGAAGATGCGATCAATATGTATGCAGTATTCCTGACGGATTTTTTCATCTAATTCTTTGGGAATATGATACTTATACTGACCCCGCTGATCTTTCTGATCATAGTAAATGTATCGGGTTGATTGTTCGAGGTAGGCTGCCAAGCGTCCCCACTCAAGTTTTTTGGTTAGCAAGTTGCTGGCGTTTTCTATAACCACGTGCATGCCGGCTAGCTGCTGTACTGAATCATCACCGTAAGCCGTAATGACGCGTTGCAGCAGCTTCTCATCCTTGCCGGCTTTTTCGGCAAACTCATCAAGGATAGTAATGCGCATATCATCGCCGCGGCGGCTCAGCCGGGCCATGGCGGCGGCGATTGTTACCGGGCTTAGTTTGTCTGTAAAAGCATAGACGTTGCCTGTTGTATCAGTGACGGCATCTTTAAGGTAGCTGTAACCATCTTCAGTAATGGTATAACGACCGTTGTTATCTTTTTGGACCAGCGCTTTTTCTTCTTCGGCCGGATCAGGAACTGACGTTTTTGTAGCTTCGTTGAGTGCCGGTGCTTCAACTGTGCCGCTTGCCTGCTTTGTGCTGGCTTTGGTGGCCACGATCTGTTTAATTGACTCAGGCTGGCTGGTAGTAGAAATACTTCCTTTTCGTTTGCCGAGTTCCGTTGTAACGTGTTGCCATATCTCTTCAGCGACAATTTCAGGGGGTTCATTAGCGAAAACTACGGGGAAATCACGCTGTTTGGCCTCCCAGAGATAACCAGCCCGAACTCGTTCCAGGAATGCCTCGTCCAGGTTATCGAAACGTTCACCGCTGCCGCGGTGTCCGGCACGTTCTTTCAATGTCTGCACTGGCGCATCAAGCACGACGCAGAGATCCGGTTCCATGTCGCCGACCGCGAAAGCAATGATGCTGTTAATGGTTTCGTAATCCGGCACGTCGCCGCGACCGTAATATTGAATAGCCAGTGTAGTAAGGTAGTTTCGATCAACAATACAGTGAACGCCTTGAGCGACACTTTCACGGATAACCTGCAGCGACTGCGCGCGTGCAGCGTTATACAAGAGTACTTCAGTACGCGTATTCATAGGGTAACGCGGGTCCTGGGTCAGCTGGCGGATGGCCCGGGCTGTCAGGTCGCTTTGACTATCGGGTTCACGTAGTACCCGTACTGGCAAGCCAGCAGCCTGCAAACGGCGCGACAGTTCCAGTATCTGTGTCGTCTTGCCTACACCCTCCGGACCCTCGAGTACGATGTACTTACCCTTACTCATAAGACAAGCCCTCAACCTTAACAGGCATAGTTCGTGAGTCTTTATAGGCCCGGGGCAGCATCATATCTGGTGACCATGTTTTGATGATCGTTTCCAGGTCACTGCCCTGTTGGTACTTGCCGCTAAAACCTTCATCCCTGCCTTCGCCGTAGCTACCTTCTACCTCGCCGGTCGTGTGGTAAATGATCTGAGCGATGCGCTCTCCGACCGGTAGTAATACCGTTTCACGCTCATTGAGGTTATAAATTTCCAGTGTCAGGCGGTTAATGTAACCGGGGTCAATCCAACCAGCGTCAAAGCACACGGCCACACCGTTGCGTCCCCAGCTGGAGCGCGCTTTCACTTCTGCGGCGCCAGGTGGTTTAATGCCAAAAAATTCGTGGGTATGCGCCAGGATACGTTCGCGTGGCTTAAGCGCGATGACCGGATGGTCTAACGGGATGTTTTTATAAGGAGTTAGGCCATTAAGCTTGCACCACTCACCGTGAGGCATCGCCTTATACGGGCCGTCAAAGTACCGTTCCACATCTTCGCGGTCGAATGGATTATAAATCGTGCGTTCTTGCATGCGCTCCATGCGGTAAAAATAATAACCAAGTGTGACATCCAGGCTGGCATGGCTGACTTGCTTAGGGTTAAAAGGGTGGCACACAATATGACCTTCGTCGAGTGCGCGCCTAATATCAAGATTACTGTAAACTCCCAAAGTGTTCTCCTCCGCTAGTCAGTATTCTACTAATCTGTTCACGCGAGGGCAAGCAAATAATAATGTGTTTTTTACGCAAAACGTTTCACAACACGCACATGCTTTTACGGAATTATTCGTGAGCGATATAGACAGCGCCCGGCATGCCATGTGTTATATCCCGGTGAAGCCGACCGGCCAGGGCCGCCAGCTCTTCCAGCGTTCCATTATTGATTACCGTTATGTCGGCTACGATACGGAGCGCATTCTGCTCTGTGACATCGGCAGTATCGGCAGTAAGGATTGGCCGGACCACTTTTATGACTTGGCCACCCATCTGCCGTACAAAGTCGCCTTCGGCTGGCTGCCGTGGCGCCGTTAAGGCTACCAAATTAACGTCTTGCTCCCAATGAACCCGGTGCATTAGCTCCTGGTACCACAACAGCGGATTGTCCAGCCGGTAAAGCACGTAACCACCAATCCACTGGAGCAACGGGCGGTAGGTATCTTTATTCGCCGGAGTAATAATATCCTCGATCAGCTGCGGCTGCTGCCGGATGAGATCTAAGTACACAAATAATTTCTCATACCACTGCGGGTGCAACTGCGCGTCAGCCGGGTTGATGCCTAACTCGTTTATGCCAATGTCACGTTCGGCCATTGTGGCTAACTGGGGTAGCAACGTGGGCAGTATGGTATTCGTTACAGCGATATCATCGTCCTGCGTAATATCATGCTCCCGCAGGCTTACATTAAACGTATTACCAAGTTCGCTGATGATGGTTGAGGTTTCCAAGTGCAGGGAGTGTTCCGTATCGATACCGGTGATAAGTTCGGCAAACGTCGATTTACCGCTTCCAATTTCCCCACAGATGCCAATTATTTTCATGCTGGTATTGTAGCATGCAAAAAGCACCCTGAATTACCGAGGGTGCTTATATGCGAACGCGGAGCGTCTTAGGCTACAGGGCGCTGGTTTCAACCGTGATGGATGGGCCCATAGTGGTTGAAATGTGGATGGCCTTTACATAGGTACCTTTAACGCTGGCAGGTTTGTTAGCCTTGATGTTGGCTAATACTGCTTGAGCATTTTCCAGTAAACGGGCGGTACCGAAGCTGACCTTACCCATGCCGAGGTGAACGATACCGGTTGAATCAACGCGGTACTCAACACGGCCGGCTTTAGCTTCTGTAACAGCCTTAGTGACGTCAGTCGTAACCGTACCGCTCTTAGGGTTGGGCATCAAACCGCGAGGACCGAGAGCCCGGGCGTACTTACCAAGCTTAGCCATCTGTGATGGTGTCGCAACCAGGATATCGAAGTCCATGTTGCCCTTATCGAGCATTTTGGTGATGTCTTCGATACCGGCGATGTCGGCACCGGCTTTAGTGGCGGCTGCCGCGTCATCAACGTCCGCGAAGACGGCGACACGCACGCTTTTACCAGTACCTTGCGGTAAAACGAAGTTGTCGCGGATGTTCTGGTCGGCATGGCGCGGGTCAACACGCAGGTTGACATGCAGCTCAACGGTAGCGTCAAACTTAACCGGGCTGGTCTTGGTTGCCAGTTCCAAAGCTTCTTCCAAACCGTAAGACTTGTCTTTTTCGATCTGTTCAGCGGCTTTTTTGAAGTTTTTGCCAGAGCGCTCTAATTTAGAACGGGTTGGGTTATGCTTCTGCTTTGGTGCTTCTTCGCCCTCGGCGGTAGTTTTAGAAGCTTTGCGCTCTTCTTTGGCGGCATCAGCTTCAGCTTCAGCCAATGACTTCGCGCTGCGCTTGCCGGACTTGGCGACTGACGCGGTTTTAGCTTCGTGCTTCTCTTCCACGACTTCCGTTGCTTCTGCCGTGGTGGTAACGTCAGCAATACCTTCGTCGCCCAGTTCAGCTACTTTCTTCTTTGATTTTCCTGGATTGGCGTCTGCCATAATTATTCTCCTTTAGTGGTGCGAACGGCTGTTTTACGAGCCTCCCACAATCTTAATTAAACAATTTTCTCTTTGATCCGTGTCTCAAGATCAAAAGCCGGAACAATGGTTTCTGGAACAAGCCGCATTACTTCCGCCGCGGTCTTCCGCCTGTCATGCTCAATTTCAAACGGCGCGTGGTCGGACTCGAAACATATATCTTGATCCTCGGGCAGTATGTCGAATGTGTCATCATAGGCGGTGTAAATTTCAGTAATCGACATATTTATTCGTGAGCTTCCGAGAAAGCGATAACGCCAAGCATTTCTTGAGCGGTTTGGATCTCACCTGCTTCCCGCGCGGACCGCAGTGTATTATATGCGACTCTCCGGTTGTCCTGGTCGATCGCGGCTTCGTCACGTGGCTCTGTTACGGGATATATAGATGTATCAGGGCTGTACACGCGTTGAAACATTAATTCGGCCATGCTAACCTTCGACTTCAACGCCCATTGAACGGGCTGTGCCGGCAACCATTTTCTTAACGGCTTCGACATCGTCGGTGTTCATATCGTGAGCTTTTTCTTCAGCAATCTTCTGCAGTTGAGCCTGCGTCAGTTTCTGGGGAAGCTTTTCGCTGTTCGGCTTGCCGGAACCTTTTTTGATTCCAAGCTCAGCGCGGATGCGATCGTCGGTTGGCGCGCCGACAACACGGAATTTCATGGTGCGATCCGTGTAGACGGTGATGTGCGCGGTAACGGTCTGTCCCTGCATATCCTTAGTCATGTCGTTGAACGGATTAATAAAGTCCATCATGTTAACGCCGTACTGTCCGAGCGTGCTACCTACGGGAGGCGCTGCGCTGGCACGGCCGCCAGGGATTTTCATCTTAAGATTGGCGCGGATTGGTTTTTCTGCCATTTATAATTCTCCTTATTTAACGAATAAAACCCCACTCCGAAGAGCAATGGAAGCGACGGGTTGTTATTCTCCTACCTGTTTATACCTCTGAAGTGCAGAGTTAGTAGTGCGTAACAGATGTGATTATACCAGTGCTGGCGGTTTTTGCCAAGGGTCTAGGCCTGCGCGAATACCTGATCGTCTTCGCGGCGCGGCGCCGGTATAGCGGCCGGAAATTCTATGACTGTGGCCAGAGTCTCGCCAGTTGGAACCTGGCTTTCAGGCGCTATTTCAGGATAGTATGTGGCGATTGCCATTTCCGCCAGGCGCGTCGCGGCGTCATACCTGTTCTCGTAGCTACGGCCGTTGCGGACCGCATCCGCGCCGCGGAACCCTTCACTCAGTTTAAGCCGGTCAGCCCGCTCTTTGTCCATGGGTAGCAATATGGCGTCGTCCGCGGTCATCGGATCGCCGGCAGCCAGTAGTAAGCGGGTTAAATAATCAACGGATGTGCTATATTCCCGAGGCATACTTTTAGGTATCAGGATAAAATCTAAATTACCCCGTGACTCGTATCTGATAACAGGTGTTACAGAGGTTTGAGAGGTTTCGTGTACTGACATCGCGGTCGCAATGCTCCTTACATTAAGCTTGTGCTTAATACTGTACGCTTAATTCGTGCAAGTACAATACGCGCCAAGCACAAGCCTATTGACAGCAGGTGTATAATATTATAACTCTTATGTCAAGATGGGCGATTAGGACCCTGCCGACGGATATTGGCGAGCGCGCTCTACGTACTCGTTCCAGGAGGTGTGTTCCAATGTTCCTTCCATAGCTGTCTGAACCGCGTCATGCGTGGAGCCCTCTGCGATCGCGCCAGATTTCTCTTCGGCAGCTATGACATTCATGGCTTTTACATAGGGTGATTGAGAGTTCAAAGCAGCGACATACGGAACACCAACCGCTTCCTGTGTCCTCACGCTAAATGCTATCACCAGAGCCATTCCGCGCTCTGAGAGGTTATGGAGTCGCAAGGCAACTGCCTCATCACGTAATGCTATACAGCGATAGGTGATTACCTGTTCCAGTCGCGGAACAGGTGCGGTATCGTCAGGCTCTGGTACGCTCTCAGACATGGCTACACACGCTTAACTTGCAGCGAGTCGAGCTCAACCGGAGTTTCGCGTCCGAACATGTTGACGAGAACTTTTAATTTACCCTTTTGAGCGTCGATTTCGTTTATGGCGCCGTCGAAGCCCTTAAACGGACCGTCGGTGATAGAAACGACTTCACCGATGCGGTAATCAATCTTGTGCTTTGGCTGTTCCAGACCCATGCGCTTCTGGATTTTCTCGATCTCTTCCTCACCGAGTGGGGTCGGTTCCGTGCCGGAGCCGACGAAGCCGGTAACGCTCGGGGTGTTACGAACGATGTACCAGGCGTCTTCACTCATTTTCATCTGGACGATAACGTAGCCCTGGAAAATTTTCTTTTCCACGACGCGGCGCTTGCCGTTCTTAATTTCAATCATTTTTTCTTTTGGAACCAGGACTTCGTAAATCTTGTCCTTCATGTCCAAAGAGTCAGCACGCTGCCGGATACTTTCGGCGACTTTTTCTTCGTAGCCGCTGTAGGTATGGATGGCATACCATTGCTTGGTGGTGTCGTAGCGTTTTGTAGCCATTATTTTACAATTATCTCCTTAAATAACTTATCAAGTCCGTAATCGACTCCTGCGATGACGAGTCCGAACAATACTGAAAATACAATAACCGCGTAGGTCAGCTGAAAGGTTTTCTTACGGTTAGGCCAGGTAACCTGACGAAGTTCGCGCCAACTATTGCGGATATACGGTGGCAGTAGTACCAAGCCGACCCAGCGGAAGAAACGGAATCTTCCGAGTTTTGCGATTTGTCGTCCCAGTGCCCGGAGCGGCCACAGGAAGCCTCCCAAAAATGCGCGTATACCGCCTTTGGCCTGCCTGGCTTCGTCCTGTTGCTGCAGTTTTTCGGAACGCTCGCGGACGGTCTCGCTATTGGCACGCAGGCGCCGCTTCGTACGCTCTGTTTGGTCTGATTTGCCTGCCGCTTCTGATTTGTCTTCGGCCACTTCGTCTCCTTATGTAGTCTTGCGTTACCCTAAATGCTCAGCTATTAAAAAATCCTACCGTATAAGTAGGATTCGTTCACATGTCAAGCATACGCCGTGGCCACCGTTTCGTCAAGCAGTCACTATGCCGCTAATGCTATAGTTATTGTATGTCAGTATTATTCTTTTTACTCGCTCTTAGCGTATTGTTCGAACTTCTCATACCGCTGTGTATCGGCCGGTTGCGCCGCCTGCGTTTTACAGTCAGCCTTAGTGCCGCCAGCGTACTGATTGGCTGCATGGTGCTTATATTGGCCGTGGAAGTCAGTTACGCTACTATGCTTGTCTCGTTATTATCGGTGTACCGCTTCTGTAACGTGGCGCGCGTGCTTCGTGGCCGCATGCATGAACGTTACCTTGAGCGGGCCGTCTTCAGGACCACTCTCTGGCTGGCGGGCTGTCAGGCGTTCGTACTGCTGTTCGCGGTAGCCTGGCAACAGGATTACGTAACGTCGGTCGCGGCCTATGGGGTGTTGCTCGCATTACAACTGCTGTTTATTGCTGCTTCCGGCATTACGGTATTCGGTTACCTCCGGCGTAGTCGTTTGCCTGATGATCTGCCTGCTGCCTCCGCTGCTTCGCTGCCCACGGTCAGTGTAGTTATCCCGGCCCGCAATGAATCGGAAGACCTGGCCGAGTGTATCACCAGCCTGTTGGCACTCCAGTATCCAAAACTGGAAATCATCGTATTGGACGACTGTTCGCAGTCCACCCGGACGCCAGAAATCATCAAGAGCTTCGCCCATGACGGCGTACGGTTTATCAAGGGTTCGGATCCTAAAAACAGTTGGCTGGCCAAAAATCAGGCTTACGACAACCTCACCGAAGCCGCGAACGGTGAATACCTGCTCTTCTGCGGTGTCGACGTACGATTCGCCGTCTTTAGCTTGCGGCGCCTTATGACTTTTATGCGGGAACGGCGCCTGGAGATGATCTGCGTGATGCCGCAGAATGTTTCCGGCGGCCGGCTGCCGGCGTTGGTTCAGCCAATGCGCTATGTATGGGAACTGGCTTTGCCGCGGCAGCGACGGAAGCGCCCTCCAGTCCTCAGTACCTGCTGGGTTATCAGCCGTAAGACATTAATAAAACTGGGTGGCTTTCAGGCGGTGGCGCGCATGGTTGTGCCCGAAGCCCATTTCGCTAAGCAACTGGCCGGCCGCGGCAGTTATGAATTCATGACGAGCGGTTCGGCGCTCGGCGTCACCAGCGTTAAGAGCCTGTATGAGCAACGGCAAACGGCCGTGCGGGTAGCTTACCCCCAACTGCACCGCCGTCCGGAAATGACCGCCCTCGTGAGCGCTGTCATAACAGCTTGGTTTACACTGCCCGCGGCCGCGGTCGCGCAGGATATATATCGGATCGGGTTTGCCCTGATACTCATAGCCTCGTTTAGCCTATACGCCCTTATTGTACGCATAGCTTACCACTCTATCCAGCCGCTGAGCCTGCTCGCCTTACCGGCCGCGGCCGTGTGGTACGCCATTCTTATAAACTACTCGATGTATAAATATGAATTTTCAGAAGTTATTTGGAAGGACCGCAACATTTGCCTGCCGGTTATGCGGGTCGAGCCGCACTTGCCGAAGATATAACTACTGTAAGTTCGGGAAGTAGATGGTAAACCGTGACCCCTTGTTTATGCGGCTGTGGGTTTCTATGTCGGCATGGATCAACCGGGCTAACTTCATAGTGACGTACAGGCCTAGGCCAGTGCCGTTATTCTGGCGCGTCCGGTAGTCTTCGGAGCGGAAGAATTTATCGTATATTCGTTCGACGTCGCTGGTACTGATGCCGATGCCAGTGTCTTCCACCCAAATGTACACGCCTTTGTCCGCTGGCCGGACTCCAATAGTGACATGGCCGTTTTCGGTGTATTTGACGGCATTCGTAACGAAGTTTTGCAGGATTTCACGGACGTATAGGCTGGTCGATTGCAGTAATTCCAGATGCGGACTGATATGCGTTTGCAGCCGTAACCCCTTTTTCTCCGCGTCAGGCCGGTAGTTATGGGCCAGGCTCATCACCAGATCATGGACATTAATTGGCTCTATCGTCACCTCAAGGGTGCCGCGCTCGGCACGCGACAAGGTAGACAGGTCGTTGATCATTGAAGCCAGGAATAATGTTTGTTCATGGGCTTGCTTGAGGGCGGCACGGATTTCTTCGGTACTGCCGCCTTTATTCAGAATGTACTCGGCATTACCAATATTGCCTTCGGTAATAGCGATGGGCGTACGCAGCTCGTGGCTGACCACGCTAATGAATTCGTCGCGTTCTTCTTCGAGTGATTTCTCACGGCTGATGTCGCGCATTAGTATTACGTAACCATGCTGGTCGGTACTGCCGTATCCCATATGGACCGGGGCGATGCTCAGATAAAGATTGATAGAACTGCCGTCCTTATACTGCAGCAGCAAATCCCGGTTGATGGTTGCGGTCTTCGTTTCCTTGACTAATTCGATGACGTCGACCGGTTGGTTGTTCTGATCTACCAGATTACAAGCGGTGCTCAGACGAATGTTCTGTAGCGGCGTGTTGCTGTCCAGGATATTGAGGGCCGCGCCATTGTAAAGTACAACCTTAACCTGGCTATCAACAGCGATAACACCGTCTACCATACTGTTAACCAGGCTTACCAGCCGCTCGTGTTCAATTTCGGCGGCTGTATGTTCGGATTGCGAGTGGCTCGTAGCTTTAGACATAAGCGTATTATGACATATCACCGCCGGCTTCAATAGCCGCCAAAATCGGTTTGTAATGCCGAATCTCTTTTTGGTAGGTGCGAGCCCGGGGTTCATGCCGCAAAAATTCTTGCCAGAAAGCCGCGCTGTGGTCGAGATGTTTCGTGTGTGTCAACTCATGCACCAATACGTAATCAATGAGATGCCACGGCAATTGCATGAGAAACAGATTAAGTACGATATGGTGTTTGGCGTCGCAGCTGCCCCACCTGCCCGTCAGCTGTTTGACGCTTACGCTGCTGTAGTTAAACCCATATTCTTCGGACAGCTGGCGTAAACGGGGAGGCAACAGTTTCTGGGCCTCAGCTCTCAGCGCCCGTAAACTGGCCCGCGTAGCTGCTTCCTGCGCCTTTGGATGGCTGATGAGTATCCCCGGCGGGCGGCTGATAATGATATCCGATCCGGCTATACGGGTCCGGACCGTGTCCGTTTCGGCAGTAGCAAACACCAGCCGATGGGCTTTGCCTATATGATGCCCCTGTCCCAAAACTGCTTTTGGTTGTGGCAGATGATCTTCAATCCAGGCTTGCCGCGACTGGGCGAAGCGTACGCCAGCGTCATAGGAAACTGATGCCGGCACGGTAACGCGCACCGAACCGTCGGCTGTAATACTCAGCCGCAGCGAACGCGTACCCTTGCGCTTATATATCTGGACCGGCCCGATGCCGTCCAACTGATATGCCTTTACAGACAAATCTCCCCCTTATATTGCAAAAAAGTATTAACGGATCATGATATTGCGCCGGGACATGTCGACGCGCCCGGCAGCCGGGTTGGGTATCAAGTTAACCATACCTGGCTTCACTACATTGTTCGAGACTTCATTAGACGAAATAACGTTCATTTCGTGCAGTTTCTTCATGACGGCACTGTACTGTGTCTTAAAGACGTGTTTGCCACTGATAACGACGTAGTCTTCGGCTGAAGTCGGGTTTTGCATGCGTGTAATGTAGGCGTCAAATGTTTGGCGGTCTACGGGCGCCGCGTATTTGTCGTCGCTGCGGCGGCGATCGCGCTGTGTCGTGCGGACGTAGGAGCTATCGCCGTCAATTTGCAACCAGATGAGTAACGGCTGGGCATGGGTTTTCCTGGCGAGATCACGCAGGTTATGGCGCTGGCTGGCCCTCATGGCGTTCGTGTCGTATACCACGCTGACACCGGCGTTAAGGAATTCCTGCGTCATGTAGTCCATTAACTGAGCGATGACATCATTTTCCTGTTTGTCATAGCGCGGATTCTCGAATAGTTCAAACCGGATGCGATCACCCTGGACGTGCGCGGCCTGGATGTGTTCGCACAGTTGGCGGGCAAAGTAGGTCTTTCCTGAACCAGGCATGCCGTACAGTTGAATGAGGAGCGGTTTAACCGGAGTAATCTTGGCCATATCTATCTATACGTTATAGCAGAAATTGGCCGCGCTGAAAAGCAGCTATAGGTGACAAAATGCCTGTTTTCCCGTATTATGTACCAGTTCCTACTATTCCAACGCATGTAGGGGAGTAGCTCAGTTGGTAGAGCACCGGTCTCCAAAACCGGGTGTCGCAGGTTCAAGTCCTGTCTCCCCTGCCAAACTAAAAACACCACCGATTCGGCGGTTGTTTTAGTTTGTTCTGTCGATTATTTTTTATTTATAGTAAAAAGTTCCGAAGTATTGGGTACGACATATATTTTGTTTTTAAGTTTATTTTTATCTTCACTGTCTAAATCTGAATAACTTAAGAATTTATTCTTTACTCGGTCACTAAGGAGCAATGATTCCCTTTCGGTCAAATCGCTCACGTCTAAGTCTCGTTCATAATGATGAATTATGAGCATTCCGCGAGTATGAATTTCTAGCCAATCGATCACCATATTCCAGATATATTTGTCAGTAGCCCCTATTGAAACACCAAATAGTACGATTATGTCGCTGTTACTAATATATTCTGTGAGAGTTTCTATTCTGCCATCATTCATCAATCTTATGAGCTCGGGTTTTATCAAAAAGTTTTTTTCTTCATCATCAATATAACTACTGATTTGAGACGCGTCGTTGACGCCCAAGGATATTTTACGATCTATGGATCCGTGAATATGATGCACGGGATTGGCGATATGGTATTTTTTACCTACGATAGTCTGACCTACTTTTGGGAATAATTTTTCAAGAACATCAGTATAGTTTAATGTCACAAACCGGATAGCCGTACTACCCCCATCGGATAAACGTCTGAAAACATTAGACATTTGACCAATTTCTAGGCCTCTATAGAAAGATTCTCTTTCAAAATTAATATTTGGTATGTGCTCGTCAGCAAGCTTGTTCTGTTCTCTAATGTAAGATTTCAAATCCCTTTTAATTTCATCGAGCTCATTATTGAGTGTTTCCGACCACTTGGGACGCTGCTTCTCCGTTATTAGTTCAATATTGTTAGTGAATCTTCCAAGCCCAAGCTCAAAATCAGCCCACCATTCAGGGTTCTCTTTTTCTATCGCTGCGTATATTGAGTTTGTAGGATGTAGTTTATGCTCTTTTACGTACTCGTAAAAATCCCTATAGGAGGTATTAAGCTTTAAAGACACATCTAAACCATTCCCTATAATAAATGTTAGGTTTGACATCATACCTCCTGTTAGCGCTATTTTACCATTTTAGGCAAGGCAGATTAACTTTAATTGCTGTTAGGCACATCATTTGCTTAAGAGGATAAAACGAAGCATAGAAAAATTAGGTCAGATGTGTCTTTATTACGAACATATATACGACTATGTAAGAATTCTCACATTATGCTTGTGCTAGGAGTGCTAGCCCATTATACTGATGTCAAGCAACATAAGCGTTAAGGGTGTAAACGGGTAAATGAAAGTTTTGATGCTCGGTTGGGAGTTACCTCCACATAACAGCGGCGGACTAGGTGTCGCCTGCTACCAGCTCTGCAAAGCCCTCGCAAAACAAGACGTCGATATAGAATTTATACTTCCTTACAAGGCTGATCACGGCATCGATTTCATGGATGTTACCGCCGCCCGACCGCAAGATGTTATGACCGTCGTCGAAGCCGGCGGCGTCTACGACAGCTATAAATACATATATACTGATGGCCGCGAAGAATGGCTGGACATTGTCGGCCAGCAGGCTATGTTTGAGAAGTCTGTGGCCAAACTGGTCGAAACCAAGCAGTTTGATGTTATCCACGCCCACGACTGGCTGACTTTCAAAGCAGGTTTACGCGCCCGCCAATACAGCAACTGCCCGCTTATTCTCCATGTCCATTCGATTGAACGCGACCGTGCAGGTGGCAACATGGGTAATCCATTGGTCCGCGAGATTGAAGCGACCGCCTTCCTTATGGCTGATAAAATCGTTGCCGTCAGTGAAATTACCAAGCAGATGATCATCGCCGATTATGATATCCCGGCAGATAAGATCGAGGTCGTACATAATAGTATCGACCGCGAACTAATGACGCCGTTGGACAGCGACAACGCTTATAGATATCTGGAGGGCCTGAAGGCCGACGGCTGGTGTATCGTTACTAACATCGGCCGTCTGACGATCCAAAAAGGTTTATTCAACCTGCTGCATTCCGCCAAAGATGTTGTAGCGCGGGCCCCTAAGACGATGTTCCTGATCGTCGGCAGCGGCGAGCAGTACCATGAACTTATTATGCTGGCCGCCAAGCTGGGAATAGCCAAAAATGTCCTGTTCACCGGTTTTCAGCGCGGCAAGAACTGGCGTGACAGTTTTGGCATAGCCGACGTGTTTGTTATGCCGTCAATTTCCGAACCATACGGTCTGACGGTGTTGGAAGCCATCGAATACGGCGCTCCGGCGCTGGTCAGCAAACAGTCAGGTGTGGCCGAAACAATCCAAAACTGCCTGAAGGTTGACGCTTGGGACGTGCATGAAATGGCCAACCAGTTAACGGCTCTGGTAACCAATAGGAGCCTGCGTGAAGAGCTGCATCACAACGCCTACCGCGAATTACAGCGGCTGTCATGGGATGACGCCGCCAGTAAGATGAGCCGTATGTACCACCATCACGTATCCAATCACCCTAACAAGCAGCAAAAGGTCACCGCATAATGAAAGCTATTGTTCTCTATCTGCATGTCCATCAGCCATACCGCATACGGCACTACACCGTTTTTGATACCGGTACGAAACATGACTATTTTGACGCGGAATACGACTCGCAGGAGTCGAATGAGCGCATCCTGCAAAAGGTCGCCGAGAAATCATACCTGCCGACCAATGCCCGTTTGCTGCAGTTATTAAAAAACCATCCGGAATTCAAGGTCAGCCTGTCGATTACCGGTACTGTGCTTGAACAACTGGAGAAATGGTCGCCCGAAGCTTTGCAATCATTTAAGGATCTCGTGGCGGTTAACGGCGGCAGCCAGGTCGAAATCGTCGGTGAAACGTATCACCACAGTCTTGCCTTTTTCTATTCCCGGGCTGAGTTTGAAATGCAGGTAAAAATGCACCGCGAAAAAGTCGAGCAGTTGTTCGGCCAGACACCGAAGGTCTTCCGTAATACCGAGCTGGCCTACAACAATGACTTAGCATTCTGGGCCGATAAAGCCGGCTATAAGGGTATTTTAGCCGAAGGCTGGGATCCGGTACTCGGCTGGCGCAGCCCGAACTTCGTATACCGCCCGACTTACACGAACAACATCCGCCTGCTGATGAAAAATTATAAGTTGAGCGACGACATCGCCTTCCGCTTCGGCAACCAGGCCTGGGAAGAATGGCCATTAACGGCTGACAAGTTCTCGCACTGGCTCAATTCCGAGCCGGAAGCCACTAACTTCAACCTGTTCATGGACTACGAAACGTTTGGTGAACACCAATGGGATGAATCGGGTATTTTTGGCTTCCTGGAGCATCTGCCACAGGAATGGCTGAAAACCGATGGAAACACTTTTATGACGGTCAGCGAAGTAATTGACGCTTTGGAGCCGAAAGATACCGTCGATATGCCGCATACCGTAACGTGGGCCGATACGGAGCGCGATCTGTCAGCTTGGCTGGGAAATGCCATGCAACAGGAGGCCATCCATGCTTTGTATGACCTGCAGGAGCAAATCATCGCCACGCACGACCTGGAGCTGATCGAAGACTGGCGCCGGCTGCAAACTTCCGACCATTTTTACTATATGTGTACCAAATACTTCAGCGACGGAGATATTCACGCCTACTTCAGTCCATACGAAACACCGTACGAGGCATTTATTAACTTTATGAATTCATATCACGATTTAAAATTCCGATTAAGCGAGAAAGGTGTCAAGGTTTAGGATGGGGCGACCAGTTGTACTCAGTAATGGACAGATGTTTATTGGCCTCAACGAAAACGGATTAGTACACGACTTTTACTATCCATATGTGGGTTTAGAGAACTTAACGACCTCACGCAGCCTGCATCATAAAATCGGCCTGTATGTTGATGGGACATTCAGCTGGACCGATGATGACAGCTGGGAGACGTCCGTACTATTCGAACAGGACGCGCTGATCAGTACCGTGAAAATGAAGCATGACGGTTTAGGTATCAGCCTCCATTTGCAGGATACCATTGATAATATGCAGAATATTTTTCTGCGAAAAATTACTGTAACTAACGATCGTGACCAGGACCGTGAAATCCGCCTGTTTATGCATCAGGTGTTCCAGATATCACGGACCGGTCGCAGCGACACTGCCCTGTATGTCCCGGATGCTAATTACATCTTGGATTACAAGGGGCGCTACTGTTTGGCTATTGGCGGCCAGCAGGAAGACGGAACATCTTTCGACCAGTATGCCATAGGCAATTACGGCATCGAAGGCAAGGCTGGAACCTTTATGGACGCCGAAGACGGTGAACTGTCTGATAACCCGGTCGAGCACGGCGGCGTTGACAGTGTTATTCGCTTTGTCATGCAGGTACCGGCCCGATCTTCCAAAGCGACCTACTACTGGATCGTAGCGGCTAGCAGCCAAAATGATGCTGGCGAAATGCATGCCCAGTTGCAAAAACCGGGCGCCGTTGATGACAGGCTGCACCAAACGCGTCTGTCATGGCAGGAATGGCTCAATCCAAACAATAAACAGCTCACGGCCATGCCGGGGCCGGAACGCCTGGCCCTCCAGCGCAGCCTGATGATTATTAAAGCACACTGCGACAGTCGTGGTTCAATCCTAGCCAGTGGCGATTCGAGTATCTTTAACTTCGGCCGCGATTACTACTGCTATTGCTGGCCCCGCGACGCGGCCTACGCCTTATGGCCGCTTATCCGTACCGGCCACTTTGATGAAGCCCGGCAGTTCTTCTTCTTCGCCCGTGATGTTATGCATCCGGATGGCTACATGCTGCATAAATACCAGCCTGACCGCGCTGTCGGCAGCACCTGGCATCCATTAGTGCATAACCGCTCAAAAGAGTTGGCGATTCAGGAAGACGAGACCGCCTGTATGCTGTTTATGCTCAATGAGCTGTATGAAGCCAGCGGCGACGAAGTCTACATCCAAAACATGTACCACACCTTTATTGTGCCCTGTGCCAACTTCCTGACGTCATTCATTGATCAGGAAACCGGCCTGCCACATGCTAGTTACGATTTATGGGAACAGCGCTTCGCGACATTCACTTACACAGTTTGTACGGTTATAGCCGGCCTGGAGGCTGCTATTAAACTGGCAGAGGTGGTCGAACAGCCCAGCGATGCCGTTGCCTGGCAGCGCGCGGCAGATTCAATTCGTGCCCATCTCGGTACGCTGGTGCACCCTGATGGTTATTTCCGCAAGAGTTTCTTACTTGAAAACGACGAGCTCCAGCTTGATAACAGCATGGACATTGCCAATATGTACGGCCCGTTCATGTATGCCAAGCTGCCCCTCAACGATGAGCGCATGAAGAAAACCGTTGAAAAGGTTGAACAGGACATATATAAAAAGGGCCCGATCGGCGGCGTTATACGTTACTTCGGTGACGACTACTTCCTCAGCAAGCCTGAATTCGGCGGCAACCCTTGGATTGTCGGTACCTTGTGGCTCGCCCAGTATTACATTAGCGCCCACCGTAACGATGAGGCCCGCGAGCTGATTGATTGGGCGCTGGCCCGCCAACAGCCGAGTGGCGTCTTAAGCGAGCAATTCGACCCGGAAGACGGCAGTCCGCTGGGCGTAGCACCGCTTGTATGGAGCCACGCTGAACTCATTAATACATTACTGGATTACTACGATAAGTAGCTGGATTACTGCCACCGCGTGAGCGGTGGCAGTTTATCAACGTTCCATATATTAAAAACCATTAAAAATCCCGGGCATATGCCCGGGATTTTTAATGTATGTATATCGCCGAATTAGCGCTTTGGCGCTTCGTTGCGTCCGAGGTTCTTCTTAGTCTCGGTAAAGACAACGTGCTTGCGGAGTTTTGGGCTGTACTTGCGCAGTGCCAGTTTTTCTGTGGTATTTTGCGTGTTTTTAGACGTGTAATAAATACGTTCGCCAGATTCTTCGCTCACAAGACCTACAATTTTTCGTTTGTCACCTTTTTTAGCCACGGTATTAGTCCTTTAATCCTCAAAATTTCTTATTTGTAATAGACTTTAAGCTAGTTTAACAGAGATAAGCCCGCAGCGCAAGTCTGCGAAGAATCAACACTGGCTTTGTTCTTCATTACGCTTGTGGTAATATATGGGAAAGTAAGGGTGTATACGGCGCAATGAAGCGACTAGCAATAAAACTGAACGATCAGGGTGATACCATTGTCGAAGTGCTCATAGCCATCGCTATTGTCAGCTCGGTGTTGGCCGGCGCTTTCACGGTGACTCAAAAAAGTACCCTGGCGGTGCGTGATAGCCAGGAGCGCGGTGAAGCGCTGCAGTTATTGCAGGGACAACTTGAACAAGTGCGTTCAGTCGCGGTAAAGGCTAAGAATACGTCCGATCCTATTTTTAGCACCTCTCCGCAGTATTTTTGCATGAACACGACTACCAATCAGCGTGTAAACTCCAACAATGCTACCTTTGACTCCACATGCAAAGATATGGGCGATACTGATCTTTATGATGTCACGATATCGTATGATTCGACCAACAATGTCTTTAACCTGACCAATAAGTGGGATGGTATGGACGGCGGACAAAACCAGGTCCAACTGGCTTATAAAGTCTTTCCGCTCGGCAACTAACATCTTTTAGTGCCTTCCGCGGTTTATCATAGACTGCGAATATTCTGTTATAACAAAAAAGCCCGTACGTGGGCTTTTACTGTTTCGGTTTGGAGCCACCTTCGAGACTTGAACTCGAGACCCCTTCCTTACCATGGAAGTGCTCTACCACTGAGCTAAGGCGGCTGGTGCAGGGTGAGGGATTCGAACCCCCGAAGGCTGAGCCAGATGATTTACAGTCACCCGTGTTTGACCGCTTCACTAACCCTGCATATGTTATCTTGGAGCCGCCTGTCGGATTCGAACCGACGACCCTCAGTTTACAAAACTGATGCTCTAACCAGCTGAGCTAAGGCGGCAGGATTGTGGTCTGTCGACAACAGATGCTAGTGTACCAAAAACAACCGGTTTACACAACTACGCGACGGGGTCGGACAATCCGGCGCGGGCGGCCAGCTGGAACGATTAATTTCTTGAGTTTATCGGCGATTTCATCGGCTTCAGTAGCCATACCGTTAGCCGTATAAGCTTTGTGCAGTAAAGAGTATGTTTCCTGATTCGGCTCAAGCTCCGAGGCCTTCTGCAGCTCTTGAATCATCATACGGGTGTTACCAAGCTTTTCCTGGACTTTAGCGTAGGCGACATGGCGGGCTGCCAGCTTATCTTCCAGCTTAAGGGCCTGTTCGAAAGCGATAGCTGCCTTTTCGTAGTTTTCGGTTTCATAGTATATGAGCCCCAGGTTATGTAAGCTCGACGCAGTCGCTTCGATGCTGGAAGCGATCTCAAAACAGTCGATGGCATCACGGTATTCCTTCTGCTTGGCATATAGGATGCCAAGGCGGTTATAAGCGGCCGCGTTCTTTTCATCGATTTTTAGTATGGTGAGCAACGCTTTTTCAGCTCGCAAAAAACGGTTCTCGCGCATGCCCTGATGGGCGATGTCCCACAATTTACCTAACCGGTCACCCACTTTACGTGATACCATACCAAATTCATCTTCACGGATAGCGGCGTTATGGAACGCCAAAGCACCAAAACCGGCTACGAGGAGAAGTTCAAACATTGTAGGCTTATTATATCAGAAGATTATACGTTAAGCATAAGGTCAGTCAGTACGAGCTTGGCCTGGGTATTAGCCCGTAAGGCCTGATCGGCTCCATACGCGGTTGTGAGTACTGATTGCCAGCGTTCGGCCGCCTTGGTTTGTTCGCCGGTTTGGCGCATCAGTGACATGCGGGCCATCTGCATCAGGATAAACAGTGTATCGCTACACAGTTGTTTCTGCTTGCTTAAGCCGTCTACTAATGCCAGGCGTTCGAAGTTGCTGGCTCGCAGTATTTCCCTGGCCTGGACGGTAGCGGCGTATAGCGGATGATTTTCCGGCTCAGTCAGTAACGCATGTGTCAAACCAGGTAGTCCACCACTCATAAGCATGGTCTTATCAATAGCGCCTCCTGAAAACCCTTGTGTCGTAAAATATTCCCGGGTCTGGCTTATTGCCGGAGTTGTGACTGGAAGCTGCCGGACTCGTGATTGGATGGTCACGAGCATAGCATCCGGACTCGAAGCGGTTAGAATGATGACCGTGTTAAGCGGTGGCTCCTCGAGTGTTTTAAGCAGCGAGTTTTGGGCTTCGGTTGTCATAAAATGCGCCTGTTCGATCACGACCAAACGGCTGACTGCCTGCCGGCCGGGGACCTTGAGTGTTAAGAACGGCTGCAGCTCGCGCACTGTTTCAATGGCGATCGCCTTGCCGTCTATAGGTGATATGAGGCGCAGGTAAGGATAACTGTCGAGTTCGGCGGCGGGTAAATGTAAAAGCTGGCGGGCTATGTGGCGCGCCACGGTCATTTTGCCGGTTCCAGTTTGTCCGGTTATAAGCAGGGCGTGCGGCGGTTGAGACAATACGTTTTCGATCGCGGCGGCGGTCGCATCGTGCAAAAGGATATCACTAGCCATGGTGCTGCATGAATTCTGCGAACTCAGGCGGCAATGGAGCAGTAAAGACTGTACGTTCGCGGTTAGGTAGTGTCAGCTCCAGATGATGGGCATGCAGAAACAAGCGGTCAGCCTGTGGACCGTCATACAATACGTCGCCGACTATCGGATGTCCCAGATTTGCCATATGCACCCGGAGCTGATGCGTACGGCCGGTGGTTGGCTTCAGTTCCAGCAGGCTGTAGCCGTCAATCATCTGAAGCGTATGGTACTGTGTCACGGCCGATTTGCCGTTGGCACCAACTCGAAATGTTTGCGGTTTTTTAGGGTTACGCTCTATGGGCATGTCGATGACAGCTTCGGGCTGGTTCAGGTGGCCGCTGATAATAGCGGCATAGTTTTTTTTGGTACGGCGCTGTGCGAACTGTTTTTGCAGCCACGAGTGAGCATCAGGGGTTTTGGCACAAATCATAACACCGCTGGTCGCCCGGTCTAGACGATGTACGATGCCGGCCCGCTCGCCTTCCATGCTTCTTAAACGGCCCCGTAGCCACGTGGCCACCGTAGCCTCGGGATTAAAGGCTCCTTTGCTATGTGTCAGCAGGCCCACTGGTTTGATGATGACCACACAGTCTTCGTCTTCGTATACTACCGGTAACTCTATGACCGGAATCTGCCTGAACAGCTCGTCGTCATGATCTACGGCTACTTCGTCGCCAGCGCGCATTTTATAGCCCGATTTTGTCACGACTTCACCGTTTACGGTAACTTTGCCCGTCTCGATTAATTTGGATGCGTAACTTCGCGTTAAAGTAGGCATTTGTTCAATGACACGCTGGTCTAAGCGCTGGGCGCGGCTCATTTCAAGATTAGCCATACGTGTTAGCCCCGTAGCCCGACCGCGCGCTGAACACGCAGTAGTGTAACGTCTGCCTGATCTCGCATGGCGGCTTCGCTATCCGCCAATTTAGCCAGAATTTGCGCGTTGTCCACGTTAGCCAACGCTTCCTGGAAAGTAGTCAGAAAAGCGACCACCGCGTCAGCCACAGCCGTCTTAAGCGGTCCATACTGTGTCTGGCCCTGATACTCGGCAATAACTTCGTCGAGCGGACGGTTCGCGAAAAGGGCCAGCAGGCTCAATAGGTTAGAGACGCCGGGCTGGTTCTGCAAATCAAAGGCGACTACACCCAGACTATCGGTCGTAGCTGACATGATTTTCTTCCGAGCGGCCTCAGGGCTGTCGTTCATAAAAATAACGCCCTTGCCGGTTTCGTCGGATTTACTCATCTTCTTAGCCGGTTCTACCAGGTCGCGGATGCGCAAACCTTGTTCCTTACCAAAAAAGGCGTGCTGTTCTTTAACGGGCTTCGGAACAATAAACAGCTCGCCAAACTGATTGTTCATGCGTGCTGCGATATCGCGGGCGAACTCCAGGTGCTGTGTCTGATCATCCCCAACCGGTACATAGGTCGCACCGTATAGCAGAATGTCAGCTGCCATTAGCACCGGATAATTGAAGAGACCGACGCTTATCCGGTCATCACCAAGTTTGGACGACTTGTCTTTAAACTGTGTCATCCGATTCATTTCACCAAAACCGGTAAAGCAGTCGAGGATCCATGTTAATTCGCTGTGGGCCGGAATATAACTTTGGCGGTATATGTGCAGGTTACTGTTATTGAGCGGCAGGCCAGCGGCCACATACAGGCGAAGATTGTTTGTGACCTGCGCTTGCAGCTTCGAGTGGTCAATCGGTGTCGTAAAGCTGTGCAGGTCTGGCACGAAGATATTAATTTGATACTCGCTTGATTTAACTGTGGCCATCTCGACCAGTGGCATAAGCGCCCCTAGGTAATTGCCGATATGCAAGTCGTTGTTGGCGCGAAGGCCGGTAAGAATAACGGGTGTGCTCTGGTGGGTCTGTGTAGTCATGATTATTTCTATTATAACAGGGTTAGGCGTTAAGCGCGGCCAGACTGCCCAGTGCCCGTGTCTCCACTTCCGCCGGCCGTGCTCCGACGTCTCGAACCTGCTCCACGACAAAGATACCGTTGCGCTGGTCGATGTCACGTAGAAACGCGCCGACACGCTGGCGGGCCTCGGCCAGTAACTGTTGATCTATAATTTGTTGTTCGTATGTCGCAGCCACAATAATCTCCTTAATAATAAAAAACCGCCTGCTGTGGCGGTTTCTATATGAGTACTGAGTTTAGACTATTTTGTCTCTATTTTGTCTCTATTTTCTAATACGCACGGGAGCAACCGCCAAGCTTTTGCCGGTAAAATAAAACCAATATACGAATTGTTGCATAGACTTCATTACACTTATCGTATTCCCGGTAGGCCCATTTGTCAAACCCTATTGACATAAGCGGTATATACTCCGGCTGTCAATAGGGGCCGCTACCTCTGTTAACAAAAAAGTCCCCGATTCGCGTCGAGGACTTCTTATGTAAGCAAAAAGATACTTAATGTGTCTCTAGCGCTTAGTGAACTGGCGCTGCTTACGAGCACCCTTCAAGCCGAACTTCTTACGTTCTTTTTCGCGTGAGTCGCGGCCAAGCAGGTCGGCGCGCTTAAGCGTACTCTTGAGGTCTTCGTTCATGGTAGCCAGTGCTTTGGCGATACCAAGGCGGATAGCCTCGATTTGGCCGTCATGGCCACCACCGGAAACGTGCGCGGAAATGGCGTACTTGTTTTCCTGACCCAATACGGTAAACGGCTGAGAGAGCTTATTCAAAAGGTACTTGCTGTCGGCAAAGTATTCTTCCGCGGGCTTTTCATTGACCATAATAGTTCCCTTGCCGCTTTGTAGGCGGACGCGGGCTGTGGCGCTTTTACGGCGACCTAAGGCGTAGAAATAGTTGTCTGCCATAATTATTTACTTTCCTTCTTATCAACGACTGAAATAGCTACCGGCTTTTGTGCTTCGTGCTTGTGCTCAGAACCAACATAGACCTTCAGGCGAGCTAAACGCTCGTCGCGGAGCTTATTAACCGGAAGCATGCCGCGGATAGCCAATGTAATGACGGATTCCGGATCCTTTTCCAGCTGCTCGGTAAAAGTACGCTCACGGAGACCGCCTGGGAAACCGCTGTGCTTGTAGTACATTTTGTCGGTCGCTTTTTTACCGGTAACCTTAACGGCGCCAGCATTGATAATGACAACGAAGTCGCCGGTATCAATGTGCTGGGTGAACATTGGCTTGCCCTTGCCGGTCAGTAAGGTGGCAGCTTTGGTAGCTACACGGCCGAGTGAAGTCTCGCTGGCGTCGATGACGTACCACTTACGGACAACGTCAGTTGGCTTAGCGCTATAAGTCTTGGTGTTAGCCTTCATTAGTTAGTCTCCTTTGTGTCGACCGCAGGCTTGGCCGCAACCTTAACTGGGGTCGCAGCTTTGGCGACCGGAGCTTCTTTCAGGTCATCAACGAAGCTGACACGTGCCAGCTGGGCATTATCACCGCGGCGGGTACGGGTTTTTTCAATCCGTACATGGCCGCTGTCGCGAGCGCCGAGCTTTGGCGCGATTTCGTCAACGAGCTTGTGTGCGCTGGCGATAGTCTGCAGTTTAGCAATGATCTGACGGCGGTTATGAAGGTCGCCCTTCTTAGCCTTAGTAATCAGTTTTTCGATGTAAGGAACAACTTCCTTAGCTTTTGGTAATGTAGTTTCGATCGTTTCATACTTCACGAGAGAATCAGCCAGGCCCTTCATGAGGGCGCGGCGCTGATCAGTCTCGCGATTGAACTTCCGACCTTTATATCCGTGACGATGCATATTAGAGCTCCAACTCCGCTAATTTTTCCTTCACTTCGTCGAGAGCTTTGCTGCCGAAACCTTTGAGATCACGCAGTTCTGCGTCACTTAAGGCCAGCAGGTCGCGAACAGAATGAATGTCGTTGTTAACAAGCGCGTTATAGGTACGGGCGCTGAGGTTCATGTCTTCGACGCTGGTGTTAAGCGCGCCGGCCTCGTCGCTCGAACCTTCGTCATTGCTACCCGCGCTAACGGCTGGTGCGGCGGCGGCTTCTGGAGCGGCTACGCGGGTCTTGCCGGCAAGCGCGGTGTACTGGTTAACCAGTATGGCGGCTGCTTCTTCGAAAGCGTCGCGTGGCGTGATTGATCCGTCTGTTTCAATAGTTAAAAGCAACTTATCGAGATCAGTAACCTGGCCGACACGAGTGTTTTCAACTTTGTACCGAACGCGCAACACAGGCGTGAATACGGCATCAAGGGCGACATAGTCGCTTGCCTTGCGGGCAGTACCCTCTTCGATAGTGCGGTATCCGCGGCCGACTTCGACAGTCAGGTCCATGGTAAAGGTCGCCTTATCATCGTCAACCGTAGCGATGACGTGGTCAGGATTAACGACTTCTACGTCAGCGTTCGTCTGGATGTCCTTGGCTGTTACAGCGCCGGCACCCTTTTTGACGATACGCAGATTCTGTACGTCATTGCCGTACACGCGGAAACGAATTCCCTTGAGATTAAGCATGATGTCAACGACATCTTCTTTAACGCCAGGTACGGCAGTAAACTCGTGAGTAACACCTTCGATCTTGAAGCTGGTAATCGCAGCTCCGGCAATGCTGGAAAGCAGTACGCGGCGAAGGGAGTTACCAAGGGTCATGCCATAACCGTTGTGCAGTGGCTCGACAGTAAAGGTTGCGTTGTTATCGCTGTGATCCTCAACTGCAACGAGTCCTGGTGTGTGAATATGATTTGCCATTTAGGTCCATCCTCCCTTAGCGTGAGTAGTATTCTACGATTAATTGTTCATTGATATCTGGTTCAGCATCTTCACGCTGTGGCAGACCGGTAACCTGTACTTCGAACTTCTTGCGGTTGGCTTTGATCCAATCAGGCGTTGCTGATGGAGCTGGGCTTACTTCGTCAAGTTTTTTAAAGTATTCAGTTTGCTTGCTGTGGTCGCGAAGAACTAAGGTGTCACCGGCTTTAAGACGGATTGATGGAATGTCGACACGAGTGCCGTTCAGCATAAAGTGGCCATGAGTCACGAGCTGGCGGGCGGCGCGGCGGCTTGGAGCGAATCCGGCCCGGTAGACGACATTGTCAGCGCGTTGTTCGAGTAATTGCAAAAGTACGGCACCGGATTGGCCTTGAGTACGGCTGGCTTCCTTCATAAGGTTGCTGAACTGCTTTTCAAGGAGTCCATACAGGCGCTTAACTTTTTGCTTTTCACGAAGCTGTACTGAGTACTGGCTGCCTTTGTTCGGACGGAATCGTCCATTGGCTGACTGGCCTGGCAAAGCGCTGCGCTTTACTAATGCCTTATGTGCCTTAGGGTGTAGAGCATAACCTTCACGGCGGCTCATCTTAACTATAGATTGGGTGTCACGTGCCATGGTTAGATCCTTCGTGCCTTCTTAGGACGTACGCCACCGTGCGGAACACCGGTTACGTCCTTAATGCTTTCAACCGCGATGTCGAGGCCTGAAAGTGCGCGTACCGCAGCGTCGCGGCCAAGTCCAACACCTTTAATAAAGATGTCAGCTTTGGTCAATCCGCTCTGCTGCTTAGCAGTCGTAGCGGCGCGCTCTGCTGCGACCTGAGCCGCGTATGCAGTACCTTTTTTAGAACCGCGGAAACCGCAGGCACCAGCACTTGAAGCGGCAATAACGCCACCTTGGTTGTCAGTAATAGTAATGATTGTGTTGTTGAAGGTAGCCAAAACATGCACCTGTCCACTTGGAACGCTGCGCTTGGCTTTCTTCTTTGATGTAGAACGTGTTGCTGTATCTGCCATAAGTTATTCCTACTTAGCACCTTTCTTGGATGCACCACCGACAGCCAGTTTGCGACCACGGCGCGTACGGGCGTTGGTCTTGGTACGTTGGCCGCGACTTGGCAAATTAGCCTTGTGGCGAAGACCGCGATACGCGTTGATGTCCTTCAGGCGCTTGATGTTGCCGCTCACCTGACGCTGCAGTTCACCTTCAACGGTAAAATCGTTGTTGATGATTTCCTGGATGCGACCGATTTCAGCATCAGTTAAGTCCTTCACGCGGACGGTTGGTTCAACTTTGGCACCACTGAGGATGTCGTAGCTGCTTTTAACACCAATACCATGGACATAGGTTAAGGCAATCCATGTCTGCTTTTCACTTGGAATAGTAACTCCCGATATACGTGCCATAACTAACCCTGCCTCTGCTTATGCTTAGGTTTTAATTTGTTGATGACATAAAGACGTCCTTTACGGCGGACGATCTTATCATCGGGACTGATTTTTTTGACGCTTGCACGCACTTTCATGCGGATCATTCTCCTTTCCGGAGGGTGACTCACTGCTTAATTGATAATAATGTGCGTCCTAGAAGCAATAATGCCGACTAAGACTTGCGATAGGTGATTCTTCCCTTAGTAAGATCGTAAGGGGTCAACTCAACCGTCACGCTGTCGCCGGGTACGATCCGAATAAAATGTTTCCGCATTTTACCTGCGACATGAGCTATGATTTGATGGCCGTTCTCGAGTTCAACGCGAAATTGAGTACCTGGTAAGGTCTCTATAATTGTTCCCGTTAACTCGATTACTTCCTTGTTAGTAGCCATAAATATAACAAGGTTTGATTATAGCAGAATTGTCATCATTCTGTAAAGTGTTTTCGATGATTATTTGTCCGATCCGTCGCCAGATGACTTGTTTTGACGCTTAAGTAAATGTTTGCCAAAACGCAGCCGCCGTCCACCTGTAGCAGCATCTGCCGCATTAGCAGGCTCGTAAAAGAAGTCCGGCTGGGCGTATTGGTCGTAAGTGACCATAAGTGCACGTGATTCGATGGCGCGTAGCGTCTGGAGAGCTACGGAGACCAGGATGAGGACGCTGGTACCGCCAATAGCGATACTTGATGACAGGAACATCTGCGCGATGATTGGCAGCAGCGCCAACAGGCCGAGGCTCAAAGCCCCGAAGAAGGTCAGACGGTTCACAATTTTAGATAGATATTTTTCTGTCTGGATACCAGAACGCACTCCTTCTACGAAGCCACCTTGCTTCTGTAAGTTTTCGGAAATTTCCTTTGAGTTAAACGTGATACTGGTATAGAAATACGTAAATACGAAGACCAGCAGGAAATACGACAGCGGATAGACGTAGGAATGCCAGCCACCGGCCGCGAAGGCATCCGCGCTGCTTGGCGGAGTAAACCAGGTCTGCAAATTGGTAGCTAACTGCTGCAGGTTAGCGCTGCTGTTGGTAGCGAGTAACTGAGAAGCGAATGTAGGGACGCTCAAAAAAGCTACGGCGAAAATAATTGGAACCACACCAGCGGTAATAAGTTTTATAGGTAGGGTGGTTGTTACGCCCCCATACGCCCGGTTACCCTGAACACGCTTGGCGTAATTAACCGTAATATTGCGCGCCGCTTCGTTCAGTTTGACAACAAGCCAGGTCACAATAAGCACCGATGCCAGAATAATCAACCCAATACCAGCCGCCTTGCCATTGATAGGCAGATTCCAGGCGAACAGCTTAAAATGGTCATCGCCAGCGAAAATGCTGCTCCAAAGCGCGCTGATAGTACGCGGCAGACTGCTGACGATACTTACAGTAATCAATAGTGAGATACCGTTTCCAAGGCTTTGCTCAGTGACCAGTTCTCCCAGCCACATCAGTAACATCGAGCCGCCGGTGAGAGCGGCTACCATAAGGACCCATTGCATAAGTGACGCGTTAGCGGTAATGTCGCCGACACCACCGATACTCTGGGCAGTCTGACGAATCAAGTAAACCGCGCCGATAGACTGGATAATTGCCAGCGGGAACGTCAAGATGCGGGTCATCTGGTTGATTTTCTTTTGGCCGTACTCGCCCTCTTTGTGTAATGCCTCAAGGCGAGGTATCGCCTTGGTAAGCAGCTGCATAATAATTGAGGCGTTAATGTATGGCCCGAGCCCGGCAATCATAATTGAGAAGTTTTCGAGCGCGCCGCCGGAAAGCACGTTAAGAAAATTAAGGAACTGAGGTGAGTCACTACTACTGAATATGTTAGACAACACCTGCTGCAATGTCTGAGGATCACTGATAGGAACCGGAATATGGGCCAGTATGCGATACACCAGCAGAATTCCCAGTACGGCAAAAATACGCTTCCGCATATCACCATCTTTTAGTGAGCGGCCAATTACCTTCCAGTTCATCAGTGATACCCCTTAATCAGTTAGAATGTGACATTGTTCAGTAGTTTTGTACCAGTATACAGCCGAAACAGGGCCGAAGCCTAGTATTGCAGTAAAAACTACGTAGTACTAGACTTTCGCAGGTTTTTCAGTCTTGGTAGATGGACGGGCGATGCGAGGCACTACTTTGACGCTTCCGCCGGCATTTGCGACAGCTTCGGTAGCCTGAGCGCTAGCGGCCTGCAGCTCGACGGTTACGGCTTTAGTTACAGCGCCTTTAGCAATCAGCTTAACGCGGACGTACGGGCTGCTGATAAGGCCTGCGGCTGCCAATGAGTGGCCGTCAACGGTCTTGGTTGTGATGGCATCAAGTTGACCAGTGTAGACGGTTTCCATAGGCGTACGGTGGCTTTTGAAGCCAGGCAGCTTGGGAAGCTTCTGCATTAGTGGGTTCTGACCACCGGCGAAACCAGGACGAGCCTTGGAACCGGTACGTGAACCGTAACCCTTGGTACCACGGCCGGCTGTTTTACCCTGACCGGCAGCGATGCCGCGGCCGAGGCGCTTCGCCTGTTTGTTGCGGTTTGTAATTAATTCATTGAATTTCATGGTTATGCCTCGCTCTTTTTGACAGCTTTTGCAGCGGTCTTGGCTGGTTTATTGGCGCTCGTCACCCACTTGCTTGCAGGAACGACGCTCTGTAGAGCCGCGATAGTCGCGTAAGCTGTGTTTGCTTTGTTGGTTGAACCCAGTGACTTACTCAGCGCGTTGCTGACGCCTGCTACTTCGAGAATAGTACGGACGACACCGCCGGCGATAAGTCCGGTACCAGCGCTAGCTGGCTTAACCAGGATGCGGGCACCGCCTACCTTCGCTTCAGCTTCATGAGGTAAAGTGCCTTTATAGAGCGGTACGGCTATCATGTGCTTTTTAGCGACATCAGTAGCCTTAGTCACAGCTGCGGTAACGTCGGCGCCTTTGGCTATACCGATTCCAACGCGGTTCTTGCGGTCACCAACGACAACAAGCGCGCGGAAACGGAATCGGCGTCCACCCTTTACGACACGGGCCACGCGGTCAACGTGCAGGGTGCGTTCGTCAAATTGCTTTTCTTCAGGAACTTGTTCAGGGCGGCGTGAGCGGCGGTCGTTGTTATTGCCCTGCCTGCCTGAACGGCCTGTTTCGACCCGCTGAGGAGTCTGAGTAGTGTTTTGTCCGTCCATATTAGAACTCCAATCCTCCATTACGAGCTGCTTCGGCTAATGCCTTTACGCGGCCATGGTAGACGCGGCCACCACGGTCGAAAACAACTGCTGTTACTTTAGCTGCTTTAGCTTTCTTGGCGATTTCCAAACCAACCCACGCTGCCTTTTCACTCATCGTGCCGGTAGCTGCTTTCTGGCCAACCGTAGAAGCGTAAGCCAATGTTACGTGACTGGCGTCGTCAATGATCTGGGCGGTGACGTGCATGTTGCTGACGTAGACGCTCAGGCGAGGACGGGCCGCAGTTCCACTAATGGTGCTGCGAATGCGGTTCTTACGCAGGGCACGGTTTTGTAATTTATGTGCAAGTTTATTCATACTAACTTACCCTACTTGTCCTTTCCTGATTTACCAGACTTGCGGATAATACGCTCGTCGGCATATTTAATACCCTTGCCCTTATATGGTTCAGGTTTCTTAAGCGCCCGGATTTCGGCGGCGACTTGACCGACCTGCTGCTTGCTGATGCCGGAAACCGTAATGGTATTCTGCTCAACTGTAGCCGTGATGCCCGCTGGCAATACGAAATTGACATCATGGGAGAAACCGAGGTTCAGCTTAAGGCCGGCGCCCTGGGCAGCTACACGGTAACCTACGCCATTGATTTCCAATTTCTTGGAGAAGCCTTCGGTTACACCAACAACCATGTTATTGATGAGGGCGCGCATCAGGCCATGCTTGGCGCGGTTCTTGGGCTCGTCATCTTCACGGGCAACAGTGAGAACACCATTTTCCTGTGCGATATTGATGCCAGGCAGTGTGAACTGCGTGAGGCTGCCTTTCGGTCCAGTCACCGTAATAGTGTCTGGGTCGACAGTGATTGTCACGCCGTTCGGTAGTTCGATCGGTAGTTTTCCAACTCGACTCATTTCCTTAATCCTTCAGTCTTGCGACTACTTATTAATAAACTTTACAAATTAACTCGCCACCAACACCTTGGTTGCGGGCTTCTACACCAGTCATCATGCCTTTTGAGGTAGAGACGATAACCAAGCCACGGCCGCGTTTAACGGTTGGGATTTCCTTGGCTTTGGTGTAAAAACGGCGTCCAGGCTTGCTGAGGCGGGTAATCTCAGTAATACGGGCATTGTCTGATTCACTGTTAATGGTGATAGTCAGAGTTTTGCCGATTGCAGCGTCAGAAGTATTTACGGCGCTCAGGAAACCATTGTCCTTGAGCAGCTGGGCGACAGCTTCTTTCGCTTTTGAATGTGGCATACTTACCTCGTTTTTGCGTACAGCGATTGCGTTACGGATGCGGGACAGCATGTCGGCGATTGGGTCAGTACTTGTAATCATGTTCCATATCTCCTTTCTACCAGCTCGACTTCGTTACGCCGGGGATTTCACCCTTGCTTGCAAATTCACGGAAGGTAATACGGCTCAGGCCGAAGGTGCGCATATAACCACGTGGGCGGCCAGTAATGGCGTCACGGTTCTTCCAGCGGGTTGGGCTTGAGTTACGAGGCAACTTAGCCAGACCTTCTTGGTCGCCAAGAGCCTTTAGTTCAGCGCGCTTGGCAGCATACTTCTTAATCATCTTCTGTCGCTTTAGGTCGCGAGCTACTGCTGATTTCTTAGCCATTACCTGTCCTCCTTCTCGAATGGCATGCCGAATTTCTCTAAGAGAGCACGGGCATGCGCTTGTTCTTCGCATTTAATTACCATGACGGCCTGTAGACCATGGGTAGTTGTTGTTTCCTCGAATGTCAGTTCAGGAAATACAGACTGATCGGTCATGCCGAGGCTGTAGTTACCCTGCTTGTCAAAAGCTTTGGCGCTGACACCATGGAAGTCACGCAAGCGTGGCAGGACTACAGTAAGCAGACGGTCCAGGAATTCGTACATGCGGTCACCCCGAAGCGTAACCTTGAGACCAATTTTGTTGCCTTCGCGAAGTTTGAAAGTCGCGATGCTCAGGCGAGCAGTCGTCTCAACCGGCTGCTGACCGGTGATCTTACGAAGCGTGTTAGTGGCGATTTCCATAAGGCGTTTATCGTCCTTGGCACGGCCAAGACCGATGTTAACAACGATCTTTTCCAAGCGCGGGATCTGATGTGGGTTATCCAGGCCGAGTTCCTTTTGAAGTTCCGGAGCGATCGTCTCGTTATAGACTGCGCGCAACCGTGGCTGCGTTGAAACAGTAGTAGTTTTAGTCGCGGTTGCCATTACTTGATCTCCTTTCCGGTGCTCTTAAAGACGCGTGTCTTCGAGCCATCTTCTTTAACTGTGTAGCCAATACGGCTAGCTTTTTTGGTAGTTGGTTCGACCAAGCCTACCTTACCGACAAACAGTGGCTTGGTGATTTCCTGAAAGCCACCAGTAGGGTTTGTACGGGTTGGCTTGACTGCCTTTTTGACAACATTGATACCTTCGACGGTAACCTTGTTATCGGCCGGGTGAGTAGCTACGACTTTACCAGTCTGGCCCTTATATTTGCCAGAACGGATAACGACGGTGTCACCCTTCTTCAAACGGATCTTAAACATTTTGTTTTCCATTATAGTACCTCCGGGGCTAAGCTAACGATACGAGCGTAGCCAAGGTCACGCAGTTCACGGGGAACCGGTCCAAAGATACGGGTTGCGCGTGGGGTTTTGTCGTCACCAATGATAACCGCGGCGTTATCGTCGAATTTAATGGTGGAACCATCTTTACGACGGATTTGGTTGCGGGTACGCACGACGACTGCCTTAACGACACTCTTCTTCTTTACAGTACCGTTCGGCGCGGCCTGTTTAACGGTTGCGACGATAACGTCACCGACGCGCGCGTAACGGCGGCGTGTGCCACCAAGAACACGGATACAAAGGATTTCCTTGGCACCAGAGTTATCGGTAACCACCAAGCGGGTTTCTTGTTGAATCATTACGCTTCCTCCGTCTCTGCAGAAGATTCCTCGGCCGCTACGACTTTCGTCGCGCCCAAAGAGTCTTCACGAAGTTTTGGCTTCTCGATGATGCGGTCAAGCGTAAAACGCTTGCGGGCGCTCAGCGGTCGGGTTTCTACGATGGAAACTTTGTCGCCAACCTGGGCTTCATTGTTTTCGTCGTGGGCCATAAATTTAGTGCTTACTGAATATTGTTTACGGTAAATAGGATGGGTCTTGCGGGTCTGAACGGTGACGATAATGGTCTTGTCAGCCTTGTCCGAGGACACAATACCTGTGATTGTTTTAGCCATTATACGGTCTCCTTAGTGAGTTGTTCTGATAGAACAGTCAGCATGCGCGCAAGATCCTTACGCTTATTACGAATTAAACGGACGTTTTGCATTTCACCGGTGTGAAGGCCACGCTTCAGTCCCGCGATTTCGTCGCGGAGCTTAGTGGTTTCAGTTGTCAGCTCTGCTGTTGAGAGCTTGCGGATATCAACGATCTTCATATTACACCTCCTCTTTCACGAGGAACTTAGTCTTCACTGGAAGCTTATGTGCCGCAAGGCGCATAGCTTCGCGGGCAGTCTCTACTGGTACACCCTGCATTTCGAACATAATAGTACCTGGCTTAACCTTGGCGACGTAAAATTCAGGGCTGCCTTTACCGCTACCCATTTTAACGTCTTGCGGTTTGCGGGTTACTGGGGTGTGAGGGAAAATACGGATCCAGATTTTACCACCACGTTTGACGTAGCGGGTCATCGCCTGACGAGCAGACTCGATTTGGCGGCTGGTGATACGCTCATGGCCCTGGGCCTGAAGCGCGAAGTCACCGTAAGCAATGTAATGTCCTGCAGTAGCTACGCCGCGGATTTTACCCTTGCGTACCTTGCGGAACTTCATTCGATTTGGGACTAACATTAGCTATTTTCCCCCTTGTAAATCCAAACCTTGACACCGATAATGCCGGCTGCGGTTTGAGCAGGAACCTGAGCAAAATCAATGTTGGCACGGATAGTGTGCAGAGGAACTGAACCAGCGACTTCTTTTTCGCGGCGTGACATTTCAGCGCCGTTCAATCGTCCTGCTACCTGGATACGAACACCCTGGGCACCGGCGCGCATAGTCGCGGCAGCCGAGCTCTTAATAGCGCGGCGGAAGCTCATGCGACGCTCCAGCTGGTGAGCGATATTCTCGGCTACAAGCTTGGCATACAGTTCACTCTTCTTAACTTCTTCGATGTTAACACGTACCGGAACACCGTAGATCTTTTCGATAGCGGCTTTTAGTTCCTGTGCGCCCTGACCGCCACGACCGATTACAACACCTGCCTTAGCAGTGGCGATAGTAACGGTTACGAGGTTTGGCGAACGCTCAATGTCAACTTTGTTAATAGCTGCGCGAGAACCAAGCTTCGTAGAGATCAGCTTGCGGACAGCCAGGTCGTTCTGCAGGAATGACGCGTAATCACGCTTGCTGGCGAACCACTTGCTGCGCCAATCTTTGTTGGCCTGGAGGCGCATGCTAATTGGGTTTACTTTTTGGCCCATATTATGCCTCCTTCTTTACTGCAGCCGTTGATTTCTGGCTGGCTTTTTTGACTTCACGCTTATCCCCGTCAACGACCACACGGATGTGGCTGGTGCGGCGCATAAACGGCAACGCGCGGCCATGTGCGGCTGGACGGAAACGTTTGATGCGAGGACCGTGGTTAACGGTGATTTCAACAATACGAAGGGTTGCGGGCTTATAGCCGTGGTTATGGTCGGCGTTGGCTTTGGCGCTATTGATAGCCTTGATAACAGGAAGTGCGGAGCGGCGAGGGGTATGCCCTAAAATAGTCAAAGCGTCCTCAACGGTACGGCCACGGACCAGGCTGGCTACAACGCCGACCTTACGCGGGCTCATACGAACTCCTTTTGCGATTGCTAGTACACTCATGGTCTACCTCTTTGCCAGCTTTCCGCCGTGGTTACGGAACTTACGGGTTGGACTAAACTCACCGAGCTTGTGACCAACCATGTTTTCGGTAACAAATACCGGGACATGGACACGGCCGTTGTGTACGGCAATGGTACGGCCGACGAAGTCAGGCGTAATGGTACTGGCGCGAGCCCAAGTTTTGATAATAGTACGGTCATCGTTTCCGAGAGCCTCAACCTTCTTGGCAAGCTTCGGATCAATAAATGGACCTTTTTTCAGTGATCTACTCATGTCTTATTTCCTCTTCGCCTGATGACGGCTTCTTACGATGAACTGGTTGGTATTCTTACGGCGGCGAGTCTTGAAACCGAGTGTCTTCTGACCCCAAGGCGTACGAGGAGCCTTAGCCATACGGTGACGACCACCATCACCACCACCGTGCGGGTGGTCTACGGCGTTCATGACGACACCACGGACACTTGGGCGCTTACCCTTAAGACGGTTACGGCCGGCCTTACCGATTTTGACGTTTTGGTGTTGTTCGTTGCTCAATACGCCAATGCTGGCAGTACATTCTACGTTGACGCGGCGAACTTCACCGCTTGGCAGGCGAACCTGAGCGTAGTCTTCTTCTTTGGCCATCAGCTGCGCGCTGTTACCGGCAGAGCGGACTAACTGGGCGCCCTTGCCTGGCTGCAGCTCAATACCATGAATAGTAGAGCCTACGGGGATGTTTTTTAACTTCAAGCGGTTACCAGCTTCAATAGGAGCTTCTTCGCCACTTGTTATAGTTTGGCCTACCCCCATGCCCTGTGAGGCAAGAATGTAGTGGTACTGACCGGTCTGGTCTTTAATACGGGCAATGCGGGCACTGCGGTTTGGATCATATTCAATGTGCTCGACAGTAGCAGTGACGCCGGATTCGAGACCGAAGTTAACTAAGCGGTAGTAACGCTTAGCTCCACCGCCGCGGTGGCGGGTTGTAATCCGTCCCTGGTTGTTGCGGCCATTGGTACGGCGCTTGATGACAACAAGAGAGCGCAGCGGCTTCTTGGTTGTAATGTCACTCGAGCTGATGCTCGTCATGCCACGGCGGCCAGGAGTGGTTGGCTTGTAAACATTAATAGCCATTACTTGTCCTCCTTCTTAGACTTTTTAGCCTCTTTTTTCTCGGCCTTCTTTTCAGATTCGGCGGCGGCTTTAGCCAGCTTTTCAGTTGTTTCAGCTTCCTTTGCTTCGGCTTCTTCGATAGCGGCGAAGATAGGTAGCGTATCACCAGCCTTAAGAGTTACATAGGCTTTTTTGACGTCAGACTGGCGGCCCATAGTTGGGCGTCCACCCTTGCGGACAGTACGCTTAGTTTTACCTTTAGCGTTGATTACACGGACGGTTGTCGCGGTAACGCCGAACTGTTCGCTAACAGCCCGGGCGACGGTGTGCTTGTTAGCGCTGCCGTCAACATCAAACACGTATGTGTTGCTGACCTGACTCATGCCGTAAGCCTTTTCGCTCATGCGAGGCTTAAGAACCAGCGAGGTTACGATTGGATTGCTCATTATTTAGTCTCCTCTTTTGCGGTAGTGCTCTCGGCACCAAGCCATTCGCTAATAGCAGACAAAGCGGCGCTGGTTACTACGATAGTGTCAGCGTTCATAAGATCAAAGACATTCAGGTAGGTAGCCTGGACTAACTTAACGTCGCCGAGGTTTGCTGTGGCGCGGGTGAGTTCCACTGATTTGTGATCAACGACCACCAGCGTCTTACGGCTGGCGCCTACCTTAGCGAGCAATGCCGCTGCGGCTGATGTTTTACCATCCTTAACCGCGAAGTCTTCGATAATGACAATCTTTTCTTCGTTTGCGGCCAGGCTGAGTGCCTGACGGATAGCTAAACGCTTAGCTTTAACATTGACGTTAAGTGTGTAGTTTTCCTGCCCGGTAGGACCAAAAGCAACACCACCACCGCGCCAAATAGGCACGCGGGTTGAACCGAAACGTGCTCGGCCGGTTCCCTTTTGCTTCCAAGGCTTGCGGCCACCACCACTGACTTCACCACGCTTAAGAGTGACAGCATTGTTGGTGCGGCCGTTAGCGAGGTAGGCAGTGTAGACGCGCTTGAGCAGCTCATGGTTTTCAGGAGCTACACCAAATACGGCTTGATCGAGCTGAGCTGGCTTAGTAGCCTTGGCGCCAGCGCTTGTGAATGTAGGAGTCGCCATTATTTAGCTCCTTTCAAAATGATAATGCCTTTACGTGGACCAGGAACGGCACCAGTAACCCCGATGAGATTATTCTCTGTATCAACAAAAGCGATCTTTAGGTTTTTAACGGTAACCTGGTCACCACCGAGCTGGCCAGCCATTTTCTTACCTGGGAAAATACGCTGAGGGTACATAGAGCCGATAGAACCGACTTTACGAGTGTTACCTTTACCACCGTGGGTTTTGCGTTGACGGTGGAAGTTGTGGCGGCGGATAGTACCGGCCCAACCCTTACCTTTAGTAGTGCCTGTAACATCTACTTCGTCACCGGCTTCAAAAGTATCTGCCGCGATAGTCGCGCCAACCTTCAGGTCTTCACTGAGTTCATCGACGCGGAACTCACGTACGACTTTAGGCGTGACGCCTGCAGCTTTAAAATGACCTTCAGCAGCCTTGCCGGCATGCTTTGCTTCTTCGGCACCGAGCTGGATAGCAGTGTATCCATCAGTGTCGACGGTCTTCACTTGCGTAATAACGCAAGGACTAGCGGAAAGCAAGGTTACAGCAGTCACGACACCATCTTCTGCGATAGTACTGGTCATGCCAACCTTCCTAGTAATGAGAGCTTTCATAGTTACCTCGTTTGTTACCCCTGATACCTTTACTCCCGATTACTTGCGAAACTGCAAGTGGCAAGACATAAAAATTCTTGGTAACGCCCGGTTTCGCCCCTGTTATGTTAATAACAATGGGTGACCTATGCATATACCAAGTACAGGTTTTTTATAATGTACCGTATTAGAGTATCACGAATAACTAACCCCTGTCAATGTGTTGCAAATTTAACGGCAACTCAGTGACAGGGGGTTATGTTGGAGCTTAGGCACGCTTGGAGCGGCGCTTCGCTTCGTCAGCCGCTTGGTCGCTAGCCTCTTTTGTCGCGTCAGCCAGCTTATCGGCATTATCTTTAGCTGAATCAGCGGTTTTCGTAACAGTCGAGCGTGCTTTATCTGCTACATCGTGTGCTTTAGTGCGGGCGGCGTCAGCGCCTTCGCCTACGGCAGTCTTCGTATCGTCTACTTTAGTTTGCGCTTTAGATTTAAGGTCGCCTACCCGGCCTTTAAGATCTTCGCGCATTTCTGTTCCGCGCTTTGGTGCGAACAGCATTCCTGCTACTGCGCCTGCAGCGGCTGCGACAAGAATAAGACCTAATGTATTCGGTGCTTGTCTGTCTGATGTGTGTGCCATTTCGGTCTCCTATACATTATTAGTGTATTAGTTAGTGTAGGCTTCCGTCGGTTACTGGTATATGAAATTACTTACACGACTTAAGTATATGCACATAAAAAACGCCCTTTTTTTACGGAGAGCGGTTTTTTATAGGCTTGGGGGGGCACTTAGGACATCTTGATTTCGACGTCGCAACCAGCAGGCAGGCTGAGGTTCATCAGACTGTCGATTGTTTTTGGCGTTGGCTCAAAAACGTCGATCAGGCGCTTATGAACGCGCATTTCGAACTGCTCGCGACCTTTTTTGTAGACGTGCGGGCTTTTGATAACCGTAAACGTGCTGCGGCGGGTTGGCAGAGGGATGGGGCCGGCTAGTGACGCGCCGGTACGCAGTGCGGTATCGACGATCTGCTTAGCGGCCTGATCAATAACCTTATGGTCATATGCCTTCAGGCGAATACGAATTTTTTGCTTAGCATCTTTAGGAGCTTCAGCCATTAATAATGTTCCTTTGTCCGTCTGGACGGTTATGGCGCTGTAACATCTTCTGTAGGTTTCAGTGCCTACAAATGACTTTTAGTCAGCACAATTAGTAAGTAGATGTACTTTAACATATTAAACGTTCATTGGAAAGTCTACTGCGTGTTTAGGCGCAGACTTCGCATCATAACGTCTAATTCGTCGAGACACTGGGCGTAGATGTCCTGCACGGCCTCGTCCGGCAAAGGCTTAATAACAACTTCTACGCCTCGGTCAGCTTGTTCCTCTTTATATTCTCGGGCTATCGCATCGATCTGACAAGTTGGTTTAATCAAAAACCGAGGATCACGGTTCTCAGGGGTACTAATAAGATAGGCGTGATAGTCGCCGCCAGTTACCCGGCTGAACTTTACGGCCAACTGAGCCATAAGCGTAGTATTGACCGGAAGCATGGAATGAGGAAAGAGTTGTTGCGGATAATCCGGAGTAGGCGTGTTCATTCAAAGACTATACCAGGTGTTTTGAGATAACTAAAGTACTTGAGGTTACATCTTTTTTACGATGTTCTTGAACCAGTCACGAATACTTTGCTTAGACTTTGGCGGGCCGCTCCGATACTCAGTGAATAAGTCATCAAGAAAAGCGTCGATTTCATCATCCGACATATCGGTGACACCATGTACCTCACGTCCATCACTATAGCGGTAGTCAGCCGGTGCAGTGCTACCGGTATGGAAGTTGTGCAGCATATCATAAGCTGTTTTCGCGCTATCGCTCGTCAATGTCCGGTACGCGATGTTCAACTGTTGCATGGCTTCCATTGAACCGCCGGCATCAGGATGCTGCTGCTTAGCCAAAGCTATATAGGCACGGCGAATTTCGGCTACTTCAGATGTCGGCTTTACGCCAAGAACTTCATAATAGTCCGTGAAATTACTACTTTCTGTCATACCCATTCATTTTATTATACGATAACAAAAAAGAGCGCCGGATTATTGATCCGAGCGCTCTTTTTGAATCAGCAGGACTGATTATTTGTTGATCTTGGTCACAACACCAGCACCAACGGTACGGCCACCTTCGCGGATAGCGAAGCGGAGACCCTGGTCCATGGCGATTGGAGCAAGCAACTTAACTTTAAAGGTAATAGTATCACCAGGCATGACCATTTCCTTGTCAGCTGGAAGTTCAACTTCACCAGTTACGTCCGTTGTACGGAAGTAGAACTGAGGCTTGTATCCCTTGAAGAAAGGAGTGTGGCGACCACCTTCTTCCTTGGTTAGGATATAGACTTCAGCGTCAAACTCCGTATGAGGAGTGATAGAACCTGGCTTAGCCAAGACCTGGCCGCGCTCGATGTCATCACGCTCAATCCCACGGAGCAGAACACCGGCGTTGTCACCGGCCTGACCCTGATCAAGCTGCTTCTTGAAAGCTTCGATACCAGTAACGACACTCTTACGAGTAGTACGGATACCAACGATTTCGATTTCGTCGTTTAGTTTAACGATACCGCTTTCAACACGACCCGTAGCAACAGTACCACGACCCTTGATTGAGAAAACGTCTTCGACAGGCATCAGGAATGGCTTGTCAAGGTCGCGAGCTGGTTCTGGGATGTAGGCATCCATAGCAGCAACGAGTTCCATGATAGCGTCTTCGTTAGCGCTGTCGCCTTCAATAGCTTTAGTAGCTGAACCCTTGATAACTGGGCAGTCGCGGTCGAAGTCATATTTAGCGAGCAGATCGCGGATTTCTTCTTCAACGAGCTCAACGAGGTCAGCGTCGGCGAGGTCCATCTTGTTCATGAAAACCAGGATGCTTGGTACGCCAACCTGCTTCGCGAGCAGAACGTGCTCACGGGTCTGAGGCATAGGACCATCAGCAGCAGATACAACGAGGATAGCCCCGTCAATCTGAGCAGCACCGGTAATCATGTTCTTAACGTAGTCGGCGTGGCCTGGCATGTCGACGTGAGCATAGTGGCGCTTTTCACTTTCGTATTCCTGGTGGGAAGTAGCGATAGTAATACCACGAGCGCGCTCTTCTGGAGCGTTGTCGATCATCGCGTAGTCAACTGGCTTGTTGACTGCGGTTGGGAGGCGCTTTGCGAGCACCATAGTAATAGCAGCGGTCAGTGAAGTCTTACCGTGGTCAACGTGACCCATAGTACCGACATTCACGTGAGGCTTGGTTCGGTCGAATTGATCTGCCATATTTATATGACTCCTTGTTTAATTAATCATTTGTCCGTTATTTGCATGAGACCATTGTCACTATGAAAAGACAACTCACACAAGTTACCGAGGTAGTATAGAGAAATGCCAACATTTTGTAAAGAGGTCAGCATCTCTCTATTAGTCCCGCGAGACTATTTCGAATTCTTGGCGATGATAGCTTCCGCAACGTGGCCCGGTACGTCAGCGTAGTGGTCGAGTTCCATAGAACTTGAGGCACGGCCCTGGGTTGTGGAACGCAGGTTAGTCGTGTAACCGAACATTTCACCCAGTGGTACGTAGGCGGTAATTTCTTTGATTCCGGCAGGAAGATCTTCCATGGATTCAATACGGCCACGCTTACTGTTTAAGTCGCCAATGACGTCACCCATGAACTGCTCAGGAGTAACAACAACTACTTTCATCACTGGTTCAAGTAAGACAGGGTTAGCTTTCTTAACGGCTTCTTGGATACCCATCGAACCGGCGATCTTGAAGGCCATTTCGTTGGAGTCGACTTCGTGGTAAGAACCGTCATACAGTTCGGCCTTAATGTCTACGACCGGGTAGCCAGCAATAATACCGTTAGCAAGTGACTCTTTGATACCTTCTTCGACCGGCTTGATGTACTCGGTTGGAACCACACCACCCTTGATAGAGTTGATGAATTCAAATCCGGCGCCCTGCTCGTTCTGAGAAACACGCAGCCAGACGTCACCATACTGACCACGGCCACCACTCTGGCGGACAAACTTACCCTGGGCTTCAATACCGCTCTTGCGGATTGATTCGCGGTAGGCAACCTGTGGCTGGCCGATGTTAGCTTCCACGTTAAACTCACGCTTCATGCGGTCTACCAGGATCTCAAGGTGTAACTCACCCATACCGGAGATGATAGTTTGCCCGGTCTCTTCATCGGTGCGTACGCGGAAGGTTGGGTCTTCTTCGGCCAAACGGCCAAGGGCGATACCCATTTTTTCCTGGTCGGCTTTCGTCTTTGGTTCGATAGCAATCGAAACTGGAGGTTCTGGGAAGTCAATGCTTTCAAGAACGATTGGGTTAGCCTGGTCACACAGTGTGTCACCGGTTGTCGTACCTTTAAGGCCGACGATGGCAGCAATGTCGCCGGCACCGACTTCAGTTACATCTGCGCGCTTATCAGCCTGCAAACGAACGATACGGCCAACCCGCTCTTTTTCACCCTTAGTAGAGTTGTAAACATATGAACCGGCAGTAATAGTACCAGAGTACACGCGGAAGTAAGCCAGCTTACCGACAAATGGGTCGGTGGTAATCTTAAATGCCAGCGCGCTGAATGGCTCTTCTTCGCTTGGCTTGCGCTCGATCTCGTCACCGGTCTTAGGGTGTATACCCCAGTTAGAACCACGGTCAAGCGGGCTTGGCAGGTAGTCGGCAACCATATCGAGGACTTTCTCGACGATCACACCGCGGCCATCGCCGCCGGTAACCGCGAAGAAGTTACCACTTAAAACAGCAGAACGGATGGCCTGCTTGACTTCTTCGGTGCTCAGGCCGTCTTCGCCAACTTCGAAATACTTTTCGAGCATAGCTTCGTCTTCGGCAACAGCGTTTTCAATCAGGAGACTGCGATACTTTTTAACCTGGTCCATCATGTCGGCTGGGATTTCGCCTTCAACAAGAGCTTTATCGGTGAAGTCCTTGTAAGTGAAGGCTTTCATTTCAACCAGGTCAACGATACCGTTAATGGCCTGCTCGAAACCGATTGGCAGGTGGATTGGGAACGCGCGCTTGCTTAAGCGGTTGTGGATGCTTTCCAGAGATTTATAGAAGTCGCCACCGGTTTGGTTGATCTTGTTGATGAAACAAACGCGTGGCACGCCGTACTTGTCAGCCTGGCGCCAAACGGTTTCAGACTGGCTTTCAACACCCATCTTACCGTCGAAGACCACACAGGCACCGTCGAGGACACGCAGTGAGCGCTCCACTTCCACGGTAAAGTCGATGTGTCCCGGGGTATCGATAATGTTGATCTGGTGACCCTTCCAGAAACAGGTAACGGAAGCGGCTACGATAGTAATACCGCGCTCACGTTCCTGGGCCATCCAGTCGGTCGTTGTTTCACCTTCATGTACGGCACCAATCTTGTGGTTCAAACCGGTACGATACAGAATTCCTTCGGTCGTCGTAGTCTTACCGGCATCGATATGCGCGATAATACCAAGGTTCCGAATCTTATCCATTGCTGTTTTCTTATCTGCCATGTAGTTCCTTCTTAAATATCCTTATTCCCCATATTATTCATTAGTACGTCGGACTCGCCATTCTCTATACAACTCGGGCGCGTGAGGCACGATTGAGATTAATTCTCGTACACCCATACCAAGCGCCTTTGTCAATTCCCATCGTGATTTTAAAACATCTGGGTGAAATATTCCCAAAACATCACCGGAATGTGCAATCGTCGCTTGAGCACTTTGCTCAGAAGCAGTATTCATAGCATCAAATACGATAGACGCACGTTCGCGGTGATGTTCTAGCTCCATAAAACTAGCCTCGGGCAAAGTGCGCAAAGGCGCGGTTAGCTTCAGCCATCTTGTGCGTGTCTTCACGCTTCTTAACTGCTGCGCCTTGGCCATTGTAGGCGTCGGTCAGTTCAGCGGCGATGCGGTCAGCCATGGAAATGCCTTTGCGGCTGCGGCAGGCAGCGACGAACCACATGGTAGTCAGGTGGTTCTGGCGCTGGCCACGAACTTCAAACGGAATCTGGTAATTGGCACCACCGACACGGCGGGAACGGGTCTCGACATGCGGTTGGATGTTTTTGAAAGCAGTTTCGAAAACTTCAAGCGGGTTCTCGACTTTCAAACGGTCGGCGGCTTTCTGCATACCGTCGTATACGAGGCGTTCAGCCAGCTGCTTTTTACCGTTCAACATAACGCGGTTGATCAAACGAGCTACAGGAACGCTGTTATACAGGCGATCTGGAGCGACGTCGCGTACTAATGCTTTAGTCTTTTTACGTGGCATTACTTGCTCTCCTTCTTGGCACCGTACTTGGAACGGCCCTGTTTGCGGTTGTTAACACCCTGAAGGTCTAGGCTACCGCGGACAATATGATAACGAACACCAGGAAGATCCTTTACGCGGCCACCGCGTACCAGTACAACGGCATGCTCCTGCAAGTTATGACCTTCGCCACCGATGTAAGCCCAAACTTCGTAGCCGTTGGTCAGGCGCACACGGGCAACCTTACGAAGAGCTGAGTTCGGCTTCTTTGGTGTTTTAGTAGTAACCTTGACGCAAACACCACGCTTGAACGGCGCGTGTTTTTCGTAGTTTGTGGTTTTGAGGTTGTTCACAACGCGCTGCATGGCAGGTGATTTCGTCTTGACGATCACCTTGGTGCGGGGCTTGCGAACCAATTGGTTGATTGTTGGCATTTATGCTCCTTATGTAATCTGCTGCTGCAAGAAAGATCATGGCTGCGTATGCGAGTGCCAACTACGCTTACGGCTACTTCCCTGGCTCGGACTACTTAGTTTGTAACCTAATGATTTTAACAGATATAAGGGGTATTGACAACAGCGCTATTACACCCTGTGTCAATACCCCTTATGTTTACCCAGCCTTGGCGAGGCTTACAGCGCGTCAGTGATGCTTGAAAGCGGCTCGGCGAGCTGGTCTTCAATGGCATCTTCAGCGACTGCGACCTGGCCGTAACCAGTGCCAACTGGGATCTTGCGACCCAAGATGACGTTTTCCTTCAAGCCGTACAGGCGGTCGACGCGGCCGGAGGTCGCGGCACCGATCAGTACGCGGGTGGTGTCCTGGAAGGATGCGGCACTCAGGAACGAATCAGTACTCAAGCTGGACTTGGTGATACCAAGCAACAGCTGGTTGAACTGTACGAGTTCTTTGCTATCAGCAGCCAAGCGCTCATTAGCGTCAACTACAGCCAGCTTGGAAACGACGTCACCGGTCACGAATTCGCTGTCGCCAGCATCTTCGATCTGGACGCGGCTGAACATCTGGCGAACGATGATTTCAAGGTGCTTATCAGCAATGATCTGACCTTGGCCTGCGAAGATACGCAGGATTTCATTCATGATGTAGCGCTGCGTTGGCTCAACACCCTGGAGACGCAGAAGGTCCTGTAGGTTAATGGAACCGTTAGTCAAGCGCTGGCCGGCTTCGACTTCATCACCGTCCTTGACTTGCAATTGCTTGAAGCCAGGGATTTCGTAGCGGACCACGCTGGTGCGGGCCGGTGTGATGATGATAGTCTTTTCGCTGACCTCGGCCTTGCCAGCCATTGGTGCGATTAGTGGTGATGCGCCGTCTTCGAGTGAAGCAATGACGTCACCGATAGCAACATCGGAACCACTCTTGACCTGGACCGTGCGGTCACCAATTTCGAGTTCGATGTTTTCTTTATCATGGGCAGTAACCTGAACCACGTAGTGGTCGCCTTCTTCCCATGTGTTTGCCGTACCGGCAATGTCAGTCAGGTAAGCCTGACCCTTTGGTGTACGGACTTCGAAGAGTTCCTCGATACGGGACAGACCCTGCGCAGTGTCATCGGCGACGAAACCACCGGAACGGTGCTTGGAGTCGAGGGACAACTGCGTACCAGGCTCACCGATAGACTGGGCAGCGATGACACCGATTGGGTGGTGGCTGGCAACCAGGTTACCGGTAGCCGGATCGACACCGTAGGATTTCTGTGGAACTCCACGGACGCTGGTACAGCTGAGGGCGCTCATGATACGGACCGCGTCGAGAGACTCGTCCGCGTCGATCTTGGCAGCTACTTCTGGAGTAAAGCGTTCACCCTTTTTGAGGTAACCTACTTTTCCGTTAGAGACGTCTTGGGCAGCAAAGCGGCCAACCAGGCGTGAGCCGTAGCCAACACCAATCTCTTTAGCGTCAGCCCGAAGCATCGCGAAGCCTGGATCGCTAGAGTCGCCTTCTTCGTCGATAGTAAAGACATCCTGAGAAACGTCTACCAGGCGGCGCGTCAGGTAACCGGCATCGGCGGTTTTAAGGGCGATGTCGATGAGCGCCTTACGGGTACCACGGGTACCCGTAAAGTATTCAAGCGGGTTGAGACCCTTGACATAGCCGGAGCGGACTGGAAGTTCGATGGCGCGGCCGGAGGCGTCGGACTGGACACCAAGCATACCAACGGCGTTCTTCAACTGGCCGATGTTACCACGGGCACCAGAGTTGATGGCGATAGCAGTCGCGCTGTCGCGGCCCTTCATCTGTTCGGCTAAAGCGTCCTGTACCTGCGTTTCAACGCGGGCCCAGTTATCGACGGTCAAGCGGTATCGTTCGTCTTCGGTAATAAAACCTTGTTCGAACTGCTCTGAAATGGCACTGGCGCGGGTATCACCGGTAGCAAGCATGGCGTCGAGACCTTCAACCGCATGGAAGTCACCCATACCCATTGAGAGGCCGGAAATTGTGGCGTATTCAAATCCGAGGTCTTTCAACTTGTCGGCGAGTTCAGCGGTTACTTCCTGGCCGTAAGCCTGGTAAGCGTCAGCCAGTACTTTCTGCAAACGCTTCTTGGTCATTGGCTCGTCCTGGAATGGAAAATCATCCGGGAAGGTTTCATTGAACAGCAGGCGGCCAAGCGTTGTTTCGCGGCGTTCGCCACGGAATGGTACGCGGATGCGGTTCTGGAGCGTCAAGCTACCGGCATCGAGTGCCAAAATAGCTTCATTGATGTCGCTATATACGAAAGGTACTTTATTGGTGTCAGGGCGGTCGTACGTGAGGTAGTAACAACCAAGGACGATGTCCTGTTCAACGTGCAGAATTGGCGAACCGTCAGCTGGCTTCAGAAGATTCTTGTTAGCAGCCATGATGTCGCGGGCCTCTGCCTGAGCATCATCGCTCAAAGGAAGGTGGACGGCCATCTGGTCACCATCGAAGTCGGCGTTGAAGCCCTTACAGACGAGTGGGTGCAGCTGGATGGCGCGGCCTTCGATAAGTACCGGCTGGAAGGCCTGGATTGAAAGGCGGTGCAAGGATGGGGCACGATTCAACAGAACGTACTTACCCTTAATGACGGTGTCGAGGGCGTCCCAAACGGCGACGTCACCAGTTTCAATCATGCGGGTCGCGGAACGGATGTTGTGAGCGTGCTCATCGGCGATCAGTTCGCCAATAACGAATGGCTTGAACAGTTCAAGGGCCATCATCTTCGGCAGACCACACTGGTGAATCTTGAGTTCAGGACCAGCCACAATAACAGAACGGCCTGAGTAGTCAACGCGCTTACCAAGCAGGTTCTGACGGAAACGTCCCTGCTTACCCTTCAAGAGGTCACTGAGTGACTTCAGACGGCGGCGCTGGCCGGTAGCGGCAACAGCACGGCCACTGCGGGCGTTGTTGTTATCGATGAGGGCGTCCACGGCTTCCTGGAGCATACGCTGTTCGTTGCGGCGGATAACTTCCGGCGCGTTGAGGTCGATCAGCTTCTTCAGGCGGTTGTTACGGTTGATGACACGGCGGTACAGGTCGTTTAAGTCGGAGGTCGCGAAACGGCCACCAGTCAACTGGACCATTGGGCGCAGGTCTGGAGGAATAACCGGCAGAACGCTAATGCACATACTTGAAGGCTTGATGTTAGCGCGGTCCATGCTTTCCAGCAGGCGCAGGCGCTTCATAATCTTCTTCTTACGCTGTCCCTTTGCCTCTTCAGCTTCGGTCGAGAGTTCAGCGATCAATTCCTTCAAATTAATAGTCTCCAGCAGGTCGCGCAGAGATTCACCACCCATGCCGACGCTGATCATATCACGCAGTTCACGAGGAAGCGCGCGGTAATCGGTGTCGTTCAGCAGGTGCAGGCGCTCTAGGCTGGTCAGCTGGTTCTTGAGGGTTTCAAAGTCCTGTTGAACTTCTTCGAGTTCCTTGGTTTGCATTTCGGCCAGAGCCTTGATGTTAGCGTCTTCTTTCTGTGACTCAGCTTCAAAGCGAAGGCGGATTGCTTCCTTGGCGGCTGCGAATTCAGCTTCCTTATCGGCCAGCATTTGGTCACGTTTCGCGGTATCTACATCTTTGACGATGTAAGCTGCGAAATAAGCGACGCGCTCCAGGTTCTTAACAGTCATGCCGAGAAGCAAACCGATAGCACTGGGAGTGCCGCGGAGGAACCAGATATGGGCGACGGGGACAGCCAAAGAGATGTGGCCCATGCGTTCGCGGCGGACGATACTCTTAGTGACTAATTCACCGTTCTTGTCGACAGCGGCTTCGCGTGAGCGGACACCCTTGTATTTCGCGTCGTGCGGATTAATGTCCTTAACTGGTCCGAAGATCCGTTCGCAGAACAAACCATCACGTTCCGGCTTTTGTGTACGATAGTTAATAGTTTCTGGCTTGGTAACCTCACCATAGCTCCATTCCAGAATGTCGTCCGGGCTAGCTACAGCGAGTCGTACTGCCGTAAAGTCAGAAATGCTTGTGCCGTAGTTATACTTGCGCATTAGGCTTCAGCCTCCTCGTCATTAGTGTCACCGGTGTTAACCGCGGTGACGGTCTGGTTAGTTTCTTCGGTCGAATCATGTAGTTCATCATCAACGTCAACAATTGAGAATTCATTCATTGCTTCGTCTTCGCTCATTTCCAGGGTTGAAACCTCTGGAGTTGGCACGTCGATATCAGCCATAGCTGATGATTCTTCCTGGATGTTGGCGCCTAAAATATTTTCAGCGTCAACCGTTTGGTTGGCTTCCAGGTCGATCAGATCAACCTTAAGGCCGAGGCCTTGCAGTTCCTTGACAAGCACGTTAAAGCTTTCTGGAACCTTTGGTCCGACAATCGGCATCTTCTTAATGATTGACTCGTAAGCCTTGGAACGGCCATAGACGTCGTCGGACTTAATAGTCAGCATTTCCTGCAGGGTTGTAGCAGCACCATAAGCTTCCAGTGCCCATACTTCCATTTCTCCGAAGCGCTGGCCACCATTTTGTGCCTTACCACCAAGCGGCTGCTGGGTAACCATAGTGTATGGACCAGTCGAGCGGGCGTGGATCTTATCGGCGACCATGTGGTTCAGCTTGATCATGTACATGCTACCAACAGTAGTGCGCTCCTTAAAAGCTTCACCGGTGCGGCCGTCGTACAACTGCTGCTTGCCATCTTCCGGCAAACCGACGCTGGCCAGGAGTTCCTGGATCTTTTCTGCTGGAACACCATTGAATGATGGGCTGGCAACTTTAATGCCGAGGGCACGGGCGGCCATACCAAGGTGGGTTTCAAATAACTGACCGATGTTCATACGGCTTGGTACACCGAGCGGGTTCAGGATGATATCGATTGGGGTACCGTCTTCGGTAAACGGCATGTCTTCGATAGGAAGAATACGGGCAATGACACCCTTGTTACCGTGGCGTCCACCGAGCTTATCGCCAACGGATATTTTGCGCATCTGAGCCACGAAGACCTGGATTTGCATCAGGACGCCGGCTTTCAGTTCATGGCCGTTTTCGCGGCTGAATACTTTGACGCCAACAACTTTACCGTGCTTGCCGTTGCTCATGCGCTGTGAAGTATCACGGACTTCTTTGGCTTTTTCACCAAAGATAGCGCGGAGCAGCCGCTCTTCAGAGCTCAGTTCCTGCTCACCCTTTGGAGTAATCTTACCAACCAAAATGTCACCAGGATGTACTTCCGCGCCGATGCGGACGATACCGTCTTCATCGAGATGGCGCAGGGTGTCTTCTGAAACGTTCGGGATATCGCGGGTGACAACCTCAGGTCCAAGCTTGGTTTCGCGGACTTCCAGCATATAGTCAACAATGTGGATGCTGGTAAGCGTGTCGTCTTCTACCAAACGGCGGGAGACGATAATGGCGTCTTCGAAGTTGTAGCCACCCCAAGGCATGAATGCGGCAAGGAGGTCTTTACCAAGAGCTAGTTCACCACCGGCAATCGACATACCTTCGACTAAAATGTCACCTTCACTGACTTTATCGCCAGTCGAGACAACAACGCGTTGGTTGATGCTAGTACCTTCGTTTGAACGTACGAAATGCTGCGGAGCGTAATCTACGGTACCCAGGTTGTCGTCCGCGTACTTAACGGTAACTTTGTCACCGGTAGCCTGCAATACTTCACCGTCGGCTTCGGCAATAATAACCTGGCCGGTGTTACGGGCGGCAGCTTCTTCGAGACCAGTACCAACGACCGGGCTTTGTGGCTTAATAAGCGGCACAGCCTGTCGTTGCTGGTTACTACCCATGAGCGAGCGGTACACGTAGTTCTTTTCAATGAATGGGATCAGACCGGCACTGGAACCAATAATCTGGTTACGGGCGGCGTCCATGTGCGTGACATCATCGGCGTCAACTTCGCTTGAGCGCAGGCGGTTACGGGCAGAAACGCGCTCATCAATGAAGCGGCTGTTCTCATCAAGCGCGATACCCGCGCCGGCGATAACGGCAACTTCTTCGTCGTAGGCATCGAGGTAGACGATGTCGTGAGTAACAGTCGCCTTAACCGGCCAGGTAACCTGTCCTTCGACTGTAGCCAACTTCGTGGCGTCAGCTTCAGTAATGGTCTTACCGGCGGCAACGATCAACTTGCCTTCTTTGTCTTCCAGATTAACGCTGGCAATATGGCCAGCGGCATCCTTGGCCGTTACGGCGGTGACCACTTTGCGGTAAGGGGTTTCAATGAAACCATACTCGTTAATACGGGCATAGTAAGCCAGGTTCAATACAAGACCGATGTTGGCACCTTCAGGAGTTTCAACGGCGTCAATACGGCCGTAGTGAGTCGCGTGGGCGTCGCGGACTTCAAAACCAGCGCGTTCGCGGGAAAGTCCACCAGGACCCATCGAACTCAGGCGGCGCTTATGAGCCAGCTCGGAAAGCGGGTTAATCTGGTCCATGAACTGTGACAGCTGTGAAGAGGCAAAGAATTCCCTTACAGCCGCGACCACAGGGCGGGCGTTGATGAGCTGGCCAGGCTGGACAGTCTCAATCTCGCTCATAGACATGCGGTCTTTAGTGTTACGCTCCATGCGCAGCAGCCCGATGCGGAACTGGCGCTGTACGAGCTCACCAACTAATTTCACTCGGCGGTTAGCCAGTGAGTCGATGTCATCGGCAGGTTCCTGCGTGTTGTTGAGGCGGATGATTTCAGCGATGATAGCTTCCAGGTCCTCAAGGCGCATAACACGGTTTTCGGTAGTGTTGGCGACATCGAGGTTCAAACGCTTGTTGATCTTATAGCGGCCGACGCGGGAAAAGTCGAAGCGCTTGAAGTTATAGAACATATTTTCCAGCAGCGAGCGGGCGTTATCGACGGTTGCCAGGTCACCCGGGCGGAGACGGCGGTATACTTCGATGAGCGCGTCGTTCTGGCCCTTGGCTGGATCTTTTTCGAGGGTAGCGTCGATATAGCTCAGCTTACCTTGGTCAACATGCTTAAATGAGTCCTTGATGCGGGCTTCGGTCATACCGAGGGCGCGCAACAGAGTCGTGACAGCGATTTTACGCTTACGGTCAATTTTTACGTATAAAGCACCGTTAGCCGCGGTCTCGAATTCCAACCATGCGCCACGGCCAGGAATAACCTTGGCGCCGTACAAGTTGGTGGAGCCGTGCTGGTCGCCCGTAAAGAACACACCGGCTGAACGGATCAGCTGTGAAACTACGACGCGCTCTGCGCCATTGATTACGAATGTACCGCGGCTGGTCATCCACGGGAAATCACCAAGGTAGATTTCCTGCTCCTTGACTTCGCCGGTTACTTTATTCGTCAGTTCAACGGTAGCCTTAAGCGGCGCTTCGTAAGAAACGTTATTGTCACGGGCGTCAAACTCGGACGTCTTCGGCTCGTCAAAGTGGTAGTCTTTGAAACTTAAAGACAGTTTGGTACCGGTATAGTCGTCGATTGGGCTGATTTCGGCCAACAATTCACCGAGACCCTCGTCAACAAACCACTGGAATGATTTATTCTGGTGATCAACCAGATTTGGTAGTTTTGTCGCGTCATCAGCCTGCGTGTAAAACACACGTGAGCTGGACGCCTTAGCAGTACTCTTTGCTGTAGTCTTGGCCATAAGCTAGAACTATGCCCCCTGTATAGAATTTATAAAAACGAGTTTAGGCTTCCCACCTCTATAAATAGACTGTGTGATTGACCTTGTTGTAGTTTTGCGCGCGAAGGTTAACTACGTAAGGAGTTTTTGGATCTGTTGAATAAAACTTCAGACCGCCAAACGTACACTACTTCTTACATAGTAGTCTGATCGGTTAAACCGCAAATGTCAATAGCTAAGCTTCAGAATTATGAGACAGGTTCGATGGTCTCGGCATCATTCAGCCAGCTAAAGCGTCGTGCCAGGCGGTCTCGAACTTCACCGGCACTACCAGCCTGCAAACGAACTTCTTCAAAGGTCGCGCCAGGAATAAGATCAGACCGTGGCTGAGACCCGGTTTCCTGATAACCAACAGCAGAAAGCGCCTGCAGCAAGCGGTTATTTGACCGCGCCACATAGGTAGTCGCCGGCCTGTCTTCAGGAAAGCCGCTCAGTAAACCATGCATAAGCGCGACACCGATATGCCTGCCCTGCCACCGTGGCCGTACATTGGCATTGGCTACATTTACATATTGTTTTTCAGGGTACCGTAACCACTTAATTGCTCTTTCTACAGGATTGCCGGATACTTCGAGCTTAGCGTTGCCAAAACCAACAATTTCGGCCGCGACAACGGCGTCAAACCGTTCGGGCCATGGCCAATCAGGAATCATATCTGGTTTAACCGCGTAGGTTAGGTTCTGCTTCGGGTGTGTAAACGCTCTGCTCGTAACTCTCATCAGATTTGGATGATTCTCGCCATAAGGCGTTTTGAGCCACTCATCGATTGCCTGTTGGCCCACCTCAGAAGCAAGCCAGTAACTCTTGCTCCAGGCATTATCAAAGATGGATTCCGCCGCGCGTTGAGCTTCCGTACTGAGGCCTTCGCCTAACTCCCTGCTATGGGGAAGTACAATATCAAGTTCACCAAAAGGCGCGGCACCTTCGGCATAGTGGAACCCCGGCGTGTCTTTGATCATAGTATCCCTGATATCCGGCTATTTGCCCTGCTCTTTTGGCGGGTTGCTAATAATTTTGTCAACGATACCGTAGTCGAGCGCTTCCGTAGCGGTCAGCCACTTATCACGCTCCATATCTTCATGGATCTTTTCAGGTTTCTGACCGGTGTTCTTGGCCATAATGCCTTCCAACAAAGCCTTGATGCGCAGTGATTCGCGGAGGTCAATTTCCTGATCCGTCACCTTACCGCGGGTACCGCTGGATGGTTGGTGAATCATCACGGTTGAGTTTGGCAGCAGAAAACGCTTGCCTTTAGTACCGGAACTTAACAGGAAGGCGGCCGCTGACGCCTGCACACCAATACCAACGGTTTGCACATCATTGGTAATGTACTGGATGGTGTCATACACAGCCAAGGCGTCATACACACTACCACCGGGGCTGTTAATGTAGAAAAAGATGTCTTTGTTAGGACTGTCGGACTGCAGGAATAATAATTGGGCAACAATAGCGTTGGCAGAGGCTTCGTTCACATCGGAGCCGAGGAAAACGATGCGGTCTCTCAGTAATCGTGAATATATATCATAAGCTCGCTCATAGCGGCCTTCATTTTCAACGACTGTAGGGATCAATACGCTCATCTAAAACCTCCTTAGAGTTAGCTGGTAGCTTAATACTGCTACGAATAAGTATAGTTATTTGGCACTCTCACGTCAAGAGTGCTAATTCAGTTACACGTACCGGTGATCTGTACCGTATCGGTCGTAGTATCGGCGTCGACAGCCCAATAGGTGCCGTTAAAACGGCCGGCATATTCTAGGCCGGATGATATATCTTCAGGCCTAGAATACTCTAACTTATTCATTGTCAGTTTTCCGTACTTTGCTATATCCTGCAGGGCCACGGATAACTCTGTTTCGCTTCGTTTCAATGCCATATAGCCAAGCTGTGATCCCGCTTCGCCATATATATCGAGTACTGACTGCATTGTCCCGGTCAGTTCAATTTCTATGCTGCCCTGGTCGCATGTTACCCGGTCGGCATTCCGCCTCAGGCCACCGACCATCATGCAGCTGCCGACCAGAACTGAGCCCGCGGTTAATGCTGCTACCCCACTCCTCCGAGACCATAGTCTGTTAGGATTTTTTGCCATATTGGTCGTTACTTCTTAGTAGCTGCGGCGGTCTTTGCCGTGGACTTAACGGTTGCATAATCGGTCAGTATTTCAATTGTTTTTTCACTCATGATGCGTGAGGCGATCTCCCGCTGGTTTTCCGGTTTGTCCAGTTCGGATTGCATGGCGGCATCCTGGTACTGGCCCTTCATAAGCTGAATCCTCATCTGCAGTTCTTCAGGGGTTACTTCCACTTTCTCTTTTTCAGCGATTTCCGCTAATATGAGGCCGGCTTTGACGCGCATTTCCGCGCCAGGGCGGTTTTTATCGCGGTGTTCTTCCTCGGTGACACCTTCTTCATCGAGGTGCTCCTGCCATGTCTGGCCGCGGTAAGCGACGTTTTGGCGCTCTTCACGCTCTAAACGTGTCAGCTCTTCTTCGACCAACGCGGCCGGAACGGCAACGTCGCTCTTGTTAGTAATTTGCTCGAGTAATTCGCTTTCATAGTCACGGTCAGCTTGTTGCTGGCGGTCAGCAGTGATTTGCTTCTTAACATCCGCTTTCAGTTCCGCGGCAGTCTTAAAGGGACCGACTTTAGCGGCGAATTCGTCGTCGACCTTAGGCTGTGTCACTTCGTTAACCTTCGTGACGGTCGTCTTAAATATCACTTCCTTGTTCTGTAAGGCTTTGACACCGTAGTCTTTCGGGAAAGTCAGCGTAAATTCTTTTTCTTCGCCAGCTTTGACGCCAAGCAGATTTGCTTCAAAACCAGGTATAAAGGTATTGCTGCCGAGAGCGAGGGGGTAGTCTTTTCCATCAGCGCCCTTAACGGGTTCACCAGTTTTAGCGTCACGGCCCTCGAAATCAACCCAGACTTCGTCGCCATCTTTAGCGGCGCGGTCAACTTCAGTTTTCTCGGCCATACGGACTTTGAGGTTATTCAGTACGTCATCAACATCTTTGGCTGCGACTGTTACGGGTTTCTTCTCAAGCTTAACTTTAGTGTAGTCGGCCAGTTTTACGTCGCCGATAGCTTCAACTTCAGCTTCAAACTCCAAGGTCGTAAACGGAACGAATTTCTTAATGGTTACCTTTGGCTGAGCAACCGGGCGGATCTTCTGTTCCGCCAGCGCCTGGCTGTACATAGTGTTAAGAGCAGCGTCAATAAATTCCGACTGGTAGGTTGATGAGTCAAGGTTCTTTTCAACCAGATTCAGCGGCGCTTTACCCTGGCGGAAGCCTTGGATCTTGACGTTCCGGGCCAGGCGCTGCAGCACCTGCGTACGGGTTTCTTCCAGTACGAGCTGGTCCGCTTCAATGGTTAAGGTGACGGTTGTAGGATTGGTTTGAGACTTTGTTACTTGCATAAGGTGTTATTTTACCAGAGTTCCCGCCGGCTGGCTATGCAAGTTCGTACTTATATGTCTTCGTCTTCCGTTTCATCGACATGGCGATAGTCTGTAGCGATCGTCACGATACGGCTCAGGCCGTGTTTTTCCTCCACGCCGGTCTGCAAATTCTTGAGATTATAACGGCCGTCAGCGATTTCCTGCTCGCCGATTACCATGACGTAATGAATACCCTTCTTTTCGGCGGTTTGAATCTGAGCGCCAATTTTGCGGCCGGTGGTATCAAGAGCTACGTTCAAACCGGAAGCCCGCAGTTCAGCCAGCGGCTTTTGCAGCTGTTTGAAGACGTCTCCGACCGGAACAACATATATATGCGTTTCAGGATGCAATTTAGGTAAAAGCTCGTGAATTTCCAGGAAATTCTGCAGTGTCACGTCGCCCATACCAAAACCGACTGTCGGGACCGGTTCAACACCGAACAGGCCGACCAGGCCATCATAGCGGCCGCCGCCGAACAGCGAGCGGTTGTTATCAGGGTGGTTATCAAATACCTCGAACACGACGTCAGTGTAGTAATCGAAGCCGCGCATCAGGGTAGCGTCAAATACGACATTATCGATGCCGGATTCTTCGAGTAGTTCGATGAGGAAGCGGATTTGTGCCAGTGATGGATGCTGTTGCACGGCCGCCGGCAGCGCAGTAAAACGCTGGGCCTGCAAGACGTCCTGCAGCTGCTCCACGGCACCCTGTTCGCGCTGGCTTGGCGTGCATAAGGCATCGAGCTGGACGATAAAGTCCGCCCGGTCCATTTTGTGCATGCGATCTATCAGCTTAGCGACGCTGTAGGCCTGTACTTCGTCAAAACCGATGTACTCGCGCAAAATATAGTCCGTAAACTTCCGGCTGTTGAGCTTGATGGTGTACATGCTGCGTTTAGCATGGAAGGCCTGCAGTATGCCGTCTACGACAGAAATAACTTCATGTTCAGCCTCGACGCCTGCTAAACCGAAAATATCGACATTTAACTGCCAGTGCTCGCGTAACCGGCCGCGCTGCGGACGTTCGTAGCGCCATAAGTTAGGGATACTGTACCAACGCAGCGGATACGCCAGTTCCTGACGCTTAGCCGCCACCATACGGGATACCGTAGGGGTCATTTCAGGCCGGATAGCGACTTTTCGGCCGCCACGGTCTTCAAAGGCATACGTCTGCTCGTTAACGATCTCTTCACCGGTTTTGGCCAGATATAGGTCTAGCGACTCCAAAATAGGTGCATCATACTCCTCATAGCCGTACTTTTCGACGGCTGAGCGTAAGACGCCGAACATATATTTCTGGATGCGCTTATCTTCGGGGTAGAAGTCGCGGGCGCCTTTGTAGGGTTGAGTTGAGAGTGCCATAGATAACTGGAATTATACAGTAGTTTCGCCTGTAGCCTGTGTTAAACGTGTCTCTAACTGTGTTTTCAGTTCAGTAATCGTATCGGCAATGATTGGCGAGTGATTTCCACCATCAGAGACATCCACCAGAGTAGTCTTTTTAAATAATTCGTATGCCCGTCGTTCACGGTGATGGTCTACAGGTTGGTCAAAGGCAGATTCATATACTTGCATAGATATATTATACCATATTAGTCAATAACAGTATAGTGGTGCGCGAGAGAGGACTTGAACCTCCACACCTTTCGGCACTGGCTCCTAAAACCAGCGTGTCTACCATTTCACCACTCGCGCATATTCGAAAAGTACCGAGATATTTTATCGTACTGCCGCTGTAAAATCTAGCTGTTACGGCGGTAAAATACCAGCTGGGCATCGCCATACGCTTTAGCCGAAACAACCTCAACGCCGTTGAACGGCCGTACTGGCTCGCCACCGGGCCATGACAGCACCAGTAAACCACCTGGTTTGACCTGCGGCATAAGTTTCTGCAACAAAGTTGGCCGGATATCATTGTAAGGCGGATCGGCCAGTACGATGTCAAACTGTTTGTCCTGGTTGTTACGAGACCAACCAGCCACGTTTTTGCGCATCACGATCACTTCGGGGTCAAGACCAAGCGTAATAATATTGCGCTGGATGGTTTCAAAGGCTTCCTTGTCGATTTCAATGGCCAGGGCGCTGGCGGCGCCGCGGCTAATGGCCTCGAAACTTAAAGCGCCACTACCTGCGAAGGCGTCCAGTACCGTCAGTCCGCTAATGTCGCCCAGTATATTGAATAAAGCACCACGTATCTTGTCGCCCATCGGGTGCGTGCGGTGGCCGCGCGGCGCGTCAAAATTCCGGCCGCCAAGCTTACCGGCGATGATTCGCATCAGACTCCTGCTCCCGCTTACCACGGGCATCGAGTAACGCCCCATACCAGCAGATAGTCACCGCTTTTGTGATCGCCGGAGCCAGCTCCAGGCGTACCTGGCGGGCTAACTTCCGAGTCCAGCCATGTTCGTAAAAGGAATCGTACATATGCAAGCTGGCGATTTGCTGAGCCTGTTGGCGAAACCAGGCCTCTACGCCCAGTTCCTGGAAATTTTTCATATCTGTATCAGTCGGCATGGCGGCTTTGAGGCGCAACGGCCGGACCACCGTCGCAAATCCCCATTCGAAGGCGGCGTGTGTGGTAAACAGGCCTTTAGGTCCCCACATCTTCCAGTTGTTATTCAGCTGCTCGCGCTTTGTATCGCCTGGCATCACTAATTTCTTCTTTATAGTCGTCCGGGTCTCAATTCCCTCACCCCCGCGCAGCTCAACTAATTTGTCCTCGTACGGGTAGTGATGCGCCGGCGTCAACCCATCGACAATCGCGTGCGCGATCCAGGCAGACTCAAACGCGGCCCGGACGTCGTCTTTACCACGCAGCGATTCAACCAGCGATACGTAATGATCGGAAATAATCTTTAAAATGCCGTCGTCCTTCATATCGAACGGCTGGATGTAATGCCACGGCTCGCCTTTGGCCGGACTTTTGCGTTTTATACCGTCCGGGCCGTTATTACCCTCAAAATGCAAAATTGTTTTAATTTTCGGGAAATTGCATGCCGGAGCCAGCTGCTGCAAATGGCGCCGGGCCGTGCGGTCAATCTTTTGATGCGCGCCCAAAACAAGGCCGGAATAGTTCGTTAATGTTGAACCGGAATACATATTAGTTTAGATTCGTGACAGCACGAAGTTTAGAAACTTGTTCATGAAGATAGGGATATTGTAACAAATCCTCATGCTTATCGATAAACTTTTGGGCTGCCGAGCGCGCGCTGGCAATAAGTATAGTATCAGTGAGCTTGGCGATGCGCAGGTCAAGCTGACCATGTTGCATCGTGCCATAAATCGCCCCTGGGCCGCGTAGTTCAAGGTCGAGCTCTGCCAGTTTGAAGCCGTCGCTGGAGCTTTCGAGCGCCCGTAACCGGCGGCTGGGTGCCGATGAATCGGACATCATTAAGTAGCAATATCCCTGATCCTTGCCACGGCCAACCCGCCCTCGCAGCTGATGCATCTGCGCCAGACCAAAGCGCTCGGCACCCTCGATGAGCATGATAGTGGCGTTCGGCACATCAACCCCGACTTCGATTACCGTAGTTGAAACTAGGATATCCAGCTTGTGTTCCACGAATTGCTGCATAACGTCATTTTTATCCGCCGGCTTCATTTTGCCATGCAACAACCCTACGTTGTGGTGTTTAAACGCTTTTTTGCTAAGCTGTTCATGCATTTCTTCGGCTGAAACCGCCTTGACCGCGCCCGATTCCGTAATCAGCGGGCATACGACGAACATTTGCCGACCGGCCGTTAATTCCTTCTCAATCTCTTCATACAGTTGGGGACGGGAATTTGGTGACTCTATTTTGGTGATAATTTCCGACCGGCCCGGCGGCTTTTGGTCGAGCACCGATACGTCAAGTTCTCCGTACAGGGTAAGCGCCAGAGATCGTGGTATAGGTGTAGCGGTGAGACTGAGGACATGGGGCATGTGCCCGGCTTTGATTTGCAGGGTTCTGCGCTGATCGACACCGAAACGGTGTTGCTCGTCAATTATTACCAGTTCCAGGGCATGCATATCGACCGTATCCTGAATCAGTGCCTGCGTGCCGACTATAAAGCGGATATCACCACTGGCGATGTGCTCTCGGGCCGATCTTTTCTGCGCCGCAGTCATGCCACCCACCAGCAGCCCGACCTGGCTGCCAAAACCGAGTGGTTGCAGCAGTTTTTGCAGGGTTTCGGCATGTTGCCGGGCCAGCAATTCCGTCGGAGCCATCAGGGCTACTTGATGGCCGTGATGCAGCACCATAACCGCCGCCATAGCTGCTACAACGGTTTTGCCCGCGCCGACGTCGCCTTCGACTAAGCGGTTCATCGGTTGTTCCTTTTGCATATCCTGAAAAATACTCCAAACCACCTTGCGTTGAGCGTCAGTCAGTTTAAAAGGCATATGCGAGACAAATTCTTTGGCCACCTTTTCCTCGAACGGTACGCTCGGAGCCTGCTCGGTTAGCAGTTCATATTTGTTTGATAACGCTGCCAGGCTCAGCTGAAAAACCTCTTCGAAGCCGAGGCGATGCCGCGCCTGAGCCAAGTCATCGGCGTTTTCGGGAAAATGCAATGCGTATACCGCCCTGCTGCGGCCATAAAAATCGTGCTTCGTTACGAGCCACTCCGGCAGCGTTTCCGGCAAGCCAGCGATTACCTTGGCAATTTGGCCGATAGCCGCCCGAATCTGGCGGGACGTCAAACCCTTCGTCTCGCGGTATACGGGCACGATGCGGGCTGTATTAAGCGGCATATCACTCACCAGCTCAATAGTTGGATTCATGATACTCAGCCGCTGGTGGCTCAGTTCGAAATTCCCGGAGATATAATACTCGGCACCCGCTTTAAGCGAACCCTCGCGATACGGTTGGTTAAACCATATCAGCCGGACACTCCCGGTGTCATCGCCTGCTACCGCTTCGGTGATATGCATGCCGCGCCGCACATACCTTCCCTTGGCCTGTTTAATGGTAGCCCTTATAGACACTGCGCCCGGTACAATCTCGGCGATCGGTGTCAGTACTGAATAGTCATCATAGCGACGGGGGAAATAATTTATAAGATCGGCGATGGTATGCAGGCCAAGTTGCCCGTATTTTTGGCCGATAGCCGCCCCGACTCCCTTTAATGCCAGTAGCGGCGTTTCACCATTCATTAGTCATTATTATACGGAACGGTGGTCATCGACAAAAACTTTTGGCCAGTCAGTAGTTTGGCTGTCCTCAGCAAGATGCGACAGAAACTCCGGCAGAATACGCTCCTGCCGGGGGTCAATAAAAGCGACTGCCGACAATTCCAGCCGGCCATGGCTAGTGGCATCAAGATCCAAGGATACAAAGTCACCGCCATTAGTTACGTCAAAGAACAGTTCAAGTGATTCAACGGTATTGGTAAAAAACTGGTTAATATACAGCACCCTGCCAAGCTTCGGCTTAACGCCAAGCTCTTCGATGATCTCGCGTTCCATGGCGGTTATAACTGATTCACCGGGCTCAACGTGGCCGCCGGGAAGTGCCCAATAATCACTGGCCGGGGCGTGTTTGACGAATAAATACTTACCGTGGTGCTCAATAATACCCCGTACCCGTATTGTTCGGCGCATCAGGCTTGCTTCCTGACTAAAAAGAAGACACTGGGGCCAAAGTAGCTTTTCGCCAGCGTCGGCTGCAGTACACCCTCTATAGCGAGCATCACCCGTTTAGGCATTACTTTCTTGAGACCGGTGCTCCGCAGGTTGGATACGGACAAAATTCGCTCCACGTTCAGGCCGGCGGCTGATAACTGTCGGGTTATTTCACGGGGATTGTGGTTTACGAACGGAATTTCATCTTCCCGCTGATGCGCCTTACTGCGTATATCAACCGGCATCGCGGCGATCTTCTGGTGATGCACCAAGTGTCGTAAGCGGTTACGAGCGTGCATATAGTTCGCGATTTCTATTACCGCGTAGCCGCCAGGCCGCAATATACGGGCGATTTCCTGCAATTCCTGAGTCGGATCAGGTAAGTGGTGTATGACACGAATCATGGCTACCAGATCAACGCTGCCGTCGGCGAATCGAAGATTATGGGCCGGCATTTCATGGCGCTCAATATCGGGATGATCCTGAAGATAATCAGCCGCGAATGTCAGTTGTTTATGGCTTGGATCTACCAATGAGACTTTGTCAGCGAACTGCTTCAGCAGCACGCTTAAACGTCCGTAGCCGCCACCGACATCAACGGCATGCTCAAAATGGCGTCCGTCGAGTAAACGCTTTACCGCCATTTCTTCGGCTTGGTGTTCATAATCACGGCCGTCCCAATATTTTACATAGTCGTGATGAGGATCGTTATACTGGTCAACTTTTTTAGTTGTTGGAGAGTCTGATGGGCGCTGTGATCGGGGCGTCTGCATGCTTTCCTTAGTATATCATTACCCTAGCTCGACCAGGGCTGAGTCTTTATACTTCTTACCTTTACGGAGCAAAATGCGGTTATTCTGGAAATCAGCGTCAGTAAAGGTTTCAGAACTTGTCTTAACGCCGTTGAGGGCAATTCCGTTATCGGCAAGTAGTCGGCGGGCTTCCGTCAGCGAGCTGGCTAAACCGGTGTGCAGTAATGCGGCGTCAAGCCGGTCGCCGACTTTGACCGAAACTGCCGGTATCTGTTCGCGGATTTCACTCAGTACCGCCTCATCGGCTTCACCGATCGGTTGCATGCCGGTTAAATAACCGGTAACAACTTCGGCAAACCGGGCGGCCTCGGCGCCATGTACGAGCGTAGTCGCCTCACGCGCCAGATGCGTCTGAGCTATGCGGGCCGCACGATCTGAATGGTGAGCGGCCATTATCTCGTCAACCTCGCCTTTATCCAGCTCGGTGAATATCTTGAGATAGTCCTCTACGCCCGCGTCATCGGCGTTGATCCAGAACTGATAGAAGGCGGTGGGTGACGTACGATCCGGATCAAGCCATACCGCTCCCTCTTCGCTCTTACCAAACTTTTTACCGGTTGCCTTATTAATAACAAGCGGAGTAGACCATACATGAGCTTCGCCGCCTTCGATACGTCGTATCAGGTCAACGCCGGCAATACTGTTACCCCACTGGTCGGAGCCGCATAGTTGCAGGGTTGCTCCATGCTCACGGTACAAATGCAGGAAGTCGTACGCCTGAATCAGTACGTAGCTGAACTCGGCGTAGCTAATGCCCGCGCCGCCTTCGCTAAGGCGTGATTGCACGAACTCACGCTGCACCATCTGGCGCATTGGAACGTGCTTACCGACATCGCGCAGGAAACCTAAATAATCAATACCTTTAAACCAGTCGTAATTATCAACAACAGTGAAATCATAACCTTGGAATAGTCCGTGATACTGGGCCGCGATCGCCTTTTTGTTGGCGTCAATCTCATCAAGCGTCTTTAAATTACGTTCATCAGCCTTACCGTCCGGGTCGCCAATCAGTCCGGTAGCACCTCCCACCAGCAAAATTGCCCTATGGCCATGCTTAATAAAAGTTTTTACCATCATAGCGGCAGCCATATTACCGATAGTCATGGAAGGCGCGCTGGGATCAACCCCGAAATAAAACGTGACCGGCTCACCATCTAATTGGGTCAGCTCTTTATAGGTAGTCTGGTTAGCGAATCCGCGCCATGATAGTTCTTCAGAGAGTGTCATAAGTTTAAGTATACCCTAGGTGTTTACCTCAGTAAATGACTGGCCGTATTGTATCTAAATCATGAAAAACATAGCGCTCTTTTTCAGGTTCGGTTTGCTATAATGCTTACAGACTAATTAGGAATGGGACGGGAGTACATATAATTCCATGGATAAAAGCAACCGCGGACCGGACGGGTCAAACCGAGCCGACCAAAGCCGCCGTCGACCAAACAAAAACGTCTACACAACTAAAAGCGGAAAACAAATCAAAGTAAATCAAAGCCTCGGCGAACGCATGAAGGCCAGCAAAAATGCTAGAGCGGCTCGCAAAGCGGCTTACTTAAGCACGCTGCCAAAAAACCCTTGGAAGCGCTTGGCCGCCCGGCTCAATCCACGCCACCTGGCAAAGTACTGGTTTAGTCGTGAAGGCGGCCTGATGGCCCTCAAAATCACCGGTGTCGGCATCGTGGTCTGTTTCTTCCTGGCCGTAGGTGTTTTTGCCTATTTCCGTAAGGATCTACCAAAGATTAAAGACATATCCGGCGACAAGCTCGGCGGTAGTATTACCTACTATGACCGGACCGGAACGACAGTACTCTGGCAGGATTACGATGGTGTTAAACGCATTCCCGTTGAAACCAAAGAACAATCCGATTTCATTCGTCAGGCTACCGTTGCCGTTGAAGACAAGAATTTCTACAAACATGGCGCTTTTGATGTCAGCGGTATTATCCGCGCCGGTGCCAAGGACGTCGTACAGGGTAGCGCTGCCGAGGGTGGATCAACTATTACACAGCAGTTAGTAAAGTTAAACCAGCAGTGGACGGATCAACGGACCATTACCCGTAAAGTCAAAGAGTTAATCTTAGCAGTTGAACTGGAGCGTGAATACTCAAAGCAAGACATCTTAACGGGTTACCTCAACATCGCGCCCTATGGCGGTGTCGAATATGGTGTTGAATCAGCTGCCCGCGATTACTTCGGTACGACAGCTAAGAATCTGACACTGGCGCAGGCTGCTTTCCTGGCGGCCATCCCGAAGGCTCCGGGCTCATTCTCTCCGTATAGCAGTCCTAAATATAACCCGGCCGTCTCGGAAGACAACTTCGATAGCGAAGCCCTCACGAACCGGCAGCATTACGTGCTGGACTTGATGGTCGAGCAAGGCATGGTTACGAAAGACCAGGCCGAAGAAGCTAAGAAAGTCGACCTGTTGTCTACCATTCAGCCTATCAAACAAAAGTACCAGAATATTCTGGCGCCTTACTTCGTGCTGTCAGCTAAATCAGAACTTGAAAAGAAATATGGCTCCGAGACCGTTAAACGCGGTGGCTGGCGAGTCATTACGACACTCAATATGGACTTGCAGAAAGTCGCCGAAGACAAAGTTAACGCTGACGCGGCGGCCATCCGTCGTGCCGGTGGTGATGAGGCAGCTTTCGTAGCCGAAGATGTCAAAACCGGTCAGATCGTATCACTGGTCGGTGGTATCGACTTCGGCAATGAAGATCACGGTTTCCTGAACTTCGCCTCAACGCAAAAAGTATCCCCCGGCTCCAGCGTGAAACCATATGATTACGCCGCGCTGATTAACTATAACAACAATGTTGGTGCCGGTTCAGTGCTGTACGACTCGCAAGATGCAATTCCAGGCTATCCATGTACCGACAAGACTCGCCCATCCGTTAAGCAGTCCGATGATCCATCCGGCTCTAAAAAGTGCCTGTGGGATTATGACTTCCAGTATCCAGGACCTATAACTCTGCGCTACGCCCTGGGTGGTTCCCGTAACGTTCCAGCGGTAAAAGCTATGCTGACCGTCGGTACAGACAAGACCGTCAAAATGATGAACGAGCTTATGGGCGGCCAGGGCAACAACGATTCCTACAGCTGTTACCTGCCGGGTACCGACGTTAACAACGCCAAAGCAAGTGACAAAACCGAATGCTACGGTTCATCAGCCATCGGTGACGGCGCGTATGTGAAGCTGGACGAGCATGTGAACGGCCTGGCCAGTATATCGCGTAACGGCGCCTATATTCCCAAGACCTACATCATGAAGATCAACGACGGCAGCGGCAAGCCGATCATGGAATACAAGCAGCCAAAAGCCCAGCAGATCATCAAGCCTGATTCCGCCTACATTGTCAGCCAGATGGCCAGCGATCCCAATGCCAGTTACCTTAATGCCAACATGAAGTTCCATACGCAAAAAAACGGCTGGAAATTCGCTATCAAAACCGGTACGACGAACGACAACTACGATGGTCTGATGACTAGCTGGTCAACCCAGTACGCCGTTGCTTCATGGGTTGGATACCACACACGTCAGAAAGCCTTAACTGCCGGTGCCATGGAAAACTTGACAGCCCCAATCACCCGCGGCTGGATGGAAGCGGCGCACGCCAACCTGAAGCCCGAGGCCTGGACGGCACCGACTGGCATTAAAACGCAGGGCGCCTACGTGGTACGCAACCATATCGGACTCGGTTCCGTTGAGCCAAGCCCGTCGAATGATCTCTTCCCGTCCTGGTATCAGGCGAAGGGCGGCAACACCACTCTGACCACCGATAGAGTCTCCGGGCATGTCGCTACCAACTGTACGCCAACCCTAGCCCGGCAGACACTGGGTAATAGCAACGTCAATACCTGGAACGTTGATAAATGGCATGGCGGCAGTGCTGTAGCCAGCACATCTTCCAATAGTTCGTCGACTACCAGCAATACCGCGACCGACGACGTCCATAACTGTAGTGATTCACCACCGACGATAACTATCACCGCGCCTGACAGCTGCTCTGCGGACGACGGCGGCTGTACTATCACCGCGACCGTCGCCCAAGGCTCCTTCCCGCTGTCAGATGGTACGCGCTCACAGTTCCCGGGCACCGTAAACTTCACTATTAACGGCCAGACTGTCAAGACGGCTACGGTCAGCGATTCTCCGAGCACAGTATCATTCACCTATGTGCCGTCGTCCGGCGGTAGTACGACGATTACCGCCCAGGTAATTGACAGCGTATTGTACCAGGCCAGCGATACGGCGACCTTTGAAGCGCAGGCGGCAGCTGAAAATTTAACCGTAACCTCACAGAACTCTGGCAGCAATTCCGTGACAATTATGTGGAACGGCGGTAAGCCCAGTTACACTGTCAGGTTAAGCGGCCCGGGCACGCACCCCGACCAAACAGTTAGCGGCGACAGCGTTACATTTAATGGCTTAAATAATAACGGCAACTACACCGCTACGGTAACTGATTCAAGTGGTAAGTCAGGTACAGTAAGCTTTAAACGCTAAGTAGTATCTTGCCTGTAGAAATCAAAAACCTCTCCACGCACCGTAGAGAGGTTTTTGATTTTATGTTTATTCTATTCTTTTTCTAAGAACTGATTGAGCGCTTCACGTACGCTAGGTACCGGCATAAGAAAGGCGTCGCTTGGGCCGCTCTTCAGCTTGGGGCCGATAGCAGCCTCAAAGCCCAGTTTTTTGGCCTCGTTGACCCGCTTATCAGCGAACGGCACATGGCGGACTTCGCCCGACAGGCCAATCTCCCCAAAGACGACGGCGTTCTTTTTTAACTGCAGACCCTTCGCGGCAGAACCGATAGCCATACAAACCGCGAGATCGGCTGCTGGTTCGGTAATGCGCATACCACCGACGATGTTAATATATATATCCTGTTCGGCGAGATTAAGTTTAGTGCGGCGTTCCAGCATAGCTATCAGAAGATTGACGCGGTTCAGGTCAATACCGCTCGCCGCCCGTTTCGGATAACCGTAGCTCGTTTTATTCACCAATGCCTGGACCTCAACGAGAAGCGGCCTGGTGCCTTCAAGTGTCGCTAGTACAACTGATCCATCACTGACCTGCCGCTCTTCAAGCAAGGCGGCAGAGGGGTTATCAACCGGTACAAGCCCGTTCTGGGCCATTTCAAAAATACCGGCCTCACTGGTCGAACCAAAACGATTCTTAACGGCTCGAAGTATCTTAAAGCCGCCGTAACGATCGCCCTCCAGCTGCAGTACTACATCCACGACATGTTCCAGTACTTTAGGCCCGGCAATGGCGCCTTCTTTGGTGACATGCCCCACAAGGATAACTGCTGTATTGACTTGCTTGGCTGCCGCCATAATTAAGTGGGTGCTGTTAGTAATTTGCGATACCGTACCGGCGCTCGACGTGACATCGTTACACGCAATGGTCTGCACGGAATCAACAATGACCAGATCGTAGGTAGCAGCCGCGATAGTAGCTGCGATGTCATCGGCCGATGTGCTGGTTGCCAGCTGTAAATTCGAACGGGTAGCCCCCAGGCGCTCTGCCCGGAGACCAATTTGATGAGCTGATTCTTCGCCGCTCACGTAAAGGACGCTGGCATGGCCGGCTACCGCGTAAGCTAATTGCAGCAGCAGCGTACTCTTACCAATTCCCGGCTGACCGGCAATAAGATTGACACTACCGGCAACAATGCCGCCGCCCAAGATAACATCAACGTCCTGCATACCGGTTATTAACCGCTTCTGGTCGGCTTTGACAAGTTCGCTGACAGCTTGCGGCTGCAATGTCTTACCTGAGGATACCTGCCCGCCTCTAGCTGTGGTCGCTATTATCACCTCTTCCTGCAGGGTATTCCACTCGCCGCACTGGGGACAGCGGCCAGCCCAGGCACTGGTTGCAGCCGCGCAGTTCGTACAGACAAATCTGGTCATTTGTTTCTTCGCCATAACTCCCCTTTTTGATATATCTACTATACTACAGTAATTACTGGCTAATCGTCTCAGGTTGGCTGCTTATAGACTGCGTTAACTGCCTGACTTCCATAGCTATACTATTCCGTTTAACAACCAGCTGGTTATACGTGGTAATAGCCGTTTGCGTTTGCTGCACCAGTCGGTTATAAGCATCTACATCAGTATTATAGTCCGGCACGGCGGCATTATAGGCGGCTGTTTGCCCGCTTGAGCGATATGTTTCCAGCTGTTTACGCTGGCCTGAGATAGCCGTTTCCTGTTGTCTGAGTGTCGATGAATTGTTGTCGATCTGCGCTTTAAGCGTGGCAAGTTGCGTATCGTAACTTGCCACCTGGTTTTGTCGGCTGGTGAACTCCGCCTGATAACTGTCAGCCAACCGTACCACCTTTGACCGGTCTGTAAAATAACGCTGATAATATGCTTCCAGCTCAGGCGTGAGTTGGGCTATTTCTGTCGCGAAAATAGAGTGCATTTCATTAACGACGTCGTTGGGTTCAGATTTTTGATAAGCAGCTACAGTGTCACGAATACGGCTGTCGGTAACATGGTTATCGTAGAAGTCCTGCAATTGCGTGTTCACGGATTTTCGTTCTTTTGTGCCCAGGCGGTCATACGCCGCATGCAGCATCTCGTGAGCGGCCGTTACCTGTTCCACCCCAGGCAACCGGTCATCGGCGACATCGAATACGAATATACCACGGTCTTTAGAGTGGTAACAGCCCAGCACAATGGTCTGCTCGCCCCGGCTGGTGCAGGCCTTATTAAAGGCATCTCGGTCATCTACTTCAGGATGGTTTAGATAGAAAACCCGGCGGGCTTGCGCTGTCATAGTCGTATCGGCAGCCAAGGCCGCAATTGATGACGGCGCTTCATATCCATACAGGCGAACGTAATCTGAAATAGCCTGTAAATTGCCAACTACAGTTAACAGGAGCACCCCTACGACGAGCGGTGCTCCAATTCGTTTCAGCCAACCTAACCGGTTATGGTTCATTACGTCCAGTATAACTTATCGGTCTTATTCTGTGGCCGCGGAATACTCAAGTTCACCTTGCTTCGTGGCAACTTGCAAAATGTGTCCTTTAGACAGTTTTTCATTAAGCAGTTCCAGTGCTACGTGATCCTCGATAGTGTCTTGAATCAGGCGGCGTAGCGGCCGGACACCGTTCTTGGAATCGTATCCGTGATCAAGCAGATATTGCTTAGCGTGAGTGGTCACTTCCAGTCCAACACCCTGCTTGTGCAAGCGGCTGCGCAGGTCATCAACCTGGAGGTCAATGATGCGGAAGATATCCTTCTTGGTTAACGCGCGGAAAACGATTGTTTTATCAATACGGTTCAGAAGTTCAGGACGCATCATCTTGCGTAGTTCTTCTAAAACCTGGCCCTTGTTACGTTCATGGAGCGCGTCAAGGTCTTTCAAGTCTGAACGGTCGACCGCCTGGAACCCAAAGCTTGATTCTTTCTGCAGTTTCTCCGCGCCGATGTTACTGGTCATGATGACAATGGTGTTGGTAAAATCGATCCGGCGGCCCTTGGCATCGGTTAAGTAACCGTCCTCCAGCATTTGAAGCAGCATATTGAAGACATCTGGATGCGCCTTTTCGATTTCATCGAACAATACCAGGCTGTACGGCTGGCGGCGGATCTTATCAGTTAACTGGCCGCCTTCGTCGTAACCAACATATCCAGCCGGAGCACCAACTAAGCGTGAAACGTTATGGTGTTCGCCGAATTCGGACATGTCAATCTTTACCAGGTTGTTTTCCGAGCCAAAGAATTCCCGGGCGAGAACACGGGCCAGTTCAGTCTTACCAACACCGGTCGGGCCAAGAAAGATGAACGAGCCGATTGGCCGGTTCGTGGCTCCAATACCGGAGCGGTTCCGGCGGATGGCACGAGCCACGGCCTCAACGGCTTCGGATTGGCCTATAACATGCTTACCGAGTGTCTTTTCGAGATTGATGAGGTACTTCGCCTCACTGCGGATTACTTTTTTGGTTGGTACACCGGTAATCCGGGATACCACTTCCGCCACGTCTTCACTGGTCAGTGTTAAGCGCTTTTCCTCTTTATTAGCTGACTGCAGTTTCTCCAGCTCCTCGTTTATCTGAGACGCACGAGTCTTTTCCTGGGCGGCTTTTTCGTAGTCCTGGACATCAACTGCTTCCTCGATCCGTGTATTAACCAGCTTCAGTTCTTTTTGCAGTTTTCGAACTTCAGGACTGGTTTTTGCTTTGGATACACGCAAGTGAGCGGCCGTTTCGTCAAGCAGGTCGATCGCCTTGTCGGGCATAAAGCGGTCGTTAATATACCGCTTAGCAAGCTGCACGGTATCATCAAGAACCTCATCGGTGATTGTCACGCCATGGAAAGCTTCGTAATGCTTGCGCAGGCCTTTGAGAATAGCCAGTGTTTCAGGAACATTGGTTTCAGGAACCTGCACTGGCTGGAAGCGGCGTTCTAAAGCGGCGTCCTTTTCGATGTGCTTGGTGTACTCGGCGGTTGTCGTCGCGCCGATTACCTGGATTTTACCGCGCGCCAGAGCCGGCTTTAAAATATTGCCAGCGTCCATAGCGCCTTCAGCAGCGCCGGCGCCAACAATAAGATGCAGCTCGTCAATGAAGACGATGGTTTTCTTGTCGGTTTCCAGTTCGCTCATCACCTTCTTTAGTCGCTCTTCGAATTCACCACGATACTTTGTACCAGCGATCATACCGGCCAGGTCAAGCATGACTATCCGCTTGTCAATCAGGCTGTCAGGTACGTCTTCGGCGATAATTCGCTGCGCCAAACCTTCTACAATAGCTGTCTTGCCGACACCGGGCTCACCGATAAGTACAGGGTTGTTCTTGGTACGGCGGTTGAGGATGGTTATTACGCGCTTAATCTGGTTTTCGCGGCCAACGACAGGATCAAGCTTGCCGCCGCGTGCTTGAGCTGTCAGATCCGTGCCATAAAAGTCCAGCGCGGTCTTTTTGCCTTTTTTGTTGTTGCGGCTCGTTCCTGCGGCAGGCATGTCGCCGTCATCGTACTGCTGCTTGTTCAGGAACTGCTCAAGCTCGTTGGTGAGGCTGTCGACATCAATGTTCATGTCGCGCAGCAGCACAGTCGCCCGGGCATTTTTTTGGCTTAAAATACTGTATAAAATATGCTCGGTGCCACAATATTCCTGGCTGTAATCCTGAGCTACGTCATAAGCCATTTTGAGAGTCAGTTTCGCGGTCTCAGACAAACCTTTAGCGCCCATGTTAATAACAAGTGTTTTAGGCGTCAGGTTAAGCGCCATGCGAGCGCGATCAAGTGTTACGCCGGCGCCTTCCAGTATTTTTGCCCCCATGCTGGAATCCTGGGCTAAGACACCAAGCAGTAAATGTTCGGTGCCAATATACGCGCTGCCGAAGCTACGGGCAATGGCGTCCGCATGTTTCAGGCTGTTCAGCGCGTTGTTGGTCAAATGATTCAAAAATTCTTGAAAATCGGGGCTGTTTGGCATCATAGTTTTACCACCACCTTTCTTTAAAGTTCATCCCTCGTCCATCTAACATCGCCTGGATGAGGCGTTATGTTTATTCTAAACGATTTTACTGATGGATATCTGTGACTATTCACACTTTCTTGATATTTTCCGACCAGTTTCAGCTTAGTTAGATTCGACTGAGCACTTGAAATGCTATATATACATAATAAGAAATTAGCACTCTCACGTCAAGAGTGCTAACTGTCAGTTTATTACTGTCTTAGTCGTTTGGACAAATGAACCTGTATGTTTCAGCGAAGGCGTCTTCGCCCGTTGCTATACACGAGTTAAGAATACTCACGTAGCGGCCGTTTCCGTGTCCCCGTTGCAGGGATGTACCGCCATGCTCGACGTCATGCGTACAATCGCTATCAAAGATATCGATCTCGGCTATGCTCTCGCGCATGGCAGCCTCCATTAAAAATTCGCATTGTTCGCGGCACACTTCGGGCGTACGGTTCGAGTCCGTATTATCCCAGTACAATCCTGAACCGAGCCGACAACGTTCAGGCATATTACTCGCCGTGTTCTTCAATAGCCTCAAGCAGGGAATTCTCAAGGTCGCTCTTACGCTTCAATTTTGGAACCTTTGGAAGCTCGGTAGTTTCAATTTTTCCTTCTACAATGGGCTCGTCTGCCTTCTCGGCTTCGATATCGATGTCGTAGCCGCTCAGTTTGCTAGCCAAACGGACGTTTTGGCCGCTCTTACCGATGGCAATGCTGAGCTGATCTTCCGGTACGACAACACGGGCGCGCTGACGTTCTTCATCAAGCTCAACGCGGCTGACCTTGGTTGGGCTCAGGGCATTCATGATGTACTCGATAGTATTTTCAGCCCAGACGACGATATCAATCTTTTCCTGTTCGCCAATTTCACTCATCACGGCGTTCACGCGGGTACCATGACCACCGACGAAGGTACCAACCGGATCGACACCGGGAACATTGGAGGCGACGGCGATCTTTGAGCGCACGCCGGCTTCACGGGCAATGCCCTTAATCTCAACGGCACCGCTTTCCATCTCTGGAACTTCTGAACGGAACAGCCACTCGATAAACTCGCGGTTGCCGCGGGAAACCACCAGCTGCGGACCGCGGAAGCCGCGCTCAACGTCTTTGAGGAATACTTTCAGGCGCTGGCCCGGGTAGTAGCGCTCACCTTGGATTTGTTCGCTGCGCGGCATAATGCCTTGGGCCTTACCGAGGTCAATGCGCACGATATTGCCTTCAACGCGGGAAACAACGGCGTTAATGACGGTGCCGATCTTGTCTTCGTACTCGTTCATGATAATTTCGCGTTCACTTTCGCGCAGACGCTGTAGAATAACTTGTTTAGCAGTCTGGGCGGCTACACGGCCGAAATCTTCGACTTTTTCATGAATTTCCATGATGTCGCCGATGTTGGCGTCTTTCTTCATAACTTGAGCATCAACGAGGCTGATTTCATAAGCCGGGTCACCGACGCGCTCAACGACTTCCTTGGCGATAAACGCGTCAACGTCGCCCGTGTTCAGATTCATGGTTACACGGACCTCCTGCTCACGGTCACCGTAGTCACGGCGATACGCGGCGGCCAAGGCCTGCTCGACGACTTCCTGCACGGTTTCTTCCGGCAGGTTCTTCTCTTCGGCAATAGCTTTGATAGCGACGCCTAATTGTTTAAAATCCATTTCCATATTGTTTCTCCTTTTCTATATGTAAACTCACTTGGAATGCGATGCATATGCCCGCGAATACGTACGTAAACACGGTTTCGTATGAAAAAATCCGACCTGCTGGCCGGATCGAACACTTATTATTGTAACCTTTCGTAACCGTAAGTCAAGTTACGCTTAAGTGTTACACTGGAATATAGACATTTCAATCACGCCAAATATTCGTCACATGGAGGGACAACTATGCCAAAAACCGTTACCCGTTTATATACACAATTCCAACCATCACATTATGACCTTAGTCTCAACCTCGATCGCCCGAACATGAAATTCAGCGGTTCAGTTACCATAACGGGGCGTAAAACCGGCCGTCCAAGCCAGCGCCTCACGTTCCACGCCAAAGACTTGACCGTCACTCGGGCAAGCGTGGTGTTGAGCGACAAGCGGGGCGAAACCACGGACATTACAATCGAACGCATCAATCACCACAAAAGCTTCAATGAAGTGCGCCTGCACAGTCCGGACCTGCTATATCCCGGCGAATACACCGTCACACTGGAGTTCAATGCGGTTATCACCCCAGGGATGACCGGTATTTATCCCTGCTTCTTCAAAAATGACGGCACGGACGATGCCTTGATAGCCACGCAGTTTGAGAGTCACCACGCCCGCGAAGCATTTCCCTGTATCGATGAACCGGAAGGCAAAGCCACCTTCGATGTGACACTGACAACCGAAAAAGGCATAACAGTCCTGGGCAATACCCCGGCAAAGAGCACCAGCGAAAACGATGACACCCAAACAGTTCAGTTCGAAACCACGCCGCGCATGAGCACCTATCTGGTGGCGTTCGTGGTCGGCAATATGCATGCCAAAACCGCTCAAACGACGCGTGGCACCGAAGTTTCTACCTGGGCGACCGTTGCCCAGCCGGCCGAGTCGCTTAATTTCGCCCTGGATGTCGCCGTAAAATCAATCGAGTTCTTCGAAGACTACTTCGACGTCCCCTACCCCCTGGCAAAAGCCGATCATGTCGCATTGCCAGACTTCAGCAGCGGCGCCATGGAAAACTGGGGACTTATTACCTACCGCGAACGCGTATTGTTGGCCTACCCTGGCGAAACCGCCCAGTCGACAAAAGAACAAATTGCCATGGTTATCGCGCACGAAACCAGCCATCAGTGGTTTGGCAATCTGGTAACTATGAAATGGTGGGATGACCTCTGGCTGAACGAGTCGTTCGCCAACATGATGGAATATCAGGCCGTCGACGCCATCTTCCCCGATTGGCACGTATGGGAAACATTCGTATCCGCAGAAGGCCTCAGCGCGCTGCGCCGCGATGCCACACCGGGCGTACAAGCTGTTAAAACCGCGGTAAACCATCCGGACGAGATCAGTACACTGTTTGACCCGAGCATTGTTTATGCCAAAGGCGGACGTCTGCTCTACATGCTCAAAAGCTACATCGGCGAAGATGCTTTCCGTAAAGGCCTTCGTGCTTACTTTACGGCTCATGCCTATAAAAACACCGAAGGAGCAGACCTCTGGAAAGCCCTGTCAGAGACCAGTGGTAAAGATGTCGGCGCATTTATGGACCCCTGGTTGCAGCGCCCTGGCTTTCCAGTCGTAACCGTAACCCAGCAGAGCGGCACCGTGGAAATACAGCAGGAACACTTTAGTGACAATCCTGAAAAAGCCGACAAGGAGCGTATATGGCCCGTGCCGCTATTTGCCTCCGACAAACTTATTATGGATGTACTGGACGAGCCGGCTATCGCCGATGATCACGAAAACACCGGCTTAGTTCGTGTAAACACTGAGGCCCGTGGCCACTATATTGTTCGTTACCAGGAACAAAGCCAGCGTGACCACATGCGCGCCTTGGTCGAAGACGGCACGTTGTCCAGCATTGAACGCCTCATACTACTGAATGATTCGTCGATGCTCGGCCGTGCCGGTTATCAGAGTTACGGTGAAACTTTGGAACTGCTGGCTGCCTACGCGAATGAGGCCAGCGAGCCGGTATGGGACATTATTTCCCTGATAATCGGAGAAAGCCGGCGCTTTATTGATCTGGACGACAGCCTGGAACCTACAATCAAAGCTTTTGTGGGTAACCTTATCAGGCAGCAGTATCAGCGCCTTGGCTGGGAATTTACCGCTAACGAGTCAGCCGCCGACCAAAAACTGCGGGCTATGATTATCGCGCTTGGTTCATACGCCGAAGACCAGGACATCACCACAAAATTACTGGAGGCATTCAAAGACTATAAGGATAATGGCACGGCGATTCCCTCGGAGATCCGCGGCCTCGCTTTTGGCGTACCAGTAAAACAGGGCGACCAAGAGGCTGTCGCCTTCCTGACCGAGCTGCATGATAAAACCCAGAACAGCGAGCTGAAGTCTGACATAGCCGACGCTCTGTGCGCCACCCGCGACGGCAAGCAGGCCAGCGTACTATTGGAACGGCTCAAGAACCCGCAACTGGTCAAACCGCAGGATGCCGACCGCTGGCTGGTATACCTCATGCGTAACCGTTATGTTCGTAACACCGCCTGGGACTGGATGGTACACGAATGGCCTTGGATCGAACAGACCTACAGCAACGATAAGTCATACGATTACATGCCCCGTTACGCCGCCGGCGGCTGCAATACCCCGGAGTGGCAGGCCAAATTTACCGAGTTCTTCGAACCGAAGCAGGACCAGATTGTCCTGCGGCGCAACATCCTGATTGGACTGGAAGAAATCAGCAACCGCGTCAAATGGCTACAGCGCGACCTTAAAGCCGTCCAGAAATTCTTTAGTAACAACTAATCTTCGCTTGTCAGGCTGGCATCGTACTCACAACTCAATAAGATCACCTGCCAGGCTGTTACCCGATACCGCTATAGCACCGAGGGTATACTCGCCAGGGTAGTTATGTATGTTTACCCATAATTGGGCCGCCCGCTGCATATGCTGTAACTTGGCCGGTCCAATATATGCCAACCCGTCACCGTAAGCGTCGGTTTTGCGGTATTTGACCTCGATAAACCACATCACGCTCTCATGGCTGGCAATAATATCAATCTCACAGTATTTAGTACGCCAGTTGCGCTCCAAAATAGTGAAACCCTGCCGCGCCAGCAGTTCGCATGCCGCCTGCTCGCCTGCTCGTCCAATGCTAACTGTTGACCTATTCATCAATTCTGTCAGCGCCAGTGTAGCCGCTTAAGGGGTCATAAAATTGAGCGAACACCGGTTCAACGGTTTGTCCGATATACGTGAAGCGGGGCTTTTCAATCCCGTCGGCGTTTACCTTCTCGAAAAACATCTCATACGGCCGCACCCACATGGCGGCACCAGCGGTGGCACTTAAATGCACGTAGGCCACCATCTTTTCCAGAGTTTCACTATGCTGCGCGACGCCAAGCACCAGATACAGTCCACCCTTGTAATGTTTATAAACACCGGCCGGTAACTCGTTCATGATTTTGATTTTAGCACAAGTTGCTGAATTGGTTTATATGACTGACGGTGAAGCGGCGTAACGCCGTAAGTGGCAAGCGCCGCGATATGGACCGCCGTTCCGTAACCGACATGCTTGTCGAAACCGTACTCAGGATAGTTACCTGCCGCGGTGGTAGCCATATAACTGTCGCGGGCGACCTTAGCCATGATGCTGGCCGCGCTCACGGCCGGCACCTTGTCGTCTGCCTTAATCAAACATTCGGTATGTGGTATTTCCGCTAGATAGTTGATATTACCGTCTATTATTACCTGGTCGTACGGGATAGCGATAGCCTCCAGAGCAAGTTCCATAGCGCTCTTGACAGCCATGGTAATACCGCTTATGTCAATATCTTGAGGCCAAACCCAGCCTAAACCAATCGCCAGCGCCTCCTTTTCAATGGCTACTGCCAGGGTTTCGCGCTGCTTTTTAGTCAGCTTCTTAGAGTCTTTCAGGCCGGGAATCGGCTCGCGGAGCACAACGGCGCCCGCTACAAGCGGCCCTGCCCAGCAGCCACGGCCGACTTCATCAATCCCGACAATAATCATGTATCCATACTAACAAAAAAACCGTCTGAAAATAGACGGTTTAATGGGCGGTATTAGAAACGTAAATTTTGTAGCTTACGCTTCAGCTTCGGCAGCTGGCTCTTCGGCAACGGCTACTGGTGTTTCTGGCAGCGTGTTGACGGCGTTACGGTCGAAATCTACACCAGTCAAACGAGCAGCCTTACCAGTACGGGTACGCATGTATGTTAAGTAGTTACGGCGAACTTTCGAACGCTTGGTAACTTCTACTTTCACAACCAGCGGGCTGTGCAGCAAGAAGCTTTTCTCTACGCCGATACCGCTGGCGATGCGGCGAACCGTGATGCGGCTGGTATGCGAATCCTTGTTGTCGGTGCGGATAACGAGGCCCTGGAAAATCTGGACACGCTCTTTGTTACCTTCACGAATTTTTTGGTGCACTTTTACTGTGTCACCACTCTGGACGTCTACTACGGCATCCTTTTTAAACTGTTCTGCGAATTTTCGGGCAATTGAATCCATATATGTCTCTTTCTACAGCATGTATCTTACACTAATTTTCTCGTTAAGACAAGTATACCACATCTGTTATTAGCGTTCAATCCATAAGATGTGCCATAATAGTACTTTATGTTGTACTACACCGAAAGAATTTGGCAGTTTGACCAAAACGAACTGCTGCACCGTGATGGCGAAGTGGTAATCGACGAAGCCGCCTGCTTTGACAGCGAGAAGGCTGACGCCGGCCCGCTGCATATCGCCTCCGGCCTGAACCGGAGAGATGTGGCGCTGTTCCTGGGACAAACCGTGAGCACCGGCGATGCTATCGAGGAGATACAAACCGGCTATTTGATTACCCACGCCGAACGGGACGGCTCCGGCATCGCCGTAAGCGGTGACATGATGGCCCGTGATCCGGCGACATGGGTCAATCCACGCACCATAAACATCTGGAAGGCCCTGAAGCGCCAGGAATATTCACTGGAAGATTTCGGTCTGCCGGGTTTGCAGGATTACATCGATCAACAGCCGGAGCGGCTTAGCCGACGACGCGGAAAACTTCTTCTAGCGTCGTTTCGCCACGGATAGCCTTAAGCAGTCCATCCTGCAGCATAGTAAGCATTCCGTCGGCAATTGCCTGTTTCTCAAGCATGGCAGTCGAGATCTGGTTTGGAGGCAGGCGAAGTACCTGTTGGACACCCTGCGTCATCTGCAACTGCTCACGGATAGCGATCTGACCAGTGAAGCCGAACGGATGCTCAGAAGATTGACCAGGTTTGTACAGCGTCAGGTTGGAGATGTCTGGCTTCTGTACCTGTGGCGGCAAGGTATCAAGAATCGCATGCAATTGCTGTTGCAGCGCGGCGTCGGGCTGGTACGGCTGCTTAGTGGCGTCGTCCAGGCGGCGAATCAGGCGTTGGGCCATAACCAGGTGAATCGCCGAGGCGAATAACGGGTTGATGCCAATATAGTCAAGCATGCGCGTTAGGGCCGCCGACGCCGAACTGGCGTGGAAAGTACTTAATACCAGATGGCCGGTTAGGGCCGCCTGTAGCGCTGTGCGGGCAGTATCCTGGTCGCGGATTTCTCCGACCATCAATGTATCGGGGTCAAGCCGCAGCACCGCGCGGAGCCGGTCAGCGAACCCCTGGTTGTTCTCATCGCCGCGTACCGGAATCTGCACGACACCGGGAATAAAATACTCTACCGGATCTTCCAAGGTAATGATTTTACGCTCTTCGGTGTTCAGGGTCTCGATTAACGAATATAACGTCGTTGTTTTACCGGAACCGGTCGGGCCGACAACCAGTACCATGCCGGTCGGATGCTTAATGACATCATCAACCACTTGCCGCTCGTTGGTCGAGAGGCCTAACTTATCGATACTCATCATTTCGACATGCAGGTTAAACAGGCGCATGACGACATCCTGCCCATAAACCGTCGGTACGGTTTCAATACGCAGGTTAACCGTTACCTGTTCGCCGGTAGCCAAGGTATATTCCCGGTTAATGTGGCCGCTCTGGGCATCTTCCGAAGACGTGGAGACATTAGCCGCGATCGCCAGCGAGGACATCAGCTGACGATATTTATTCTGCGATAACTGGGCGATAGGATGGAGTACGCCATCGACGCGAAAGCGAATACGTACTGCTTCTTTCTGGTTCTCCATATGGATATCAGAAGCATGCAGCTGATAAGCCTGGCTCACCAGATAGGCCAGAATATCATCCGCCAAGACCTGGTCCAAAGTTGCCGACACCTGATCAAACAGGGCGACGTCGTTCGTAGCCGCGATGGCCACGTCCTGATATTCCACCTGCTTGGGCGGGTTATGCAGGCGCAGGTACTCGCGGTAACCCGTTTCGGAAACAATGGCAAAAGTGACGCGCTGGTTACTGAAACGCTGGCGCAAGGCATTCATGGTCTGCTGCGAAGTAGTAGTAGTGATACCAAAATAGATATTGGACTGGTCGACCTGCAGCGGCACAACGCGCAGCTTGTCCATTTCCTCGTAACTGACCGTGTTTTTATACACCTGCTTATCCGGAATGGCTGACGTATCAATATAAGCCAACCCTAATATACGGGAGCGCCGCAGGGTTGACTGCTCTTCGTCTAATCGAGCATCCTGGCTCATAGTTGTCCGCTCATAAGCATAAGTATAAAGTGTTCTCGATGCTTACGCCAGTCCTTGACGCGTCAAGTATAGTAGTTGTAGTGAAAAGTATTATTTTAATCGCCCATAACCTTCGCAGCTGCCATAACGTCGGCTCTTTGCTGCGTACCGCCGAAGGCCTCGGTGCCACCGAAGTCGTCCTCAGCGGTTACACGCCCTACCCGCTTTTGCCCCGTGACGACCGGCTGCCGCATTTGGCCGCCAAAATAGGCCGGCAGATCCAAAAAACTGCCCTCGGCGCCGAAACCAGCCAACCATGGCGCCACGAAGCCAGCATAGAGCAGGTCCTGGCACGGCTTCGGACCGACGGATACAGCATCGCGGCCATAGAACAGGCTGTCTCCAGCATATCGCTGCCCAAATTTAGAGCACCTGACAAAATTGCCCTGCTGGTCGGCCGGGAAGTCGAGGGTGTCGAGCCTGAAGTGCTGGCACAGGTTGACACAGTTTTGGAAATTCCGATGTTTGGCAGTAAAGAGTCATTTAACGTGGTGCAGGCGGCTGCAATGGCCCTGTATCAGTGCCGATTTATTGCATAAGTATGAGTAATGTGGGATACTGAGCGCAAACATAAGCGTTACTCAGCGCTCTAGTAAAAAAGAACAAACACTATGTCACTCACCCAAACACCTAAGCGGCAACCACACCATAAAAAGGCCAGCGGCACTCATCACCGCCAGACTAAGCATTATCTTAAGGCGTATCACCCGTACTTGCCCTTATTACTGATCGTCATCGTCGGGTTAGCCGTCAACGTTTTCTGGACTTCGCTTGGATCTTCGCATAATGGCGTACTCGGCGCCGCTTCCAGCCTGACCGCCGATCAGTTACTAACCGACACCAACCAGGCCCGCCAAGGCAACAATCAGCCTGGCTTGGCGCTCAATTCCAAATTAATGGCAGCCGCCCAGACGAAGGCCAATGACATGGTCAGCAAGAACTACTGGTCGCATGATTCCCCCGACGGCCTGACCCCATGGAATTTTATTCAGAATAGCGGCTATGGCTATCAGGAAGCCGGCGAAAACCTGGCTTACGGGTTTTCCAATGCTGAAGACACCATTACCGGCTGGCTCAACAGCCCTGCCCACCGTGACAACTTACTGGACACTGACTATAAGGAAGTTGGCTTCGGCATCGTGCAGGCATCCTCGTTCCAGGGCACAGGCCCGACCACTGTCATCGTAGCCATGTATGGCGAGCCCGCGCCGACAAATACCATAGGCGCCACTTTCGAAGTGCCGGCCACCACCTCTTACACACCAGTTCGTACCGTTTCACGTGTCCAAGTACTGACCCACGGCGAAGCGGCCTGGAGCTCCATGATTATCTCCCTAATATCATTAGTCGCCATCGCCTGGTTCCTGGTGCGACATTTCAAGGTCTGGAAGCGTGTCGTCCAGGAAAGCGAAGCATTCGTAATTCACCACAAATTCCTCGATGTCCTGTTCGTAAGTACTGCCGTTGCCGGCTTTGTGCTTACCCGGGCCAGCGGTTTCATCCACTAGTGCTGCCACCAATTAATAGCTGGCGGCTCTAGATGAATGGTCTTTTTATTTTTTGGCCAGTAATTTTTTTGTATTATGAATAACGAGAATGCGGCTATTGGACTTTGACGTTCTCAGCACCAACCAGCTGTTGTAACTGCGTTAAGGCCGCTTCGCCGTTGCTCAGACCCATTGGTAATTTAATGGCCTGCTTCGACGCATCGGGACCCAGTACCAATATGACATCAGTCGGACCCTGATTATTATCGATTGTCTGCTTCAAAGACATTAGCACGGCGTTATCGCCGGCATTAACTAAACGGATGTATACGCGCTCGGCCGGGGCGGTCACTTCATCGGCAGCCTTAGCGCCCGGGCCTTTCATAGCTAAGGCTCGCTTTTTTACCGGCTTCGGTACTTTTGCTTTGCGGCCGGTGGCCTGATAGGCCTGGGCCTGCTCAGGCGTCACTTCACGGGCGTCATCAACCAAAATCTTGTATTCGTCAGTCAAGCCGCCCTCGCGGTCGCGGGCGTTGACCTTACCGTGAATCAGCACGATTTTATCGCGTTCCCACAGCCCTATAGTTGTCTGATAGGTGCGCGGAAACAGGATGGCCTCGGTTTCACCGGCTTTGTCTTCGATCTTCACGAAAGCCATCTTATCGCCCTTTTTGGTGGTAATTTCGCGCATATCGGTCACGACGCCACCAACCGTCACGCTCTTGCCATCGTGGCCCTTATTGAGCTCTTTGAGCGGCATGGTACGCTCTTCCAGGAAAGCGGTATACATATCCAGTGGGTGTTGGCTCAAGTACAAGCCCAGCAGTTCACGCTCCCATAACAGCTGGTCGTGCGTGCTGTATTTGGTAATTGCCGCCTCGAGGGTCAGCTGGGGCTTCAAATGCCCGGAATCAATGGCATTACCGAATAGATCGGTCTGGCCGCTATTTGCGTCTTTCTGTACACGGTTGGCATGCGCCAGCATCGTTTCCAGGTTATGGAGCAGCTGCGAGCGATCGGCTACTTCTTTACAGATAGTATCAAAAGCACCGGCCTTAACCAGGCTTTCCAGGGCTTTCTTGTTGGCCACCCTTGGGTTAACGCAGGACAGGAATTCATTAAGGTCATGAAAACCGCCGCCATCACATGCCGCCCGGGCACGCAGGATCTCTTCTACGGCACCAGTACCGACATTCTTGATGGCCGCCATACCGAAACGGATAGGTGCCTTACGGTTATCTGGGTTTTCCTTATCTGGCACTACGGCGAATTCCAAAAATGATTCGTTCACATCCGGGCTGAGCACCGGAATGCCCATCTTCTGACATTCGTTAATCTCGATAGCCAAACGGTCGGTGTCATCGTAGTCACTGGTCATAAGGGCTGCCATAAAAGCTGCCGGGTAATGCGCTTTGAGGTAGGCAGTCTGGTAAGAAATCATGCCGTAGCAGGCGGAGTGGGATTTGTTAAAACAGTAGTCCGCGAAACCGAGCAGGTCTTTCCAAAACTTTTCGATGACGCTCCGCGGTACGCCGTTAGCCACGGCGCCGTCCATAAACTTGATGGACATCTTTTCCATCACATCTTTTTTCTTCTTACCAATGGCCTTACGCAGCGTATCGGCTTCACCGCCGGTGAATCCACAAACATCACGGCTAATGCGCATCACCTGCTCCTGATACACCAGGACACCGAAGGTTGACTCCAAGGCACCCTTCATGAGCGGGTGGGCATACTGAATATCTTCCAGGCCATTTTTACGCTTAATAAAGCTGTCGGTCAGGCCGGCGCTCAGCGGACCGGGGCGGTATAAGGCACCCATGGCGATGACATCATCGAATTCGGTGGCTTTCAGCTCTCGCAGATAGCGTTTCATACCACTAGATTCAAACTGGAAGACTCCGGTGGTGTCGCCGCGCTGCAGAAGCTCAAAGGTCTTGTCGTCGTCCAGCGGCAGGTTGTTAATGTCAATCTCCGCGCCGTACACTTTGCGGATAATACGCAGCGTGTTATTAATAACCGTCAGGTTAGACAGGCCCAAAAAGTCCATCTTAAGCAGGCCCAGCTCTTCGACAGGGTCTTTGGAGTATTGCGTAGCCACGACACCTTTTTGGGCCATTTCCAGCGGCACGAACTTGACGATGTCGTCGGGCGCGATCACTACACCGCAGGCATGGATGCCATGCGACCGGATTGTGCCTTCTACGCGCACCGCCAGATCGAACACTTCTTTGGCCTGCTCGTTCGTCTCATATTCTTTTTTGAGGTCCGGATCCTTTTGCAGGCTGATTTCCAAAGGAATATGCCGCCCCTGCACTGGTGCCGGCACCATTTTTGACCAACGGTCAGCTTCGGCGTACGGAACCTGCAGCACGCGGGCAACGTCGCGCACGGCATTACGGGCGGCCATCGTACCAAAAGTCGCGATGTTGGAGACACGCTCCTGGCCGTATTTGGCGGCACAGTACTCGATTACCTCATCACGGCGCGTATCCTGAATATCGATATCAACATCGGGCATAGAGATACGGTCCGGGTTAAGGAAACGTTCAAACAGCAGGTCGTACTTCAGTGGATCAAGTTCGGTGATTTTCATGGCATACGAGATAATCGAGCCGGCAGCGGAACCACGGCCGGGACCGAATACAATACCCTTGTCCTTACCCCAGTTCATAAAGTCGGAGATGATCAGGAAGTAACCATTGAACCCCATCTGGGCAATGACGCTTAGTTCATAGTCGGCCCGTTCCAGCACCTTTTTATCCAACACGGCACGCACTTCGTCGACGGACATGGTTTTGGCCTGCTCTTCCGGGACGGTGGCGTAACGCCAGGCCAGTCCCTGGAAAGTCAGCTTCGTGAGGTACGACTCTTCGGTTTCGCCTTCCGGAACTGGGAACTGAGGAATCAGGATCTTGCCAAGCTCAATTTCCAGGTTACAGCGGTCAGCAATCGCCTTGGTGTTGGTGATAACCTCCGGATGCTCATCTCCCCAGCGCGCGATAAGCTCCTGCGGGTCTACCACGTGCAGTGGGTAGTCCTTAAGTGACATGCGCTTTTCATCGCTTAAGAATGAACCCGTACCCACACAAAGGAGGATTTCGTGGGCGTCCTGGTCCTCATGCTTCAAATAGTGGGCGTCGCAGGTGAGCGCCACAGGAATATCAAGTTCGGTGCCCAGTTGTAGCACCTGGGTGTTAATATTGCCCTGTTCCGGGCTGTACAACTCGTTCTTAGGATGGCCGTGGTCTTGAATTTCCAGATAGTAACGGTCGCCGAATACGCTCTTGTACCACTCAGCAACTTCACGAGCCTGGTCATACTGGCCGTTCCTGAGGCGGTCACCGACCTCACCACCCATACAGGCACTCAAGGCGATAATACCTTCGTTATACTGTTCGAGCAGTTCGTGGTCGACACGCGGGTAGTAATAGAAACCTTCGAGGTTCGCGACAGTGCTGAGCTTCATCAGGTTTTGGTAACCCTTGTGGTTCATGGCCAGCAAGATCAGATGGTAACGCTGTTTATCCTTTTGTGGATCTTTGTCCTTGTGCCCACGGGCAGCCACATAGGTCTCAATGCCGATGATTGGTTTAACACCGGCGTCGAGTCCTTTTTTATAGAAATCAATCGCGCCCGATAAGGTACCGTGATCGGTCATAGCTACCGCGGTCATACCGGTATCTTTGGCAAAATTAAACAACGCCGGCAGCTTTGTCAGACCGTCGAGCAAACTGTACTGCGTGTGGTTATGCAAGTGCACATAATCGCTTGCTTGGAGCGTGGACGAACTCATAGTACTATCACCCTGCTGTTACCCTTCTTTACTACTTAAGTATAAAGGTAAAAGCCGCTTCCGAGAAGTACGGAAGCGGCGGTCTATTTTTTTACAACAAGCTGTATAGTAAGGGAATTTTTATTTCTTAAGGTATAGCCTGAGGTGCTTAACGGCCTTCTTCGCCTCTGTTAAGGCCCGCTGCAACTCTTTGTTGTCGGCATCGCCTTCATGTACGGCACTCAGTATTTCGCGGACTTTTTGCTTGGCGGTCACGGCTTTGGCAGTCAGCTCGTCATACTCTTCCTTCGCCTTGCCCTTTGTATCATTGCCGCGGCCCTTTACCTGGGCAAGCAAATCATTGAGCTCCGTATGAGCCTTTTTAAGCTGGTCTTCGGCTTCAGTGATAGTAACCGCGGTCTTCGTCTTTATATCCGTGCGCATCTCTTTACCGCTTTTAGGGGCGGTTAATACGCCGGCGACGAACCCCGCGGCACCAGCGATCAACGTTCCGATCGCAAACTGTCTAAATCCTTTTTTCATATGACTTACTTCTTCTTAAACTGCTTATAAACGTTGCGCATAAATTTGGCGGCACCGAGTGGTCCCGCGGTATTCTTAAAGATATCACCGGCATGTTCTACCGACTCGACTGCTTTTTCAGCTTTATCGGCAATTTTCTTAAGCTGCTTGACCAATTTGATAACAAGCACCAGCAACACGATAACGGCGATTAAAAATAGCGTCAGAAATGACGAGACAATAATAACGAGGATAGATTCAGCATTTTCCATAGATGTCTCCAGGATTCTCCAATTAATTTGTAGTTATAAGGTGCCCGTACTTACTGTTATATCACCAAAAGTAGTTAAATGATGAAAGAAAATTCACTTTACCGGTTATTTGGAATGTTTAGGCGGATTTATCATGTATAAACTGCTTCACGGCCTCGCCCATGTCCGGGTCTTTCAGCGCGAAGTCAATCACGGTCTTTAAGTACTCCAGCTTGTCACCGGTGTCATAGTAACTGCCGTTCTGAATTTCCTTAGCGTAGAAGGCATGTCCGTCGTCTATCATGGCCTGCATAACGGGCTGGATCATCAGTTCTCCGCTTTCATAACTGGCGATTGCCTTATCAATATAGGGAAAGATTTCCGGAGTCAGCAAATATCCGCTGACGCTGGCCATGTTGGAGGGCGCGGCAGCTTTACCGGGTTTTTCTACTACATGGTCTACTTTGCGGATGCCATCAGCGACCTGCGTGCCGGCCACAATGCCGTAACGATCATATTCACTATCGTCAGTTACCGTTTTACAGGCGAACACCGACCCGTTATAGGTATCGTACACATCAATCAACTGCTGGGTACGGCCAGGGTTAGACACGAAGAAATCGTCCGCGAACGTATAAATAAACGGCTCATTGCCAAGCAGGTGGCGCGCGCAGACAACCGGCGTCGCGTTTCCGTACGGGCCCTTTTGGCGAATGTACACGAAATTCGCCAGGTTGCCAATGGCTTCGACCTGCGCGAGCAGCGGCTGCTTCTTCGCACCGCCGGCCTTCAGGTTGCCGACCAGGTCCTGGTTTGGCACGTCAAAATGGTCCTCGATGCTGCGTTTATTGGAACCACTGATGATGATAATGTCCTGAATACCGGCTGCGACTAACTCCTCTACCACATACTGGATAATCGGCTTATCGATAAGCGGCAGCATTTCTTTGGGCATAGCTTTGGTTTGCGGTAAAAAGCGGGTTCCGAACCCAGCCGCTGCTATGACTGCTTTAGTTACTCGTGCCATGTAGTGATTGCCTCCGGATTATGCTTTCAGTCTATCACGACAGGCCGAGTTGCCGCTTAATAAGCTGCTGAGCCAGCCCGGGGTTTGCTTTGCCCTGCGAAGCCTTCATGACCTGGCCGACCAGGAAGCCAATAGCCTTCATTTCGCCATTTTTGACGTCTTCGGCTGCTTTGGCGTTATCCGCTAAAACCCGGTCAACAATGGTAATCAGAGCATCTTCGTTTGATTCCTGGATAAGGTTCAGCTCGCCAGCTAGTGTTTCAGGATTCGCCGTGCTGGTACGCAGCGCAGTTAACAGTTCTTTAGCTGTGGTCGAACTAAGCTTGTTATCAGCTACCATGCGCGACACAGTAAGATACTTTTCGTCACTGATGGTGTCGGAAGGCTCAGTAGTGCTGTTGCCTTCCTCTATAGAAGCGTCAGTGGCCTTTTGGCCCTGGAGCAGCCAAAAGGCCACACGTTTAGCGTGTGACGCGTCTGCGGCCTCGTAGACGCGTTTTACCCGCGCGGCAGTACTTGGTACGGCTAAAAGGTCACTGGAAGTCTTACTGTCCAAGCCTATTTCGCTAAATAAAGCACGGAATTCATCTGGTAGAACCGGCATCTCAGCCCTGACCTCCTCGATGTATTCCTGGTTGAGGACAACGGGTGGCAGGTCGGGATCGGGGAAATAACGGTAATCATGGGCATCTTCTTTGCTGCGCTGGCTGAATGTCTTCAATTTAGCGTCATCCCAGCCCCGGGTTTCCTGGTCAATCTGTCCGCCAGCTTCCAGAACCTCAATTTGGCGGTTGATCTCGTACTCGACAACCTTTTCCACGGCCCGGAAGCTATTGATGTTCTTGGTTTCAGTACGGGTGCCCAGATCCATGTTCTTACTGACACTGACATTTACGTCAAAGCGCATATTGCCGTAATACAGGTTGGCTTCGGACACATCGGCGTACTTCATACGCAGGTAGAGCTCGTGGGCATAGGCTTTAGCCTCCGCGGCGGCGTGCATGTCCGGCTCCGAGACAATCTCAAGCAGCGGCGTGCCGGCCCGGTTGAGGTCAACCAGGCTGTAGTCGCTCTTTCCTGGACCGGCCGGATGGGTACTTTTACCGGCATCCGCTTCAAGATGAGCCCGGGTAATGCCGATGGTTTTTTGCTGGCCGTCGACATCAACGGTTATCGAGCCGCCGAGAATAATTGGCTCGTCAAACTGGGTAATCTGATAACCGAGCGGAAGATCAGGATAGAAATAATGCTTGCGGTCAAACTTGCTGAACTTTTGCGGTTCAGAGCCAAGCGCGAAGGCCGCCCTCATCGCCAAATGGACGGCTTCTTTGTTGAGCACAGGCAAAGCGCCAGGCAGGCCAAAATCTATGTGACTCACCAGGGTGTTAGGGGGTGCTTCACGGGCATCGTTGCCAACCGCTGAAAATAATTTTGTGACTGTTTTAAGCTGCACGTGGCACTCAATACCTATAGTCGCAGTGTAATCATCTCTCATTTCAAAGCCCCTAAGTCTTTTAGGGCCTGGCGAAACCCAATCAGAGCGTTCTTGACGTCGTTTTCCTTGAGGCCGGAATACTGCTCGTGTACTAGCTTGTTACGCAGTTTATGGGCGAACCAGACGGCGTCATTATTCGTGAGATCATGCTGGGCAGTTACCAGACGTTCACCCATAGTCTTGCCTTTAACGCGGCTCTTACGAAGCGCTTCATCAAGCAATTTATCGGCGTCAATGACTGCAAGCGGCCAGGTGGTTTTATCGCCGCACAGCTTTTGCAGCTCTTTCCAGCGGTTACCGAAGTATTCACTGTTGAGCGCTTTGCGCGTACGGCGCTTTATTGCCGTAGTGCCAAACAGCAGGGCCAAAATGACCAATACGGCAGCGGCCGCCAGCAGAGCATTCAGGTCTATCATACAAGTAACTCCCCGGTAGCCTGGGCGACCGATAATAATTCTTTATCTTTACGTTGAGCGGCCATAATCTGCAGACCAACCGGCAGGCCATCACTCAAACCGGCAGGTATACTGACGGCCGGTATGCCAGCTAAACTGACGGCGACGGTCATAATATCAGTCAGGTACATCTGCAGCGGGTCAGCGGTATTCTCGCCGATCTTAAACGCCGGTGTTGGCGCTACAGGACCAACCAGAAAATCAAACTGCTCGAATGCTCCCTGGAATTCCTGTATAAGCTTGGTGCGTACCGTCTGCGCTTTCTTGTAGTAGGCGTCGTAATAACCGCTGGACAGCACGTAGGTGCCGATCATAATTCGGCGCTTGGCCTCTTTGCCAAAGCCGATGGAGCGCGACTTACTAAAGCTTTCACTCAGGTTTTCGGCTTCCGTATAAGTGTAACCATAGCGTTGACCGTCGTAACGGCTGAGGTTGCTGCTAACCTCGGCCGGACAAATAATGTAGTAGGCTGCCAGAGCCAACGGCAGTGATGGCAGACTGATTTCACTTACCAGCGCGCCGGCTTCTTCCATCTTGGCAATAGCAGCTTCAATTCGGGCGCGCACACCCGCGTCGAGACCCTCGCTCATATATTCTTTTATAACACCGACTTTTTTACCCTTGAGTTCACCGGTTAGTTCGAGGAATTCGGCAGGCGTACTGTCGATAGTCGTACTGTCCAGGCGATCCTTGCCTGCCATAACACTCATTACGACTGCGGCGTCTTCGACGGTACGAGTTAAGGGGCCGATTACGTCCGTGCTGCTGGCCATAGCGACTACGCCGCTGCGGGAAACTAAGCCGTAGGTTGGTTTATAACCGACAGCACCACAAAAACTGGCCGGCAGGCGAATCGATCCGCCGGTGTCCGTTCCCAGCGCGAATGGCGCCAGGTCAAGCACGACAGCGGCAGCTGATCCACCCGATGAACCACCGGGCACGCGTGTTGGATCAACCGGATTTTTCGTAACCATAAAATCACTGTTTTCTGTGCTGGAACCGTGGGCAAAAGCATCGAGATTGGCTTTGGCGACACAGATGGCGCCGGCAGCTTCCAGGCGCTCGACGGCAGTACTTTGATACGGCGCGTCGAAACCTTTCAAAATGTTGCTGGCAGCGGTTGTTTCAGCGCCAAATACTAAAAAGTTATCTTTTGCGATAAATGGCACGCCGGCTAAGACGCCGACTGTTTCGCCGTTTGCGACTTTAGCGTCAATCTCTGTAGCGCGGCTCCGGGCGCGTTCAGATGTGGTAGCGATGATTGCCCGGTATTCGTCCTTTTCGGCGATCATAGCCAGTGACTGCTCAACCAGCTCTGTGGCCTTCAGTTCGCCAGCCTGTACCTTACTGGCTATTTTGGTGACGGACATCCATACGCTGCTCATCAGTCTAACCTATCATCCTTTTGACCCTGATCTGATCTTTTTCGGTGGCCGGTACATTTTTCATGAGGTCGTGCGCGGGATAGCCGTAATCCCACGTCTCATCTTCACGCATAACATTTGTCAGACCGGTAACTTGAGCGGTCGGCGCCAAGCCGGTGGTATCTACTGACTGCAGCAGTTCGACATATTTGATAATCTCCGCCATTTCAGACAGATAACTAGCAACCTCGGAATCTTCGAGGTCAATGCGGCTTAAACGCGCTAATTTAAGGATATCGTCCCGTGTGAGGTCGGCCATATTTACTTAACTATAGCAGACTGCGCAAGACTTGTTTAGACACATCCTCGGGAAAAGCGCCTAAGGAATCTGTGGCGCGTTACATTTTGGCTTTGATGTCATTGATGACATCGCGCAGCTCGGCCGCCTGCTCGAACTGCAGGTTAGCCGCCGCCAGCTCCATTTGCCGGTTCAAATCTTTCAATAGATGCTTGTATTCATCCTTGGGAATTTTCTTAAGATCCAGTTTGGCCTTTTTAGCCTCTTCAGGTAAGTCGGGGCGCATCCCCTTTTCCACGGCACGCGAAATACCAGTCGGCGTAATACCATGCTCGTTGTTGTACGTCTCCTGGATCGCTCGGCGGTTCGTCGTCTCGTCCATGGCTGCCTTCATGCTGCGGGTGATGTTATCGGCGTACATAATCACCCGGCCCTCCACGTGGCGGGCGGCGCGGCCGATAGTTTGGATTAAGGCTGATTCGCTGCGTAAAAAACCTTCCTTGTCGGCGTCCAGTATTGCTACCAACGAGACTTCGGGTAAGTCGAGACCTTCACGCAACAGGTTGATGCCGACTACGACATCATACGTACCGAGACGCAGGTCCCGCAGAATATCCGTACGGTCAAGCGTGTCGACATCGCTGTGCAGGTAGGCGACTTTAATGTTTAGTTCCTTTAAGTACTCGGTAAGGTCTTCGGACATACGCTTGGTTAACGTCGTAATGAGTATACGCTGGCGCTTAGCGATTGTGTCGCGGATTTCACCTATCAAGTCGTCGATCTGGCCTTCGATCGGACGGACTTCGATAACCGGATCCAACAGCCCGGTTGGGCGGATAACCTGGCGGGCAGGTTCGGGACTGCGCGAGATTTCATAATCGGCCGGCGTCGCCGAGACATAAACAGCCTGGTTTACATGGCGTTCATACTCAGTAAACGTCAGTGGCCGGTTGTCGAGGGCGCTTGGCAGGCGGAAGCCATGCTCCACCAACACTTCCTTGCGGGCCCGGTCGCCGTTATACATGCCGCGGATCTGCGGAATGGTCATGTGGCTTTCGTCGACCAACAAGAGGTAGTCGTCCGGGAAATAGTCCATCAGGGTGGCCGGTTGCTCGCCCGGTTCGCGGTTCGTTAAGTAACGGCTGTAGTTCTCAATCCCCTTCACGAAACCGGTTTCTTCCAGCATTTCCAGGTCGAAACGGGTACGCTGCTCCAGGCGCTGAGCTTCGAGTAACTTGCCTTCTAGGCGGAACTGGGCTAAACGCTGGTCAAGTTCGTGTTCGATGTGCCCTAGGGCGACTTTGAGTTTGTCGTGCGGCGTCACGTAATGGGAACTTGGGAAGATTTTCAGTTCATCGAGGTTAGCTAAAATTTCTCCGGTCAATGGCTCCAGGCGGGTGATGCGGTCCACTTCATCGCCAAAAAATTCAATACGATAGGCTACTTCTTCACCGGCAGGAAATACGTCCACCACGTCACCACGGACCCGGAAGGTTCCACGGTGGAAATCGACGTCATTACGCTGATACTGGATGTCGGTTAACTGGCGCAGGAACTTGTCGCGTACCCTACGTTCATTACGAGCGACATTGATAGACAAACCATCATAGTCTTCGACCGAACCAATGCCATAAATACAACTCACACTGGCAACAATTACTACGTCGCGGCGGCTGAGGAGCGCGTCGGTGGCAGCATGGCGCAACCGGTCGATTTCTTCGTTAATCTGGCTGTCTTTTTCGATAAATGTGTCAGAACGGGCAATATAGGCTTCCGGCTGGTAGTAATCGAAATAACTGACAAAATAGTGGACGGCATTTTCCGGAAAAAAGTTCTTAAACTCACCGTACAGCTGCGCTGCCAGAGTTTTGTTGTGGCTCAGTATCAGCGTTGGCTTTTGTACCTTTTCGATGATATTCGCCATGGTAAACGTCTTACCAGAACCGGTCACGCCAAGCAGCGTTTGGTGATGCAGCCCCTCATTAATACCTTTTACTAACTGCGCCACGGCAGCAGGCTGGTCTCCCTGAGGTGTATAGTCGCTATGCAGTTTGAGTTTACTCACTAATATATTGTAGCAAGTTTAAGCAATAACGCCGTATAAGAGCTAGTAGTAGAGACTCTTGAGTGCGCCCAGTTCATTGTCGAGCGCCTTCGTGAGGTTATGCACCAGCTCATCCGGATCAGTATTAAACTGTACGATCGCCCCGCTCTTCAGCGGTGTAGCCAGTTCCAATAGTGCCCCGATTTGCTCAGATACACCACCTGCGCCCTGCAGGAACGCGATTGGCGTATCACTCTCCATGGCGATAGTGAATTCGTGCAAAGTACCGAGGCGCCCGCCGATACTGACAACCGCGTCAGAAGAAGTAATTAGTAAAGAGTCGCGGCCGACGTAGTGCAGGCCGCTATACAAAATGACGTCGTAAGCTTCAGTGGGCAGGCGGTACTTGCGGACATGCTCCACTTTACTGCTAGCCGGTGATATGCCAAAACTCATGGTACCGCCGGCGGCTTTATAGCCTTCGGCAGCATAATTTGGCAGGCCGACTGTCGCGCCGGTCATAAGGGCATGGCCGGCCTGCGCGATGGCCGCGCCTACTTGCAGCGCTAATTCTTTACCTTCTTCAACGCTTTCGCCTTTAGCGGCCCCTGATACACAAATCTGATACATATTATTCCTTTTAGTCTGTTTAACTGTTTAAGCCGTTACTGGTTCGAACGCGAACTGCCGGTGTAGTTGCTCATGAACTGTTTGCTGCAAACGTTCAAAACTGAGGTAACGCAGGGATAGTTCCGTACGCAGCTCATGCCTGAAGTGCTGAATAAGACGCTGTTCGTACGGTAATTTGTTGCAGTGGCTCAATACCAGGTCGGTTAGGTTAGCGGAAACCGGGCCGCTAACGTCATAATGCGCAACGTGGTGGGTATCGGCCCACATTTGCAGAGAAGGTTCAATCCGGGCAAGAGTCTGCTCAACACCCTGCCAGGCAAAATCTTTCGCCTCAACCGTTAGTTCCAGGCCTTCTAAAATCTCATCATGGACCAAGTGGCTAAAACGAGCATAGAAACGCTGTACCATGGCCCACGATATCGGCTGGTCAAGAAAAGTAGCGCTTACCGTTGCCTTGCCGAGGGCGACAGTTTTAACAACTTGCCCAAACTGTCCCTGCAGCTGATGTAGCTTGAGGAATGTCGACGCGGCATAAATATCATTAACGGCATGGAGTGTCAAAATAGCAGTGGCTAACAATGGCAGCTCAGGCCGTTTCGCCTCGCTTGGAAGTGGCAGCAGAACGACGGCACCAAGCTCTTTAAAACTGACAATATTGTGCTTCTTAGTGGCTACTGTGGTTTCAGCCAGCAATTGCCAGCGCTTGGAATTCGGGTGATCAATACTAATCTCACGCGTCTCGAAGTCAGTGGGACTGAGCTTACCGTAGGCGGTGTGCATGCGGCGTATCCACTGCTCTGTTTCCAGTAACCAGGCGGCGGCGAATAAGCTTGCTACCGCCTCATGCTTTAACATCGAATCAACCGAACGATAGCCCAGGGCTTTCATGGTTTTTTTAGGCATCAGGGCTTTCAACAACCGCTTTGCCACTGATGGCTTCAGGGCAAATACCTTAGTTGGCTCGATGTGCTGCTTAAGCGTCATTGCGACGCGCGTAATCGGGTCGTCTATTTTTGTAGAACCCTTCTCTAAAGCTTTCGCGAAGGCTGCTTCATCGGCACATAAACGCTGGCCAAGGGCAGCATATAGTTCACGGCCCGTAGTATCATCGGCGTCCAGGCCTAGCGCCGTGATGGTTTGCCGCATGCGCTGCTGCACCTCAACTGACAAACGGATGTCAGCGCTCGGAGCACCGGCGTTTCTTTCCAGCTGCTGCAGATGCATGTGAAAAGCCGGTTCGCGCGCCCCCAGGAGTTCGGAAAGTGCCCTCGTCATATATATCAGATTACCACAAGCGTGATGATAGTACTATCGCTAGAACCGCTCCGGACGGTACCACTCGGGTGAGCTGCGTAAATATTCTTCGAGTTCTTTCTCGGACAGCAGACCGGCTTGGGCACCAAGTTTTTGGACAACATTCATAGAGTTGATCGGTGCCCACTGAAGCGCGCCCTCCAGACTGTTACCCTTGATAAGCGCGGCGACGAAGGTACTGGCAAAAGCATCGCCAGCACCAGTGCGATCGACCGGCTCAGCTGGATCAGGATAGAGAGGCATTCTAAAGCGATTTTCACCATCGCTGGCGTAAGCACCGTCAGGACCGTCGGTTACTACGACGATTTTGGCGCCGAGGTCATGGAGCTTGTTAATCAGGTCATGCAAATCTTCGTGATTACCGCCGCCAACCAGCACGGCTTCTTCACGGTTCAGAATCAGTACCTCGCTACGGGCATACAGGCGCTTGAGGCGCTCGGCGCCAGCTTCCATCTGGAACGTTCCAGGCTGGAAGGCTAATTTAACGTCGGGGTTTTCGTCCAGCCAATCAGCGACATGATCATGATAAGGAATTGCGTGCTCGCTAATGGAACTGAAGTACAGCCACGCCGGTACTTCGGCGGGCTTTAGCGACGGCCAGTGATAATCATACTCTTCATGCTTAATAAGGATAGTCCGCTCGGCACCGTAGCGCAAAACGTAGTGGTAGTTGCTTTTAAGACCTGGGTTGACACGTACGAAACGAGTATCGATGTGCTCGTTATGCAGCGCCGTAATCATGTCGCGGCCTTCCTGGTCGCCGCCGACATTAGTCACGAAACCGCTGTTCAGGCCAAGCCGCGCGAAGGCCACTGCCGCGTTAGCGGCATTACCTACGGCCGTAACCACATTAGCGTCGGCAAACGGAACTTTAGTGCCGAATTCCATTGCCAGGACTTTGCGGCCATGTTCATCCACATAGGTCCACGCCTGATCGTCGGCCAGCTTGATAAAAGCATCAGTTACTATGTCGCCGATGCTCAAGACGTCAATTTTGTCGCTCATTGATAAATCCCACCACTTCATATTATTTACTCGTAGTATACAGCTTATGCTAATACAATTACAACTTTATCGGATCCAGGCCTTGCCGGTGCTGTTAAAGGTGTCAATCTTGCTTTCGACTACCTCCTGGACAGCAGCGATGACTTTTGGCATCAGTTTTACCACAGCGTACTCAGTCGGGTCATCAGCCAGTACCTTTTCTAATGTCTTGCGGTAGGCATAGCGCATATCGGAGTTGATGTTCACTTTTGTGACACCGATCTTCACCGCGTCCACGAAGTAGTGTCCGGGCGTGCCGCTGCCGCCGTGCAGTGATATGTTACAGTCAATGGCGTTACGGATCTGCTGCAGCAGTTCCAGGTCGATTTTCTTTGGTACCGGATACTTTCCATGGAGGTTGCCCACGGCAGCCGCGAAAGTGTCAATTCCTGTCGACTTCACAAAATGATAGGCGCCTTCTGGCGTGCTGAAAGTCTTGCGGATTTCATTATAATCAATTTTTTCCGTATGGAAATTTGAACTGCCGCCGAAGTAATGCGGCTCGCTTTCGACCAAGGCGCCGGTCATCTCCGCATATTCGACTACCTCACGGGTCGCCGCGATAATCTCTTCTTCGGTAGCGTCATGCTGTGCCTGTGAAATGTCGATGTGAATAAATTCGTAACCGGCGTCAATACCGGCTTTCGCGGCTGCCACCGATGGCGAGTGATCCAGGTTGATATACATTTCGATGCCCAGGATAGCCTTGTAGTTGTCGACCATATCGCGGACGTTTTCCAGGCCCAGGGCATCCACTTCACCTTGGCTGATTTCTACCAGCACCGGCGCGTTTTTATTCTTGGCAGCCTGTGCGACCGCCCGCAGTGTTTCCTGGTTATCGAGATTGAAAGCGCCTAGCGCGTAGTGTTCGCGGCGAGCCCGCTCCATGGTCTCGCGCGCGTCAGCGCAATTTTGACGAATTTGACGAAGTGTTAACGGCATTTATTGTCCCACCCTTTTATACTTATGCTTTAGCCGCATTATACATGCTTATGTTTTAAATTGCCACTAGGCTCCCTGTTGATTCGTTTTGCGGTTACCAAAAACCTCAAAGTTAGAATTGTACACTGGAGCGTACGTTGTAACGTACAATTCTAAAGTGCGGTTATTTCCTGATAGATAAAACTATACGCTATTTCTACTTGCGGTCGACCACGTGATGAGCCGCTAAACGGATGTGCTTGGCATCCAAACCAAAGTATTCTAACAGCTCGTTGGGCGCGCCCGACTCACCAAAACGATCTTTCATACCAATTCGTACCATAGGCGCCGGGCATTCATCGGCCAGCAGTTCGGCAATCGCACCGCCCAGCCCGCCGGCAGCCTGAGCTTCTTCGGCTGTTACCACACAACGGGTTTTGCGGACACTTTTGAGAATCGTTTCACGGTCTAACGGTTTGATAGTCGGCACATGAATCACCTCGGCCTCAATGCCGTCTTTGTACAACTTTTCAGCCGCCGCCAGTGCTTGATAGGTCATGGAGCCAGTCGTGATGATAGTTACATCGGCGCCGGCGTTGTATACGTAGGCTTTGCCGATTTCGAAGGGTGTTTTAGCGGTCGTAATAATGGGTGTTGCCTCGCGGGCTAGACGCAGGTAAGCCGGACGTTTGTCTTCAGCCAGTGCTAAAGTCACCTTTTCAGCCTCCAAAGAATCTCCCGGGCAAATTACCACCATGTGCGGCAGTACGCGCATGAGCGCGATGTCCTCCAGCATCTGGTGGGTCGCGCCGTCAGGCCCGACGGATACGCCAGCATGCGAGCCGACAACCCGGACGGGCATTTCATTCAAACAAATAGTCGTGCGGATTTGTTCCCAGTTTCGCCCAGGACTAAAAGCGGCGTACGAGCTGACAAAAGGAATCTTGCCCATTGCTGCCAAGCCGGAACCGACGGTTACCAGATTTTGCTCGGCGACGCCGATTTCCACGAAACGTTCAGGAAACTGTTCCTTAAACAGGTGCATCTGGGTTGATTCAGTGAGGTCGGCGCAAGCGGCAACAACGTTTTCATTCCGCTTACCCGCCTCCAACAGGCCACGGCCGAATCCCTTACGAATCGGCTCCTGCTGTAGCTCGCCGCTTAAATCTGCCAAGTATAAATTACTCATGTTCGCTCCTAATCCGTCCGCCTAGGGTACGCAGTTCTTTCAGGGCCTCTACGGCTTGCTCGTGGTTTGGCGGCGCGCCGTGCCAGTGGAAGTCACCTTCCATAAAGTCGACACCCTTGCCCGGAATAGTATGGGCAATAATCATCACTGGTTTCTCAATAATGGCTCGGGCCATGGCACAGGCGTCAATCACAGCCTCTACATCATTGCCATTGATCTCCAGGACGTGCCAGCCGAAGCTTTCCCATTTACCCCTCAGGTTTTCCAGCGGCATCACATTTTCTGTCGGGCCATCAATCTGGATGTTATTACGGTCAATTATGCCGATCACATGGTGCAGTTTTTCCTTACCAGCCAGCATGGCCGCTTCCCAAATGTTGCCTTCGTCCAGTTCGCCGTCACCCATCACGACATATACCCAACGATGCAACTCATTGTTCATACGCATAGCCAGCGCCATGCCGCAGGCCTGGCTGAGTCCTGAACCGAGCGGTCCGCTGGTATTTTCCAGCCCAGGCAATTTAGTACGTTCGGGATGTCCCTGCAAACGGGAGCCCCGCTTACGCAGCGTTAGCAGCTCTTTGCGGGGGAAATAGCCGGCGTGAGCCATGGCTGCGTAGCGAACCGGCACGCAGTGACCGTTGCTTAGTAATAATATATCCCGTTTTTCCCAGTCAGGATGCTTCGGGTCGTGCTGCATAACATCAAAGTATAAGGCCGCGAAAATATCGGCCAGCCCGAGCGGACCTGCCGAGTGGCCACTGCCGGCGTGCTCGAGCATGCGAATAATGTCCTCGCGGATATCATTAGCGACTGTTTCTAAACGATCAACGGAAAGTTTACGGTTCATTGGTAATCCCTTTTATCCATCAAGTAACCCATCTTGCTTATGATTATAACAGTAATGGTCTGATTTACAGTATCGCTAACGTTAAAGCGTCATATGCCGCTTCGGGGTGGGGGCTGCGCTGGATAAAACCGCCAGTATTCAGCACGTCGACACCGCCTTCATACAGCGCCCGGGCATTCTTATCATTGACACCGCCGTCCCATCCAAATTCCAGTGTTGGTTTTAATTGCTTCAGCTGCCTGATTTTATCAAGCAACTTCAAGTCCGCTTCACCACCAAAGTGGCCAAGTTTACCGGAGAAGATCATGACGTGGTCGATCATATCTAATCCGGGAACAATCGCTTCAACGCTCGTCTCGGGTAATAGCGCGATGCCGGTTTCAATGCCGTGGCCATGCATCAGATCGGCGAAGGCCTTAAAATCACCCTTACCTTCGGCATGAACGATGACCAGTTGAGGCCCCAGCGCCCGGTACAGCTCCACGTGTTCGAACGGCCGGGCCAACATTACGTGCAGGTCTGCCCGTACGCCGCCAGGCCACCAGACTTTATCAAGATCGATCAGCTTATTAGGCGACAAGCTCCCATCGGACAAGTCAATATGCACGCGTGTCGCGAAGTTAGCCACCCGTTCCATCTGCTGCCGGAAAAGATGCGGATCTTCAGCCGTAACCGTTGGACAGATTGTACCCTTTGCCCCGCTCATATTTTTATCCTAGTTCGTCAAGTTGTTGCAAACGACGCTTGTAGCGTGGCGCGCCGGCAAAGGGCGTGTGCAGCCAGGTAGTTACAATTGCCCGCGCCTCATCACTGGCCAGGCTTTTAGCTGACATGCAGAGCACGTTACTGTCGTCGTCATTACGGCTGGAGCGAGCTTCGTCCAGGTTCCAGCATAAGCTGGCCCGGATACCCTTAAAGCGGTTAGCAGCCATACACATACCCTGGCCACTGCCGCAGATTAAGATAGCGCGCGCGTCTGGCTCCCGATCTGCCAGCAGCATGCCGACAGCTTTGTTGGCGTACTGTGGAAAATCATCTTCAGGATTCATCTGCGTATCCCCGGCATCGACAATCTCATGCCCCGAGCGGCGCAGAAAATCACCTAACTGTGCCTTAAGTCCAAAACCATTATGATCCGCGCCAATATATATTTTCATATGCTTATTTGTGGAGAAGTTTTCCAGTGTCGGCAACTACTTCGACCAAACGGTTGCTGTAGCCCCATTCGTTGTCGTACCAGGCGACAACCTTCAGCATGTTGCCACCGACGACGGCAGTCAGGCTGAGGTCAACTATGCTGGAGTGGCTATTGCCAATGAAGTCCTTAGAGACGAGCGGTTCATCGGTAACATCTAAGATTCCCTGGTAAAACGGCTCTTTAGCGGCTTTCTTGAAAGTTTCGTTCACTTCCTCGACTGTCACATTGCGCTTAGTGATGATCACGAAGTCACTTAAGGATACGACCGGGGTTGGGACGCGTACGCTCATACCACCGAAGATGCCTTTAAGTGCCGGTAAAGCTTCGCCGGCGGCGATTGAGGCGCCCGTCGTAGTTGGCACGATGTTTTCAGCGGCATTACGGGCTTCACGCAGGTCCTTGGCAGGAGCATCTTGCAGGGCCTGTGAGGCGGTATAGCTGTGGACGGTAGTCATCATAGCCTTGTCGATACCAAAGGCGCTCTCGATAACCGCGGCGACTGGAGTAATACAGTTAGTGGTACATGAAGCATTAGAGATGATATCGCTGGCACCTTCCAGTTTGTCTTCGTTTACGCCGAGCACAACCGTTGTCGCGCCTTCGCCTTTGGCTGGAGCACTCAGGACGACTTTCTTAGCACCAGCGGTAATATGCGCCCGGGCCTTAGCGGGATCAACAAAGAAACCAGTGGACTCGATAACCACATCGATATCCAGGTCTTTCCATGGCAGTTCAGCCGGGTCACGCTGGGCGTAGACTTTAATTTTGCGGCCATCAACAATGATGTTTTCGTCGTCATGCGAGACATCACGGGCGTAAGCGCCGTAGTTGCTGTCGTGCTTAAGCAAGTGAGCCAATGTTTTAGTGTCGGTCAGGTCGTTAATCGCGACAATCTCTATATCGGTCCGTTCATTCGCGACCTTAAAAGCGTTACGGCCAATGCGACCGAAACCGTTAATAGCCACCCGTGTCTTCATGTATTTCCGTCCCCCTACGTTAGATAAAGTAAAAGCTTGTGCCTTTATTGTAAAAGCACAAGCTTTATAACGCAAGTAGATGGTTAAAACCAGGAAGTCTCTATTGGTTCTTAAACCGCTCGATAGACTCAGCGATCACTGCCTTAGCGGCCTCCACGTCTCCCCATCCCTGGACGTTTGTCGTACCGGGCTTCTTAAGGTCTTTGTAGTGCGCGAAGTGGTACTCTATTTGCTGTTTCCAGCGTTCACCGAGATCATCGATAGAGTTAATGCTGTCACCGGTATTGCGGTCATCAGCCGGAACAACGACGACCTTGTAGTCCATTTCGCCGTCGTCTTCGAAGTTCAGCACGCCAATAACTTTACCCTCCAGCCATACGCCGGTAGCAATTGGTTCATGGCAGACAACCAGCGTATCCAGTTCGTCGCCGTCTTCGTCGAGCGTACCCGGGATAAAACCGTAGTTAACCGGCTTGGCAAAAATCTGCGGTTCGACGCGGTCCAGCATAAAACAGGCACGCTTGCGATCCCACTCGACTTTCAGGCTGGAACCCTGTGGAATTTCAACCACTGTGTTCACGAGACCGTTTTCATAATCACCCGGTTCCAGTACAACGTTAAAATCTGCCATAATGCTTTCTCCTTCTCTGAAAATTAGTACTTGGTTAGGCTTTATTGTACACTAAATACTCGGGTAACAGATACAGATCTATGATAAAAAAGACTATGCGAACGAAGATTGTCGGCCACCGCGGCGCCAAGGGCCTGGCCGTCGAGAATACACTTCCAGGCTTTAAACTAGCCAAAAAACTCGGTGTCGACATCATCGAACTTGACGTACAAATAACAAAAGATAAGCAATTCGTCGTTTGCCATGACGACAGGCTGTGGCGTGTCAATGGCTCCCTGGAACGGATAAGCGACCTGACCTATCAGGAATTGCGGCAGCAGAAACTTTCCGAGAATAACACGATACCTTTGTTGTCCGAAGTGCTTACCATCATCGATGACGTGCCGGTTTTAGTCGATATCAAAATCAGCACCGAACTTCCAGCCCTGTTCGCCCTGCTTGCACAGTACGGCCACATGGACATGACAATAGGCTCCCAACATCCCTCAGTCATTACTTACAGCAAGCAGCACGCGACACATTTACTCGCGTTTTACCATCGCCGATACCTGCCTTTCGGTGTCATCCGCAGCGCCGTTAAACAACGGGCCGACGGGTTGACTATGAAATACTTTTTGATGAACCCGTTTATTTATAACGCGGCGCGCAAGCGGGGTATTCAAATTCAGATTTACTCAGTTGATGATGCTCGCAAGGCTAAGCGCCTCCACGCCATGTATCCCGGTGTCTGGTTCGTAACTAACCACCCCGACAAACTACTTGCGGCACGGGACAGCATTAGCTAGAGGCGACGTATGCGAGCCGTCTACGTCAAGCGTCATTGGGAAAACGAAGCTCAAACGATTATGAGTTTCTACTTTAAGCCGGAATCTCAGTTTCGTTATGAAGCCGGCCAGTACACCGACATAATTATAGCCCACGCCCAGCCCGACGAACGCGGCACAACCCGTACCATGACGCTTTCGTCCAGCCCCCATGAAGAGCTGTTATGCATTACCACACGCGTAAATGGCGATATTCTTAGCACTTATAAACAAAGCCTGCTGGCCCTTCGGCCTGGCGAAGCGGTTACCATTACCGACCCTATGGGTGACATGATTCTGCCCCTGACTACAGACACGCCGCTGGTATTCGTAGCCGGCGGCGTTGGCATCGCCAGTTTCAGCGGTATAGTGCGCCAGTTGCTTTACATGCAGGAAAAACGCGCGGTTACCCTGCTCTACGCGGCGTCCAGCACGAGCGACATGGCTTTGCAGGAAGTATTTGACCGCTACGCCGAGCTTTGCCCCTTGACACGTTACATATATACACCCTCTGTCAATACTCCTTATGATTCGACCGCTTCTCCGGTAGAACTGCGCAGCACACGTTTATCAGCGGCTGATATCGTAGCTGCTCTGCAGCCCGAATCTCAAATATACCTTTCAGGGTCGATGCGTATGGTGGAGAGCCTCCGGTCATCACTTGAAACCGATTATAGTATTCCACAATACCGGATTGTGTTCGATTATTTCGATGGCTACGCGGAAGCCTAACTTTAGCCTAGTTCTGGACCGGGTGCGGATGCCCTTCGAGGTACTCACGGATTTTGAGAGCTGCCGTAGCGCCCTCGCCAGCCGCGGAAGCGATTTGCATCGTAGCGCCGCTGCGGATATCGCCGGCCGCGAACACGCCAGGCATTTGGGTCTGCAGATGCTCGTCGGTTAATACGAAGCCGATCTCGTCAAGCTTTATTTCGGACTCCTTCAGGAACTGGGAATTCGGGTCAAGACCCACGAACACAAAGACACCATCGGTCTCAAAGTCGACCTTCTGCCCGGTTGTTTTATCGGTACCGACAACTTTAACTACTTTATTATCCTCGCCAACGATTTCATCAGTTGTCGTATTGAAATGAACAGTGATCTTGTCCTTATGTTTTTCCAGGTCATGTTGCAAAACATCACTGGCGCGGAGATGGTCGGCGCGTACTAGCAGGTCAATATGGCTGGCAAAACGAGTCAGGAACATCGCTTCCTGGACGGCTGAGTTTCCGCCGCCGACGACTACCAGCCGCTTGTCACGGTAAAAGGCGCCGTCACAAGTCGCGCAGTAATGGACACCGCGGGCATAATATTCCATTTCGCCCGGTACACCGATTTTCTTATAGTCACTACCGGTGGCAATCAGTACGGCTTTAGCGCGCATGTCACCGCTGGTGGTTTCGAGGCGCTTGTATGTGCCTTCGTCGATAATTCTGCTAACTTCACCGAGCTCGATGACCGCGCCGAAACGTTCGGCCTGCTTTTGCAGGCTGTCGGCCAACGTCAAACCTTCGATACCGTCGGGGAAACCAGGATAATTATCAATCATGTCAGTTACCGCAGCGAGACCGCCAATGACGCCGCGTTCAAAAAGCAGCGTCTCGATGTCCTCACGGGTCGTATAAATGGCAGCTGTCAGCGCCGCGGGGCCAGCGCCGATAATAATGACGTCATGGACGGGAATGCTCGGAATATCGGTAGCAGTATCAGTCATAGCCTGGGTCCTAAGCTACAGCCGGAGCTAATTTAGAGAGGTTAAATCCTACAATAACCTCTTTGGAATCGTCCTGTTTGGTAACAACCGTAATCGGTACGGTCAGGGCACCGCTGAGCTGCAGAGCCTCGGCCTGCTTTTCAGGCTGCTCGTCAAGATTGATGACGCTATAGTTATGGCTCTTGCTGTCCAACCACTTTTTAACCATGACGCAGTAAGCGCAGGTGTTTGTCGTGTAAATCGTGATGTCTTTAGCCATAATGAACCCTCCGTAAGCAATTATCTATGTGTTTATTATACCCTACAAAATAGTATATATAGCGCTTATGCTGAGTTCAAGGCACTATATGTTGTGTTTTAGACTGTACTAGGCGTCAATCGCGACCAGCTCGATATCAAAGACCAGAGCCGCGTTTACCGGAATACCTGAGCCGGGAGGAGGCGTCGCACCATAAGCCTGGTCCGCGGGAATAAGCAAACGGCGGGTGCCGCCGACTTTCATGCCGGGAACGCCGTCAGTCCAGCCCTTGATGACCTGGTGCAGGCCAAATGAGATAGGGCCGCCAAAGTCCTTGGAACTCTGAAAAATCACACCGGTCGCGGCTACGGCACCGGTATAATGTGCGGTTATGGTAGCGCCGGGCTGAACTTCGTCGCCGTTACCCTCGACGATGTCAATTTTAGTCAGTTCAATTATATCGTCGCGGGGATTGAAATTATCTAGCTGCATGCAGGACTCCTTATTCTACTTTTGAAAGTGTTATATCAAATATCAGGTCTGAATTGGCTGGGATACCGGATTGCTCCTGCGAGCCGTACGCTTGAGCCGCCGGAATGTACAAGCGGCGCTTTCCACCCTCTTTCATACCTATGACACCCTTTTGCCAGCCTTCGATGACACCGGACAATTGGGTGGTAAACTGCTGGCCGGAATCAAGAGAGCTTTGGAAAATAACGCCGGTTTTCGCCAGAGCGCCGGTGTAGTCAGCAGTAATCGTATTATTGACGGAGGTCACCTCAGCGCCCTCGCCGGCTTTCAGATCCTCAGTTTTCAACTCAGGCACCGTATCAACCGGCGTGTAATCGGCCAGTTGAGTGCCCTGCAACGCACCTTCCTGAGAGGTCTGGGTGGTCGCTTGTTCAGTATCATCACCCTGGACGATTGAAATGATGACAAATACGGTCAGGGCAATCGAGCTGATAAAAAATACGATCGCGCCGCTTGCTGCGAAAATCCGCTGCGGAATAGTAGCCATTAAAACACTCCCTCTTAATCTAGACAATAATAACTTATTCGATTCTAGCATAATTCTGCCGGAAAAGGCGGAGTTACTAACCGGCGATATCAAATTCTTTCAGCTTCTTGGTCTTGGTCGTGTCGCTGTGCCGCTGCTGCAGCTCCAGTAGCTGCGCGTAAATGCCACCGGTGCGTTCCAGTTCATGCGGAGCGCCACATTCATCAATCCTGCCGCCACGAATGGTGACGATCTGGTCAACATGCTGAATAGTGCTGAGACGGTGGGCGATGATAATCGTCGTCCGGCCTTTCATCAGGTGCTCTAAAGCCTCCTGAACCATTTGCTCGCTGCGGCTGTCCAGGCTGCTGGTAGCCTCGTCTAAAATCAGGATTGGCGCGTCTTTGAGGATAGCCCGGGCGATAGCGATGCGCTGCTTCTGGCCACCGCTCAGTTTCAGGCCGCGTTCGCCGATTGGCGTATCATAGCCCTCTTTGAATTTTTCGACAAAACTGTGGGCATTAGCAGCTTTAGCGGCGGCAATAACCTCGTCCATGCCGGCTTCCGGGCGCCCGTAGGCTATGTTTTCCCGGATAGTGCCGCTAAACAGTGCCGGCTCCTGGAAGACGACGCCGATGTTACCGCGCAGCGAGGCTTGCGTAACGCCCGCTATATCCTGCTTGTCAATCGCAATAGTGCCTTTGGTAGGCTCATACAGGCGCATAATCAGGTTGGTCAGCGTTGACTTGCCTTCCCCGCTCTCGCCGACAAGCGCGACTTTAGTATGGGCGGCTATCGTCAGATTGATGTTTTTAAGGACGGGTTTGTCAGCCGTATACCCGAAGTTGACGTTTTTCAGTTTAACGCTGCCGTCGGTAACCTTGAGCGTGCCAGCATCGGGGGCATCAGCGATGGCCGGTTTCAGGTTCATGATGTCAAAGTAGTCTTTGCTGTCGGACACCGCGCGCTGCCACGAATCAACCAGCATACTGATAGTAAAAATAGGAATGCGGATTTGCGTACCGTACAGAATTAGTGTCACGACCGCTCCGGCTGCCAGATGTCCCTGGGCACCCTGGGTAAAAATGTACAGATATATACCCAAAAAGATAACGTTAAGCACCAGACGGCGATAGATATCATGGCTATGCCAGTACTTTGACTGCGGCCGGTTAACGGCGAGGGCTTTGCCGTAAAAAGTATCGAAATGCAGCACTTCGCTCTTTTCACGCAGAAAACTCTTAACCACTTTTACCTGGTTGATGACTTCGCCGAACCGGCCGTTAGCGATATCAAAGTTGTGGTTTTTCTCAGCCTGCCAGTCGCGCCATTTTTGGCTGGTACGGGTTGTCAGGAAAATATACACCGGATACAACGACAGCATCATCAGCGCCGTTTGCCAGCTATAATAAGCGACAATACTCAAAATCAGCACCGTGGTGAACAGGAACTGCAGAAAGGTATTGCTCATGGTCTGCACGAAGTTTGTAATCTGATTAATCGACCGGTTGAGGCGGCTGATGATCTTGCCGGACAACTCTGTGTCAAAATAACTCTGCGGCAGTGTCAGCAAATGCTTGTAGTATTTCCGGCTTAAGATACGATTGAGCTTAAGCGCCATCTGGTCACCAAAATAGCCGCCAATGTTACTAAATATTGTCGCGAAGACATCAGTAGCAAATATAATAATAGCCAGCCAGGCCACGAACGAGACGTCCGCGCCGGTTCCCTTTTTGATCTCGTCGATCGCCCAGCCGGTAAGCAGCGGCTGGAGAACGCTCATCAGGCTGAGTAAAACCGTAAAAACACCGATGAGAACGTAATATTTCCGTAGTTCGCTGGCCAGCTTCAAGATGCGGAGCAAGTGCTTCATGTACTAAAAATTCCTCTTAAAACTATTAGTATATATTGCCCCGCGTAATGTTCAGAGAAAAATACTACAGCCGCTCAGCATCGAACTGGTCGGCGGCAGCGGCGGCAGCGGTATCAAGCAACCGGGCCACTTCCGCGTCGACCAAAGTCTTTTCGTATGAAGCGACCGTCAGGCGCAAAGTGATCTGCTTATGTTCGGCGTCGTCCTGGCGCTGATATATATCAAGCGGCGTAAGCCGCGGCAGCATTCCAGCCAGTTCAGCTGCCTGCAGCGCCTGCCAGATGCAGTCATATACTTGCTGATAGGTAACCTCACGGCTAACTTTGAGTGATATATCCTGGCTGAGCGACGGGTACTTTGGCAACTGCGTATACCGGCCTGCTACATTCTGACGAGCCGCCAGTTGTAATAGCAACGTGTCCAACTCGAATCCGGCGGTTGCTTGAGGCAGTTTCAGGGCTTTTACGACGGAGGGCTTATATTCCCCAATTACGCCAATCAACGTGTCACTGCCGTTCGGCGCGCCATCAAGCGTATACATAACCAGGGCGCTGCGTTGGCGGGCATACGGGGCTACCCAGGCATCAACAGCCGCATTGGCAGCGTCGAAACTGCCGTGTAATGGAACCAGCCGTAATTTGCCGCGGGACAGACCCAGTGTATCGACGAGTCGCATCAGATATTCATTCGCCTGGTAGTAGACCGCGCCCTGTTCCGTGGCCCAGTTTTTAGTATCAGCGGCATACACAAACGCCAAACGGTGTTTTTCACCCGGCACTGCCGGCTCATCCAGACTGCGCTCACCCTTAATATGTGCTTTACCGAACTCAAATAGAGCGAACTCGCCGTAACCCGCCCGAATATTAGCGTTGACCTTTTCAAGCAGGCTTGGCGTAATGCTGAGGCGGTAATACTGCAGGTCCGGACTAAGCGCGTTACTGAGCTTATAGGCATGGTCCCGATTGTGGCCTACGGTGTCCAGCAGGTTGCCATGCACGAAACTATACGTCAGTAGTTCGTGAGCCCCGGCACTGGAAAGGATGTGGCGGATCGTTTTTTTGGTTTCCAGCAGGCTGTTTTTAGGCGCCGGCGTAATGATCCGCTGAGGAAGTTCCAAAGGCAGCTTGTCGAAACCGTATAACCTGCCAACTTCTTCGACGACGTCTTCAGCAATTTCAATGTCCGTACGCCAAAACGGTGCCCGGACGGTGAGATTGTCGCCGTCAGTTGTTACGGAAAATTCAACGTTCGTAAGCAGGCGTGACATATCTTCCGTTGTCAGCTGAAGGCCGAGCCGGCTATTGATAAACGCCCGGGATACAACTACGTCCAGGTACAGTGAACCGCGCTGCTGCACCTCAACCGGCAAGTGGTTCAGATCAATAGCTTCACCGGCAACCTGGCCGCCGCATACTGCTTGTATGTCCTTGATGATTTGGCTCAGAACGGCCGCGTTCTGGAGCGGACTTTGGCCCTTATTAAAACGGGTGACAGCGTCCGTAAAAACGCCGCTGCTCATGCTGGTTTTACGGATAGAGTACATGTTGAAGCTGGCACATTCTAAAATGATATTAGTCGTGCCTTCGTCGACTTCAGTATTGCCGCCGCCCATCACGCCGCCAAGGCCAATGGCCTGCGTTTCGGTGGCGATTACAATGGCTTCTTTACGCGGCGTGACGTCTTTGCCGTTTAACAGTGTTAGTTTCTCGTCGTAATGCGGGTTGCGGACCACTATAGTCGTGTGATCAGCCCCATCCAGCGCTTTAACCTTGTCATAATCATAAGCATGCAGCGGCTGGCCTGTTAACAACATATAGTAGTTAGTCAGGTCAACGATATTGTTAATCGGACGCACGCCTACCCTGGCTAGATCTGTTTGCAGCCAAACCGGGCTTGGACCAATGGTAATGTTTGCCATTGGCACCGCCATAAATCGTGGCACGAGCTCTGGAATCTCGTTTTGGACTTCCAGGGGTAAGTCATGGCTAGTGGCAGATGGCACCGCCATGTCGGCACGGTACCAGTCGGGACTCTTGTAGGCCTGCCCCTGGATACCGGCGATTTCCCGGGCCACGCCCAGCCAGCCGAAGCAATCCGGCCGGTGGGTGAACATTTTGTTTTCAATATCAATGATCTCATCGCCCGCCAAGTTATAGTGAGCGGCGAACGCGGTGCCGGGACTAACCGGGCCATCAACGATAAGCAAGCCCTCGTGGCTGTCACCGATCGCCAGTTCTTTGGGGCTGGCGAGCATACCGTTACTTACGACTCCTCGAAGTTCGCGGGCCTCAAGTACAAAAGGATCGTCGTCATAACTGCTTGGTACAGTGACGTTTGGTGGTAGCCAGACGACATTGACGCCAGCTTTTACATTAGGCGCGCCGCAGACGACTTGTACCAGCCCGTTCTCATTCCGATCAACACCGTGCGCTACGCCGCCGTCATCAATCATACAAACATGTAACCGGTCGGCATTAGGGTGGTCGTCACAACTGACCACGGTAACAATCAGCGCGCCGTTATACTTCGCCCAGATTGGTGTGACTTCTTCGACGCCGCCCAGTTGGGCGCCGATACGTTCAACCAGTTTTGGCAGGCTGCCAATAGTCGGATCGGCGACGCTGCCGTTATCCTTATTAAGTTTTTGTATAGTATTTACGCTGATTTTCATTTGAACTGCCCCAAAAATTCTAATTTGCCGCTCTGGAAGTGGCGGACGTCTTCAATGTCGTATTTCATCATTACCAGCCGGTCAATGCCGCAGCCCCAGGCAAAACCGGTGTATACGGACGGATCAATGCCTGCTTCACGCAGTACATTAGGGTGGATCATGCCGCAGCCGAGCAACTCGATCCATCCCGTGTAGGAACAGACATTACAGCCAGACTTGTCGCAGAAAGGACAACTGAGGGCGAATTCAAACGATGGCTCGGTGAACGGGAAGTAAAACGGCTGCGTTTTGATCTCGACATCTTTCTGGTAATACTCGGTCAGGAATGTCTTAAGCGTCGCCATAAGCTGGCCGGCATGAACGCCTTTATCGACATAAATACCCTCCAGCTGCGTAAAGGTGTGCTCATGGCGGGCATCGACGTCTTCGTTACGAAATACCCGGTCTGGTACAACAACAGCGATTGGCTGCCCTTTAGCAAGGCTAGGGGCATACTGTTTAAGCAGGCGATTCTGCATGGTACTGGTATGGGCAGGCGCGATATAACCGTCTTCAGTCATAAAGGTATCGTAATCATCGCGGGCCGGATGACCTTCCGGAAAGTTGAGGGCCTCAAACATATGATAATCGTCGTCGATCTCGCGTGACTCGCTGGCCGTGAAGCCCATGCGGTAGAAAATATCTAAAATGGTGTCCCGCTCGACCAAAAGCGGATGGCGGGAACCATTCGCGCTGCTCAGCAGAGTTGGACGCTTTTCAGCCGGGACATTTATATCATAGGGAGCCGTAATATCAATCGGCGTCACACTGGCCTGCTCCTGAGCGGTTTCGATGCGGGCAAACGTGGATTCCAGTTCGTTCTTCAACTGATTTATTTCCTGGCCGAACTGAGGACGTTCACTGGCTTCAAGCAACGGTATTTGAGCGTACAGGCCCCGCAGTTCCGGCCCGTTCATGATGGCCCGCTTTTTAGTAAGGTCAGTCAGACCGCTCACTTGGTCTCTCAGCACGTTGGCGGTAGCGCGGATTTGTTCGTAAGTATATTCCATATACATTCAAGTATAGCAGTATTTAACAGGTTTAAAGGTTTGTATAACCGTGGTTAAAGTTACACTTACAAAGATTAAAACAGTATGACATTATAAGCGTAAGCATTTAAAAAATAACTGGAAGGATTGAGATGACACTCGCGATCGAACGCAGCGGCAGCCCATTAGCACTAGATGAGTCTTTAGAGTTACGGATTGGCCAGGACGTCGTAGTGACGCAAAGTTTATATGAAAGGCGCGGGGTTACGGGTGGCGTCGAGTGGGACCAACCCATCGCGGACGTCCATACTTTTGCTGGCCGCATTGCGACCGTTCCCAACATTGAAGACCCGTCAGCTCCACAAACCTACCACGTTGATCGTGATAATGAACCGACTTATATCGTACCAACATATGATGTTCCGGTTATTCCTCACAGTTCACGTCGCGGCCTGCCTCAAAGGTTCAGCCGCTATATTATCCAGGCAATATAGCCAACAGGTTGCCAATACTAATCATCTGGCGCTACTATAGACGTATGGCAAACTTTTCTTTTGACGTCGTCAGTGAATACGACAAAGCGGAGATGAACAATGTCTTCGACCAAACCGAGCGCGAAATGGGCAGCCGCTACGATTTTAAAGGCACTCCGGCAGCTATCGAATGGCTGAACGCCGAGAAAACCGGTTTGAAAATCACGGGCAGCGGCGCCTGGCAAATTGACGCTATCCTCGACATCGTTCGCAAAAAACTGGCCGCGCGAAACCAAAGCCAGAAAGTGCTTGATACCAGTAAAGAAATCGTCGAAAGCAACCTTAAGGCAACTCAGGAAGTGCCTTTTATTCAGGGCCTGGATCAGGAAAAAGCTAAAAAGATTACCGCGCTGATCCGCGAACAGTACCCCAAGGTTAAAACACAGATTCAGGGTGATACCGTTCGGGTTATGAGTTCCAGCAAAGATGACTTGCAAAACGTCATGCAGCTACTGCGCGGTACAGATTTTGACTACCCGCTGAGCTTCAATAACTTCCGCTAGTTTCATCAGTCAGGTGCTGGCAAATTGCGTTATACTATAACCATATGCAAGATGACAATACTCCGGACATCGCCGGCACGCCACTGAACCTGGTTGATGCCGCGCGGGAAGTACTGAGCAGTAATGACCGGGGCGAGTACACCGTGCCGGGCGCGAAGCTCTATCCCCATCAGTGGTTATGGGACAGCTGCTTTACGGCTATTGGTATGCGCCACTACGACGTTGAACGCGCCAAAACCGAGATATACAGCCTGCTCCGGGGCCAATGGTCTAACGGCATGCTGCCAAATATTATTTTCAACGACAGCAACAAGTACCGCGCTGACCGTGGTGCCTGGCGCAGCTGGCTGAATCCCAACTCTCCTGACCATGTCGCAACCAGCGGCATTACTCAGCCGCCGATGCTGGCCGAAGCCATCGTACGTATCGGCGACAAAATGCCCGCCAATGAACGGCGCAGCTGGTACAAATCAGTCTGGCCCGCCCTGCTCGCCTACCATGAATGGCTATATGCCGAGAGAGACCCGCACCAGGAAGGGCTGACGCTGCAAATCCATCCCTGGGAAGTCGGTATGGATAACACACCGCCGTGGATGGCATATCTGGCTGAACATCAGTTGCCATTTTGGATTCGGGCCATCGAAACCCTGCATTTGACGGGCCTGGTCACCATGTTGCGCCGCGATACGCAGACTATACCTATAGATGAACGTTTCGACAGCATCGAAATAATGGCCCTCTTCGACGTACAGCGCCGTTTCCGCCGCAAGGGTTACGATATCGACAAGATGCTGCATCACTCGCTGTTCGCGATCGAGGATCTGGCCTTTAACGCCATTTTTATACGCGCCAACCAGCATCTGCGCGCTATTGCGCGTACAATACGTAAACCAATCAGCCCTGAGCTGGACCAGCGCATGCAGAAAACCGAAGCAGTTTTTGAAAACCTGTGGGATGAATGCACTAAACAGTACTATTCGCGCGACTTTATTACTCATAAGCTGCTTAAACAACCGAGTGTCGCCACTTTATTGCCGTTATACGCTGGCTGTATCAGCAAAGAACGGGCCGCGACCTTAGTGAAAATGCTAGAGAATGAAAACACGTTCGGCCCGGCATTCCCGGTGCCCAGCGTGCCGGTTGATTCGCAGTGGTTTAAACCTATGAAATACTGGCAGGGTCCGACCTGGATCAACATTAACTGGTTGATTATTGACGGCCTCGAACGATACGGCTATAAAGACCACGCCTCCGCGCTGCGGGACCTGTCACTTGAACTGGTTGAAAAAGCCGGCTTTGCTGAATACTTTGACCCTATCACCGGTGAACCGCTCGGCGCCGATGACTTTTCATGGACAGCCGCGCTTACTATTGACCTGAGCAAACAGTCTTAATAGGACTGAGCGCTTTGGAATACTTTGGCAATTTTGTCAGAATCAGCACCAGTTATATTCCAAGCGGCCTTGCAGGTGTCTTCGTGTACGGCATAAATCTGCAATGTTCGGCCATCTGCCAACTTAACGGCTGGTTGCGCTATCTCTTTTTGATTATACGGATTAGCCTTGGTTTCAACCGCCAGACGTACCGGTTGGCACGAAAATTGCTGCGGCATTGGTAAGACATAGGATTCCTGTGCCAACGTAGAAACGACGGTGACCTGTCGTGGTGCTGGTTCGTATTCATTTATCCGCTGCGAGTACACCAAGCTAAGCGTTGTTTCGTTGATCGGCAGCTTAAGTCGCAGCTCAGGCATGTAGACTACGTTTTCCGATGGCGCTACGGTTACCCGCGACAGGCTAGCATTATATACACCTGCGTTTGCCTGTAGCTGCGTACTCAGTACAATAGCATCATTGTCTTTACGGTACTGGCTGAACCGGTCATACAAAACGCCAAGGAAGGTCAGTTGGGCGAGAAACACCAATACGGCCAGCAGCAGGAAAACTTTATGGTTATACGATGAGAAAGAGACGTTCTTACGAGCAGCTTTCATGGATGCGACCTTTGCTTTAATTTTAGCTTAAGCTTATATCCAGCGCAGATTTTTGTAAAGCGGCTCAGTCATCAATGCCGTCAAGCAGCGTCGGCACAGCTTCTTCAGCTTTAGCAGCAGTCTTGTCGGCCAATAGTTGTGCCTTATTGAGCTTGCTTTCAAGCGTTCGTGATTTACGCGATGCCAGGTCAATATTGTTAGTTGCCTGGACTAGCTTTTCACGAGTCTTATCGAGCAAATCACCAAACTTACCAAACTCGCCCTTCACGGTCGTCAGCGTTTCCCAAACTTCACTGGTCCGTTCGGCGATTGCCAACGTCCGGAACCCAAGCTGGTAGCTGCTCAATATGGCGGCGATGGTTGTCGGCCCGGCTACCGTTACGCGGTAGGTACTCTGCAGCATCTCAAACAGGCCGGGAGACCGCAGAATTTCGGCATATAACCCTTCGGTCGGGACATACAATACCGCGAAATCAGTCGTCCGCGGCGGTACGATGTACTTTTCCTTGATACTTTTAGCTTCCAGCTTAACGCGGTTAACCAACGCTTTATTGGCGGCTTCGGCCTCAGCCACTTCGCCCTTTTCCTGGGCAGCGCACAGCCGTTGGTAGTCTTCCAGTGGAAACTTAGAGTCAATCGGCAGGTATATAAAGCCGTCTTTGCTGCTTTTATCAGGCAGCTTAATAGCAAAATCAACGACATCACGGCTGCCGGGCGACAACATGACCTGCTTGGCGTAGTGGTCTTTAATGAAGACCTGTTCCAGTAAGTTTTCTAGCTGCACTTCACCCCAGGTACCACGCGTTTTTACATTAGTCAGTACCCGCTTGAAGTCACTGACGTCGGTAGCCAGATTCTGCATCTCGCCAAGGCCCTTATGGACTTGCTCCAGCCGGTCTCCTACTTGCTTAAAACTCTCACTGAGCCGCTTTTCCAGCGTGCTTTGCAGTTTCTCATCTACTGTCGCGCGCATTTTTTCGAGCTTGTCAGCGTTATCTTTTTGCAGGCTGTCGAGTTTGGTTTCAACGGTTCGGCGGATCAGTTCCAGCTTCTGGTCGTTCTTATCGCGCAGTTGCTCCAGGCGGACGTCCATGGTTTCACGCGTGGCGGCGATACCCTGGGTGACCTCTACGCGCAGATCCTTATTGGCGGTGGCGTATTCACGCCGGTTGGCGGCGAATTCCTGCCGCAGCGCGGCATCCAGGTTTTCGGCCCCACTACCCTGCCGGCGTGTCACCACGTAGAGCAGCAGCGCCGCGTTTATAACCCCGAGCAGTAATATCCCTATTAGCATAATCTTATTATAGCGTATTCAACCGGCTACACGTCGGCGAAGTGGTGTGCCACTTCAATCGACGCGGCAACGATCATCACGCCTACTACCACCAGGAGCGGCCGGACATCAAATAACCGGTTTTTAGGCGTGGTTTCATGGATGGTCGGAATAATGTCACTCAGGGCGATGTATAGTAGGAAACCGGCACTCAGACCCAACAGCATACCCAGAGGGAGGCGCTCGGCGCTGCCCAACGCGAATGTCAGGATGGCCATAGCTGTCGTTGCCAGTGAACTCACGACATTAACCAGCAGCACTTTGCCACGGGACATACCTTTGGCGAGCAGTAGCCCGAAGTCACCGATCTCCTGCGGAATTTCGTGGGCGGCGATAGCGATCGTCGTTACGATACCGGTTGGCACATTCACCAAAAAAGCTGCCGCGATAGCTACCCCGTCTAGCGCGTTGTGCAACGTATCGCCGATGACGATCAAACTGCGGTCCGGGCTGGCGCCTTCATGCTGATGATGATGGTGGAACCAGTGTAAAAACCGTTCGGCGTAAAAAAACAGCAATATGCCGACCAGCGCGCCGACCAATACTGTTGAGGCCGCCGACTCCTCGAGACCATCCTTAAGCAGGTCCAGGAATACCGCCGCTATAAGCGCGCCAGCGGCCAGGGGCGTAGCGTACTCACCGAGTACATGCGCCACTTTGCGGCTGCTGAGCAGCAGTATGCCGCCAATGAGCGAAAACAGTCCGCCGATTAATGAAAAAAATATAACGTGCCAGTATGATGCCATGGTTTGTATGTGTCCTTAATTGACTCCAGTATCTTCTGCGGAGACTTAAATTGCAAATTTGTCGCAATTTGTATCTGCTACAGCGTATAATTGCAGCATGGAAGAACCACAGGTTAAATTAGTGAAAACGCTGGCGCGGCACCGCTTGAGTAATACTGCCGCCCGGACAACGGTGTTTACGGCCTTGCTCGAACACGGACCGGTGACTTTAGCCGAGCTGATCCGCTACTGTGAAGCTTCTATTGACCGCGCCAGCGTCTATCGCACGACCGCCTTATTCGAATCTATCGGCGTGGTTCAGCGCCTGCAGATCGGCTGGAAGTACCGCCTGGAGCTGAGCGATGATTTTCAGCATCATCATCACCATTTACACTGCCTGAGCTGCGGTACCGTTACCGCCATGCCGGAAGATCCTGCTCTGGAAAACCGCTTAAAAGCAGCTGCCAAAGCCAAAGGGTTCCTGCCACAGGATCACCAGGTAGAGATTCGGGGACTGTGCGCCAACTGCCAGGCGGCCTAGCTTACACCGCTTTAAAACACGAATAACAAAAAAGGACCCGGCGAACCGGGTCTTGTTTGGAAGCCTCACACTTCCTACTTCTACCTTAGTCCACCCGTCCGGCACTGGCAACCCTGTTTATCCACAGTCCTGTACTATAGAGGTATGCGCGACGCCACACTAACCCGCCTTGACCGCTTCTGGCACCAGACCCTTCGGCGGCCCTACCGCTTGCATGTCTTTGACCACGGTGGCAGCGGGCCGGTGATTATCCTGCTACACGGCTTGGCGTCTTCGGGCGCTAACTGGAAACCGCTTATACCGCTGCTCAAACAATCATACCGCTGCATAACCATTGATTTGGTCGGCTTTGGCGACTCACCTAAACCCCAGTGGTACGACTATACTATGGAAGAGCATATCCGTGACCTGCACCATACCATTAGTAAACTACATCTGCGGCAACCATACACACTGTTGGGTCACTCGCTCGGCAGCCTGATCGCCACCCGTTATGCCCGGATAAACCAAAAAGACATCACGCGGCTCATACTGCTGAGTCCGCCGGTTTACGCGCCGCTCGGCACTATTGCGAGCAAGCGGGCCCGGCAGCGGACATCAATGTATCTGGCGGCCTATCGTTATATACGTACTCAGAAACGCGTTACCGGTGCCAATATAGTCCGGCTGAGCCGGATCGTACCAATCATGAAATTTTTAGTCTTGGACCAGTCAACCTGGCTGCCATTCGTACGGTCACTGGAGCAATGTATCGAGCACCAAACAATTATTGCCGATATCACCGAAGTACCGGCACCGGTCGACATTTTTTACGGCGTTTTTGACGAAGTTGTCATTCCCTATAATGTCCGGCAATTGGCGCGCTTGCGCGACGTAACATTATACCCGCTGAAAGTTAATCATATGATCGGTAAGCGCTACGCCGCGGCTGTGGCTAAAGTGTTAGCCGCCGAATTACCACAGTAATATTGTCCGCAATATTACTACAGAATTGTGGCCTATATTATTGAAACCGGCCGCTATACAAAGTATAATAATAGGTAATACCAAGGGTAACGGAAAGGGGGTAATCTTTGAAAAATCCTAAATCTAACGGGCAGGTACAACGTAGCAACGCGTGCGAGGTACACGCGCTGTAAAATCCCTTTTCGGAACAATTTGTACCTGCTTATGTAGGTCAAATACCTTAGCCGCTTAGGTCTTTACGACTCAAGCGGCTTTTGTTTTATTTGTTTTATACAATCTCAGCTATCAGCTTTTCAGTCGCCGCCACAATGGCCAACTCCCGCTCGGCGGCATGGGCAGCCATAAATATAATACCGGCGGACATTTGTACTACATCTTCGTAGTCCCGCGAGGGATCAAGATGAACGGTATACTCATCGATCAGCAGTGCCAGCGTTGGATTTTGGCGGATAAAATGAGGGATGTGCTGGCGTAAGCGTTGGTAATAGTCAGCCACTTCTTCGCAGCCCTCAATAAGTTCGTCGGCATGCAGGCCAAACGGCCGGTCAAAGATTTCCTGTGTGGCCCGGTACGCGAAATGAATAGAACAGATGGTTGTCCGGACAGAATCAGCAGTGGCATGCCCATTCGTAATGACCTGGGCCCACATGGTTGCCGTATCAGGGTTGCCCTCCGCGCTTAGCAGCAACTCAGGATCAATAAACGCTTCGGCCGCGACGCCGCCATCTTCGCGGGTTACCGCGATCTCACGGTCCAGCGTTTCAACAACCTGTTCGTATTTATTGGCAAGCATGTCGTTCAGCTGATCAAAAACCAGTAGTTCGCCCGAAGATGGTCGGCTTTCAGCTGTCATGCCACCATTTTGTCAGAATATACTAAGGCGTCAACCGCTTTTATTTATCCAAACAGCGTGGGAACTGCAGGCTCAGCGTCCGTGTCGACGTCCAGTTCGTCAGCAATCTCCTCACCCGTGTCCAGTTCCAGTCCTTTGATACGCGGCATACTGGCCTGCCCAACGTAACCTTGCATACTGCCTACAATGTTAGCGGTGCTCATAAACAGCTTTTGCGTCTGCTTTTCCCGCTGCGACCACAGTTTTTCATACGCGATGCGCTCCTTTTGGATTTGCAGACTCATTTCCTGATAGGTTTCCACCATAGCCTCGACTTGCTGGATGAATTCGTGGCTGGTCACGAAGTTATATAGAGCTTCGGCGCTGGTGCCCCGGTTTTCGGCCAGAGCCTTTTGCCGGCCGGCATCGAGCAAGCCTTTACGCAGCAGGGTGGCTAGAATAATGGCCAGCTTCGGTTTGCAAACCCATACGCCGTCTACCTGGGCCATGTCGTCATCAACATTCTTTGGCATAACCTCGGTAATAATAATGGGGATATTGGCTTTTTCATTGCGCAGATCCTGCTTAAGTTTGGGGATCCAGCCATCAGTCCAGTTTTTAGTACGCTTAATTTCCCAGAGCATCACGCCGCATTGCAGCCCGCGTGAACTACAGACAACCTGGCGAATATCGCCGCCTTTTATACCTTTAGCGACCGGCTCGATGGCATCGTCGCGGAAGGCGTCAGCCAAAGCACGCTCAAAGTCGAGTTCCATAACCTCGCCCTGAAGCTGCTGCGAACCCTGGGCGGCCTTGCGCTGGGCGTCATCAAGGGCCTTCTGCAAGTCGGCAATGGTTTTATCACGGGCAGCGAGGTTTAAGCGCTGGCGTTCATCGGCTTCCCTGGAAGCGGTTTCCCGGATCTTAGATTCCTCGGCTGCAATCTTTTTCTGGGCTTCCAGCTCGGCACTCTCCCGTGCCTTATTGCTTTCACGCAGCTGCTGCATAAGAGCCGTTAGCTGGTCGCGCAGTTCCTTATTAGACTCTTCTTTGGCTTTGGCGTCGTCCTGTAAGGACTTAACGAGCATCTCCTGATCGGCCACGGCCTTTTTCTGGGCGCTGACTGCTTCACTTTCCAGGCGCTTCCTGGCCAGCTCCAGCTCTGCCTGAGCCGACTTTTGCAGCATATCCCGTTCACCGGCCAGTTGCTTGGCGACAAGCTGCTCGGCGTTCTGACGTTCTTTTTGAGCCAGCGCCTCTGCTTCGGCCCGGACTTTTTGCAACTCAATTTCGTGCTTCTTATGCTCGGCAGCGATAATTTGGGCCTCAATCTGGCCCTGCAGCGCGGCGCTTACTTCGATTGTTTCCCCGCATGTCCGGCAAATGATAGTATTCATTACTTCTTATTATAGACCTTTGCCAGCCAGCTGTGCAGCGTAGTTTCGACAGCGATTATTGACAATTAGTAGTACTTATGCTATAATTAAATGATGCCCATACACTCTGAGACTCCCCCACCAGAGGCCGGCCCCTACGCACGCCTTCTCAGTGCGCAGGAAACAAAAGACGCCCTGGAAATACCGGGTAATTTATTCAAAATACGTAAACACCTGCACCATATCGATCATCCTGGTGCTTCACATTTATACCCTCAGCAATATATTAACGGCGTAAAGCGCCTTATCGACAGCGGCGTGTACAAGCAGCGGTCGAAAGCGGCGACAGCTTTCGCCCATGGCCGGGTGGCGCGCCAGCTCGTTATCGCACAAGAGAAGTACACTGATCAAAAGCTGAAAGAAGTATCACATAAGGGCGACCTAGCAGGTTGGATTAGCCGCCTCGACCTTGCGGAAACCTACTCTATCGCGCCATCAACCATACTGGATTGGGTCAAAAAAGGTGTCTTTGAGTCGATGCGATATGAAGCTTCAAAAATTGTGAACGAAGAGACAACCTTTAACGTAGAAACCACTACGTTATACTTTAAAGAAGAGGAAGTCCGCGATAAGTTCATATGGGTACGCCCGGCCCCTCTTATCGACTACACCGACGAAATTTAGGCTGTCGGTTCTTCGGGCACGATAATCCACAGGACCACGTACGGTATCAGCCCGGGGAACCCACCTGGCAACAGCAAAATAAAGGCGATGATACGGATAATCACCGGGTCAACATTAAAATATTCGGCCAGGCCGCCGCAGACGCCGGCGATTTTTTTGTTTGTTCGGGAGCGGTAAAGTCGTTTCATAGGCTTATTGTACCCTATCTTTACGGGCGTTCTGTACTATCGTCACGTCCAGTTTTTTGCTGCAGCTCATGGATTTTCTCGGAAGCTTCGGCTTTCGTGAGGCTATCAGGCACTGCCTCGCCAGCTTCTACTGCCATCGTACTCATATACGATTTCTGAGCCGGCGTAGCATCTTCGTCGCCAGTGGTCCAATCTTTAGGATCTTTTTCGGCGCTGCCGTCGTTCTGACTCAGGTCGGTTTTATCAGTCATAGGTCGTCTCCTCGTTTATATATGTCCATAGTAGGGCACTGTGGGTATGCCGGCAGTTAAATTAACCGCACCGGGTTAGCGGCGTCGATGACATATGTAGCCCTGCCTGCCGGCGGGCGTACCGCCTGCTGCAGTGACAGCGGCTCGGGCAACAGCTCATAACCAGCCTTGGCATTTGTTTCACGTATGCGCATCGCGACGTCCGTCAGGTTTTCATATCCCAGTGAAATAATGGTTGCGACATCATTTTCAGCCAGTTCAGCGGGCGCGGCAACCATAGCGGCGACCGCCAGTTTGGATATAGACGTATCCGGAGATTGGGCCTCGGAGAATAGACCGCCCTTTACGTTTCCATCCTGCTCTTTCGTAACCGCCAGTCCATAACGGATGGCTTGGAATCCAATATTCTGAGCTACCACCATATGCTCCCGTTCATGCGCGATAGTCTCGGTAACACGAGCCACAGGTAGTTCAAACGCAGCAATCCGGCTCAAGCTCCGGGCAGCGAAAAATAATTCCGCGGGCGTCCTTACGATAACTTCGTTTGGCTCGTCGCTCGCATACGCGTATACGGGGTCGAATTCATCGTCTGCCTCGTATAGCGTGGCGTCGTCATCAATCCCGCCGAACTTAGCATCGTACCAAACCGCGTTGGCGCAGTGTTCCAGCGGTTGCTGGCTGTTGGGCGCTTGGCGCAGCGCCGACTCGACCGACTCCATAATGGCGTGTTTAGATTCCGAGGATATAGACATCTGTATATTAGACCATGACTGAGCTATTTTGTACAGTTACTTTATGACTAGCTTGGTTTGCAGTTCTGTTATCAGACTGCTCAGTTTGTCTATTAAGAGTTGGGGTGCCTGGCGTTTTGTTATCACCTCTAATACCGATTGGTACCACCACAATTGGTCGTCGGCACTCTTGGTGCTGAACTTTTGCCATACTTCATCACCCATTTTGTCATAATCCGCTAGTACCGACATAAGGTTATGGGTCTTATCGGCAGCGCTTACAATAACAGATTCATCGGAGGCTTTGAGTTCGAGATGTTGTAAGTAACCTTTGCTAACGGCATACCAATCGCCCAGCGTGTCATCTTTTGTAACCCCGCGAACAATGTCCGTTACCCGGTCGCCAAATTCCTGTCGCATCCGCGCTTCAGAATACTCTTCCGGCACATCTTCGATGATATCGTGAAATAAGCAGGCGATGAGCGTGTCTTCATCGCTCGTCACTTCCCCGGCAATAGCCATAACGGAAAACGGATGAATAATGTATGGAATGTCCGACCCTTTTCGAGTCTGTTCGCGGTGGGCGCGGGCGGCGACAGTAATGGCTTTTTCGAGGCGGGGCGTGAATATCATATGCCTTAGTATACCGTAGCCATACCGTAGCCGTCTGGTAGGTTGTGGCGAATTATGTTACTGCCGCCCGGGCTTGTCAGGCCTAGACTAACTGTACTAGCCAAAACCATAAGGAGACCGACCATGCAAGAAGCTTTCATCCGATCAGACAAACACTTCAGCGATCTTGTAGAGCACATAGAAGCCGAGCAATGGAATAAAAAGAGCGTCACCACACCCGACTGGACCGTCAAACAATTAGTTGGCCACGTAACTGAAAATAACCTGGCAGTGTGTAAAGCTTTTGGTGATGATACTGGACTTATCGCGGAAATCGACGACAATCCAATTGGCGCCTGGCAGGAATCCGCCCACCGGGCTGAAAGTGCCGTAAACGCCATTAAGAATCTAGATGAGGATGTTGAAACTCCTATGGGGAATATGAGCGCCGAGGACTTCTTAACTATGATGACGACCGACCGCTTAGTGCATGGCTATGACCTGGCCATTGCCATTGGCGCCGACAGTACACTTAATCCTGAATTGGTAGAACTGGCTTACGCCTTTGTTGAGCCACGCGCAGAAACCATGCGTGAAGGCGGCGTGTTTGGTCCAGCCGTTGATATACCAGAGGACGCTTCGACACGGGACAAACTACTGGCTGTTACGGGCCGCCAGCCACGGTAGGGGTTTATAAGCTCTTGTAGTAGTCGTGGATCTTAACAGCCATAAGCTTGCGCCGATCGGCCAGGAAAGCAGAGTAATCCTGATAGGTAGCCTTTAGTATCGTTTGCGGAATACAGTTTTGTGCTAAATTCAACATCAAGTCAGCCTCACTGCGAATACCACCTAACTTCACTACGCCTGACTTGATTTGATCCATGACCAGCTGCATATATACGGCTGGCTCCATATCACTTATACCAATGTTAATTTCAGTCTGCGTCTGGGCGAAGTTAGCCAGTTGATTGTACTCACTCCGAGTCGCGCCATGGTCAATGAGATACTTACGTGGGAAAATATGGTGGATATCCCCCCGATGCAAGATCATGGATTGTACGGTTATGTCAGTCGACAGGAACCCTTTATCGCCTGCTTTAATTTGGGCCGCATAAAAAGCAGTTATGAATGGGTTGCGGGTGCTGGCTTTTTCAAGTTCTTGTACTAATCGTACATTCCAAAACCCATCGGTCAGCTCGCCATCTTCTATGGACCGTAGGTAAGCGTCTGCACCAAGGGAAGCGACCCGTTTTATATCAAACTCAAACTGTGTTTCGAATGACCCTGAGTGACGTCCTGTCAGCATAGTCATAACAAACCAACGACGGACGGCGGACTCGATAACTGCCGAGTTCTCTCCCCTACTGCGCAATTTTAAGAATAGAGCGTAGGCGAAATTGATGGCATTTTTTGAAGTCATCATCTCTTTCGATACATAGCCAGCAGATTTTAAGATCATCAGGAAACGCTTGAAGTTGGTTTCATTAACCATATCCAATGTACCCTGCTCCATTTTCTTAAACGACTGGTCCCGAATTTCTTCACGGTACTCGCGAGTCTCAAAGTCTCGGCCAGATAGTAGGCTTACCAAATCGCCCGTTTTACCACGTTCAAATTCTTTTACGGTAACGACACGGATAACATCGTTATAGTCCGGATCAAACAAATCATCGTTTTCATCCCTTAGCCACGCAATCTTATCAAGATATCCGCTTTCACGGAACGTCTTGTCATTATTTTTGATATGGTCGTAAAATTGAGGCGCGGTCGACAAATGGCAGAAGTAATCAATGAGCTTTCGTAAGTTTTCACCAAACTCGCCTTGCGCAGCTATCTTACTCATAACAAAGTCGGCCTGGCTGAGCACCACGCCTTGCGAGTTGATACGTACGAAAATCTCTGTAACGGTCTCGATGTCTAAGGCGGAGTCCAGTTCTATGAGGCCAATTTGTTTAGTTTTAATACTCACCAGGTTTTGGATAGCTTGACGGACGCGCCCTTTATCGGCATCTGGATTTGCCGATAGATACGTATCAATAACATCAAAGAAGCTGCCGTCATCGGTCATAAGTGTGGAAATGTCTTCTATCCATGCAGGGTTGCGGGCTAGCGCCGGAGTTCGCGTCATGAACTCTTCTGTCTGCGGATTAAAGGAAATGCGCACATGTATTTCTTTATATTCCTTATTAACGATTGGGTCGCCGACAATAGCAGCCTTCAGTGCCGTAATGCGCTGCTGGCCGTCAATTAGTATCTTTTTGCCGGCCGCAAAACCACCGTTTTTGAGTTTTACAGTGGGGTTCTGCCATACGATGATATAACCGACCGGGAAACCACGATACAGTGAATCTATGAGGTCACGGATTTTAGTGGTCTCCCACACGAAGGGTCGCTGAATTTCCGGAATGGCGATTTCACCTGAGCGTACCCAGGATAAAAGGTTACTGACTTGTTGTTGGTTAACGCTGTATTTTTGCATGTGTTAATTGTAGGTCATAATTGTTACAAATTCCTGACATTAAGACAAATGTCAGTCGTCAGAACAGCCGACCACTCAGGCTAGAGCTACTTTCGTTTCTTAGTTCGGCAAATTCCAGCATGTCTTTTACGGTCATAAGTTTGTTTTTCCAGTCGTAGAAAGTCGCATGGCCCAGAATTGCATAATGCCATGTTATGCCCTCACGCTTATCAAGCGGTAGTTGGTTGGTACGTTCCGCCCAACGTAGTGCTGCCTTTTGTTTCCGAACAACATTAGCGTGAGAGATTTGATCTTGAGCTTTTGTTTCGACAATATACACGTCGGAGCCAAAGCGAACAAAGAAGTCGGGAATATACTGCGCAGGCAAGCCGTCGTCGCGGACATAACGAAACCGTACAAATGTATGTCTGTTCTCAATAATTTTAGCAACCGCATCAACTGCGCCATCGCTGTCAGCATAGGCCATGAAATCATGCTCGTACTGTCCTTTATTGCTTGGATATGGGGTTTTGTCATATATATTCTTAGTTAAAGCAATAGAGTATTTACTACGTACTGTTATTCTGTCGACGCTGGAAAGAGCGGTAAACAGCACTTCGCTGCTGTCCTGTACCTCAGTTTCTTCGTGTGATGATGTAATAAGGCCGCTGACCTGAGCCACTATGTGGTCAATAACGGGCGTGACCTTTAAAACTTTCCAGTTATTTTCTATCGAAGGATTAATAGTTTGTTCGAATAGTTGGTTGCGAATGTAGTCGTCTACAGTGCCTGCAAGCTGAGCAGCATTTATAGACAAGGCAGGAAAATTTGACGAGCCACGTTTGAATTTACTGACCGTTCCTACCGGCGATAGCAACTTCTCCATAATACGTGCCACCAAACGTGATACGTAATCGTTATAGCTACTGGCCCGGAATATACCACTTGAAACTTCAAAGTCCCCGAAATGGGTGTCACTTGTTATTTCGCGGCTTATCCATTGTTCATTATCAGGAACGAATTTTTGCATCTGTTCAAACGCAATATGGAACGGCCGTAAGCTATGAACGTCCATAGCAGGAGACTTCATTACTTCCTTGCTTTCGGCTACTATTAACGGCAAACGGAAGTCATACTGGCTATAACCGTTCTTTAGGCCGACTGTTTCAAGATCTCCGGTAACATCTTCCTTGTCTTTGGGAGCTTCGGCCTCTTCGCCAATAAGCCCGTCTTCAATCAAGTCTTTATAAAAGTCGCGAAACGCCGGGTGTTCAACTATGCTTAAGATATCAAAGAAATGAGTCGCTTCTTTTTTTTCTTGCATAATGCGGCGACGGTTTTCACGTTTCATATCGTCAATCTCCGGATCGCCCCGCCACATAAGCCGCAAACCGCGACCGATAGTTTGCTCGAGTAAGATGCCCGATGTACTAGACCGTAAAGGCACGATGACGCAAATATTGTTTACGTCGAATCCCTCACGGAGCATTAGTACGGAAATAACAACGCGCGGCTTTTCATGCTTATCGAGCGCGAACAGCTTCCTTTTTATATGACGCCATTCTTCTTCACCGACTTCTCCCTTTTTATTGCTATGGATTTCGATGATCTCCTCATCATCTAAACCTTCAGATTTTAAGAACTGGGCAACTTTTGGCACTACGTCTGTATCTTCACAAACTACCAGCATCTTTGGGGGCTTATTGTTTTGGGCCGCAACATCAGCAAAGCTTGACTCAAGCAAATTGAGCTTACTAAGGCCGGCACGGAGCATAACCCGTTGCCCTTCTGAAAGATCAACTACATTCCCGCTGCCGTCGCGAATAGCCTTGTATTCAAGCTCTTCCGTGGCCAGTTCTTTGCGCTCATCAAGTACTAAAGTTTTAACCAAACCTTTGCGGATTGCCGTCTTTAGCTCAAAGTCTACGATGATGTGCGGAAAATATACTTTTTCCTTCCCGCTTTCATTATAAGGAGTGGCCGAGAAGTCAACTTGTATAAAACGCGACGACTTGTTTTCACTGATATACCTCAGACTCTTTTGCCATTCAACCTCGCTTACCTCACCGCCGCGTTTAACAGCGTGGATATGATGGGCTTCGTCATTGATGACCATGAGATCGGGTAGATTATGTAAGAATTCAAGTTCTTTTTTACGGCCGAGGCCGCTGTCGAGTACCTCTAGGCTATTGCCTGCTGAAATACCTGACCGAATGGGAAGGTCCCAGCTTTCAATACCTTTGTCTGCAAGCAGATCGTCCTCAGCCTCTTCCTCTTCGACCCCCATAAGCAAATGGTAGTTGGTAATAGCAATCAAGCCCTCACCGGTTACCTTGCTACCAATTTCAGTTTTCGCAGATACACTGCTTTGCAGGAAACCAAAAACCTCATTACGGAATTCTTCAGGTATGAACAAATCCTGCGTTTCTTTTAAATCACTCGTTTGGAAATCTCGTGTTACGCCATCATCGTTAAGCTTGCCCTGAAATGCGTCAAGTAACCGTTCATACACGATGAGCCCCGGTGCGACGACCAGAAAGTTCTTGGTATAATTGCCCTGCTCATGTTTGGCATTGAGATATTGCCATATGAGTAGAGCCTGTAAAACCCACGTTTTTCCGGTACCAGTCGCCATTTTTACTGCATATTTAGGATGGTTATAAATAGCGTCACCTAAGTATTCAAGTCCACTGCCTTTTTCTAATAATAGATGCGGGGCGATCGCTTCGTAGACGTCAAGTACACGCTCTTTCTTGAGCGCTTCGTGAATATATATAGCATTGAGCACTGCCTGGCGCTGCCCTTCATGAAAATTGAGGTTACGCAGATCCGTATAGGCCACATCAAACCAGTAAGTCAGTAAAATGCGAGTTGTAGGCGTAACCTGCTCCAGAAAGCTTCCGTCCTCCCACGCCGCATTGGCACGGTCAGATACTGTTTGAGCAAAGTCAAGCGAAGGATACTTACTCATTTGTCATAACCTTTACGATAACTTCGCTTTCCCAGCCAAAAACATCGACGGCGCGGACTGCAACCGTACGCTTGGCTCGATGCGGCACTCGTAAACTTGCGCTCGTAACTACCCGTAGCGGATCACTGTCATTTTCCACATTACCACGATAATCCTGCCATACGCTGCGGAATGTTTTACCATCGAAGTCCGGGTCAATACTCCAGTATTCAATGAGCGCTAAAGGTTCACGGGTAATAACATCATTAAGCTTATCCCGGTTTTTATGGTCGAGGGGGAGGCTATCGGCACTTAGAAGCATGTAGTTGCCTAATTCTATAAACAGTTCGTCTTCATTACCGAGGCTACTATTCTGGACATTACTCAGCGTCAGATACTGGAGACTACTGAATCGGACCGGAGTACGTACAGTACCATCTTCATCTACCATTACTTTATCGCTAAGCTTTTTAAACGTCGTTTTACTCTTGATTTGATCGAGCAAGTCCGGTGGGATAATCTTAACTTCTAGTGAGCCGTTTTTATACTCCGGTACATGTTCCAGCTCCTGGCCAATAGTGCCTGCAAAGTTCCAGCCAAGCAGGGTCACTTTACTCCAGCCGCCTCCCATGAATGTGTCGCGCGCATCAAGTACATTTTTGATAGTATTGTAGTTGACCAGCTGCGACGGGCTGGTAGCCATAATAAGGTTCTTGCTGCGGCTAATCTGTCCAAGATTTCGCGCCGGATTATCTTCACGGCGGAATTCCGTTGCGCCATATAGTTTCAGGACGACTTGGTTGAGGTCACCGATGCGATATTTACTACCCATGGTATTGGTAAGTTGTTCACGCTGATAGTCGCCAATGGACTGGTACAGAAACTCACCTGACTCATCGTCAATTAAACGCTTTCTCATTATCATGGTTGCGGGTTTGCCTATGTCGCTTGTAACCCAGCGGCGGCCAAGTTTTTCGGCGACAGCGGCAGTCGTTCCCGAGCCACCAAAAAAATCCATAACGATAGAGTCTTCATTCGAGGAGACTTTAATAACCCGTTCGAGCAATTTTTCAGGTTTCTCAGTAGCGTATCTTGAACCACCCTTCATAGTACCGATATCCACCCACAAATCGGATAAAATACCGTCCCCAATTTCATCTAGGTATTTAATATGACATCTGCTGGAAGCCTGGCCATTTTTAAGATATATCTCACCCTGGGCGAGCATTTCATCCATTTTTTCTTGAGAGTAGCGCCATCCGTTTTTAGGCTTGTAGCCGTACCATTCAAATACCCGGTTAGGTGTATATTTTGGCGCCGTAGTATTTTCCAGCTTGAAAAAACGCCCTTCTAATCCGTCGGCATCCTTGGCGGGAATAACCTCGCCATCAAGTTTTTGGAAATAACTATACTCACTTAAAGCCGATTCACTTACTTCACCTTGTTTTGGCTTCATGATATATGAATCAGTTTTACTGTATAAAAATAGATGCTGGTGTATTTTACTATAGCTTTTAGTAGTATTATTTTTCGGATCAGTTGACCGTGTCACCACTTCATTAACAAAAAGGTCTTTACCAAAAATTTCGTCGAGTATAACTTTCATGTAGTGCCCCACATGCCAATCAATGTGTACATAGACGCTGCCTTGCTCGCTTAACAGTTCCCGCATTAAGGCTAGCCGAGGATACATGTATCGTAAGTATGCAAGCGTACCTTTTACGTCTTCGCCGCCAACATTACCACTCCAAGTGTCGGCATAGGCAAACTGCTCAAGCACAGTCGGCTTACTATCGATGTTACCGCCCGGTAATTCTATTTTTGTTCTATAATCGGCTTTGCTATCAAACGGGGGATCGATGTATATTAGGTCAACTTTCCCACGCATGCTGTCAAGGCCGGTTTCAGGATCTCCAGCCAGCAGAGCTTGCATGACGAGCAGGTTGTCGCCGTAAATAAGACGGTTCTTCCATTCACTATTCTGCTCGCTAGTTGCAGATAAGTTATTCTCAAGCTTGGTTTGGGCCATATCCTTATTAGGAATGACGAATTCATTTGTTTGCAGACTTACACGGGAGCTGTTACTGAGACCCTCAAGTATACGGTTTGCTTCGCGTCGTCCCTCAGATACAACTTTTGGTAATAGTTCGATGATGCTCGGCATTTCTAATGATTATATACCATACCTTGGAAAGACGTACGCAGCCTGTTTAAACTAGGCCAATTCCCCCACGATCCGCCGGAAAATAGCTGCCTCAACCTCAGTCCGGTGGCGTTCGACCAGGCTCTTATGCCGCCTGCGGCCTGCTTCACTAAGACCGGCCAGGGCAATTTTACCGAAGCTGCGGTCACCGCGGCGCTGGGACCAGGCATGGTCAAGGAATGTTTCCATAAGCATGTCGCCGAGTTCCTGGTCTTGTGCGCGTCGGAGCCGGACATCCTGTTTATGGCGCTCGCCGAGATCAAGCATGTACAAGCCTACCAGGATGCCGGACCGAGTCAGTTGCGGGTTCGTACCTGACATATCTACGACTTCATGACATTCCTCAGCTAACTGCCGCGCGACCGGGCTGGCAAGACGATATTGCGCGGCACCGCGTAGTAAACTTTCGTGCTGAAAGTGCCATTTACTCATTTGCGGCGTAGTTTCCGGCACCATGGCCTTCCGGGCCAAGGTATAAGCACAGTGCATACCGCTCAGTACCGCGGCGGTGTCCTGGGGTTTACTCATGGTTTCGATCTGGACGTCGCTTACCTGCCGGGCAACGGTTTGAGCCAGTGGCAGGTAAAGCTGTGGTATGGCCGCGAACTCCCGCAAATAGACGTCCTGCGGACGCGCCAGCACCACCTGGTTCTCAAGCATTATATTGTCGATCATCGCGCCTGGATACTGGCTGTTATCTGAGCCCGGTACCGGCGCGCTTTCAAAACTCATATGACAGTTGTACACGTAAATATAGCGCTTTGCAACGCTGTTATAAACAAAAAATTGCCGCGCAGTAAAAGATGTTACAAACATCCGCCGCCCAAGCGCCTACAGTAACCAGGGAATAGTTAACAGGAGAACCATTATGCCCGATGATACCGCTTCAAAATCCGATCAATACAAGATGCAGGATCCGACAACCCAGTACCACAGCGAAGGCTTTCCCAAACAGCCAATGGACGCGCCTGGACTGGCAAAAGACATGACACCAAAGCCGGACCACGGCGAAGACACCTACCGAGGCAGCGAGCGCCTGCAGGGGCGCAAGGCTGTAGTTACCGGCGGGGACAGCGGCATTGGACGGGCGACCGCCCTGGCTTTTGCCCGGGAAGGCGCTGACGTGGTTATTGCCTACCTGCCCGAGGAAGAGGATGACGCCAAAGAAGTTCTGGAACATATCGAAGCCACTGGCCACAAAGGCGTCGGTGTAGCTCTTGATTTAAGCGTCGAGGAGAACTGCCAGCAATTAATCGATCGGGCCGTTCAGGAATTAGGCGGCATAGATATTCTGGTTAATAACGCTGGCAAACAAACAGCCGTCGAGGCCATCGCCGATCTCACAACCGAGCAAATGGAAAAAACCTTTGCCACCAACGTTTATGCCATGGTTTGGCTAAGTAAATTCGCCCTGCCGCACATGCCGGCTGGCGCGACAATTATCAATACTACGTCTATCCAGGCCTACCAGCCGTCGCCGACGCTGCTTGACTACGCCATGACTAAAGCTGCTATCGCCAATTTTACCCACAACTTTGCTCAGCAGGTCGCCAGCAAGGGCATCCGTGTCAACGGCGTTGCGCCCGGTCCTATCTGGACACCATTGCAGCCAAGCGGCGGGCAGCCGCAGGAAGCCTTGCCTGAATTCGGTCAGGATACCCCGCTCGGACGTGCCGGGCAGCCAGCCGAATTAGCTCCAGCTTATGTATTTCTCGCCAGCCAGGAATCGAGCTACATTACCGGTGAGATCATCGGTGTTACAGGCGGTAATCACCTGCCCTAATTTCCATCGTTGGCGCGCAGGCGCTTACGATACGGTCCCATGAGACGGGTCACGACAAACCGGAAGATATGCGGGAATAACCGATAGGACAACCACGAGGAACGTACATACAATTGCGTGTGAATAACGGTTCGGTTACGTGCCACGCCTTTAAGTATCCTGTGAGCCGCCTTATCTGCTTGCATAGTCCACAGACGGCTTTTAAACAGTTTAATGGTTGTACCCTTATCGGTTTTGCTGTAACGTCCCCTGTCATAAATTGGTGTATCAACAATGCCCGGTGCTACCGTGCTCACCTTAACGCCAAGGCCTTTGCCTTCCATGCGCAGCACTTCACTGAGGCCATATACAAAAAACTTCGATGAACTGTAGACGCCCATCAGCGGCAACGGAAACAGTCCGGCACCGGAGCTGACATTAACCAAATGGCCATACCCTTGCCGGACCATAATTTGATAAGCGCGGTGCGCTACGTACGCCGTACCCATCACATTGGTATGCAAAATATTCTCAATGTCTGCCAGCTGGTGGTCACGGATTTCCCCACCTAAGATAACACCGGCGCAGTGCAGTACGTAATCAATGTGCTCACTGCTTCGTAAAACAGTCTCGAACAGTGACTCCACATCTGCCGCCTTTTGGATATCCGCCTCGATGAATACCGCCCGGTTAGCAGTGGCATCTATAACCGATTCGGCGGCAGCGCTGTTACGCCCAGAAAAATAAACTTGCGCGCCGTAAGCGGACAGCTGCAGTACTAATTCTTTACCAATCCCGGAAGTTCCGCCCGTAACAACGACCACTTTTCCCTGATATGTTCTAGCCAAGTTCATTAAGCCAGCTCCTCCTTTAGATCCTGCATACGCAGCGTAATTTCGCCGCCCAGGCCCTCGGGAAGCTGTGAGGCCAGTGGCACGATCTCCTGGATATCGACCAGTAAATGATACTTAAGGGCATCGATATATTTAGTCGCCAGCTCAGCAAAGGGAGCGTCGGCGCCTTCACCTAAGTGAATGGTATTCTGCAGCTCATGAATAACGTTGAGCCGCTCACGGGCAAGACTGGTCGTTTCTTCGGAACCGTCGAGCGCAGCCTCTAATACAGGAAACAATACCTGAACCTCAACTGCTCCCCAGGCGCTCATTTGGCCAATTAAGACTTCTACCAATTCTTCGTCAGGCATAAACATATCAATTTCGGCGATCAGCTCCATAAGGCTCTTAACCTGCAAGCCGATGTACGTGGCGGTATCTTTCATACCTACAGTATATATGTTCTACCGGTGTTGGTCACTTTTTACGCGGGCGCCACTGCGCCGCTCCAGGTGGATTATGTATGTCACCAGCGATAAAATCACCAGGTTATATATGAAACCAGGCAGCGCCCGGAACTCCACGCGCGAAAACAGGAAAAATTCTGTCAGAAATAGATTAATGAGGGTCGCCCGGCGGAATTGCTCGAACGCCTGTGCCCGGGAGCGCGTTAACAGCAAAGCGCCGACTACGGCGAAACCGGCGGCGACCAGTGAGGATACCGTCTGGCAGATCACCATTATAACTTCGTAATTCGGCGTATTGTGAAATACCGTTAGCACATCATTGAGGCTCTTAAAAATGCCGACTGACACCGCCATCACGAAAATGACCGATTCTAAAATAAAGAATATCCGGACTGCCGGGTTGGAGCCCCGGCGGCGCCAAAACCGGGTATAGACAGTATCCAACTTGTGAAGCAGCTTGGTAATCCGGCGAGGCTCATCTTCCGGGACTAGATTGACATTCTCAACCAGGGATTGCAGCTGTTGAGTAATGGGATTTTTCTGGTCAGCTTTGCGCAGCAATGCCAGGGCCCGCATTTTTTCTGTCGGCTCCAGATCATGCACGATAGCCTCTTCGAGTTGCGTCAGCGCGTTTAGCTGGTACTCGCGCGACGTCAATCGCTGCTGCCGTCCTAAAAAGTTAAATGTCAGGTACAAAATAACAAAGATAGCATAAATTAAACCGATGGCTGGCTGAAAAAAGTAATCATTATCGCTGGTAATAAATTTGCCGAGTTCATCGATAAAAGCACCGAAACCAATGCCACCGATAAGCGCTGCCAGACGCTGTACGCGGGCGCCGATAAAGGCCAGCATAAGAACGTCAGCCGCGCCCATCAAGATATCGCCATACAACATATGGGCGATATGAAAGCCGCCGCCGCCGAGCTGCGGATAGCCGGTCAGATGCAACAGCGCCCGAATAGCCAGTAAACTGCCAATGGCAGATATCAGGAATAGTTCCAGGTGTTCCCGGGCCAGAATGCTACGGTTAAAAACGCGTGGTTTCATACTGGCAGTATACTGCCAGCCCATTCTTCCAGCCAGTTTTAAGTTCCGGCCGGTACCATAGAGGCAATCTAAAGGAGTAGCCTATGAACTGTCCAAATGATACCACTACACTGGTAATGACCGAGCGAAGCGGCATAGAAATCGACTATTGCCCGCAGTGCCGCGGCGTCTGGCTCGACCGGGGAGAGCTGGATAAGCTCATCGAACGCAGTAGCGGTGGCAACTTCGGACAGGCTCAAGACTATTCATACACTAAAACACAGCAGCAACACCGAACTGAATACCAGGATGGCGGAAACAAGCAGTACCCCAAGAAGAAAAAGGAATCGTTCCTATCGGATATTTTTGACTTCTAAGCCTTTGATACGTACGGGTTGCCTTTGATGTAGAACCGCCAGGGCTTGTCTTTGGCCTGGGATATGCCAATTCGCGGCGTCACAACAATGTTTTCCGGCGGCACGGCTTCGGCTAGTTGCAGGCGTAGTGGCGGCTGGCGCAAGTCGTGGCCGTTCCAGGTTTTGTCAATTCCATAGGCCTGGCATAGTTTGGCGGGACCGTTCGCAAGTTCTACTCCGGCGCGACCGCGGCGGTTGCCCTCCATGATATCTAAACCTTCCAGCGGTTCGAGCGCGCGAATCAACACTGCCGACCCTTCCCCCTCCCTGCCCGTCACCACATTACAGCAGTAATGCATGCCGTACGTAAAATAGACATACAAGTGGCCGGCCGGCCCGAACATAACATCAGTACGCGGCGTACGGCCTTTATAACTGTGGCTGGCCGCATCAGACTGATTGTAGGCCTCGGTTTCTACGATCCGACCAACCAGTCTTATTTGCCCGTCGTCGTATTCCAGCAAACAACCGAGGAGGCGCGCTGCGACTTCATAAGCGGGAAGGTTCAAAAAATTTAATAGTGAGTCAACGGCCATACACTCTAGTGTACGACAACTTTAACTGAGGATACCCCGCAAGTCGCCACCGGAGCGCTGATGCGCCAGTTTTTCAACCACGCCAGCTGTGCGCAGGGTTTTCAGGACGCGCTGGGCCTTACGGGCGGCGCGGCGTTGTTTCCTAGTCGGAGCTTCCCGGCTGACGGTCCGCAGACTTTCAGAGACATGTTCATCATGCAGGTGCTGCTTGCTGGCAGTCTCGAGCGCTTTCTCGCGGCCAAGACTTTCGGGAGCCGGTTGGATGCGCCGCAGGTCGAAATCCTTGGCGAAACTTGCCCGGTCAGCTACTTGTTTGGCGGCATATAATTCCCCGGTCGAGTAGCTGTCAACCAGCTTTTGAGCGCGCCAGCGGCGGCTGCGGCGGCGCACGACCTCAAAAGCTACGCCGACGAGCGCGAATCCAGCCAGCACGGCTGCTTGCTTGCTCCCCAGAATATTCTCAATTTTATCGGTCAGCGCCTCCTTGGTCGGCGTCGGGTCAATCGTATGACCTTCGCTGTCAACCAGCCACATGTGCGACTCGCCGGACTGTAGACTTTCCGGCTTAGAATCGGCGTCAGTACCATTAAAATAGCCGACTGCTGGATTAAGCTGCGGATTATCCATAGCGACGAGCGCTGCCGCGACATTACAGTTGGCTTTCTCTTCGTCGAGGGCGATCTGTAAGAATTCATTAAACGGCAGCATAGGCCCTGACATATCCATATCTTCCATCGTATCGTCGCTCAGCGGTTCGAGACTGTAGGTAAAATGTTCATGGATATAATCAACTTCAGCCTGGATGCGCTCTTCGGGATCAACAGGAGCCGAACCGAGCGCTTCATTCCAGGTATCAGTAATGTCAGTATGGTTGTAATTGCTTTCGTCGCCGGGATACGAGGTACCCGATGTCGCGCGAACACCCATATAACTGCCAGCGGCTAGCCAGTAGTTGATTCGCTGGTCACTTCCAGCCAGTTCCAGGAATCTGTCCCGGTTTACGACAATGCTGAATGAATTGTCATCATGTAACAGGACGCCGGTATATCGCCCATCGATATTGGACGCCACCGGCATGGTGCCCTGGAGAACCGGCACGTCGAGGGTAAAGAAATCGTCACCGAGCTGTGTCCAATCCGAAAAATCAGTATCCCGGCTGACCTTTATGGTCGCGTCGTATTCCTGTTCGGGCTGTTCTGGAAGATCCAAAAAAGTATTGCCGTCTTCAGTACGGTAGGTACGATAATCAAAGTCCATGACGTTCATGGTACCGGTACTCCAATAGCCCTCGGTGCTGATATCGCCGGTGGTTTCAAGATGCCACTCAGTTGCCGCGTCACCCTTACTTTCAGGGGAATTGCCGATTGAGCTTACTCCATGCCCCAGGCCGGTCCGGCTGCCACCTACGTAGTTGCCATATGAGCCGTTATCCCGGGCATTGCCCGTTGGAATCAAAGATTCAATATAGCTGGCGGCGTCTTCGGCTTTTTGATGGGCCTGCTCATAAGTCGTCGATTGCTGCTGCAACCATTGATCGCCTTGTATAAACCCCGCGAGAACCGAACCGCCGACCAGTAAATTGAGGGCAAAACGGTGTTTGAAGGCGTGCCTGGTCTTTACTTCCAGCTTTTCTGTTTCTATAGTACGGGTAACGGGATGCCGGGCATCAAAAGTGTGGGCGCTGGCGAATATAGCGTGTTGCAGATAATACGTCGTCGCAAGCGCCGGTTCGTCGTTCTCACTATCCATTTCTACGGGCAGCGGCGGCAAACTGGCTTGCAAGTAAACGGCGGCCTCGGCGGCGGTGACCACCTTATGCGGCGGCAGGTAGGCGTGATTTTCAATTGTTTGCGTGATAGTCTCTTCTGACAGGTTGAGAGCGTTCAGCACGTTCTGCCGGCCAAAGATCTGGCCGAAGCGATCTCCGGTACCCTGCCAGGTTACCGTACCATCGGCTATACGGCCGTCCATATAGACTTTACTGCGCGATGGAACACCCTCAGGCGTACGGGTCCGTATTCCAGCTATGTCTTCCAGTTTGCGCTCCAGGCAGCGGCGACCCGTCGCCTGGAGCTCTTGCTGCAACCGAGCTGGCTGTTGTTTATAATCATCGAATTTCCGTACCAGCGGATGACCCGGCTCATGCTGGCGCAGGACATTAACGACGCCTTCCAGCTCCTCGCTCAGGCGCTCGTCGCGCAGCACATTGAATGAAAGCCGGCGCAGTTGGGCCGGCGTAAACGCCAGGGCATCAACGTCAGTCGGTTGGCGGTTTTTTGTAAAATTCACCGGCAGCGATTTAGTGTCGCTGATCCAGCGCCCGACTGGCACGCGGGCAGCAGCGTAGCGCTCAGCATGGTACGTTTCCGGTAACAGTGCTTCGTCGACCAGGACAGCCCTGATGTTGTGACGCTCCGCAAGATCTGATAACAGGCCAATACTGTCACCGACCGGCTTGGCGGGAATGTGCGGCGCTCCTTCTTCGGCGGCCCGCTCCAGCGAACCCTGCCAACGAAGCACGACTTCATTAACTCCGGTAACTTTATCTGTTACGGAATGCAACTCATATTGTTCGCCCAGGGCGATACCGATTTCTTCTTGCGTGCGCTCGTCAATTTCTTCCGATACCTGTTTCCGGCGGCGATGGTTATTGTAGGCAACAGTACCGCTGGTAGCCGCGAGAGCCCCCATAGCTACCAGTGGCGTACCGGCGGCAACGCTCAAAACACTACCAACAGCTATACCGCGGCCGGTATAGCCTAATAGGCCTGATTTCCAGTCAGTATAATAGTCGGCGGCGTCAATGCTATCGCCATACTGGCGGACATATTCAACATGTTCGCCAAAAGCCTTATCGACCTCTGGATCAAGAGGGGCTTGGAGTACATCCGGCCGAGCACTATCAGAGCCATATTGCGGTGGTAAACCAATGATTTCACCTTGCATAGTCATAAACAATTATTATATCACGTTTCTATATTCTTGTCTATAGAAATTTATGCTTGCTCTGTCTTACGGGCCTGGCGCGAAGCTACGATGGAGGCGCCAATAAGACCCAGCCCTAAAACGCCGGTAACCACTTCGGGCACTGAAACAATCAGGCTCAGTAACATGGTAGCCGCCAGGACAAAGACGGCGTAATGCGCGCCGTGTTCCAGGAATTTATAGGAATCAAGCGTACCAGTACGGACCATGTAAACAGTTAGCGAGCGTACCCAGATGGCGCCAATACCCAGGCCGGCGGCGATCAGGACCACATCGTTAGTAATGGCGAAAGCGCCAATAACCCCGTCGAACGAGAAGCTGGCGTCCAGTATTTCGAGATATATAAAGGTCAGGAAAGCCGCCCAGCCAGTCCGGGTGGCAACCTTACCGCTAGCAGCAGCGTCACCACCGGCAATCTTACCGACCCATTCAGTGAATAGGTTGATGCCAAGATATACCAGGATACCGAGGATACCAGCCTGTAACGTTTCACGCGGGTGGTGGTTCATAGGCAAAGCGGCAAAAATACCCATTACAACTACCGAGACGACTGCCGGCAGCCAGCGGCTGGAAAACCTCTTAAGCGGCCGCTCGATACGCTTGATCCAGTCAGTCTCACGGTTGTCATCCATAAAGAAATGCAGGGCCAGCATCAGCAGAAAGCCGCCACCGAATGAAGAAATTGCCGGATGAGCCTCTTCCAAATGTTCGGCGTACTCTTTCGGATGGTTCAAGGCGAGATCAACAACTGATCCCCAGCCAAGATCCGCGGTCAGCATAACAATAACAATCGGGAACAGGACGCGCATACCGAAAATAGCTATTACAATACCTACGGTCAGGAACAGCTTTTGCCACAGCGGCGACATATGGGCCAGGATTTTAGCGTTGATAATCGCGTTATCAAAACTAAATGCCAGTTCTACGGCCATAAGAATCAGCGCTACGACAAGAGCGCCTGGCCCCAGAAAATAGGCAATGGCAATAAACGTCAGTATGGTCGCCGTGACTGAAAACCCAAAAATACGTACCGGCGAATGAGGATGGCTAATTTTCACTCCTCATATTGTACCCGTGGCGCTAACTTTTCACAAAGGGATTATACTGGTAATTATGGACACGAGACCACTCGCGGAGAGAATGAGGCCTGAGACACTGGCTGATGTTGTGGGACAGTCGCATCTAGTAGGTGCCGGCAAGATTATCCGGCAGATCGTCGAACAGAAACAGCCGACCAGCCTTATCTTATGGGGGCCGCCCGGCAGTGGCAAGACTACCTTGGCCCGTATTATTGCCCGGGAGACAGAAGCTGAATTCATAGAACTCAGCGCCGTTACGGCCGGTAAGGCGGACATATTAAAGGCCGTAGAGCGGGCCGAACAAAATCGCCGTCTCGGGATGAAGACTATTTTGTTCGTCGATGAAATCCACCGTTTTAACAAGGCGCAGCAGGATTCTTTGCTGCCGTACGTGGAAGACGGAACGATCGTGCTGGTCGGCGCCACTACTGAAAACCCCAGTTTCGAAGTCATAACGCCGCTGCTCAGCCGATCGAGAGTATTGGTACTTGAGCCGCACAGCAAAGAAGACATCATACATATTTTGCAGTCTACCGCTAAAGCAGAAGGACTATCCGCTAAACGTCTGCCAAAGGAAAGCATTGACCTGCTGGCGGAAGCCGCCGGCGGTGATGCCCGCGTGGCCCTGGGTAACTTAGAGCTGGCACTACAGCTGACTACCGAAAAAATAACGCCCGAAGTCGTCCGTACCGCCGCTCAAAAACGAGTACCCGGCTATGACAAAAATGGCGAGAACCACTACAACATCATCAGCGCGTTCATTAAAAGCATGCGGGGCTCCGACGCCACTGCCGCGCTGTACTACATGGCCCGGATGCTACAGGCCGGCGAAGACCCTAAGTTTATCGCCCGCCGTATGGTAATATTCGCTTCTGAAGACATTGGGCTGGCGGCACCGGCGGCCTTGAACTTAGCTGTAGCGACTTTCCAGGCCGTTGAGCGCATCGGTATGCCGGAATGCCAGTACAACTTATTCCACTGCGCTTCGGTACTGGCAAAAACCGCTAAGTCACGGGCAGTTTCAAATGCCATGTACGCTGCTCAGGCCGCCGCGAAGGAGCACCCTGACTTGCCCGTTCCTCTGCATCTCCGTAACGCGCCAACCAAACTCATGAAAGATTTAGGCTACAATAAAGGTTATAAATGGGAGGCTGATTTTAAGCATACGAATGGGTTTTTGCCCGATGAGTTACATGGGACAGACTTTTTTGTGACCTAAATCAGTGATATTTAGCATAATTTTCAAGGATATTGTTAAATATCTTACATAAATATATGATTTATGTTGTAATATATCTACTTTTATAGTATACATAACGGTAGTGTGGCATACCATGCTTACACTCAAGTTCTTTCACAATTTGGTCTCCAAACTACCTCAGATTGGAATACATGAGCCGACAGATAAAGTTCGTTGGAGTTGGGTTGCTGTGTTTCCTCGTCCAGTTATTACTACTGCACCTGCTGGAACACTACATGCCCGCGCTCTATGCGAACGGCATTGGTTTCATGATATCCGCTCAGTTGAACTTCGTGCTCAGTTACACCTTTACCTGGGGTGACTCTGCGCGGCGTACTGGTGGGTATCTGTTGCTGACATGGCTCAAGTTTGCCTTCAACGCCACACTGGCGCTCGGCATCAACAGCCTACTGTTTGGCTTGGCGCACAACGTCTGTGCTCTCCCAAGTCTAGTCGCGGCAATTTTCGCGACGCTGCTCAGCACTGTCTGCACCTTCCTGATCAACCACCACGTGGTCTTCCAACCAGAAAGGGGTGTCTAATGGACACTTCAGCAAAGCCCAGCATCGCGTTCTTCCTGCCGGCCTGGAACGAGGCGGAGAACTTGCCCTTCGTGGTAGGCGAAGCCGTCGACCACCTGGACAAGCAGGGGCACGAGTTCGTCGTCATCATCGTCAACGACGGCAGCAAGGACGACACGTCCACGGTCTGCAAGCGCCTCGAAAGCCTCTACGGTGACAAGGTGCGGACCGAGACCCACATCCGGAACCTCGGATACGGCGGAGCCCTCCAGACCGGCCTCAAGACCGGCTTGGCCATGGGTTACGACTGGATCGGGTTCTGCGATGCCGACGGGCAGTTCGCTCCCCAGGAAGTCAGCAAGCTCCTGAACGAAGCGCTCTCCGCCAACGCGGATGTCGCCATCGGCTTCAGGATCAAACGTGCCGACAACTGGACGAGGAAGCTCATCGGCCATGCCTGGCAGTTGCTCTCGCGGGCGATCGTCAAGCACGAGGCGTTCAACGTCGACTGCGGCTTCAAGCTGTTCAAGCGCGAGGGCCTCAAGCTCTTCGCCGACCAGCTGACCGCCATGCAGGGCGCGGCGATCTCTCCGGAGATCATGCGGTACGTCAAGGAACACCAGCTTCGGGTGGTGAACGTCGGCGTTACGCACGGCCCGCGCCGTTACGGCAAGCAGTCGGGCGCCAAGATCCATGTGGCCTTCAGTTCCATCAGGGAGCTGAACCGCATCAACCGCAAGTTCAAGCGTGCGCTCAAGCACCACGACTCCAAGGAGATGGCAGCCTGATGGCTACCGCAACACTCGACCGTGACCCCATGGTCATCAGTCCACCGCAGCGTGACAAGACCGTCCGCTGGGTGGCGCTCGTAGCCAGCCTGCTGTCGGTCGCCTCGTTCACGTACTTCTTCCAGAAGGGCGTGATCTTGGCGTACAAGGACGGCATCTCGCACCTCGAGATCGCCAGCCGGACACTGAACAACCCGTCCGGCGGCATGTCGTTCGCGCAGCTCGGTGGAGTGTGGCTTCCGCTGCCCCACCTGCTGTCCCTGCCGTTCGTCTGGATCGACCCGCTGTACTTCAACGGCTTCGCTGGCAGCATCGTGTCGATGGTGGCCTACGTCATCACCAGCGCGCTGCTGTACAAGATCGTCGTCGACCTCACGGGTCACAAGCTGGCCGGCATCGTCGGTGCGTTGGTGTTCATGCTGAACCCCAACGTGCTGTACATGCAGTCCACGCCGATGACCGAGCTCCTGCTCTTCGCCTGCATGGCGGGGATGGTCTACGGTGCACAGCGCTGGATCAAGACTGACCGGTTCGGCTACCTCATCGGTGCCGGGCTGGCAGGACTGGCAGGATGCCTGACCCGCTACGAAGCGTGGGTGCTGTTCGCAGTACTGACGGTTCTGATCGGGATCATGGGATGGCGCTCCAAGTTCGAAGGTCGCAAGATCGAGGGCACCGTCATCGCCTTCGCGATCATCGGCGGAATCGCCATCTCCGGCTGGATGCTGTGGAACCTGATCATCTTCGGGAACCCGCTCAGCTTCCAGGTCGGCGAGTACGCCAAGCCGTCCCTCTGGGTCGGCAGCGGTGAACCCTCGCTGGGACACCCGCTAGTCGCGCTGCGCACCTACACCATCGCGACGGTCAGCAACCTCTGGTTGCCGATCGCAGTGCTGGCCGTCATCGGTCTGATCGGGTACATCGTTCGTGAACGGCTGTCCGCGCACTCGCTGCCGGTTCTGTCGCTCCTGACGCTGTTCCCGTTCTTCGTGTTCGCCCTCTACAGTGGCCAGCGGCCGCTGCACGTCGAGCAGATCTCCGGTGACTTGTACAACGTGCGCTTCGGTCTGCTGATGGTTCTGCCAGCAGCAGTGCTGATCGGCTACCTGTCGAGCCTGCTCACCAGCAGGATCTACACGCAGATGGCCAGCGTGGTCATCATCGGCTTCGTCGTGATGTTCGGCTTGTGGACGGCAACGGACACCAGCAACGTCGTGACACTCAAGGAGCCGGTGGTGGCACTCGACACCAGCTACAGCACGGACTCTTCCGAGGCCAGCGCCTACCTCAAGGAACACTACGAGGGCGGCCTGGTGCTCATGGAGTCGTTCGGCAACGAGCTCGTCCTCTTCGAGGCCGGCATCCCGACAGGGGCCAACCTCTACGAGGGCAGCTACCAGCTCTGGGAGCCGGCCCTGGCCCACCCCGCAGGCAGTGACATCCAGTGGATCGTCATGCGCCACACCGACCAGCCGGACGAGGTCTACACCACCCTCGACGGTTCGCCGGAACTGGACGGCTACACGCTGGCCTTCCAGAACAATTCCTACTACGTCTTCGAGGAGAAGCCGTGAGCGGTCATCGCAACAAGGCACTGCCGCGGCGTTCAGCCCGGGTGTTCCTGAGCACCGGCCAGAAGATCACCCTCGCACTGGGCCTGTTCGCAGTCCTGGTCGGCCTGGTGCTCTTCACCACCGGCACGCTGCAAGTGCTCGTCGACATCAGCTTGACCTTCTACGGCTGCATCATGCTGCTGAAGGCCGTGCTGTTCGTGGCATCACTCCAGGTCCGCGGATCTTCACCGGCAACGCCGCCGCTGAGCATCAACGACCCGGATCTGCCGACCTACACCGCCCTGGTTCCCCTCTACAGGGAGGCCCAGATCCTGCCGGCGCTGGTGTACAACCTCAGCCAGCTCCAGTACCCCAAGCACAGGCTGCAGGTGCTGTTGCTGCTCGAGGAAGATGACACCGAGACCCTCCTGGAGGCCCAGATCATGGACCTGCCGGACAACTTCGAGATCATCGTCGCACCGGGCATCCCCCAGGGCCAGGCGCGCATGAACCAGCCCAAGGGCAAGCCGCGCGCGCTCAACATCGGCCTGGCCCGTGCCACCGGCGTCTTCAGTGTCATCTACGACGCCGAGGACCGTCCGGACCCGGACCAGCTGCTCAAGGCAGTGGCCGAGTTCCGCAAGGACCAGAAAGGCACCGTCGCCTGCGTGCAGGCCCGGCTGCAGTTCTGGAACGAAGACACCTCGTGGGTCACCCGGTTCTACTGGGCGGAGTACGTGGTGCACTTCGTGTACAACCTGGCGGGGCTGGCCAAGCTCAACCTGGTACCGCCGCTGGGAGGAACTTCGAACCACTTCCGCACGGAGGTGCTCCGCAAGATCGCCTTCCCGCAGAGCGAGTTCCCGGCACTCCCCGGTGGCACCGATGCCGCCTACGGATGGGACTCGTACAACGTCACCGAGGATGCGGAGCTGGCTGGCGCCCTCGCCATGTACGGCTACGACATCAAGATCATCGACTCGGTGACCTACGAGGAGGCAACTTCCCGTGTCCGCGTGGCCGATGGGCAGCGACGCCGCTGGCTGAAGGGCTACCTGCAGACCGGTCTGGTCTACACCAGGCAGCCGGTACGTACGGCTCGGCAGATGGGACCCGTCAAGTGGTTCTGCTTCAACCTGCTGATGCTGGGTACGCCCTTCAGCCTGATGCTCAACCCGATCTACTGGGGTCTGACCATCGCGTACTTCGTGACTCGCGTCGCGGGCTACACCGATGGTTCGCAGGCCATCGAGCAGTTGTTCCCCACTCCGGTGTTCTACACTGGCGTGGCACTGCTCCTGGTCGGCAACCTGCTGCTCTTCCTGCAGCTGGTTACGGCATGTCTCGACCGTGAGGGCTACGGCAGCGTCAAGTACATGCTGCTCGCACCCTTCTGGTGGATCTTCACCAGCTGGTCGGCGTACCGGGTCCTCTTCGAGCTCGCTCGTCGCAAGACCCGCTACACCTGGCACAAGACCGAGCACGGCCACGACATCCTCAAAGAGAGCGAGGTGCGGTTGGAGACCACACGAAAGAACACCCTGGACACTGTCTAGGGAAGCCGTGAGTTGATGTGACAATGTCGTCACATCGTACTCCGGCCAGGTGGCAGGTACTGTTGAGTCCCCCTCATACCGGGAGGATTCCACTACCTGTCACCACTCACTGTTCCATGAATGCCCATTATGGGAATTTCATGCTGATGAGTCCAAAAGGACGAAAACAGTTTTAACGACGCTTGTTAACTATCTCTTCCCATGGCAATGTTGGCTTGCCAAAATGCCCGTAAGCGCAGGTCTGACTATATATTGGCCGCGATAGATTAAGCTTGTTTATAATTCCGGACACTGAAGTATGTATCAGGTTGTCTTTAAACGCGGCCAACTCCGCCTCGCTAACCGTAGCAGTACCGAATGTTTCAATTGTCTGCATCAACGGTTCAGACTGGCCGATTACGTACGCCAAGCCGACTTCGCAGCGCGTGGCCAAACCGGCCGTCACAACATTTTTCGCAATAAAGCGGGCGGCATACGCCCCACTGCGGTCAACCTTACTAGGATCCTTGCCACTAAAGGCGCCACCACCAACCCGAGCATAACCGCCGTAGGTATCGACGACAATCTTACGACCGGTGAGGCCGGCATCTGAGTCCGGGCCGGGAATATGCCACACGCCAGTACCATTAACGACAATATTTTCCGATGAGGGCACTGCATAGCCGGCAGCACGCAAGGTCGGCTCAATAACATGCGCGATAATGTCTTCCCGTACCTGACGGGCCGTCGCCGCTTCGTCGTGAGCGACCGCTACAACCACCTTCTCGACGCTCACCGGCTTAAAATTCTCGTAGCGTAAGGTCACCTGAGCCTTGCCGTCAGGCCGCAACCATTGCAATTTTTGGTCTATTCGAGCATCGTCGATTGCCCTGGTTAAGGAATGCGCCAGAGCTATCGGCGCTGGCATATACTCAGCAGTTTCGGTGCAGGCATAGCCGAACATCATTCCCTGGTCGCCGGCACCAATCGCACCTGCCTGGTCAACTCCAGCCGCAATTTCCGGTGACTGCTGGTGTATATAGTTACTAAACGCCGATTTGTCAGAAAATCCCCAAGCCGGGTTGGTATAGCCGAGCCTTTCAACGGCGCCGCGAGCAATGGCTTCAAAATCGAGCGTGGCAGTAGTTTTAATTTCACCGAACAGACTGATTTGGTTTGCGCCAACAACCGTCTCTATTCCCGTGCGGGAATTGGAATCCTGTGCAAGCGCGGCATCTAATACGGCATCACTGACAGCATCAGCGATTTTATCCGGATGCCCTGCGCAGACCGATTCGCTGGTGAACAAGTAGGCGCCTTGTGTTTGAGTTGACATAAAAATATCCTTTCTTGGCAAAAGCGCTGAAAGGATATCGTGACAAATAAATATCTTTCCAGCGCTGAAGCCTGGGCTAGATGGAGCACCTTGCTTGCATACCGATAGGCACACTGGCAGGTTGCTGGCGGGTCGTAGAGCTAGTTCTCTTGCCGCACTCTGTATATTCTTAGTTGTTAATGCTTTAAATGGTAACATGGGCCTAGATTTTTTTCCAGTATTGCTTTATAATCACCGGGGTTACACGCACGTTTTACATATATATTGGGGATTCGCCAAGTGGTAAGGCACTGGTTTCTGGTACCAGCATTCGGGGGTTCGAATCCCTCATCCCCAGCCAATTTGCGTTTTCATTACAAAGAACCATACAATCGTATGGTTCTTTTAGTTTCCACCAAAGTTCTTTGTCGTCTAGCTCCAAGTTCGAAAGTACCATATTGATGAGCGTACGGCGTTCTTCAATTTCAGCAGTCTCAAATAAATCAGGCGCTTTACGAGATAGCTCTAACAGATGTAATGCACCGTCATAATTATTGTTCGCCATAAGTTCGATATTTTTTCTAGTGCTTTCGAGTGAGGCCTTAATTAATGTCAATTCGTCATGCTTCTTTTGATAGGTTTCTTTGCTTATGCCGCCGTCTAAATACATATCGTAATTACGTTCAATTTTCGATTCATAGCGTTTGATTTCGGCGTTAATATGCTCTAGCTTTTCACTGTTTTGTCGGTTTGATTGTTCATCATCAGCCAGTAATGCTTTTGATACTTCTTCATAAGCATCTTCCGGTATTTGTATCTGCCAGAATACTGATCTAAGCTGTTTTGTCATTAACTTTTCATTAACATACGCTGCATCGTGCTTACCTCTGAACTGCGTACAGTGACCATATACATACTTGCCTTTCTTTATCTCGAAAGTCACCTTACAACCGCAGTCAGCACACGTAATAAGTCCACGATATGGATACGGCAAGCCAGCCCACCTTTTTGGTTGTATCGCATGACCTTCCCGCACGGCTTTAACTTGATCGAATAATGACGAGTTAATGAGCTGTTCATAGTTGTGTTTGTACAGCTTGCCTTTGATTCTCATTTGTCCTGCATAGAACGGATTCTTGAGCACCTTATCCCATTGGCCAATTGAACGAGAAATACCGTATTGCTTTATAACTTGCATGCGAACAAGCCGGAGCGAGTAGCTTCCAGTGGCATATAACTCATAGGCTAATTTCACTGCTAATGCTTCAACGGGTACTTTATCTATCCATTTACTGCCATCTGGTTTTGATATATTTACATATCCGAACGGTGCGGGTCCGGTCCAATAGCCGTCTCTCCATAGCTGATAGTTGCGGCGCTTTACATTATCACTTATAGCGTCGGAGTAATACTCTGCAAATATCGTATTCAGTCCGAGGCGCATTCTGTCGGTAGACGGTGAACCTTCGTGTAGTATCAGGTTTTCAGATGGAAAATGTAGCTCGATCTTTCCTGACTGATACAGCTTTTTGAAAATATTTGTTTCTTCTGCGCTTGAATCACGAGTGAAACGGTCGACTTTATCAAAGACAACGACTACTTTTTCGGTCGACGCCTGTATGGTAGCTATGACTTCGCGGAACTTTTCTCGAGTGCCTTTGTAAGCGCTTTCATGAAACTCGAACAACTCAAAATCGTAACCCTGACTTTTAGCATAGTCGGTTAATTTATAGACTTGAGCCGGCAAGGCTTCCACCTGATCAGCAGTCGATACGCGAGCGATGAGAAAAGCATGCATTCCCACCGTTACCGCCGATTTAATTTATATACATTATAGCTCATTTAGCGTCCTTCTTATTCTGTTTCTTGTCGAGTTCTGCAAGCAGCTTGAAGTAAGCCTTCCACGCATCTAAGTCAGTGGAAGACAAAGCCATACTAGGCGTCTTTCTCCGAGAGCGATGGCGGAGTGCTGCCTTCAGTGAGACTATGAGACTCAGTGGCTTGCGACGAGTCGGTAATGAAGTAGAGCGTACACCCGTACTCATTTTCATATACCCGCTGTGGCTTTGCTTGTAGGTACCACTCACTTGGGTTATCCTCTACCCGTGGCCGCTCTAAGCCAGTGGAAGACCAAAAGCGGTGCTTGCCGGGAAACTGGGGCATGTCTTTTGTTATGTATTTCTTAACATAGTTCGATACTTTATGGCGGTCGTCTATCTTTACCGCGCTATTGATACCGAGGGTATAACTTTTAAAGTTGTACGATTTTCTGCCATTTATTCGATTGCCTGAATCGATGAGCTCGCCTGGATAGTCATGGATAAGTGCATGAAAATGCAAAGACTTACCGTCTTTATGGAATTCTGGAACAATCAAATATGCAAAATTGCTGTTACGTGCTTTTTGGTTTTTTATCCAGTTACTCATTTGGCGTTTAACGGTACGGGTGTCAGTACGATCGGCTGTTTTCTTAGGGGAAAAGGTAAAGGTAGCGAATATATCAAAATCGTTACAAAGAACGTAATCGGAAATAAGTGTTTTCGTTCTGCGGATTGACCGCTCCAAATTGTCCTCAGTTGATGTTTTTGAATCAGCAATAACCCTCGTATCCCAGTCCTCTACAATGTCGTCAAGATCATCAATGCGTTGCTCCATGAACGGAATCATTTTTCTGTATGGAACATTCGGAATAAATACTTTTGTATGATGAGGGTAGTACTTCGCACTGGCACGTACCTCGTAGCTGGCATCTATTTTTTTAATTTTTCCAAATATTGACTCGATTTTGTTGAGATCATTATTCATGAAATGACCCTATTTATGTCCTGTATATCAAGTAATACAGGACGCCCGCCCCGCCGGTGCGGCGCACGGCTCCTAGCACCATCGCTGCGGGTCTTCACGTTGAACTTAAGTTCTAACTGCTTTGGATTTTTCGTCATATAAAATCCCTCCTATTTTTATGTATTAAAAAACCACCCATTTCTGGGTGGTTATAAATATCGATTCTTATATTGCGGTACTAGGACACAACAAAACTCGCTCTTTATAGAGCACACCTAAAAACGGTGATTGAGCTTTGTCGCGAGTGGCAGTACCTGTTTCGCAATCAAAGGTTCTATCTGACTAAGTAGGGCCTCGACTTGCGTACGGCATATCTACTTATGTTTGTATCTTCGGGATACGCGTCAGACTGGCTTGTTCATTACAACGCAGCGATCTGCGAGGTTTTTGCGGAATTGTGCCGCTTTAGCTTTCTCTTGCAGGATTGTCATGGAATTATCTCGAAGGCTACCAGACACTATAATGCAGAAATTAACATAAGACAAATACTTAGTTTGTCAGTATTGCTATTTTATTAAGCATTAGTGCTACAATGGTTAAAAGGGTTAAGGACATGCCACGTACTCTACAAGTAGCTTTTGACCAATTTCATACCTCGTTGAAACCCAATAGTACAGCCAGGGATGCTGCCAAGGGTCATAGAGCTAGTGTTCTTGCAAGCCTTGAAAAAATTTATACAATTAACTATTTTTTTCAGAGCGGCTCGTCTGGCAACTCAACAGACATCATCTACTACAGTGATATTGATTACATGGCATTGATACCCGAAAAACAGCTTACTTCAAATTCAACCACAATGCTTACTAAAGTCAGAGATCAGCTGAATTACACCTTTCCTAAATCAAATGTCCACGTTAGTACGCCTGCTGTTGTTGTGCCATTTGGCTTATACGGCGTCGAGACTAACGAGGTAGTTCCCGGTTACTTAATAGAATTTACGAAGAGCGGCATACCCGTCTATGGAATCGCCGATGGTAACGGAGGATGGATTAAGACAGCCCCAAAAGCTCATAATGCTTACGTAACAGAGGTTAACACCACATACAATTACGAGGTAAAAACATTCATAAGATTCATCAAAGCATGGAAATACTATAATGTCGTAGATATATCGTCATTCTATTTAGAAATGAGAGCCGCTAAATATGCGGAGACGTATTTCAAAAAAGGCACTGTCGCAAGCTATGTCGTACATCTACATTATTATTTCAAAGATCTATACTCTATAAATCTTGCGCAGTTACAAGATCCCACAGGAATAGTTGGCTATATCGCAGCATGCAATTCTGAATATAAGAAAACAGCGGCACTTAGCAAGATACATACGGCAATGGTGAGAAGTGAAAAAGCGATGAATGCTACAATAGGTGGTAACTTTAAGGATGCGTTCTACTGGTTAAATTTACTGTTTAATAATAAATTTCCTAATTACAACTATTGATATGAACAGCATCAAAAAACAGAATGAGAAGAAAGCAATCCGACTTCTTGCCGCCCAAAGAGCGATTTACTCACATGCAAAAAAATACTGGGCATTAACCCTTCTGCTTAATATTATTGTAGTCCCTGTCTTTAGTTTTGCTACGATATTCAAACCACAGTTTGCATCACACATAGCTATCTTGGGTATCGCTGTAATTGCCATTAATGCCGCACTGTATTTGATTATAAAAAACTATATAAAAACTGCTGCCTCTATTCAGGAGTTATTCGATCATCACGTTCTAGAGATACCCTTGAATGTAATCATCGTTAATAAACCTGACATTAAAGAAGTGATCGAAGAGTGGGCAGACAAATTACTCAATAAAAAAACTTTCCTGAAGAAAAATAAAGATCCTCGATTAAAAAACTGGTATACGATTAGCCCTCGATGGGAACAAAGCAAAGCAATCATTACGGCTCAAAGAATAAATTCGTGGTGGGATGGCAGTCTTAGAACGAAATACACAATCACAACAACAGCTTTAGTAATTGTAATATTCTTTGTTTTAATTTACGTCGGAAATATGCGAGATTTAAAACTAAAAGAATTCATTTTGGTTATCATAGTTCCGATGATTCCCGCATTTCAAACCATGATTGTTGAATGTTATAAGAATTTCCAAGCAATAAAAAATGCAGAAGCTAATTTGAATAGATCAAAATCCCTTCTTGCCGCAAGCGAAACACAACAAGTTGATATGGCCGACATACGCGCACTGCAAGATGCAATATATAGTCACCGTATCACAGCCCCTTTGATTTTTGATTTCGTTTACTGGATATCGCGTAAAAAGAATGAGCTACTAATGAACAAAATTGGTAAAGCAAAGTAACGCCTACTTATCGAAGACGCATAGCCATATCTCGGTCGTTACGTTTTAAATCATCCGCAATTTTTTTATTGTTAGCGGAAATTGCTTCAGAAAATCCGTCGCATAATACTTCGATAAGCTGCACCATTTCAGGGTCATCTATTCCAATTACTAAGTCAGCATTTTCATCTAAATGTTTTTGTATTTCTCTTCGAATCTCGGCTTTACTCAGGCCTATATCATTTAACATCAACACCTCCTTCGTATTTAGTAATTATCTCGCTGACTAGTGTTTCAAATGATTCTGTTACTAGTACTATTGTTGACATGACATGATTGAAGCTATTAATAAGACGCTTTTGATTTTCATGTTCATCCACTCTCTTCAGTAGCTCGGTAGCAAACTGATCTTGTTCTTCCGGGCTAAAGTTGAACCCAGAATTTAAGTGTTCTTTAATATCGTCTTTAATGCGAGGGTAAGCGATGCCGGACGAGTAAACATCCAACGCGTTTCCCATAAACCGCGGATTCCAACTAGAAGGCGTTTTTAAACGATCTCTATGTTCCGCTGCAAACGATACAGCAATTTGAATAATGGACGCTTGGACAACTTGCTGAAGATTCATATGATCCACTATAACTTTTGTTAATTTATCTAGTTCTTCACGCTTACTTACTGGAATATATAATTTACGTATGTCCCGCTTCATACTCTCCCATATGTCGAAGGTATAGCTAAGTCCGCCATGGTATCTGTCGTTTGCGAAATGAACTGAAATATTAGGGGCTAAGGGATTTTGCCGATTATCTAAAAATGCTTTCAGTCCTGTGAGCTGTTTATAAATTGGCGAGAAAATAGTGTTTTTTGTTTGTACTTGACGGCGTTCCTTAGTACGCGTTGCTTCAAGCTTCTCATTAAACCTATAACCGGCATATGCCCCAATTAAAGCACCGACTAATCCAGCTCCGGCGCCGATTATTCCTGCCGTAATTTCATCAGACATATCGAATCCTCTATTCAAATGAGGCAATGATGGGTGGGTGCCTCCGATTAAAATTACTATCATACCTGTCACTAGTGACATTATTATCCAGATAAGATGTCTCATAACCTACATAACTTACTTAATTGCTAATTGTCCGACATTAACATCTTAGTACATTATGTTATCATTTCGCCAAATTTTGTATTTGCTCGTAGTTGCGAAGTACGTCAACGATGGACAGCCATAAAGCTTATGCTTATAGGCCTCAGATTTTGAGGTCTTTTTATATGCTATAATCCCGTTATGAAAAGAAATGTAAAAAAGATAACAGTTATTCTCATAATTATAGCCATCCTATTAGTAGCGGTCGCCATTGCATTGGTAGCTCTGGTGCATTATCACAGAAGCCTATATGCAGTAGACGGACCCGCAATGAGTCCGACACTTAATTCTGGACAAACAGTAAAAGCAGAACCCTATAAAGGTGGGGCCAATCCTGCTCGAGGAGATATAGTTGTCTTTTCAGAAAAAGGACAAAACCAAACCAAACAACTCATAAAACGCGTTGTAGGGCTACCCAATGAAAGAGTTACCATATCTAACGGGAAAGTTACTATATACAATAGTCAGTTTTCGCGAGACTTTAATCCTGATGCACTTTACCTAAAACAACAAATCGACACTAGCGGAAAAATTGATATTACTATTCCTGCGAACCAATATTTCGTCCTCGGAGACAACAGAAGCGTTTCATTGGATTCTCGAGTATTTGGACCTATTACGGCAGAAAGTATTGTCGGCAAGGTTGAGCCTTAGAGCTTAACCGGACCACTTCTTTAAATCATCAAAGTTGCGAAGTACGTCAACGATGGACAGCCAAGCATAAGTAATATAAGATCTCTTCACGTTAGAGATCTTTTTATTTGATATAGTTAACGCATGACGAATAAAGTGGCGCTGCAAATTCTAGACAGTATTCAGTACGCTACTATTGCAACGTCTGACATTGACGGCAATCCGTGGAATACGCCGGTATTCTGCGTGGCTGACCAAGATAATAATATCTACTGGTCTTCGCATCCGGGATCTGAGCACTCAAAAAATATCACCGCAAGCCATAAAGCATTTATTGTTATATACAACTCAAAAGCTACTGAAGGTGAAGGCGTAGGTTTATACGTACAAGCATCTGCCAGCGAACTTAAGTCTAACGATGAGATTGAATTTGCCCTTGACCTGCTGGGAGCAAGACGAGGTAAGCCATTCTTGCACATTGAAAAGTTCCTGCCAGGAGGCCAGCAAAGAATTTATAAGGCTACCCCCATCAAGGCTTGGCTTAATGACGCCCATCAAGACACTGATGGCGACTTCATAAAAGACTATCGAATTACTGTAGATATTTAGCAGACCTCCAAACTGATATGTCGAGAAGCACGTCAACTATAACCAGCCAGAAAAAACTAATCACCCCCAGGGTCACATCAGTGGCTCGTTTTATTGTTATAATTTTTGTATGGGCAAAACACTTGAAGAGCAGATTCAGCTTAAAGTAGAACTAGAACATGCTCTCACGCAAGTAGAGATTGGCGCAAAATACAGGCACTATAAGGCGACGCATAAAATATACACTGTACAAGACTTGGCATTTCAAGAAGAAGATAATCAGCTGTGCGTCATTTATAAAGCCGACTATGAAGAGCGCCTTACATATATCCGGCCGTTTAACTCATGGATTGCCATGGTTGAGTGGGAAGGCGAAACGGTACCTCGGTTTGCAAAACTATAGATATTTGGTAACTCTAAACGTAGCGCTCGTCCTCATACCCGTAGTTTCTTCCACGCTGATTCTTTCAAGCTTTATTTTGTCCGTATCTATATTTTCAAATAGTCGCAGTCCGTTGCCGAGGAGCACGGGCATGACATCTATCTCCAGTTCATCGCACAAACCCGAATTCAGGCATTGTTGTATCGTGTCTGCCCCGCCTATTATCTGAACCATCTTGTCGCCGGCTGCCTTTTTCGCTTGAGCAATAGCGCTTTCAATTCCATCGGTCACGAACGTGAGCGTAAGTTTGTCGTTTCCCTTCGGATACTGCTCGGGCGGCGTATGGGTAAGCACAAAGATAGGAACTTGGAATTCATAGTCATCGTTTATCCACGAGAACGGATCTGCCATCTCATACGTATGCCTGCCCATAATGACGGCCCCGGTGTTTTTGGTCATTTCCTTAAAAGAAGGAGATTCAAGAAGTTCATCAAAGTCCGGGCTGAGGCTTGCGGCGCTCCCGTTACGGTCATTTATGGAGCCATCCAATGATACGGTCATGCCAGCCATTACTTTTCCCATACATAACCTTTCATGTTACTTTAGGCCCTCACGTGTCGTATTAAATGACGGTGAGTTTGTCCGTAAACTTATTATCTCACACGCTCGTCGTGCGCAGTTCCGCCAAAAAGTTTTATGTGCGTTTGGTATCATAACGATATGCAAAAGCCTATCACCATCATGGGGATTCACCACATGCCGGCAATCCAGCCAGCAGATAACCTAGCTGATGCTCTTCTTACGTGCCTCCATAAAACCGGATTGGAACTGCGTCAGGGAGATATAATTTGCGTCGCGTCGAAAATTGTAACTATTTCGGAAAACAGGTTCGTTGAACTTAACACTGTCGTCCCCTCAAAGCAGGCCTACGAACTCCATGCAAAAATTCCTCGAAAAAAACCCACCATATTAGAGTTAATACTGCAAGAGTGCGATTATGATTTAAAAAATATTGATATTCACGGCAATTGGATAGGCGTGAAGACTAAAACAGGCCGCAAGCTTACCAGTGCCGGCATTGATACAGTTGATGACAACACCGTGCTTTTATTGCCTCGTGATCCTAACGCCAGCGCAAAAAAGATTCGTATAAATATCAAAAACTCGGCAAATATAGACGTAGCAATACTAATCACCGATAGTGATGGCCGTGAAGACATTGGTGGTGCTACGCAATTATGTATAGGCCTGAGTGGCATGCAGCCGCTCCGAGATCAACAGAGTAACGAAGAAACGATTTGCGACATGTTGGCCGCCGCGGCAGGACTGGTGATGGGACAGCGTGGAAATAATATTCCCGCCGCCATTATTCGCGGGCATGAATTTGAACTCGATGAGAAGGCGTCACTTACGGATGCGACGTTATAAAAACTGCGAAGTACGTCCACGATACGCCACCATATAACAAACCGCCAAACTCCTATGTCTTCCGCACATACGTACGTCTCACTACCAAATAAAAGCTCAACCCGCCGTTCAGTACGATAAGCGACGCTGGATACAACAGGTTGCTGGCACTAAAGTCGGTCAACGCGAATAGTGAAATAGTAAACGCCAACGCGTTTATCAGATAGGTGCTCGCCGTCTCACTATATGGAGCGTAGTAGGATTTGCGGAACGTCGGAAAGAATCCTCCCAGTGCGTCAGTCAATGTTATTGCTATAGCAGTGACCAGCGGCTTGTGGCTGGTTAGCCACACTGCTAAGGAGCCTGAGGCCAGCACCAAACTAAATGTATCAACATAATGTACGTGTTTTTCGCCACGAATAACCGCTAGCATGAATATGGCCATACATACGAGAGCGGTCGCGCCTAGAGCCCAGGAACCCGCCCCGGCGTTTCCCTGCATCTGGATGCCAAAACCAATCCCTCCTAAAACGGCCCAGACCAGCCATGAATATACATGAGGTTTCGTTTTTCCTTGAAAAACATGCACTAGATACGGCAGGTAACTGATTATTACCAAGAGGGAACTCAGGCCACCGAGCGCGGTTTTATAATCCATAAGCAGAAATAGTAGCAACACATCAGCCATTTCTCAAGCCAAGCGGCATAGGCATTGTAATATAGCCGCTGTTTTACTCTTTTTTCTAGCCTTCCCTTATACTTATGCCTATGACAGAAGCCTCGCTTAACTCATTGGACTCGGTTTACGCTTTACCGATTAATGACAGAAAATCTGAAATTATTTCATCGGTCGACAACAACCAGGTAACGATAATCACAGCGGAAACAGGCGCCGGTAAAAGTACGCAAGTACCGCAATTTCTGGCGGAACATGGTTACAGAAAAATCATACTTACCCAACCGCGCATCTTGGCGGCGCGCAATTTAAGCAGCCGCGTCAGGCAGGAGTACTCATGGCGCATGGGCAAAGATTGTACGAATCTTGTTGGCTATCGCACGGCGCATGAGCAGGATGACAGTCCGGATAATGTCATCCTGTATTGTACCGACGGACTACAGCTCGTGCGCGAGCTGACAGGAAACGGCACAAACAATCGTCAGGTACTGGTGCTCGATGAAATCCATGAATGGAACGAAAATATGGAAGTCCTGCTTGCCTGGGCCAAAAAAAGATGCGAAGAAGAGCCGGATTTTAAGCTCGTCCTTATGAGCGCCACCATAGAAGCGGAAGATCTAGCCGCTTTCTTTGGCGCTTCCGCACCTATACATGTCGAGGGCCGAAATTTTCCCGTTGAACGCCGTTACGCCAAAGATCTGGTTACAGAGATAGAAACTCAGCTGCAGCATTCCGGCTCTAACATCCTCGTTTTTTTACCTGGCAAGGCAGAGATAGACCAAGTGAACGAAGCAATCAGCGCACTTCCTCGCAATATTCCGGTCATCCCTCTCCACAGCCAGCTGGAACCGGAAATGCAACAACGGGCGTTTGAATCACATCCGCAAGGCAAAGTCATCCTCTCGACTAACATAGCGCAAACCAGTATTACTATCGACGATATAGATGTTGTGATAGACTCCGGCCTGGAACGCCGGGCTGAGGTGAAGAACGGTGTTGAGGGGCTTTTTATCTCAGAAATATCGCAAGCTGACTGCCTGCAGCGGGCTGGACGGGCCGGCCGTACGAAACCTGGTACATATATATTGGCAAAGCTTAACAATATGCCCTGCTCACCGTTTGCAGACCGGCCAGCTTACGGCATACCGGAAATCATGCGAAAGCATATTGACCGGCTGGTTTTACGACTTGCTAATATCAGTATCGACATTGAGGGCTTAGAATTTTTCCATGCCCCGAGTAAGAATATGGTTAAACGTGCCAAACGCACACTGGCGAGCTTGGGAGCCTTAAAGAACGGATCCGTCACGGAAGTCGGAATTAAAATGGAACGCTTTCCAGTCGAATCGACGTATGGACGTATGCTGGTTGAGTCTGAAAAATATTCCTCGAGCGTCCGTACCAACTTAGCTGCCATTATAGCTATCCAGGAAGTCGGCGGAATTACTAAAGGCGGGCCACGACACAGTGGTTGGCGTCGCTTTACCAGGCAAACACATTCAGATTTGCTAGCCCAGTACGACATATTGCTAGCCCTACCTCAGATTCCGGAAGATGACTACGAAGAGCTCGGTATTATCGGCAAGAATGTCGACAAAGCCACAGAGGTCCGGGAGCGGCTTATCCGCGATCTTGGGCTTATGAATGATGAGCTATCAGCGATAGCCGTGGAGGACGAGGAGCCGCTGCTGCGATGTATCGTTGCCGGCCAGTTGCATCAGATTTGGTTGCTTGAAGGCACGAACGACGTTGTGCACTTGCAGTCAAAAAGTCACCGTGAGATGTCCAGTACTTCTGTAGTAACGGGAGTAGGCATAATTGCTGGCACGCCGTTTGATTTAGAAGTACCAACCCCTGCCGGTCTCGAAGTATTGCATTTGGTAAACAACATTACTGCCGTTGACCCTGCCTGGCTTCAGGATACGGCACCTGATCTTTTCAAGGTAAGCCATGGGGAAATATATTACGATACCTACTTCGGCACGCTAGCGGAACGAAAGCAGATTAAATATAGGGGGCGGGTTATCAACGTCAAGGGAACGCCGGTATTAGAGCGCAGTGCCGCACATCAAAAAATATTCATTACCGAATATGCGCGATGGGTACAGCAGCAGCTCGATATCCAGCGCCAGTCACTATCGACAGTTAACTTCCATAAAATTCCTTCTATACCGTTCCGAAAAATCGAAGATACGGTGCGAGTTAAAGCGGGCGGCTCAATATCCGTCGCAGAGCTGCCGAAAAAAGAACGGATTGAACTGCATAAGCTTGCCCGGCTTGAATATTGGCTTGATAAAGATCTCATCGATACATTAAACGCCCCTAGCCGTAATCAGCAGGGTAATTTTAACCGCAAACAGCGCCGTTATGGCTGGAGGTCAGAAAACAGTTCAAAAGGACGCCGGCAAAGACATTAATAAAAAAGGCTTCATGAGGAAGCCTTTTTTATTAACTCACGTTCGCTAAGGTTACTGGGTTTGCGTAGTATTTAAAGCTCTCTGCGCATTACCCCATGCGTCATTGGCTTTGTTCCAAGCCATAACTGATAGAGCTAAAGCAATTGCTGAGAGAATTAACGCTAATGTCGCCAAGGTTTTAGCTGTCGATGAGCTTACATGTGCGTCCCTGATGTCTCGCTGCATATGCCGTCGGTCGTCGTATTCTTCTGCTGCCATAGGTAATCTCCTTAACTATTAGTACCCTTACCATGCCAGCGCGATGGGTATTCGTCAGTAATATAATTAACTATTCATAAGAACTATTTTTGATGATTGTTGATTTAATTAATGTATACTAACTATTATTACAGATTAAATAAATGAGGGTGTGATGTTTCAAAAATTTGCCGAGTTTATTACAAAAAAGAGGTGGTATGTTATCGCGGTATGGATTATCGCGGCAATCGCCATCGTTGGCTTCTCTCCAAAGCTCGCTGACGTAACCTCGAACGATCAGGCCAGTTTCTTGCCGGAAAAATATGAATCGGCGCAGGCGCAACAGATCGCCAAAGAATCGTTCCCGCAATCCGAAGGCCAGACAGCCCTTATTCTTTTCAAAAAAGACAATAATCAGCAGCTGACCGCAGCTGACGAGCAAAAAGTCCAGGAAATTGTTGCTGGAGTAAACGAAGCACACATAGACAAAGTCGGCGCAATTGTTTCAGCGCCGCAGATGCTGTCTCAAAATAAGCAAATCCAACTAGCAAGCGCCCAGTTAAATGGCGACCCTCAAGATGAAAAACTGCTCGACGCAGTCAAAGATTTACGGGCGCAGCTCAGCCGTAGTGTAGAAGGTACCGGCCTGACCTATGCCGTTACAGGAAACACGGCTATTGCTCTCGACACACAGGAATCCTCCGGAAGCGCTGAAAAGATCGTCGGCCTCGTAACCGTCCTCCTGATACTCCTACTGCCCACTATTGTCTTTAGGAGCCCGTTTGCCGGCATACTGTCGCTTGTTTCCGTCGGCATCGTCTTCGCAATGTCCAGCTCCCTGCTTGCGCTCATGGCTAAGCTGTTTGACTTTAATGTCAGCGGCCAACTTACTTCCCTGCTTATCGTCGTCCTGTTCGGTATCGGCACTGATTACATACTATTCCTGCTCTTCCGGTACCGTGAGCGTCTGAGAAGCGGCGATCACACGAGAGGCGCCGTCAGTTTCGCCATGACGCGGGCCGGCGAAGCCATTCTCTCGGCGGCACTCGTCGTGAGCGCCGCGTTCGCGGCCATGTTCGCAGCTTCGTTGGGATTCTTCAGTTCATTAGCCCCTGGCCTTGTAATATCCGTTCTGCTGATGCTGGTTGCCGCAATGACGCTTGTTCCGGCCCTGCTGGCAATTATCGGTGATAAAATCTTCTGGCCATCTAAAAAGTGGCAGACCGAGCAAACCGGCTCGCTGGCCGCCAAACTGGGCAGCCTTGTCGCCAACAATCCCCTTAAGGTCACCATTGCCTGCACAGTCATTCTCATAGCGCTTGCCACCGGCTTAACAAAGTACAAAGCTTCCTTCGACCTGATCAGCCAGTTGCCCAGCAATACCGAATCGAGCCAGGGCTTCAAGGACTTGACCAGCGCGTTTCCGGCCGGTACTGCCAGCCCGACAACTGTATATGTAAAAAGTGACGCTAAGCTGAGTGAAGCGTCCCTCACCACCCTGACTACGGCACTATCTAAAGCCGAAGGCGTGGCAAATGTAATGCCCGCGCAACCAAGCGCGACAAGCCAAACGACGACACCGCAGCTCGCGCAGTTGTCATCCGATGGTAAAGCGGCAATCATTTCATTAATTTTGAAAGACGACCCAACCTCAGACAAAGCCATGAACGCCGTAGCTGGCCCGATTCGTACAGCCGCCCATAGTACGGGCTTAAACGCGCAGATCGCAGTCGGTGGCGAAACCGCCAGCTACGCGGACCTGAATGCCGCAACCAACCGTGACATAAAAACCATCGTTCCTATCGCCGCGGCTATAATATTCGTAATCCTGGCGCTTTTACTCCGCAGCCTGATAGCACCTATTTACTTGCTGCTCTCCGTAGGACTGGGCGTACTAGCCACTCTGGGAGCGACTTCATACCTGTTCGTAGGAATCGGTGATAGCACCGGCCTCATCTTCATGCTGCCCATCCTGCTCTACCTGTTCGTGGTCGCGGTCGGTACGGACTATAACATCCTGATGATAACCCGGTTTCGGGAAGAGATTCATGTTGAAGGTAACGATCCAAAAATAGCTGCCAAGCGGACAATCGAACACACTACTTCAACGCTGATTTCAGCCGGAGTGATCCTGGCAGGAACCTTCGCCTCGCTGATGCTGGCAGGCCTCAGCCTACTCACGCAGATGGGCTTTAGCGTCAGTTTCGGCATCGCGCTGGGTGCCTTCCTGATATCCCTGATACTTATCCCGGCAGTTTCAACACTGCTTGGCAGGTGGGTATGGTGGCCGAGCCACCGGCAAGTAGCCCGTAAAGACCCGACCGATAACTAAATGGATATCGACCAGGAAATAGCGAAGCTCCTCGGCGAGCTGGGACGCTTATCACAGCAGCAACGTCCCAGCCGGGAGCTACACAACTTGACAGTCCTTAATATCCAAGTTCTTACTTACATATTTTTTAATGACAGGCCACCTAAAATGCGTGATATCGCGGAGGCGATCGGTTTGTCTCTGCCAAGTGTCAGCACAATAGTCGACAGGCTAGAAGAACTGGACTTGGTGACAAGAGTTCCCGACAAACTGGACAGGCGGGTCGTACAGGCTCACCTGACGCCGAAAGGCCGGGGTATCATTCAAACCCAAATAGAACTTACTTCCGCAGGTATAAAAAAAGGCCTGTCAGGTCTGCGCGACGAGGATAAGCTAACGGTCCTAAATTTTTTTCAAACCTATACGGCAGCCATGAAAGAGCAGCCGCAACTGCTATAAATTACTGTTATTTGCGGAGTATTTTATCCATTGGCTTAGCCTTGGCTAATTCATCTATCAACTTATCCAGGTAGCGAATTTCCTGCATCGTAGGCTCTTCGATGTCTTCTACTCGTACTCCGCAGATTACACCCGTAATCAGCCGGCGCGAAGGATTAAGCTTTGGCGCTTCCGCGAAAAAAGCTTCGAAATGTGTTTGTTTTTCCAGCTGTACTTCAAGTTCTTTCTGGTTATAACCCGTCAACCAGCCAATGATCTCGTCAACCTCCGCTTGAGTGCGTCCTTTTTTCTCTGCCTTAGCGATATAAAGCGGATAGACACTCGCGAAACTGACTGTATATATCCGGGGAGTTTCCATACTTTAATTGTAGCAAGTAATGGGCGCGTCGTCGTTACAGCGCCGTTAAAACTTCAACGCCCTCTTGGGTAATCAGCACAGTATGCTCAAAATGAGCCGCCATTGAGCCATCCTGGGTCAAGTACGTCCATTCATCATCGGCAACATACACCCGATGATCACCAAGCGTTGCCATTGGCTCAATCGCGATTGTCATACCGGCCTTGAGCCACGGCCCGGAACCAGCACGTCCGTAATTAGGAATATCCGGGTCTTCATGGACAGAGTGGCCCACGCCGTGGCCAACCAAGTCCCGTACAACACCGTAGTTCCAACGCTCCAACTCAGCCTGCACGGCAGCACCAATATCACCCGTACGTGCTCTGTCATGGACCGCCATAATACCGGCCTCCAAAGCCGTTAACGTCCGCTCAACTAATTGCTGGTGGCGCTTTTGCCTGGGTTTACCAACAATTGTCGTGATGGCATGGTCGGTAATCATCCCCTGGTACTTCACGCCAAAATCCAGTTTCACGATGTCGCCGTCGTTAATGACCCTGTCAGCCCGCGGAATACCATGCACCACTTCATCGTTCAGTGAAATGAGGATGACATCCGGATAGCCCATATAACCTAAAAACGGCGCTTCAACTCCGTACGCTTTGATTTCCGCGGCTGCCAGTAAAGCCAAGTCCATGGTGGACATGCCGGGTTCGACACGCTCCTTTAGCAGCTGCACGATCGAGGCAGTTATTTTGCCGCTTTGGCGCATGGCCGCAATTTCAGCGGGGGTTTTTACTTGTGTCATCATCGCCTAACTGTATGCTGGGTTTCGCTATACTGTCAATATTAGCGCCTAGCTTATTGACTTTACATGTACTGTATTTATAATACTTTCCATGTCAAGTACTTCTCAACAACCAGATGATAAATTAACAATTGAACCCTCTCTTAAGTTCTTTATGAACTTGTCTAAAGTTCAATCCGTATTATTACGCCGTTTTGATAGTATTGGGAATGGCCTTGGCTTCAGTGATTTTGTTATTCTGTACCATTTGTATCAGGCCGACGATCATAAACTGAAGCGTATTGACCTAGCCGACAGACTTGGCATGACGGCATCTGGAGTCACGAAGTTACTGCCGCCAATGGAAAAAATTGGCCTTGTCATCCGCGAAGCCAGTCCTCGCGACGCTCGTATTAGTTACGTCAAGTTAGCGCCGGGCGGCAAAGTATTGTTTGAATACAGCGTTGAAAAAGCAAATTACCTTGCCGAAACCGCGATACCTGAAAAATACTCACACCAAATCGATGACTTATCGGTCCTTTTGGAAGAAATGCGCCGTTTAGCGGTCTAGGGAAACTCCACCAGAAAACACCGTTGTTTGCTATACTAAACTCCTATGAGAAGTCGAAAAACCCGCTGGTCAAAAGTATATGAGAGTTCGGAAGAAGAACTCATAGCGTTTCTGGAGAGCCGGAAACTCGTGGCCCGGCGCGATACAGCGGAAGAATTAAGCGTAAAGTCTCAGCAAATATCGACCAGTGACGTAACTTTTTGGTGCGCTGAAGGTTCATTAACGATCCGTCAGGATTCGACCAGCGTGTCGCTGCAGCCTGGCGATGCCCTGACCATCAACGCCAATGTTCCATACGATGTCCGGGCTGGCATAACGGGTTACGTCTGCTACATAACCGGCTAGCTTGCTTTTAGGCTTGTTCCCTGTCGTATCCATACTTACGAATGCGCTGGACTGCCGTTTCCAGCGATTGCTCGCTATTGTGTTCCGCGAAAATATAGAGGGGCTTAAATGGCAGTGACACGTCATGGCGAGAAACGATTGCCTCCGCCAGTTGCCTGGCGGCAGACAGTTCGGCATCCGCGTCAGCGAGCACCCAGATTTTAGTGCGCAAGGTAAATGACAGGGCTATAGTGAATTCTCCTGACTTAGTTGTCACTCGAAATTTCGCGGAGTTGCCGCTTTGCGGGATTGCCGTAACGTTCATCGTTATAGTGTAGTACCTATTACTGAAGTTGTGAAATTGCCTGTTTAACTATAATGCAGTCGCAGCAGATATAAATTACTTATGTCCGTATCATGGCGGACCTTTGGTATCATACAGCTATGCCACTGCCGTTCATCCTATTGATTCCCATAACCCTCTATGTTTTATATGCTCTCTACCCACCGCTGGGTGGCCGGTCACGTCGTGGGCAATGGCTCAGCTCACCTAACTTCAACAAGCAAATTTTTACGAACCAGATTCCGACTTCAATGAATGTCGCAGCCCGTGACGTAGCCTCTCTTATACGCGAGCAGTTGACGGGCAAATCAAAACGCGCGCCAAAACCGCCGCTAAACGCTCAAAAAGTTGACGTTGCCGGTTTCTTGGCGGCAGAAACACCCCAACTCATCTGGTTAGGCCATTCAACCGTGTTGTTACGGATAAACGGCAAGACAATACTTACCGACCCCATACTCAGCAAGCGGTCGTCGCCTTTTTCATTTGCCGGACCAAAGCGAATTGTCAGTGAGCGGCCCATGACAGCCGAAGAACTGCCACCGATCGACATAGTATTGATATCTCACGACCACTATGACCACCTCGATTATGCGACAATCCGCAAAATCCGTAATAAAACCCAGCAATTCTTCGTGCCACTGGGAGTTGCCGCCCACCTTAGCCGCTGGGGCGTCAAAGACGCGCAGATAACCGAGCTGGACTGGTGGAACACGGCTGCTGTAGACGGTTTTAAAATAACCTGTACGCCAGCCCGCCACTTTTCAGGACGCACTATAACCGACCGCTTTAAGACTCTGTGGTGTTCCTGGGTCATAGCAGCACCTGGCGCGACATTATTCTTCAGCGGTGATACCGGCTATGGTCCCCATTTTAAGCAGATAGGCCAAAAATGCGGCCCGTTCGATATCACGCTCATGGAATGCGGCCAGTATGATAAAAGATGGCCGAACATCCATATGATGCCTGAAGATACCGTCCGGGCTCATGAAGATCTCGGAGGCAAACGGCTGTTTCCAATACACTGGGGCGCTTTCGTACTCGCGCTTCACCCATGGAACGATTCGGTCCAGCGAGCAGAAAAGTCAGCCCAAGCAACGGGCGTACGCATCGTGTCGGCTAGACTCGGCGAATCAATGCCTGTTACCGCTAACATCGAACGAAAAGATCACTGGTGGAATAAGGTTAATTCTTAGAAACTTGCTGGCTTTTATGCCGTTCTTTACTGCCGCTTTTGCCGCGCTGCATTAAAAATGTCTTTTATCTTTCCCCATATATTGTCGCGATGTTTTTTAGCTCCTTCGAATTCGAGAGACAAGATTACAAGACCCAGTAAGCATATCAACAGCCCTGGTCCCGGCAATGGTATCAGGATTATACCGACCGTGAACACCGGCAGGCTTATTGCGATGACTATTATTTTACGGAAGATTCTTGTTGGACGCTTCATATACTCCAGCTCTGCCTAGGTATTACTTAAAGCAGCTTTGTCTACAATGAGAAAGTCGCCGTCTACCTGCACCACGCCAGCCTTCGACATAGTCGACAGCTCCTGACGGACACTTTTCGGCTCAGCCGCGATCCAGTCGGCTAAATCGGTCTCATTAAGCGGCACGCTAATGCGCACCAGTTTTTGGTCAACCGGCTTACCATAACGGTACGCCAAAAACTTTAGCCGCGCGGTAAGCATATTATGAACCGTGTCACCTTGCCGCATCTTACTTCGCTGTGTCATATCCCATATCTGTAAGGCATAAAAATCATGTACGGCTTCTTCGAATTCAAAATTACTTAACCGTTCCTGGTAGTAGCCCTCCGTAGGTACGACATAGATAGTCGTATCCGCCACTGCTTCGTAACTCAATGTCATATTTTTCCAGATTGATTCGAGATCCGGCAGTGGAAAAAAACAGCCGGCGTCGAGGATGTTAAGGACGTTCTTTTGGCCATCTTTATGCACTATACTTGCCTTAAAATAACCCTGATCGATATAGAACATCTGACCCATGTCCTGCTCGGTGATAACTATCGTTTGTCCCTGTTTAACGGTCCGGACATCGCCATTATGAAAAAAGGCTGACAATGCTGGCGTGGTTGGATTACTGATCATAGCGGCCTTACTGTAAAATGTTCCCTTGCGATTATAAAAAAATCCGCCTATGTCGGGATATGGTCATTTTGTCATTAAAATACTATAGACGCAGTTCGAATTCGAACAATAGCTGCTAGGCGTAAACAGCTTCGGTAAGTTTTACTAGATCCGTAACCATCAGCGTCCTGCCCTCGTCGAGTAAACCATCCTTTTTCAGCTTTGTAATCGCTAAAGAAATTGTAGCCCTGGTTGTCCCAAGCATATCGGAAATGTCTTGATGGGTCAGTGGCACGTCAATAACAACCGATTGGCCGTGAGACGTGCCGAATTCACGGGCGAAGTACAATATTTGATGAGCTACCCGCTGATAGGTCGTTTTGAAACCAATGTTTTCAATGGTATGCACACACCACTTAAGGTGGTGTCCGGCCTCGGTGAACAAGTCGCGGTATACCAACGGATTGTTTAGGGTGACCTGTCTCAGCTCATCGAGTGACGTATTAAGAACGTGCGCGTCGGTAAGCGTTTCGTAGTAAAACGTTTGCGGCCCATCGTGCAGACTGAGCTGGCGCAGATTATCAAACACGCGGGTAAGCGGAAACACATCTTGGGGACCATACATAATTTGAGTAGCAGTTGAACCGTCGTTAAAGATCGAGTAGCGCTTAACGTAACCGTCAACGACCATAATTACTTCCCCGCCTTCGTCGGTCGAGGTAAATGTAGCACCCTTGCTATGGTGTCGCACCAAACCCTGCTCCATTAAAGCATACAGATATGGCGAGCGTGGCACTGGAGTCATACCCATATAGTACAGTGTTTGCAAAAAGTGTTGTACTATATTTTATATGGCCTTGGAGAAAATACCCGTCGAGAAACCCGACTCATACTTTGATATGGTTCTAAGGCGGGAAATTAATGATTTTGCCGAGCTGGGCGTCGACTTTTATTTGGAAGGTTTTAAAAAAGCCCGGCAGTATGCAGACCTGACCCCACAGGATGCCGTGCTTGATGTCGGCTGCAGCAGCGGCCGTTTTGTAATTGAATCTGCCCAGGCAACTGAGGTGCCATCACATCTTATTGGCCTTGACAGCGATGATGAGGCGTACCAGTCTTACATGCCGCCATGGCTTGATCAAAGCCGCTTTTCGTTTGTTCATAGCCGCGGCGAATCCATGCCGCTACCGGATAATGCCGTGAAGGTCGCCAGCGGCCATAACGTGCTGTTCCGGTCTTCTGAAGTTAGCGCCATGCTGGGAGAGATGAAACGGGTTGTCGAGCCGGACGGTCTGCTAATAATCAGCACTAACAGCCGCGAACATGCCGTATGGCGCCATACATTCGAACGCATGGTCGCCGAATGGTTCAACGAAGAGCACGGCTATGCGGAACCACCTCTCAAACCGCCGGCTGAAAACTGTTATTTAGAAGACATCGACCATATTGTTGCCGGTGTAGGTGACCTGGAAGTTATCGACCGCAGCGTTATACAGTTCTGTGACGCGCGTATTACCAGTGATCGGATTGACGACTTCCTGATGTCAGTCAAACTCAGTGCTAACCGCACCGGCATACCACCGCATATGCATCACGTATGGCGGCGGACTGTTGACGAACGGGTACGTCCTATTGTCGAAGCCCATATGATACAACCCGGCGTGGGCAAACCCTACTTTGCCGAACAGGTACGACGCGGCATGGTGGTACTGCGCAAAATCGCAAAATAAACTTACCTATACCATCGATTATTACTTTTGGTGTGAATATGATATGGTATAGATACTGATCCAATGTGGTGGGCGCTCACATATTATGTCTACGAAAGTAATGTACCTCATACAGCAATATGGCCTTCGGTGGTGGGCCGGATTTTACGCGGTTATGGTCTTACTGATGACCGGATTAACGCACATTTCCGCCGCGTACACCCCGCATGTCGAAGCGTTATCGTCCACGCCTCAATCTTCCATAGTGCCCTACCCTGAACCCGCCCGGCGTGCCTTGCCCAACCAGTCAACGGGACCGGTCATGGTCACGCCAGTATGGCCGTTACACGGCATGGTCACCACGAATTTTGGAGCATCAGATTATCCCTACCAGAGCCGTCACACCGGCATAGATATCTCTACCGGACAGCGCTCAGGCAAAAGCCAGGTCGCCGCCTTTCAAAGCGGTACAGTTACGACGGTTATCCGCTCCTCGGTCAGTTACGGCAACCATGTGGTCATCGACCATGGTAACGGCCTGACATCGTGGTACGCGCACCTATCGACCATCCAGGTGTTTATGGGACAGCAAGTCCGGGCTGGTGACGCTATTGGCACTGAAGGCAGTACCGGCGCCTCGACCGGACCCCATTTACATTTCGAAATACGCAATAATAATGTGCCCGCTAATCCGAGACGCTATATTACTGGCAGCCCGTAAGTACAATTTGTTATGCTACTTATAGCATATGCGGATTCTCGTTAAATTATACGGCGCCTACCGGTCCTGGAAACCTTTCACCGAGCATGAGGCTTGGCTATTATTTAAAATTGGCGCTTTCGCTGAAGCTATTGGTTGGACGCTGCTGATTATCGGTATCATTTTGCGTGACTTTGTACTGCACGGCAACGAAGTCGGTGTACAGTTAGCCGGCAGGCTGCATGGCGGCTTTTTCATGCTCTACGTCCTTGCCGTCTTGCTGCTGTCGCCAAGTCTCGGTTGGGGACTCGTAAAAACCGTTTTTGCCGGCCTGTGCAGCATTCCGCCCTACGGATCATTGTTATTTGAGCGATGGGTAGCGAATCAACGTAAGCTCGCGAGCATACACTACCTAAAAGCCAGGCTGCGGCTTGTACTGTTCTTAAAGTCCCGAAAGATTACAACCGAGTAGTAATTGTTTTGTATGACCGTGGCGATATCGTAACAGTCAATTCACTGCCCGACTCCACTGTGTCATATTCACCGTCATACTGGACAGACAGGGGCGTACCATCTTCGGAAAAGACACAAAACTGTACCGCCTCGCGCATAACCCCCTTTAAGCTGCCTCTGCCAAGTTTGGCCATCAGCCGTACGGCATCACCATAACCACGCGCTATGGTAGTTACATCTTCAAAAACCGGTTCAGCCAAGTTGGCATGCGTCCGGCCCAGTTTTGCCATGATATTTCCGCGCGCGAATGTCCGGTCACTCGCTTGAATCGGCTCAGAAGCAGCGTCGGTTGCCATACTAAAAAGCGGCCCGGTGGCAAGCGCGTCGAGACACACCTTTGCCTCCCGTACGATCCGCGGCGGTCGAATTCCGGACGGAGGCCGCAGCTTCCACTGGTCTATGATCCGGCTCGCGTTTGCAGCGGCACCAATACTGAAGTAACCTATGGCCCGGCGCTCCATCTCTCCCAAGTCCGCGGTGCGCGCACCGACTTCCAAAGGCCGCAAATTAATGAGCCGGCCCGTCCGGATAATGTCCGGCAGCGTTTTAGCGCCGTTCACCATTACGTAACTGTCATTGGCATTACCGCCAGGAAGCAGCACTACGGGTTGTTCTTTTCCCAGCATGGCTTGGGCGGCCGTGCTCCCGCCGCCGTCGCCGCCCCAGACAACCAGCACGTCACGCGGCTCGAGCACTTCGTCGAGCAGTGACCGCATAGCCTGGACACCCGGCTCGGTTTGTACTAACTCTACCGGTAAACCAATCTCACCGGCGACCGCCTGTTGTCGTTCAGTTTCATCGGCATGCCGGCTTTGGGGGTTATAAGCCAGCACAATGCGATCATACACACCAGACGGAGTTTCTACGGACATTGGAGACGATTATGACATAGCCGCACATTACTCACAAGAAGTAGGCAACATTACGTTTGACTCCGCTGAATCCAGCACGTACAATCATCTACATTACCCAATACTTTACTTAATATAGGAACTATAATTTTGATAGAAAAAGCGCGAAACCATTGGTTAATTTTAGTTATACTTGCCCTAGCGCAATTTATGGTCGTGCTCGACTCGTCCGTCGTTAACGTCGCCCTGCCAGCAATGCAAAAAGCCTTCGACATAGACACTGCCAGCCTGCAGTGGATCGTTACGGCCTATACGCTGGCATTCGGTGGGTTCTTACTGCTTGGCGGCCGCGCAGCCGACCTGTTTGGCCGTAAAAAAGTTTTTATGATAGGCGTTATCCTGTTTGGCATCGCGTCTTTGCTCGATGGACTGGCCGTTAATGGGCCGATGCTCATTATCCTGCGGGCCGTACAGGGATTGGCGGCCGCGCTGATGTCTCCGGCCGCGCTGTCTATCGTCCTGATCACATATCGTGAAGGCCATGAACGCAATACCGCCCTGGCCGTATGGGGAGCCGTAGCTGCCGGTGGGGCCGCTGCCGGAGTATTGCTGGGCGGCGTGCTTACCGAGTACCTTGGCTGGCGCTGGAACTTCTTTATTAACATTCCGATTGCCATAGCGGTAGCAGTCGCCGCCTGGCGTTTACTGCCGACACATGAGGCCGAGGAGCAGGATAACAGCCTCGATCTTCCCGGTGCCATTTCAATCACTGCCGCCACACTGCTGCTCGTGTACGCCCTTACCGAGGCGCCAAATAATGGTTGGACCGCTCCCTCGACACTCGCCTATTTTGCTATAAGTATTGCCCTCTTCGTTTTCTTCATCTTCAATGAAAAGCGCGCGCGGCGGCCTCTGGTACCGCTCAGCATTTTCAAGATCCGTAACCTTACCGGCGCTAACCTCACGACTTTCCCGGTAGTGGCCAGTATGTTCTCGTCCTTTTTCTTTGGTTCACTTTATATTCAACAGGTACTGGGCTACTCGTCGGTTCGCACTGGTCTTAGTTTCCTGGCCGTACCAATTACCATCGCCATTACTGCTACTAACATCCCTAAGCTGGTGCAGCGTATTGGATATAAACCAATCATGGTAGCCGGTCCTTTGTTCATCGCCGCCTCGTTATTCATATTTGCCCACGCCCCCGTTAATGGCAATTACCTCACTAACTTGTTGCCGGCATTTATCCTGCTTGGTCTTGGCGGTGGCATGAGTTTCGTGTCGGCTACCATAGCGGCTACTTCAGGCGTACCACCCCGAGAATCCGGGCTGGCTTCGGGCTTGCTTAACACCTCACAGCAGGTCGGCGGTTCACTCGGCCTGGCCATATTAAGCGGCATCTCTGCCTCTGCTATGAAGCGTGAGCTGGCAAATCCCAGCAACCCTAACCTGTCGCCAGCCGAATTAGTGCCGTATGCCACCGTGCATGGGTTCCATGTCGCCTACTACGTCGGTATGGGCATTGCCTTGGCCGCTTCCCTAGTCGCGTTCCTAGTTATTAAGAACAGTGTGAATAATAGTGGCGCAGCGCCGGTTGTGGCTACTCATTAATGCGCTACCGGCCATAATACACCTATTTAGCGTGCTTGGAGGCGATGTACTGCGTCAATACCGCCGAGGCGGTTATCAGCGGCACAACTGCCGTCAGTAAACGCCACAGCGTATGCCCGCCGTCATACCACGCCAGTGGCACCGCCACTATATAGGCGACATACCACAGGTATAGGACCATACCCTGCCATGAACTGGGCAAATAACTGCCCCGGACTTTTCTGAACCAAATGTTTTTGTGTGCTTTCAGCATATTTATATCCTGTTTATGCTTTCATAATAGCACCTGGAATATGATATTTAACACAAGTACTATTTTTAACAGCCTGAACTATACGGTTTTCATATAGTTATAGTTGCAAGCGCGAGACTTAGCGCAAGGAGGATAGCTACTCATGAATACTCAACGCCACGTACGGCTGCAGACATTTCCGCGATTAGCCCATAGCCACGACAAAGACAAGCAAAAAACCGCGGACCAGCTCATGACAGCCATTGGCGACTCCCATGATGTACTGGTACGTATCGAGTCAGGTTTTCCCTTGACGCTGTTTCCGACGACCCTTACGGTTGACCGTACTAAAGTTACCATTACGCAGCGTGATTTTTTTAAAGCTGGTGAAGTTATCGCCATTCGCATCGAAGACGTCCTCAACGTTACGGCACATGTCGGCCCCCTGTTTGGATCGGTCAAAATCAGCAGCCGTTTCTTTAACCCGGAAAAGCCTTATATAGTTGATAAATTACGCCGCGCCGACGCCCTCAGGCTTAAACGGATACTACAAGGCTACCTGTTGGCCATGCAAAAAAAGATAGACTGTTCCAAATTATCGACAGCCGAGCTGGCACGTACGCTCGATGAACTTGGCTCAGTCGCGCCCGAAGAGCGTATTTAGACTTTAAGCCGCTTCAAGTGCGCTAATGTGCTTGGCGCGGTACTTTTCGAAAGCATCCGGATTATTACCATTGCGCCGTATAAAGGCGTTGGCATGTTCGCTGCCGATAATGTGCGGCATTATGACAAAACTCGCGCCGTGCTCGTATAACTTTACAGCATCATCGTAATCGCGGGCATGGCAAATAAATATCGCTTTATGGTTTCGGTTCGACAGGTGTTTTACAAGAAGCAAGTTAGCCGTGATATCTGTTATAGTACTCACCACAATTTCGGATTTGTGCAGGCTGATTTCCTCGAGCAGTTCTAGGTCGGTCACATCACCATACAAGCGGTTAATATGCTGGTGCTCGAGATGTTCGATGACTTCTGGATCGTAATCAATTACGACGTACTTCTTCTTCATTTCCCGGAATGTCCGGACATATTCGTAACCGCCGTTCCGATAGCCAAGTAGCACCAAAGGATAACCGTGCAGCGCTTTGATCTCCTGTTTTGTCTTGCCACGCTCAAATACCGACAGCTGTTTTTGCCATTTCTTGTATAACACATCATCATACTTCATAAGATATGATGACACGATGATAGTTATGATGGCCGTACAGGTAATAATTGATGCCAGCTCCGGGCGCACGAACGAAGTGTTCACCGCCAATACCACCAGTATTATTGAAAATTCGCTGATTTGCGAAAGGTGGACCGCTGTCTTAAAGGCGGTTTGCTTGGTGTAACCCAGCAGGCCAAGACTGGTAATGATCATCAACGGCTTCACGATCAGGGCAATGGCGGAAAGCAGCAGCGCCGGAACGATCGCGCCGCTCAGGTTATCAACGTTAAGGTTTTGTCCAAGTTCCACGAAAAACAGGATGAGGAAAAAATCGCGCAACGGCTTCAGCCGGGTACTGATTTCCTGGGCATACGGCAAGTGCGCGAGCGTTACACCAGCGAATAACGCGCCGACTTCAATCGAGAAACCGAGCCAGTGAAAAGTTCCGGCGATGCCAAAAGCCCATGCTAAGGCGCAAATAAAAAGTAGCTCCTGGCTGGCGGCCACTTTAGAGACAATACGCGGCAGGACGAAACCGCCGCAAAAGGCCAGTACAGCCGCCGTCACCCCGCCTTTAGCGAACAGCAGGCCGAAGTCTTCGGCCGTCGTACCTGCTCCACTTTGAGCCGAAACGAATAGCAGCGCGATAGTAGCCACAATGTCTTCGACCAGCAAAATACCAATGGCAATCTGACCGTACAAACGGTTCTGTTCTTTCTTATCACTCAGCGCCTTAATGACAACGATAGTGCTACTGAACAGCAGGGCCAGGGCGACGACCAGACTCTCATGAGCGGACAAGTGTAAAAGCGACGTCGTTATCCACGACACTGCCCCGACGCCCAAAATGACAGCGAAAAAGGCCGCGAACACTGACTTGCCTGTTGTCCGGATGGCGCCGGCGTTCAGTCCCAGGCCGATAGCGAATAGCAGCAAGGCTATACCAATCTGGCTGAACGACGCGAAAGCTTCATGGTCGGTTATAACATTCAAGAACGCCGGGCCAACGATAAAACCGGTGGCGATATATCCAATAATCGGTGGCTGGCGAAAAGCACGGCAAACCAACGCGATGAAGGCCGCAAGCCCTAATACTAATGTTAACTGGTAAAAAATTGCATACTCCATAAATACTCGTAGCGAAATTGCTTATTCTTAGTATGACAAACCTGGCAGGATGCTACAAGTTTGGATAGGACATCCGTTAGGCATAAGCATAAAAGACAGGCCGGTAAAGTGACTTTTCATACTGTGTAATAAGCAGTTTTATCTGATAATGAGCGTAAAAGGAGCAGCCCGTGGCAAACATATGTGTCGTAGAAGATGATAAGGATTTAAACTTCGCGTACCGCGTTATTTTAGAAAAGGAGGGACATACCGTCGTATCGGCGTTTAACGGCGATGAAGCAGCCGAAAAATTACAGAACTTTTCGGCTGACCTTATTTTGCTCGACCTGCTAATGCCCGTAAAATCCGGCGTGGAGTTCCTGCGCGATTATGACTTACTGCACGTCCATAAAGAAGTAAAAGTATTGATTTTCACCAACCTGGAACACGCGTCCGAAATACACGAAGCCTTCCGTTTAGGCGCCGACCAGTGCGTTATCAAAGCCTGGACCGCGCCGCAGGGACTCATAAAGATCGTCAACGATATCCTCAAATCACGTAGCGCCGTCCGTTAACGGACCGGCAGTAATACGATAAACTCCGAGCCCTTACCTTCGCGTGACGTAACATCTACTGAACCGCCGTGCAGGCTGACCACTTTCTTTACCCAGTACAACCCTAAGCCGCTGCCCTGCGAATTGGCCGAGAATTCGTTGTCGAGCCGCGAGAATTTATTAAATAACTTGCTGAAGTCACGTTTGCGGATACCCAACCCCTGATCCTTGACGGTAAACTTAACATGATCCTGTTCACGGTCGACCGTAACGGTAATTCGGGAATTCGCTTTGGAATACTTAACCGCGTTATCAACGAGGTTGTCGATGACGCCTTTAATATAACTCTCGTCCACATTGGCCATGATCTGTTTTGGAGCCACGAGCTTAATTGTCTGGCCGGCATCTTTAGCTACCGTAGTATAGTCCTTGACCGTATGGTTGGCGATGCGCACCACGTTACACATCTTTTTGTGGAGCTGTATACGGTTGAGGTCCAGCTTCGCCACATCAAGCAGGTCATTCATGATGTTGATTTCTGATTCGTTATTCTTGTAGGCCACGGTAAGCGCATGGCGCTGCTGCTCGTTAAGGTCTCCCATGTAGCCGTCTAACAACAGGCCAATATATTGTTTCACATTGGTGGCTGGCGTACGCAGTTGATGGGACGCCAGCGACAGAAATTCGTTCTTAGTGCTTTCCAGCGCCCGCTCCTGCAAAATAGTGCGTTTAAAATACCATGCGATAGCGCCGCTGGTACACAGGATCAGTACCGCCAGCATGCTGGCAACCCATAGGGCCCGGTGCACGTTGGCCACTGAATTACGCAGCAACGGACCGACCTGGCGCAGATCGTTTGAAGAGATATCAGAAATCTCATTCCGGATCTGGAACATGGCGTCCTCACCCGCTCCGCGCCGCACACCAGCCTGGGCAGCTTCGAATCCCTGACTGTCGTAGAGCTCGACAGCCCGTTTGGATATATCCGTTTTTTGCTCGATAAGATCAACCAGACGCTGGCGCTGGTCGTTCGTGAGCGAAACGCTCTGGCTGTTCTGCAAAATACTGATGTCAGCCGGCAAACGCTTGGTCGCGGCCTCGTACGGCTTCAAGAAAACTGTATCGCCACTGATTATATACCCCCGCACCGACGCTTGCATGTCATCGAGATTAATCAGGACATCCTGCAGCACGATAACTGTACCGGCCGAATTGCCGCCAGTCGTCACCAAGGTCTTCAGACCAAGCAGGGTATGCGTCAGATAAATAATCGCTGCCAAGGCAGAAATTATTAAGATGCTCAAAATAATGAGCAAACCCTTGTTTACGTAGCTCCATAGTGACTTCAAATGCATATATGTACGACGTACCTATCCTCACTATACACTACGATACAAGCCGAACGGTATCCAAGCGTTTTACAATACTGCCTGAAAGGAATACAATAAGGTTTGATAACAGAGGTTACCAATGACTAAAGTACTGATAATTGAAGATAACGAGACACTGAACGAGGCCTACAAGCTGATTCTGGAAAAGGACGGCCACAATGTTACAACCGCTTTTAACGGTGAAGAAGGCCTTGAAAAGCTCAAAGATTTGTCTCCCGACCTTATATTACTGGACATGCTGATGCCAAAGATGGACGGACTGGAATTTCTGCGTCATTTTACGCCTGCCAAATACCCACAAACCACGATCATCATTTTGAGTAACCTCAATGAAGACGAACAAGTTGAAGAAGCCCGCAAACTTGGCGCTCACCGCTATATCTTAAAAGCCAACACTTCGCCGCGTGAACTGGCTGTCAAAGTCAATCACATTATCGGACACCTCGGCCCTTCCAAAGAATAAGCAGTACATACAATAAAAAAGCCCGGAATTGTTCCGGGCTTTTTACTTACGAAGAAAATCTTCTAGGCAGCGTGATGACGAGCACCGCGGTGGCGGAACAGGTTGACCACGAACAGCAGAACGACGGCGCCGGCGAGGGCGACGAGGAAGCTGCGGATGTTAAAACCGGTAACTCCGGTACTTCCGAGCATGTTCATCAGCCATCCGCCAATGAAGGCACCCAAGATACCGACAATGATATTACCAATGGCGCCCTGTTCGGCGTTGCGGCCCATGATCATTGAGGCGATCCAGCCTACTAATGCTCCAAAAATGATATACATAATTATTCCCATAATGTGTATCCTTTCTTATTATTTGACATTTATAAAGGCATTAATCTGCCCGCGAAGGTACATACCATATATTCCGCCTGATTGCCGACTACGTACCGCCGCGGAAAGCTCTGACTGAGCGTTGTTCCGAGGCGTACGTCATCCGCGTAGGCGCGAGCCAAAACTATTCTCCGCCGCTTCGCTTCCAGCGAACCGATGCCGAGTCGTGATTCTCCATGAGTCGTGGCGCGGATATAGTTTTGTGCCATATGAGTACCCCCATTCCGTGCGGTTGCAATAACACGCTTCGGATACCCCTATAGTACCGGCGGCGCGCGTCTTATTCAGCGAAATATTTAGCTAAGCAGCTTAAAAACTTCGCTTCAACGGAGTTTAGGCGATATCAATACGCATAAAGCCTTCAGCCAGCGATACGCCAGCTGAGGCACCTATGCGGCTCGCCATAGTCCGCATCATGTTTTTCATAGCCTCAGGGTCGGCAACCTGGCTCGTATGAGCCATAATGGCGGCAATTTTAGTGTCAAAGCATTCGGTAATATTCACATGGTAATTCTGATTCGTAAAATTGGCCAGCAGTACGGCAGATACATTATGCGGCTCCAGGCCTTCGTCCCGGTAGAGCTCGGGGAAACTCAGATGATCGCGGGCTAAAGGATATACCGCGTCTAACGTCGCCTGCCCGGCGGCGCGATGATCGGGGTGGTTAATAAAGCCCATGTCAGCGTTATACAGCATGCAGGGATCAAACGTTATGACGACTTCGGGTCGAACCTGGCGGATGATCCGGGCGATGTCACGCTTTACGTCCATCGTCACTTCCAGGGCACCGTCTTCGTAGTCGCAAAAGAACACGTCTTTGACGCCCAGAATCGCAGCCGCGTCACGCTGCTCCTGGCGGCGCAGTTCAGTGAGTGCTGCCGGGTCGGCGGTACGGTCGGCCGAACCCTTATTACCGTTTGTGAGCACCAGGTAATACACCTCAGCACCGGCAGCGGCCCATGTCGCTACCGTACCAGCCGAACTAAAGTCCAGATCGTCAGGATGCGCCGCTACACCAAGTACTATTCGCGGAACTTTTTGCGGGTTGTCTGAGTCTGAATGGGCCATATCATTTTTCCTTGTACGAGGTTACGTTCGATCCAGCCAAACTGACGGCTGTCAGTGCTTGCGGCAGGATTGGGATTATCCCCTTCAACATACACCTTTTGCCCGTCGATGTGAATAAGCCGCTTAACTTTCTCCAGTTCGCGGTGGTTAAGAAGAACTACATCACCAGTGGCTAAACGGCGCGGACGGCACAGGAATACAACGATTTGGCCTGGTTTGAGTGCCGGTAGCATACTTTCGCCGCTTACTCTACGCACCGCGAACATAACTCAGGCCTGTTTGGTTTCCCAGAAAATGGTAGCTATCTCGTCGATTTGGGTCAGCAGTTTTTCACCCTCCTCAGGTTCAATATGATGCTTGCATTCCCCTGCCTGCTTGGTAGCTTTCCAGAACAAGTCGTGCAGGTTTGGGTACTTTTCCAAGTGTTCCGGCTTAAAGTAATCGGTCCACAACACCCACAGGTGGTTTTTCACCAACTCGGCGCGCTGTTCCTTGATCATAATGGCCCGGATTTTACCGACCTCATCGAGGCCGTCATACTTTTTCATAATTGCCAGCACGCTTTCGGCTTCAATCCGCGCCTGGGCCGGATCATACACGCCGCACGGCAGGTCACAGTGGGCATAGACCGGCTTAATAAATGTCAGTTTTGGTAGTTTCATGTGTCTCCTCCGGTTACGGTACTTCTGGTAATAAGTATAGTACGCCGAAGGGCCGGTGTCAGTACAGTTTATGGCCGGTGGCTGTTTTGGGCACGCCACTTGAGGATTTCGGCATGATGGCCGCCCAGCAGTACTTCGGGGACCGCCATATCTTGGAATACCGCCGGGCGGGTATACTGCGGAAACTCAATATTCTCGTCATCATCCTGGAATGATTCAATTTCCGTGCTGGTTTCACCGCCCAGCACGCCGGGTAGCAAGCGTACGATGGAATCAATCATAATCATGGCTGGCAGTTCACCGCCAGTAAGCACGTAATTGCCCACACAGTACTGCCGGTCAACCCATTTGGTGATACGCTCATCGTAGCCCTCGTAGCGCGGGCAAATAACAATCAGGCCCTTGCCGTTCGCCGCGAGCTGCTTGGCTTCAGACTGTTTATACAGCTGTCCGCGCGGCGTAGGCAGCAGCACTAGGGCATCAGGATCATTGGCTTTGGCCTGTTCTATAGCCGCCAGTAATGGTTCGGGACGCAACAGCATGCCATCGCCCCCGCCGTACGGAGTGTCATCAACCTGTTTGCGGGGCCCCAGGCCAAACTGGCGAAGATCGATACATGAATACTGGACAATACCTCTGTCGCTGGCTTTCCAGAGCATGCTGTTACTAAATACACCGGTAAACATATCTGGAAATAATGTAATAACTTGAATTTTCATGGGTTTAACATATTATAGCACATTTTAATACATTTGTCTGTTAAAATTTAAGCATAACCATCTTGATAACTTCGGTAGAACCAAAAAGAACCAGCTTTGCACGGCTGGTTCTTTTTGTCACATAAAGCTCCCATAAGTGCCAGAGTGGCGCGAATGGCTCGCATGAGCTGATAGTTTTTGTTTTTTAAAGAAAGTCGTTTTCTCGACATAGATATCGTAGCGCATTACGCCTACGCTTGCAAGAGGCTTAGCGATTTTTAGACGTCGAGGTCATCGAGGTCCGCCAGCTCGCGGCGGGTATTGCGGACAACGTCACTTTCCTGCGGGCTATCGGCGGCGGTACTGTCATCGGACGGGTTATCGCCGCGTTGACTGTCGTCGGTGGAACTATCACTGCCTCCGCCTACACCGTTATCGACAATTTTTAAGTTATAGCGGGCATCATTCTTGGTGCCGAGAGCTCTGAGTAAGGTACGGATACTTTGAGCCGTGGCACCGCGTTTTCCGATCACCCGGCCGAGATCTTCGGGATCGACGGTGAGTTCGAGTAATACTCCTTTTTCATCAATACGGCGTGTAACTTCAACTGCGTCGGGATTGCTGACCAAAGACTTTACGACAAATTCAACAAACTGCTGGTCAATACTATTCATGTTTGTCTCCTGGTTTAATCAATAACACTTGTGACTTTTGTATTATATCAAAAAGCCCTACAGTAATTGTAGGGCAGTTCGACATCTATGCGGTGTATAAAATTCCGCTTGGGGGTGAATTTAAGACTCAGTAGTGCCGGTTTCGGCTGCTGGTTCGTCGGCAGGAGCTTCTTCAGCAACGGCTACTTCTTTGGGTTGATTGCGGCGAAGCTTGTCGGCGTTACGGATCTTACCAGTCTTCTGAGTTGGCAATTTAACCCACTTAGGCAGTTCGATGCCTTCTTTTTGCAGCAATACCGCGGCGCGGTCGGATGGCTGCGCGCCGTTGTTCAGGAAAAGGGCAGCCTTTTCTTTGTCGAGAGTAACGGTCTTAGCGTGAGGATCATAGCTACCAAGCTGAGCAACAACCTTACCACTGGTTGGAGTCAGGCGTGATTCCTGGACGACAACACGGAACATGGCATGTCCTTTACGACCGGTACGTTGCATACGAATTGATAGCATATAGTTCTTAACTCTCTTTCTTAACTCGGTTGGTCTAATCTTACCGACCGGAGCACTTTAAAGTTTCACAAAGTAATCTTTCCTATTCTACAGATAAGCGCCCCTGTTGTCAACCTCGACCGCGACTCACTACGCAAAGACAGTGATTCTAGGAATTATAGTACTGCAGCGCCGCCTCGGCAGCCTTTTGCTGGCCAGCCTGCTTACTGGGGCCATCGCCCTGGCCGCGGAGGACGTTGTTCACGAAGACACCCACGGTAAACATCTTATCGTGGTCAGGCCCGACTTCTTCCAGTACTTTATACACCGGCGTGTAGCCTTCCTTTGACTGCACTACTTCCTGTAAATGGCTCTTGGGATCCATCCACGAACCGGTTTTGAGAATTTCGTCAAACGTCGCCAGAATTGCTTTAGTAATGAACTTTTTCGCGGCGTCATAGCCCTGATCCAGGTACAGCGAACCGGTCACGGCTTCGAAGCTGTTAGCCAGGATCTGTTCGCGGGCCCGGTCAGAACCACGCTTTTCGCCGCGGCTTAACCGCAGTAACGGCTCAAAACCGAACTTCGCGGCGGCCGCGCCGATACTCTCCGTGCGCACCAACGCGCTGCGCCAGTTGGTAAGGATACCTTCCGGCTCTTCGAAGTTACTGTACAGGTATTCAGTGACCACCAGCTCCAGCACGGCGTCACCGAGGAACTCCAGGCGCTCGTTATGCACGCTGACAGTCTTTTTATGCTCGTTAACATAGGAACGGTGCGTAAAAGCGGTAATCAGCAGTTCAATATTGTTATAGGTAACGCCAAGTTTTTCTTGAGCGAATTCGATGTACGGTGTGGTATCCATAATAGTGTGGTCTCTATCGTTTCTTCTTTATAATTTCGTCACTACAGTTTTAGATCGCGGATTTTTTTCATACCCAGAAGCATTAGTTTGCCGATATCTTCATAGGCAATTTTATCGACCGCTTCGTGCGCTGGCAACCATTTAATGTCGGTCAGCCAGTCTTCGCCCTGCAGTTTATCGGTGTCGCCCAGCCCGTTCACCAAATAGATATGCATAGTCATAAGTACCAGCGTATGGGTGCGCCGGTAACGGAAGTTCACTTTGCCCAGCCAGTCATACACTTTCATTTCCTGCAGGCCGGTTTCCTCGCGGATTTCGCGTTCCGCGGTTTGATTCGGCTGCTCGCCTTCTTCGACATGACCTTTAGGGATAGTCCAACGGTTTTTGGCGTCTTTGATAAGCAGGATCTCTAACTTATTCGACTGAGCGTTACGGCGGAAAACAATGCCGCCCGAGGTAGTCTCGCGTACCACTTCGTCTATTGAAGGCCGGCGTTTGCTGACAAAATCTTTGATCCCTTGCAGCGGGCGGGGCCGCTTAATAAATGAGCGGCGCGAACCTCTGTTCGAACCGGCCTGACCAGCCTGATTTTGCCGTTGGCCCTGGTCCTTCCGCTCACCGGAGTCCACTAGGCCGCCTTTGCTGCTTCCTCAGACGATTCTGATTGCTCGTCAGCCTGCTTTCCGGCTGGTGCTTCAGGTGTATCACGCTGCCGCAGCACCGTTCCCAGTACGCCATTGATAAATTTGCTGGAGTTTTCGCCGCCAAAAGCTTTGGCCAGCTCCACTGCCTCGTTAATAACCACTTTCGGTGGTACGTCGTTCTCATGCAGCAGTTCGTACAGCCCAATGCGCAGTACCAGGCGGTCCATTCGCGCTATCTGGTCGATAGGCCATTCCGGAGCGATTGGCTGCAGTACGGCATCAAGCTCTGGCGCCTTGGCGAGCACGCCGTGAACCAGACGCGTTATAAACTCAACGTCATCGACCATTTCGGCGTAGCGTTCGACATTGCGGTCGAGCACTCCACTCAGGTCAAATTCGGTATCACCGGCATCACGACGAAACTCCTCTTCATACAGTGTTTGGAGTGCGATGATTCGACCAAGGTGACGATTTGATGCCATATTGTTAAAGTTTCCCCTTACTTGCGCTTAATTATTACCGTCGTCTCATATCAGTATAACCCGGTAATCGGTAGCCGTAAGCCCTTTTAGTGAACGATTTAAACCTGCTTGCTGGATTCGCGGCGGGTAGTAAAGGCCTTAACTGGCGATTTGGCATTAACGGCTCGTGCGAGCTTAAGAACTAAGTGGCTGCGGCGTGCGCCGGTAGCGCGTGGACTGGTGCGTTTCTTTGGCTTACCCATATGAAAATACTCCTCTGCTATCGAAAGGTAATCGACAGTAGCGTTATGTTTGGTATATTTGACACTATTTTACGGGAAAACAGCGTCGAATACAAGACGTCAATTTTACTTTGTTATGATTTTGTGTTGTAAGCAGCGTTTTTCGTTCTACCCAACGACGAAGTTCACCAGGCGTCCGGGTACGTATACGGTTTTCCTAATCTGCTTACCCGCAACATGAGGAGCCACTTTAGGGTCGGCCTGAGCAAGAGCTACAATTTCGTCTTCGGTAGTGCTAACGGCTACCTGTAACTCACCCCTGAGCTTGCCGTTAACCTGCACGGCCACACGCAAAGTATCGTCGACCAGATAGCGATCATTGGCTACCGGCCAGTCGCTCGTGTGTACTGATCCGTCCTGATTAAGCTGCTGCCATAATTCTTCCGCGATGTGCGGCGCGAATGGGGCCAGCAGCTGGGTTACGGTCACCAGTGTGTCCTGCCAGGCTGCCGCAGCGTAGTTATCGGCCGCTTTCAGCTTGAATAGCTCGTTCGTGAGTTCCATGAGGCTCGCGATGGCCGTGTTAAAGTTAAGCGCCTCAATATCCGACGTTATCTTCTTGATGGCCTTGTGGCAGGCGCGCAGTAATTCGCTTGAGTCAGCTTCGCCCCGTTCGCGGTCAGTAAACTCCTGCACCAGGGTCCAGACGCGCTGCAGGAAGCGGTAGGCACCGCCCATGCCCTCAACGCTCCAGTTGGCAGCCTGGTTCCATGGCCCAATAAACATTTCCATGATGCGGATAGCGTCGGCGCCATAACCCTGGTCAATCAGTACGCCCGGTTCAATGGTATTACCCTTACTTTTGCTCATCTTTGCGCCGTCGGGTGCCAGAATCATGCCCTGGTTGCGCAGGGTGGTAAACGGTTCTACGAAGTCGATCATGCCCTCGTCGTACATAACTTTAGTCCACATTCGGGCGTACAGCAGATGCATGACGGCATGCTCGGCGCCACCGATGTAGTCGTCGACCGGCAGCCAGAATTTAGCCTTATCGGCGTCAAACGGCTGGTCGTTGTTGTGCGGGTCGGCAAAACGCAGGAAATACCAGCTGCTGCAGGCAAAACCGTCCATGGTGTCGGTCTCGCGCTCGGCCGGACCGCCGCATTTCGGACAGGTAGTGTTAACGAATTCTGGCACGCGGGCCAGCGGACTCCGGCCATCACCGCTTGGCTCGAATGTATCAAGTTCAGGCAGTACGACAGGTAACTGATCGTCGGGAACGGCCACCGGTCCATCCTTTTCACAGTGGATAATAGGGATAGGAGCGCCCCAGTAACGCTGCCGGCTGATCAGCCAGTCACGCATTTTGTAGTTAGTCTTGTCACGGGCAGTGCCGGCAGCGGCCATCTTTTCAAAGATTAACCGGCCGGCATCCAAGTTTTCCATGCCGTCATACGGCGCACCGGAATTAATCTGTTTACCCTGCTTTGCTGCCCACACTTTCGTACTGGAAAGATCCTGGTATTCTTCCGGTACCTCAGTAGTAATCTTAACTGGAATGTCATGCCGTAAACTGAACTCGCGGTCGCGCTCATCATGGCCGCCCATTCCCATGACCGCGCCGGTTCCATAACCAGCCAGCACGTAATTAGCGATGTAAATCGGTACGATATCACCATTGAACGGGTTTTTAGCGTAGCGTCCGGTAAACACACCACTTTTCGCTTTGTCTTCCTGGCGCTGGACATCGGTCAGGCGCAGTGCGTCCTGGCGGTAGCTATGCACGCGGGCATGATGATCATCAGCCGTCAGCTCGTCCAGGCGTTCGTATTCCGGAGCTACTACGATAAACGTCACACCAGGAATGGTGTCTTTGCGAGTAGTGAAGGTATCGAAACTGACGCCGGTTTCATGTCCCTCTTTGTCGCATACCTGCCAGCTGATTTCCGCGCCGTTCGAGCGGCCAATCCAGTTGCGCTGCATGCTTTTTATCGAATCACTCCAGTTAACATTATCAAGATCTTCGCTTAGCCGGTCAGCGTAGTCAGTAATCTTGAAGAACCACTGTTTGAGGGCCTTCTTTTCGACTTCACTGCCACAGCGCCAACAATGGCCGTTCTCAACCTGCTCGTTCGCCAGAACCGTTTTATCGACTGGACACCACCACTGCAAGCTTTCCTGCTGATAAGCCAGGCCGCGGCGGAACAACATCAGAAAGAACCACTGGGTCCAACGGTAATAAGCGGGGTCGGTCGAATCAATTTCCCGTGACCAGTCATAACTAAAGCCCATCTGCGTGAGCTGGGCTTTAAACTTCGTGGTATTTTGATCTATCGCCTGGCGGGGGCTAATGCCGGTCTTGATGGCATAGTTTTCGGCCGGCAGGCCAAAAGCGTCCCATCCCATAGGATGCAGCACATTGTAACCGCGCTGGCGGTTAAAACGCGCTAAGACGTCACCGATGGTATAGTTACGGACGTGTCCGACATGCATCGCGGCGCCACTGGGGTATGGGAAGTATTCGAGAATATATTTCTTAGGTTTAGTGGCATCTTCCGTAGCTTCGTAAATTTTTGATTCAGCCCACTGTTGTTGCCATTTTGGTTCAATATCTTTAGGATTATAACGCTGCACGGTGTAGGCTCCTTATCACTTGTTGTCAGTATTTATAAATGCAGTAAAAAATGAGCTCCGGTTTTACCAGAGAAGCAAACCCTGGGACATGACGTAGCTGCTGGTTTTCATTACTGATTATTATACCATCGCCCTACGGAGGCTTACAAACCTAGCTTAATAGGTGGAACGGATATGATTGGGTCTTCTGTTAGGCCTACATCTAATTGCGGCGTCGATACGTCGACAGACAACGGCAGCGATAACGGCGCCTCGACCTGGATAGGAGCGTTTTGAGTGGGTGCTTGAGTTGGAGCAGGAGTTGGATTGATAATAGGATCAAGTATAGGAGCGACTATTGGCGGAGTTATTGGCGGAGTTACCGGATCCACAACAGGATTGACTATTGGTTCAATCACCGGATCAAGGGGCGTGCTGGGTAAGGCAGGCAGTGGCGATGTCGTACCGCCGGTGCTACCGGTTCCGCCGCTACTACCACTACCGCCCGTAGCCGGATTAGTCACCGTACCGCCTCCAAGACCTCCAACCCCGATTATTGGCGCTGTTACACCGCCGGTCGTAGTACCTGTAGCTGATTCTGACCGTGTGGGTAGCGCCATGGATACGCCAGCCGTAGATATTTCCTTGACCGGATTCGTTGAGGTAACCGCACCACGTGAATGTACATTATTAGTCGAGACTGACGCGCCTGGCGTTTTAATGCTGGCATTACTTCCATCACCGGTACTGCCGCCCATGATTGCCGAAATACCATTATTAGTGCTGCCACCGGCGCCTTGCGGCTTAGTCGGTGCAGGGCCGCCATCAGTGGCAAGCATGGTACCGAGTAACGAAAAGCCTACAAATAATACTAATGCCGCGGGGAGCAGGTGTTTTACCCATGCCTCAGTGTCGTGTACGATGACACCTTCACGCATGCTATAGGTAAGCCGGGTATGGCGTACGCGCAGCTCATGAAGTTTGCGGGAGCTGTAGTTGACAACGGTATGCCACTGCCCGGCGATAAACGCGGCTGCGGCGGCTAGTAAGTTACGGGAACGGGATGAGTAGTCATCATACAGCCCGCCCACCGAGATGGACGCGGCGCTCATACTCAGCGCGGCATTTGAAGTCCGGGGACGGCGAATACGTTCAGCCATAATCGGAGATGCTACCGCGTTACGGAATACGACAGGCTCACGGACGCGCTCGGACGCCACCAGGGGGCGCGGCCGGGAAGCCGCGGCAACTGATGCCTTAGGCACCGGCTGGGGATTTTGACGCAAATACTTAGGGTCGATCATGAACGCGTTGAGGGGACGTTTAGGGGGCATAGCTTTGCTGCCCGCAGCCTGCATTTGCTCTAACTGAGGACGGCGAACAAGTATCCGCTCACCGTTATCAGGTGTTGTCGGCACGATAGTAGTGAGGGGCTTGTGATGGATTTTCGGTCCGGTAATGGGAACTACATCAATTCCAGGACGTTTTTCTGAGGCGCGGTATGGTGATTGAGACATGACATATAGCTCCCTTCATAGTAGCTATGGCTCAATATAGCGGAGTGGGGCGTTACGGTCTGTAAAAAAGCTTACTTTTGCTATACTACGTGCAATGACGAATATACGCGTAACAGTACTCGGAGGAGGAACATCAGCCGAACGGGATGTCTCGCTCCGCTCCGCGGCTGCCGTCAGCCGGGCGTTGCAAACAGCAGGATATACCGTAACCCAGGCAGATCCGGCTGCCCTGACGGACAGGCAACTTGAAGCAGCCTGCCGGAACAGCGACGTGGTTTTCCCTGCCCTACATGGCATAGGCGGCGAGGATGGCAGCCTACAGGAATGGCTCGAGAGCTTCGATTTCTGCTTTGTTGGGGCGGATTCTAAGGTTTCCCATCTGTGCTTCAATAAGGTGAATTACAAACCATACCTCCATAAGCTGGGAATTAAAACTCCCGTAGGTGAATTAGTCGACAGTGAATCGGTATGGCGGTCACCGCTTACGGACGAACCCTATGTCTTGAAACCGAACGACGGCGGCTCCAGCGTTGATACATTTATAGTCCGTGACCCGGCAACTGCCGACAAGACGGCTATTGCTGAGGCGTTTAGCCGGCATGGCCACATGTTGCTCGAACAGTTAATCAGCGGCCAGGAAATCACCGTTGGCGTATTAAACGGTGATCCTCTGCCAGTCATCGAAATTATTCCGCCCCGCGACGGAGAATTTGATTATGACAACAAATATAACGGTAAAACCCAGGAGCTTTGCCCGCCGCAACATATCTCGTCCGACGTACAGGCAGAAGCCCAGGAGTTATCCCGTACCATCCACCAATCCTTAGGCATAGCTGATTTCTCTCGTACCGATATCATGGTCCGTTCCGGCGATAGCATATTGTTCGTACTTGAAACAAATACCATTCCCGGCATGACAGATCAAAGCCTGCTGCCAAAAGCTGCGGCCGCTGCCGGACTGGATATGCCTGAGCTATGCGCCAGTCTCGTAGAAGCCGCGATAGCACGTAGGGGGAAGCAGGCTTAGTCTGATACGGATGTTACCGGTCCGAATTGTTTTCGCTTAACAGACATCCAGTAGTCCGACTGCCTGACCAGTTTTTGCGCGTCAGACGGTTCACGTAGTAACACTTTCAGCGCTTCTTCGGCAAAAACCCGGTTTTGTGAGCCCTCGGCTAAGACGACCGCGCTGGGCTGCATCTGCCCGCGTACAAATTCGCCGGCATCATAAGGACTACTGAAAGCATGGACCGCGCAGCCCTGCCGGTGAGCCTCCGGCAGCAAATAGCGCTCCGCGTCCGCCCCGATCGTGACGACCAAATCGAGTTTTTCAGGCCGGCAATAAGCACCGACTTCGGCGTGAGCCTGCTGACTATAGTCACCTAGTTCGTTCATATTTCCCAATATAGCTATCCGCTGGGGGGCATCGGCGGCATACAGTACGTCAAGTCCGGCTATAACAGGAGCCGGACTGGCGTTATACGTGTCATCAATAATGGTACTGCCCTTGATGCCCGGCAAGATCTGCATACGGCCCGCGAACGGCTTGACCTCCTGGAGGCCTTTTTGCAGCTCTTCGGCAGACAGCCCTACCATATGCCCGGCCCCGGCAGCCGCCAGAATGATTTTGACGCCTTGGTTGCCTAGTATTTTAACCGGCGCATCTACAGTTAGACCTTGAGGCAAATGAAGCTTCGCCTGGCCGCCATCCAGACTGTGAGAGTTATAATCAGTCGCAAAATAATCCCTGGAATCCTGCTGTCCATATGTCATTACCTGCCTGTCCCGAAGGTAATCGGCGGGAGTATCGTCAGCATTAACCAGTACCGCTTTGGAATAGTCACAGACCGCCAGCTCTTCCGCGGCCACCGCGTCCAGCGTTTTAAAATACTCCATATGTTCCGGCGTAATAGCAGTTACGACCGCCACGTCCGGTTTTACATAGGCGAACTCGGCGATATCACCCGGCTGGTCAGTTCCGAGCTCCAGAACGGCCACGTCATAAAAATACGGCAAACGGATAGTACGCTCGTTGGCAAAAAAGATTTTTGTCCAGGCCCAAACATTAAACAGCGCGGGTAATTTGTGCCCGAAAAAAACCAGTGGAACGGTTACGCGGTCGTTATAATTACCGGTCTGGTAGATTACCCGCCGGGAAACTTCCAGAGAATGAGCAATCGCCAGTTTAGTCGAAGTTTTACCTATGCTGCCAACTACAGCTACAACCGTTATGTCATGGCGCGCCCGCAAACGCCTGACCTGCCATTCTAAAATGGCGCAGACAACGCTTCGACCAACTTGTTTGGGATGTAAACGGCGGCTGAGTGTAGACATGTTAACTCTATTATACATAACGGCGCCGACTTCGAGGGGACGCTACTGGACTGCCTCGAGCCGCTTCTGCAATTCGGCGGTCGGGATTGTCTTAGCCGGTGGCTTGATCTCGGGGATCTTATCGAAATCAGTTATGGTAAAGGTAATTTTAGTGGTTTTATCAACAATCTGTTCAATTCGGTGGCTGCTAGCGCCAATCCGGATGACGACTTTTTCGGGCGTTCGGCCGCTATACGATTCGACACTCGTTGTATCTAAAGAGGTTAGCCCGTAGGCTTTAGCAACATTTTTGACGAATGTGATGTACGGTACCGGCTGGACGGTGACCTCATACTCCCGATACGGTTCGCCAACCCTGAAATGCCAGCTTGATTTTGACAGGTCCGTCTCAAACACTTTAGCTTCCTTGAGTTCGTTCACCAGCGTGTCACGCGGGCCGGTCGTAAGATGGGCAAACGGGACTACGCAGCCCCCGAGGCTTAGCTGCTCGAAGACAGATTGGCCGCCTGACGCGCCGTTAGCCTGCCGTGCCCATACATTGACTGCTTTGGCGTATTCTTTGGCCTTGGCATCACCAAGGTTACCGGAGCTGATAGCCGTGTAGCGGACATACTCGTCGGTTTTAGTTGTCAATGTTTCCGTTACCACGCGCGAGCCGTTGGCTGTTAGCGTGATAAATCCATGAGTATTCGCCTTGCTAGCAAGATCAAGTGAAACGGCGGTTTCACGATGCTGTTTATTGACATCTTCGTCCGATGTACAGGTAACACCGTCCAGTACCAAATTGTTACCGAGCGCGTCCCAAAAGACTTTTTCAGGAGTTTGCTGCGTCTTGATATTGAGACCGTAGGCCCCGGCGCAGAGCACCAGGAACAGGATCATCAACACCACTCCCCACCCTCGCTGATTGAGGCGCCGCGTAAGCCGTCTATCCATTGGCTTCATTGTAGCAGACATCTGTGTTATACTCTTCATTTGTAAGTTTCTTACTCGCGCGGGGATATAGCTCAGTTGATTAGAGCGCTGCCCTGGCAGGGCAGAGGTCTGGGGTTTGAGTCCCCATATCTCCACCACATTAAATGGTCCTTTACCGTCCTTCATTCGAAGGACCTTTTAATTTGTCGTAATTTAGATAGAAATACTAAAACCGCTCTCCGGGAAGAAGAGCGGTTTTAGTATTTCGTGCGCGCCCACCCTGCGGCGAATGCTCTATGTTTATTTTGGATATTTTTATTTCGCTTAGGCGCCGCTTGTTGCGCACGAATTACCTTAAGCATAACGCAGCCGTACAATTTGTCAAGCGATACGGCAGCCGTTACGCCAGCATTTCAACCAAGGCCTGCTCATTGATCTGTTTAGTGCCCAGTTTGGCCGCCTTAGCCAGCTTGGAGGCTCCAACGTTCTTGCCGACCACCAGGTAGTCAGTATCTTTACCGACACTCGATTGGAACGTTCCACCAAGGGCCCTGATCTGCTCGGCCGCCTGGTCCCGGCTCATTTGTTCGAGCGACCCGGTAACGACGAAGTTCAGTCCTGCTAATTTCCCACCGACGGTCGCCACTGTTTCGGGCCGGACACCGTTAGCCGCGAACTTGCTCATAAGCTGCCGGTTAGATGGCTCGGCGAACCACTCGACTACCGACTCGGCAACGATAGCTCCGACCCCTTCTACGGCGTTCAGCTCGTCAATGGTCGCCTGGTAAAGCGACTCAATTGACTTAAACGTATTGGCCAGGTCAATCGCGGTTTGTACGCCAATGTGGCGAATGCCCAGTCCATAAATAAAACGTGATAAAGGCGGCTGTTTCTTAGCTTGAATAGCCGCAACCAGCTTGCGGGCGGAAATTTGAGCGAAACGGTCAAGCTGGACCACCTGTTGTTCGCTGAGCGTAAAAATGTCAGCCGGATCCTTAACCAAACCCGCTCCAAGCAAAGCGATGACATTCTTTTCACCCAGGCCTTCTATATCAAGGGCGGCCTTGCTCGCGAAGTGTTCGATCCGCTTCCAGGAGCGCGATGGGCAAGCCTCATTTGGGCAGCGCCAGGCGGCATCCTTAGCATTAATCTTAACGAGTTTAGTTCCGCAATCAGGGCACTTTTCAGGCATTACGAAGGGTTTTTCAGAGCCGTCGCGCAGTGTTGTGAGCGGCTCGACAACTTCGGGAATAATATCACCAGCTTTATGGACAATCACCGTATCGCCAACACGAATGTCTTTACGTTTAACTTCGCCTTCGTTATGCAGCGTTGCCATCTGCACGGTGCTGCCAGCCACCACCACCGGCTCTAACATAGCTACCGGGGTGGCCGCGCCGGTGCGGCCTATAGAAATAAATATATCTTTGACTTTGGTAGTTGCCTGTTCGGCGGCGTATTTGTAAGCCACGGCAGCCCGTGGCGCCTTGCCTACCACACCAAGGTCGGCATACAAGCGACGGTTGTTTACCTTAACCACCAGACCATCGGTGTTGAACGGCAGGTCGTGCCGCTTCGTATCCCACTCACGCGCAAAATGCATCACCGCGTCAACGCCAGATACAACACTGGCCTGCCGGTTAGCTAAAAACCCAAGGGCACGCATGACTTCATATGCTTGGGCATGCGTTGGCAAGTTGGCGGGATCGTCGCGAAGCATATCATATGCGCGAAAATACAATTTACGGCCGGCGACCAGCGACGGGTCGAGTTGGCGGATGGTACCCGCCGCCGTATTCCGCGGGTTTGCGAACAATGGCTTGCCGGCGGCTTCACGCTGCCTGTTGAGCGCTTCAAAATCAGTTTTATACATCAAGATTTCACCACGGACTTCAGTACGGCCGTCGAGAAAATGCTCAAAACCTTTAGTTGCGTGCAGCCGTAACGGAATAGATTCAATAGTGCGAATATTAGCTGTCACATCTTCGCCAACGAAGCCGTCGCCGCGAGTAATGCCGCGTACCAACACGCCATTTTCATAGTGTAGCGCGCAGGCCAGCCCGTCCATTTTAATATCGACGAAATATTCCAGCTTCGTATCGGCAGGCAGCAACTTAAGCACCCGGTCTCGCCAGGCGGCTACTTCAACTTCGTTAAAGACATCATTCAGGCTTAGCATGCGCTGGCTGTGCTCGACTGAAACAAACTCCGGGCTCGGGGCGCCAGCAACCCGCTGCGTTGGCGAATCTGGCGTAATCAGGTTCGGGTAACTGGTCTCGAGCTGGCTCAACTCATGCTTGAGACTGTCAGCTGCTTCTTCAGACATGATCGATTCGTCAAGCACATGATAATGGTAGCGATAATTATTTATAAGCTCTCGCAGTTTAGCTATACGTTCTTCAGCTTGATGCCGCGTCATGTCTGTCATATCAGTAACTCCCGATATAAAGCATACATATAGGCGTGAAAAATCAGTAGTCCGAGGAGGCTTACCGTAAAGAACAACCACGGTGCCGCCGGCGTGATAAACATAATAACCGGTAGCATAATTAGTACGGCCAGTACCGTAAGTACAAACGGCATGAATAACAGTTTGCGCAGTATAGTCCACCGGCGCCCTTGGACCAGCCTGCGCGCCGAACGCATTGCCTTAAGCGGCGTCATGTCGGGCAAGGCCGCGATGTAGACGGCAAATAGCGAAGATGTAAGGAAGTAAACACTGGCAATCGTACCGGCGATTGGTAACAGGCCCCATAACAATATTTGCCAGCCATTCGTGGCAATGCCGTTAGTTACCGCTAAGTTAAAAATACTGGCGCCAATTGCCAGCGGCACTAACTGCACTACAATTATGAGCACTACCAGTAAAACCGGTATCAAGGGATACATACCACGGTAAAAGGCGTCTCGTAACCGAACCGCATGTCCAGCCATCACTTCGCGGAGCGCCCATATAATTGCCAAGCTCGTAATGAGCAAAAGCATGGACTGATAAGCCGCGCCGGCTTCCGTGCGACCGCTGCCGGTAGCGGATAAAAGCACCGTGAATAAAGCCACGCCAGACGTCAGCCTGCTAGCTCCATCAGGGTTGCTGCCTTGGAGCAGCTGTTTAACCTCACCCAGATTCGCTACCGCGGCACTCTGCACAAGTACGACGTTACAGGCGGCGTAGATAGCAACGATGCCCAGGAATAACCAGCGCCGTTTCCACAGCACAGCCCATGAACTACGAAGTAATGACCAGGAACGGGACATTTTGTACGCTCCGGCCGGGAGTTGTATCGGCGCTTCAGCCACAGAGGGAACTTTTGAGGCTTTAGGCGTAACCGACAGTGCCTTTTTAGCACGGGTTCGTGATTTAGTGAGTTTTGATTTTGCGGATTTTACCATAGTACTGATGTCTATTTTAGGCGTGCGCGCCCATGTCGCGCAAGCGGCGTATGCGGTCTTCAAGTGGCGGATGAGTACTGAAAAGATTCATAAAAGCACCGCTCTTTAACGGGTTAGCGAAAAACAGGTGCGCGGTGGCAGTATTCGGACGCTTCAGGCCACTGCCGTAAGCCTGGATCTTTTCCAAAGCACTGGCCAGTCCTTCAGGATATCGGGTCGTCAGCGCGCCAGTGGCATCCGCCAGATACTCACGGCGCCGTGAGATGGCTAGCTGTATTAAGGTTGCCACCAAGGGTGCCAGCAAAGCTCCAACTACTGCTAAAACAATAAAGATGGGGCTGCTGTTATTGTCGTCCTCATCCCGGAACCAGGCCAGGTGTAGTAAGGCATCAGCAATAAAAGATACGACCACCGCCAGGGCTGTCGCTATCAGAGATACCCGGATATCGTAGTTTTTTACATGGCCCATTTCGTGCGCGAAGACACCTTCCAGTTCGCTGTCATTCATGATTTCCAGTATGCCCGTAGTAGCGCAGACAGCTGAGTTTTTGGGATTGCGGCCGGTAGCGAAGGCGTTGGGTGCCGGATCGTCCATGATGTAAACTTTGGGCATTGGCAAACCGTCAGTAATCGCCAGGTTTTCGACAATGCGCCACAAGCGTGGGTTATCCTGTTTATTGATCTCTTTCGCGCCATTAACAGCCAAGCTGATCTTACCACCAGCAAAATACATTACAGCAGCGTAAACCAGGCCGCCGACGAGCACTGGAATTGTCAAACTGGGACGGCCGAGATAGATACTCAACAGCCAGCCAAGCGCGCCGACGAACCCTACGAACACTACCAGGATAAGCCAGGTTTTGAATTTATTTTGCGTTATTTCACTATACATAGTTTTTCCTTAAGCTATCCAAGTATACGCTGCGAAGCTTAATTAAAACTGAACATCTACCGGGTTCTGGACAGCCACAGTCTGAGCATCGTCAAGCTCAAAGAATTCACGGTCTTTACCGTAACCCAGCATACCGGCGATCAAGTTGCTCGGAAATACCGTACGGGCCGTATTGAAGTCACGTACAACACCGTTATAAAAGCGGCGTGAAGCCTGGATTTTATCTTCCGTATCAACAAGTTCATCTTGCAGGGCTTTGAAGTTCTGGTTCGCCTTAAGGTCAGGGTACGCCTCAGCGACCGCGAACAGACTCTTTAATGTTTTCTGGAAATCACCTTCAGCAGCGGCCGTTTCCTGGACGCCCTGGGCACCGAGCGCGTTGGCACGGGCGGCGGTTACGTCTTCGAAGACTGATTTCTCATGCGTGGCATAACCTTTTACGGTATTGACCAGGTTGGGGATCAAGTCATAGCGACGCTTGAGCTGGACGGTAATATCACTCCAGGCTTCATCCGCTTGAATGTTCAGTTTTACTAATTTGTTGTAGATGCTGATAAAAATCAGTGCCAGGACAACGATGAGTACAATGACAATAATAAGCGCAACCATCTGTGAGGATACTCCTTTTAGGGGTAATTATAGTTAGTATTATCAGTATACACCGGCTGGCTTGTGAGTGCTAAACCGTAGTATCATAAGAACAATGTACAATGTCCGCCCTATACCAAAACCGACACCTCAAAAGCGGAGCCGCACAACAATGATCGCAACGGGCGCAGCAGTAATCGTTTTAGTAGCCATATACGTGCTCTATGTCTTGCTACGGCCCTTGAGCCCTCCAAAAACCATACTTTTGCCACCGGTCATACCGGCCCAGGTTCAGGTAAATATACCGTGGCCAGCCGATGGACAGGCTGCCTTTGGGGCCACTGATTATGGATTATTGGCAATCCACAATCAACAGACACCGACGCCGACCGCCAGCATCGCTAAAGTTATCGCCGCGCTTGTCGTACTTGATAAGAAACCCCTTTCAACCGGCCAGCAAGGTCCCGCGATTACCATGACAGCCGCTGACGTTGCCCTGTACCAAAATTATGTCGCCAACGACGGTTCAGTGGTACCGGTGAGCACCGGCCAGGTCATAAGCGAATACCAGGCTCTTCAGGCGATGATGCTGCCTTCTGCCAACAATATTTCTGACACCGTGGCTATATGGGCATACGGTTCGCTTGCCGCCTACCGGACAGCCGCCAACGAATACGTAAAAAAACTGGGTATGACCCAAACAACGGTCGGCTCAGATGCCAGCGGTTTCTCACCGTCTACCGTTAGCACGGCACGTGATCTGGTGCTGTTAGGACAAAAGGCCATGACCCATCCAGTACTGTCTGAAATCGTCGGCCAGCGGCAAGCGGAATTCCCGGGTGTTGGAACTATATATAATGTCGATACTCTACTTGGAAATTCCGGCGTCCGCGGCATCAAAACCGGCAATACCGATGAAGCCGGTGGCTGTTTCTTGGGAGCGGCCGACATTACCGTCGCCGGCAAGAAAATTACCGTTATCACGGCCATAATGGCGTCGAGTACCCGCGGCCAGGCCCTGCGTGACACGCTTCCCTTAGTACAATCCGCAGTCTCGCAATTCCAGAATGTCCATGTCCTGAATGCCGGCCAGGTGGTTGGGCGCGTAACTACCGAATGGGGTTCACGCACTGACGTGATAGCAAAAGACAATGTTGATACGATTGCCTGGAGCGGAACGGCACTTTCTCCTAAAGCCGATCTTGGCAGTATCAAGGCGCCAGCCACTGCCGGTACTACTGTTGGTAAACTGCAGCTCGACTATGCCGGCACCAGCTACAGCTCAACGTTCTATACTAAAGACACCCTCACGCAGCCGACACTACAGTGGCGGCTGACTCATCCACTTTAATACTTACTGCAGCAGGTCATGCATACCTTTGTTGGTAGCATGTGCCTGCAGTGATTTCATGGCTATCTTTTCCAGTTGCCGGACACGTTCTCTGGTTAGGCCAATCTGCTCACCGATAGCATCAAGCGTGCGCGGCTTCTCGCCGTCCAAGCCATGACGAAGCGTGATTATCAGGCGTAACCGGTCATTGGGCAATAACGTCAGCAAGCCGCCGATCGCATCCTGCATCTCAGTAAGATGATGCTCCGCTTCTGCGGACGGCGTTACTTTATCGGCGATAAAATCCCCGACATAGGACTCATTATAGAGCCGGCCTGAAGTACCACTGCTAACTGGCTGGTCCAGACTGACTGGATCACGCGCCAAGTCACGATACTCGCGCACTTTTTCGACTGTAATTCCCCCCATTGCTTCAGCGATCATCTCATCGGTTACGGTTTGCCCGGTCTGCTCGAGTTCACGTACAATACGGCCCTGTTTGACGATTTTTTCATGCAGATGGACTGGCAGCCGTATCAAGCGCGCCCTGTCACCTATAGCACGGCTAATTGATTGCTTAATCCACCAGGTGGCATAGGTGCTGAATTTGAAGCCTTTGGTGTAATCAAATTTTTCTACGGCGTGCATCATGCCGACATTTCCTTCTTGGATAAGGTCGAGGAAGCTAAGCCCCCGCCCGGTGTAGCGCTTGGCCTGGGATACTACCAGGCGTAAGTTAGCCCGTACCATATGGTCTAACGCCTGCTCACCATCACGCTTAACCGCCTGAAGATCCCTCAACGTTTGTTTCGGCGAAGAGCCGGAGCCGTCAAGCACTCGATCCATAGTTGGCGCGAGTTCAGCCGTATCTTCACTGACTACGCTGCCGGATTGCGCGTAATCGATTATCTTGCCGGCGAATAACCCGGCCTCTATACGCTTAGCCAGGTCAACCTCTTCCGGTGCGCTCAGTAATGCCGTTTTACCAATCTCACGGAGGTAAACCCGCACCAAGTCAGTAGACACTACAGACTCGTACGATTCTTCCCCCGCTTCTTGCTCGTCACGTTCGCTTTCCAGCATATAATCATGGGCTGCCAAAGGTTCATCGGCATCGGGCATTGTCGCGTGTTCACTCATAATGGAATATAGCATGGACTAATACGCGCTTCAGCGCAAGCCCTTAATGCGGAACAGGCGCTTGGCATATCATGTTACAACATCCGAAAAATTTAAACTTGTTAGTAGTGTTTCAATCCTTCGGGTGTTGCCGGGTTTTAAACGCTCTCCAGAGGAGAACATTCACGGACCCGGCGGCCGTTGGTGTTTTTGCAGGCGAGGAACTCTAAAACATTCCTCTAGCGCAGCTCCAGGTAATTCCTGGATGAGAACCGCGCGCGGCCATACAATGTTTACCGTTTCCGGCATACCGTATGGCCGTCAAACCCATATGAAGTTTTTGTTTTGTTGGCGAGTGGATCCTCTCGGGGTGATGGAAGTTCAGGCCTGCCTAAGCAGCGGAGCCGTCGCACAAGGCAACACCTCGCTCAGCCATGAACTTCTCGGGGTCGATGCTCTTGCCGCTGATGCCGCCTTCCTTGACACCAAAGTGCAGATGAGGGCCAGTAGACTGACCTTCATTGCCGATGCGCGAGATCGGCTTACCAGGCGTGACGACATCTCCGACAGAGACCAGGAGGTCTTTGCCATTCATGTGCCCGTAGATCGTGACGATACCATTGCCATGGTCGATGACGATCCACCAACCAAAGCCACTGGCAGGCCCCGACGCGATAACCGTGCCACCGGCGGCGGCATAGATCGGCGTGCCGAGTCGACCATTGGCGAGATCTACGCCGTTGTGCTGCGTACTCCAGCGCGGCCCGAAACCGGAGGTGCAGCGCACACCGTCAGCCGTGACCGGCTTAGTCCAGCCACTGGAAACCAGGCTTACCTGCGCAGCATCTGCCTCCTTTCCTTTCTGTTCGTCCGCAGCACACTGCTGGACCGGCTCTGAACGGGCAGCGACCGTCCGTACATCAGGCGCGGCCGGTGCGGCAGCCGTTTGACCGAAGTCGAGCGAGATACCGTGGGCCTGCAAGAGGTCCGCAGCGGCACGAAAGGCTTCGGCAACCTTCGCCGGCCCCTGACTTCGGCTGTCACTGTAGATGTACTTCGGCCGCTCCGCCCGATACGCCGTCAGTTCCGCGGCTGACTGCGGATCGGTGATCCAGAGGTTCGGATCGACCGCCTGAGCCTTCTCGGCATACTCCTCGTACATGTAGTTCGTCGAGAAGACGGGGTCCTTAGCCTCAGCGATGCTGACGTCAGGATGTACGACGCCGGGCATCTGGATCTGGTAAGGCCCGTAGGCTTCACCGTCAGAGGCATTGCGGTTCCAGCGGCTTTCCAGCCATGAACCTTGCATCATGGACAGGATTACCTTGTTGTCACCATTGGCTTTGGCGACAACTGCCTGGAAGATGGCCTCCTGGTCGGTCCCGGCGGCCGTTTTACTGGTCGCGGGCGGTGGAGGACTGGCGTCAGCGGCGATAGCAGGTACACACGAAGCGTCACCTGACGTCGCGCCAACACCAACGGTCAGACCGATCGCAAAGGAAGCAACCAGTGCTATGGGAAGCAGTATGAGGGCGATAACAGCCGACACAGCGCTTTTCATTGCAATGATCCCTCCTCTCCAAACGCGGTCATAGCCCATCGGCCATCATCGGACACCCACTGCCAGACAGTCCCCACCAGGAAAGTGCTGGTTTCGGTGTGCCCGTCTGGTCCTGTCGAAGTCAGTACAACGGGAGCTGTTACGTACAACAGCTTTCCATCGTCCAGCTCCGACAGTATCTGCATCGCCGGCAGGTCAACCGTTCCCTGTTCAGTCACCTCAGAGCGATCTGAAGCGCCAAAGGGATCTTCGTAGGCATAAACCGTGAAGTCCATGCTGTCGATCGCCGTCTCGGACATGGGTATGCCCAGTTGTTCGACGGCTGACCTGCGAGTATCCGGCCCGTCCGAAGGCAGGATACGGTAGTAGACCTCCGTGAAACGGACGAGACTGTCCTTCAACTGCTCCACGTCGGGTGTTGGCTCCGAAGGCTGGCTTGCCGTCGGTTCCTCGTTGGGCGCGGACGTGGATGATGTCGCCTGATCATCGGGTGGGGATGAAATCCTGTCGTTTGAGGACAGCAACATCACCAGCGCGGCTATCAGTAGTGCTGCCAGCACGAAGTAGAGCAGCTTTCGCCCATTCTGCCGTCTGCGGCTCGACCTGATAGTCGATCGACGTTTCCTGGATCGTGACACCTTAGTTCCCCCTCATGTCACGGTAGCTAAGCCATGGCCAGGTCTTCCTGGGCGGCTTGTTGAGCTTCTTCATCGAGCGCCCGTGCGAGCATTTCGTTCATGCCTTCAGCGGTGTTCTCGCGGTTGGCGTCGTCGGAGTACGTCACTTCGGCTTCATCGTCCGTCAGGTCGATGTAAACCCAACGAACAGGCTCGGAGCCGATCTTCAGTCCCCAGACGCCGCGCTCCAGGTGAAGCAACCGCTGCTTTTCCTCGTCCGTCAGGTCGAGGCGCTTGGCGGTGTCTTCCGCAGCACTGGGCGTGTGCCGTCCAAGCAGCCACATGTCGATGTCATCGATCATGTTGGTGGCCAGCTTGTACTGCTCACTGCTCTCACTGCCTACCGTCTCGTAGTCACTGAGGCGGTGCGTGTTCATGACGATGAACGTCCCCGTCGCGCGGACCTGCTTCAGGAACTTGTGCATCGACCTGGCGTACTCGAGATTGCGCCACAACGTGTAACTCTCGTCGTGAATCTCGATGTCATAGTACAGGTCGTGGTCGCCGCGGCGCATGGCCGAAGTTTTGACCTGCCACATCATCGCCAGGACCTGGGTCAGCGCGTCGTCCGACAGTTCGGAAAAGTCGAACGCCACGAGTCCCTTGTTCGTATGCATGACGCTTGCCAGCGAGTGATCCCCGCCGAACATTTCGCCATACTCGCCATCAAGAAGGTTCTCGATGGTGTCAGCCAGTTCAAGCGCCGTTTCCAGTAGTCCCGGAGTGATCTGGGGCTTCGTGTCCAGAACCCTTTCAAGCCTAGCGAGGTGACGAGCGTACTTGTCACCCTTGCCTTGCTCGATCTGATTCTGGAAGCGCCTGGCAATCCCCTCATTCATTCGACGCATGCATGCCATGAGCGTGGACAGCTCGGCATCGTCTTCAAAGAATTCGAGGACCATCTTCAACGAGTACCGAAGAGCCTTGAGCTCCTTGGTAGTCAGTTGCCGCGCCAGTTCGAACTGCAAGCTGCGGGCAACCATTGTCAGAAGCTCCGACGGCTTCAGCTTCAGATCCTGCGACAGCATGTTCAGCCGGAAGTTGCCGAGCGACACCTCTTCAACGCCAAGGTATTCACACAGCTTCTCGTACTCCGGCCGGGCATTGTTGCGCCTGATGTCATTGATACAGATTGACATCCTGCGGTTGCCTGCACGCCGCCACCTGAAGCGCAGTGCGATAGCGATTGAGGTGGCTGTCTTGCCGTGACCCTTGTTCCCCAGAACACCAAGGACGGTGGAGTTGATCCGGCCTTCAGCCTTCAGTTCCGCGGGGTCGAATGGCTCAGGTTCGTTGGTGTCGGCGTTGACGAAGAGTGGTATTCCGCGCTTCTGGGCACCACCAGTGGTGTGGGTGGGCCCGAACTGCGTGGTGTCGTCAACTGTCGTGTCGTGACTTCTGCCCCGCGTCGGTACTGACCTTGCCATATCTTTCACCTGCTCTCGTGTGTCGTCGGTATGATGTAAGTCGGCTCGAAGTGCACAGGGAGGAGTAATTCAGTTGTTAACGTTCGAATGCCCCTGTGGCATTTCGGACAAAAAGTTGAACTTCAACTGCTTGTCTGAAGTGCTTGCTACGGTGGTGGTTTAGTGGAACAACCACCACCGTAGCGGGCGCACGTCGTAGTGTCATCGGTAGGAGCTTCTACAGTCGCGGGCCAAGTACGGCCAACAGGAATGCCGGAAACAATCTGGCACGTCCTTTCACGCGGTAGAAACTCAGTTCTTCTTGTCGCAGAGTCGCGACCAGGTCGTCGTAGACCTTGCCAAGTTCCTCCAGTGATGTCGCGCTTCCCGTGAAGCGATGATCAGAACGGATAGGCTTGGAGCCTGAGATGTGGATCTTGTCGATCGCTCCCCTCTCGGATTCGACCCGCTCACGATCAGCGAGTTCTTCGTACATCGTTCCCAGACCACGCCGGTTGGAGAACCAACCGATCAGCAGATTCCGCCTCTTTCGCAACAGGAACTTGTCAAGCTGCTGTGAAGCGGTGTTGCAGTTCTGGGTGTGCATGATCCAAGGACTGTGCGGTCCAACGATCAGCGGGTAGGTAGCGCCGGGCAGGCCACTCTTGCGTCGGAAATTCCGGACGACCACCACGAAGTGGTAGCTTCCATCATCCATCTGCAATGTGTCGTACCGTCTGCCACTGCGGCCGCTCCGAACCACCTTGACTCGGTGGGGGAACGGCTGCCGCACGTGCACGAGACGACCATCCTCGCCAAGCTGCGGCGGGTCGGTCGGGTCGGCACCGGGAAGCTGATAGTACCCAGAGGTCTCGTTGCGGGCAATCGTCTCGCCCGTCAGGTAGTGAACGTTCCACGCCCCGAACAGGTACCGGAACAACTGTTCCCTGCCAAACAACTTCAGACCTTTGAAACCAGCCTCCTCTAGACCTCGCTCCAGTGAGCTGAGCACACGGTAGAGCGACGATCGGCGTAGCTGATCCACGGTGAATATCTCAGGACTGTCGACCAGCTTTGCCCATTCAGGGGGCCGGGGGACAGTCACGGCGATGAGCGCCAGGCCCTTGGAACGTCTGCGCACCACCATGTCAGAGAACACCTTGTCCAGGTTGGCCTTGGCCCTGCGGTCACCGGCGTCCAACCCCGAGTCATCCTCAAAGTCTTCATGCAGGTAATTCTGCCGCAGATCCTCAACCCACTCGGACGGATCGAACTGCCTCCGGCCATTCATCATCCCGTAGGCGATGTTGTCGTCCGTTTGCGAGATAGCCGTCTTGAGTGCGGCGGCTTCCTGCATCTGAGCGGCATGGCGCTGAGGCATGTCAGCGTTGGCGTACTCCCACCCGTCCGTGCTCCAGTAGACAGTGTCAGTGTCTCCCGATTCGTCGTACAGGGTGGCGAACTGCCCTAAAACGTCATCGACGAACAAGTCGTCGAGTAGTTCAGGCATAGCCCCGCCAACAGCCTGTCCCGCGTCATCTACCTCGCAGACAACATTGTCGTGGCGCTTGATCCTCCATCCGTGCCACCATGTCAGCGGCAGGTTGAAGAAGGGTCCGTCCTCGCCAGGCAGCGCCAAAAAGAACAGCGCTGCCGCCACGAGAGCCGGTACCAGCAGATGCAGGACGCCTGATACACAGACAGCCAGAAACATCGTGACCATCCATGCGATCTGAGCCATTCCCGCGTCGCGGAACATCCGACCCTTCCGAACACCCGGACTATCCAGGCGAAAAGGGGTCAGATCCTGACTTTCTCCAGTCATTTCACCTCCTCAGAAAGTCGCAGTGATTCCTACGGGCTTTTCTTGCGTCGTCCCTTGAAGAACGCGTGGACGATGACGACCGTGGTGCCGACCGCAGGATGTCCACTCGAGGCTGCCTTCTTGGCGAGGGCCCCCAGTGACGCGTCCGTGGTCGCATGTCGTGCCGACCGTAGGCCGTGCTTGCCCTGCGCCGACCGGTTGATGTTGGACTGCCGGGCGTTGAACGTCCGGTTGACCTCCACCTGTTGGCGACCAGTTCCGGAAGGACGATTGCGCACGTCACCCCGGACCTGGACCCTGTTGTCTACATACGCCTGAATCCTCTTGTTGAACGCCATGAAGACGAACATCCAGAGAAAAAGCGAAGTAGCCAGCAGCGCCAGCACCATAACCGACTTGTCGCCCTCAGGAGCATCACTGTTCATGATGAGCCCGCCGCCGATACCGAAGTACAGCGTCAGTGCCGGCTTGAGGGTCAGCGCGGTCAGTAACAGAGCCCACATCCAGCGGCTCGGCTTACCCATGACGTAGTTCGACCGGAAAGCGGTCAAACTATAGGTAATCAAACCCATCAGGATGAACAGCGGCACCCACAACTCCAGTGGAACGATCTCCAACCGAAGCAGTCCGCTGAGCACCTTGCCGATGATGCGGACCCAGAAACCGCCGAACGAAAAGCCGCGGGTGACGTCGTCGACCCAGTTCTGTTCCCGCAGGAACTGTTTCGCGATCCACGTCGCCAGCTCACCCAGGTAACGGATAAAAGACCCCGCTACGAGCAGGAATGAGCCGAAAACGAAGATCTTGAACGGCGCCAACAGGCCAGCAACGCTTTCTTCGCCGTTACTGTTGCTGATAGCCAGGCGAAGCAGCGTCCAGGAGAACAGTAGCACCGACAAGATCAGCATCAGGCCGAACAGCTGCTGGTACGTAGTGACGAACGACACCAGTCCGAGGTCGAACTGTCGGGTCGACTGAACGGTCTCGAGAGCACTACGCAGGGTGTCGCCGGCGGCATCGCTGTCAAACAACGAGAGCAAGTCACCGAGCCAGCTACCCTCACCAGCGACTTGTCCATTCGAACAAAGCCCTGGCAGGATCCAACATGCCGGATTTGCCATGATTCACCTCCCTAACGGATAGATGTCAGGCCACGCGGGCTGCCCCCGGCAAAGTTGCCAGAACCGGGAGCAGCCGCGTAGCAGCGTTGCTCGTCCCGGTCAGGACGAGCCGAACGAGTTGACCACCTGCTGGAGCAGGCCGAAGAAGAACGAGAGCAGGACAGTGCTGGCGAAGCCGCAGATCACGAAGATGATGAGGTTCTTCTTGATCGACCTCATGATGCCGCGGTCCTTGTCCTCGTCCTGTGAGACGGCCAGCTTGAACAGGTTCCAGAACAGGAACAGCAGCGAGATCAACGCCGCCAGCCCAAGCAGGATGCCTCCGACGAAGGTCACCGGCTGGACCAACCCGCTCCACGGACCGTAGTTCGGGCTGGTTGGCACGTAGTCCTGGATGTTGCCTCCGGGCGCTGGCGTGGCCGGCGCTTCGACTGCCAGAACGTCGTAGACGTTCACGACGGCTTGCGCGTAGAGCTCCTTCATGACTCTCCCCCTGGATAGTGCGTGGTGACCATGCTCCGGTTGTCGGAGTGGCCGTTCTGTGCTGCCAGTTCCGGCGGAACGGGCATGCTGTCGTGGTGCTCGCGCTCCTTGAGGACCTGCTCGAGCCAGGCGATGATCAGGTCGTAGTACGCCTGACGCGTCTCCTGGCTCCAGGCCTCGACATCGACGACATCGTCACGTGCGATGACATCGTCGTGTGGCACACCCATGAACACGCCCTGGAAGTCCTGGTCGTAGGTCTGGATGACCGAGTCGTCCATCTTGGTGCGGTTCATGAACTTGCGGTAGCCGTCCAGCTCATCCTCGGGTTCGAGGTTGGTGATGACGACCACTGAGTTCTCGACCTTGTCCTTCAGGCCGTTCTCGCGGAGCGACTGCATCGAGGTTCCGAGCTGCCGCAGCGAGAACTTGGTCTGCCGGTTGGCCGGGAACACCAGCACGTCGCCAGTGCGAACAGCCGCCAGCCCCGCCTCGCTCGTCAGCACGTTGGGCGTGTCGACGAAGACGAACTCGAAGTGCTCCTGGCAGGCCTGGATCAGATCCCGGACCTTGTCAGGTTCGAGCAGCGGGTTGTTCTCCGCAGCCACCGTCGAGAGCGCCGCAACAGTGCGGACGTTCCAACGGTTGGGCCGTGCACCCTCGATGAAGGTGCGCGCGTTGCGGCGAAGAGCTTCCAGCTGGCTGGACACCTGCTGGACATTGATGGTCGCGCCGTGGTCCTTGCCCAGCAGAGCTGCGCAGGTTCCTTCGGCGGGGTTGCCATCGACGACCACGATCAGGGTGCGGGTCAGCCAGCCCAGGACGCAGGCCATGTTGACCAGCGTCGTGGTGGTGCCGCCATTCCCCTTGGAGTTGACCGACACGCACGTGGCGTGCTTGACCTCGTCGGCCAGTTGCAGGATGCGCTCGATGGACTCAGCTTCCAGCTGGTCCCTCTTCTGCGACTCCGCGTCGGCGGCCTGCTTCTCGCTGAGCTGACGCTCCTCGAGATCGAGCTGCCGGCGCTGCTTCTTGCTGGGCTTCGGCGGCACGGCCTTGTCACGGTCGATCAGCCGGCGCATCCTCCACTCGAGCTTCGGCAGGCCTGTGTAGCCGCCGGGTGGTACCTGACGTTCGGACTCACTGTCCATTGCGTTCGTTCCCCCTTGGGTCTGGATGGTGCTGTCTGCGGTTATCTGGCGCGGTCTGCCCAGATCTCTCCCTTGCCACCCACGGTCGGAGTCGGATGATCCCGATACCATGGTTCCCCCTTTCAGTGATGGGACATACTGAAGAACGATGTAAAAGATTCTATTTTACCGATGAAACTGTTAACGTACGTTTTCCTCGCGGCTACAAGCCTTCGACAGTAATAAAACTGGACGGCGAGCAGCAAGGCCGGATTTTCTGTCCGGTTTCAATGCTGATGCGATCACGGGTAATTAAAGACCAAGAAATAGAGGAATCAGTATTGAAATCGAACAATAAACGATTTGCAAACTTATATTCTTAAGTGTCTTAATAAAGTATTTTTTACCAGCTTTCTAATAATTTGTATAAGTGTACTATGTCATATATTTAAATGCTAGCCAAAAATCTTATAGATTGATATAAATAAGGCACCGTCTCCGGAAGTACCGTAGAGACAATGTTCCTTCACAGAATGGAGTTGAGACATGCCCGACAGCCAGTGGTTTCGTCCGCCTTCCGATCCGCGAGCATCAGTGGCCGCACGTATGCAGTCCCGTGAGCAGGCGGCAGGCCAGGCCGACAAGCCGGTCGAGCCGATCCGCCCCGACGACACCGCACCCCTACCGGCAGCTGCCGTCGCCGGCATGGTGGTTCCGAAGGAGAAAAAGCCTCAAGAGCCACGCTACCTCCAGTGGGGGAAGCATCCGCTGTTGATCGCCGTACCGGCAGGCTTCGGCATGATGCTGGCGGTCGGCTTTCTTACGGGGCTGATCTATCTTCCCGCGCAAGTGCTAGTCATCACCGGAAGTATCAGCTGGCTGGTCTACACCTGCCTGATCTGGTTCTACCTCCGGCGTGCCGCCACCGAGCACCGCCGCAACCAGCCGGACGCAGACAAGCTCGAGGTCGTCGTGGAACGCAAGTGGGACACACCCGACGACATCGTGGACCGCTTCCGCACCAAGCTGGCGCCCCGGCGCAGAACCGACAACAACGGACGCGAGATCGTCGAACAGGACGACATCATCGAGTGCATCACCCGCAAGCACAAGATCGTCCTTCTGAAGCGGCTCGTTCCGCCGTGCGTGATCGCAGCCTTCAGCTTGTTCTGGCTGCTGGCCTTCGCGGTTATGGGGCTATTCTTCGTGTCGGTGCCGCCGCTGCTCTGGTCGGTCGTCTGGCGCTTCTGCGTCATCCTACTGCTGCTCGCCGTGTTCATGATCCGCCTGCGGATCACGGCCTGGGAATCCACGGTATTCGCCGTCACGAAGTTCAAGATTTTCGTGACCACGATGCCGCCGGCCTGGGCCTGGTGTTTCATCAACTCGAGTGATCAGCCGTTCGTCCGATCGGTCATCAAGAGCATCGACCTCGAGGAGAAGACCACCGACAAGGCCCTGAAGTACGGCACGTTCCGGATCGCTACCCTCCTGCAACAAGAAGAGGAGAAGAAGATCCAGCGCGTCAAGTACATCCCGCACGCCGAAGAGGTGCACGCCGTTCTCCAGAGCAGACTTGTCTGAGAAGCCGGCAACCCGCAGTCTCACTCCCCTCAAACAGGAAGGATTTTCAGTGAACATGCCAGGTACCGTGCCCGGGCGCTCATCCAGGGCGCCCCCAGGCACACATGGTGGAACTTCGAGTTCCCCGCCTGCACCGTCCACCGCCCACCGCCGGGTCCGTATGTTTTCTCCAACTTGGAGAGCAAACGGACCCGGCATTACCCCAAGCGCTCAACATGTTTGAGCTTTTAGGATAGTTGCATATTTTTATTGTTTATTATATAATTTTACGGTTTTGTTGAGTTATATTACTCCAAAGCACTTTGACAGCGTAATTCTTATATTTTTGTTTCTTCCAGTAGTGCTTAGCGTGCTTTTATGAGCTTGTTAAGCACTACTGGATTTCAGTTCTGTGCCCCGCCCACAATCTACAGGAGCATCACATGCCCCCTTCCTTCATCCTGGCGATCATCGCCTTCGTGCTCTTCTTGATCCTGCTACTCGGCTGGATCGCGACCCGCCGCAGTCGGCCCAGGGAATCCCGCATCGTGCGGAACATCTCGCTCGTGCTGCTGCTGGCAAGCGTCGCCTTCACCGCGAACGCGTCGTTCAACACCGTGCCCACAAAGACGGTCGGCGTCGAGGTCTCGTTCAGTCGCCCGGTCGGCACCATGTCGAACGGTCCGTACTGGATCCTGCCCTGGAACAAGATCGCCGAGCTCGACGCCGCCAAGCAGACCGACGTCCACAACGGCGAGAAGGACTGCTTCAAGGTCCGCATCACCGGCCAGGCAACCGCCTGCATCGACGTGTCGATCAGCTGGCGCATCCTGACGGACGCGGCGGACACGCTCTACCAGGACCACCGTGAACTGGACGACATCCGCAGGAACCTGGTGACCCGCCAGCTCGGTGCCGCGCTGACCGCCACCTTCGACGACTACGACCCGCTCGGCGTCGACGAGGAGGGCAACCCCACCGCACCCAGCCTGGCGGTGCTGTCCGAGAACACGACCAAGGAGGTGGGCACCAAGATCGGAGATCAGATCGAGGCCATCGACGTGCTCGTCACGCTGGTCGACCTGGACCCCAACACCGACGAGCGCGTCAACGCCCTGCAGTCGCAGATCGCGCAGACCCGCATCGCCCAGCAGGCCGAACTGACCGCCACCGCCCAGGCTGCCGCCAACGCTGCTCTGGCCGCTTCGGTGTCCAACGACCCCAACGTGCTGGTCAGCCAGTGCATGGACATCCTGGACAAGATGGTCAACAAGAACCTGGCCCCGCCTGCCGGCTTCACCTGCTGGCCTGGCTCGCAGTCGGCGCTCGTACTCCCCAGCACCGGGACCAACACCCCGCGCTGAGCCGACGGAACCACTGAACTACCCCGGTCCGCGGTGCGGTCAGAACCTTGACCGCACCGCGGCACCACCAAACAACCATACCTAAGAATTACCTGTCGATACACTTCCATGAATACCTTAAGCTCCATCCGGGGAAAGTCATGCTGACGAGCTGTACACAGCGAAAAGTGTAAACCAAAACAAAAAGGCTCCTTGCGGAACCTTCTTGTTTTGGTGGGTGATGAGGGACTCGAACCCCCGACCCTCTCGGTGTAAACGAGATGCTCTAGCCAACTGAGCTAATCACCCTGAATTGTTACCAAAACAGTATACCATACGATATATAGTCTTGGTGCGGATGAGAGGACTTGAACCTCCACGAGCTTGCGCCCACTACCACCTCAAGGTAGCGTGTATACCAATTTCACCACATCCGCGTACTGACCGCCTGGGAATGTAAAAGAACCCACCTATCGTATCTGTTTTTAGTTAAAAACTCAAGCCCGTAGCCGTTAAAAGTCAGAAGGTATTGACAGCAGGTGTATATAACGCTTATGTCAATACCCCCTAGAGCTGCCTAAGTGCGCGGCAAATGGTCGTACAGATGCTCCATGCTGAACTGGGAACGGACCATCGGTTTGATGCCCTCGAGCGTCACATTCACCTTAACACCGGGGTTGAGCGTACCGTACGGGTCACAAATTTGTTTTACCTTCTGGAATACAGCATATAACTCTGAGCCGTAGAGGCGTTCCAGGTAGGGGCCGCGTAACCGGCCGTCATTGTGCTCTGCGCTGGTCGAACCGCCGAGGCCAATCACCAGGTCGTAATATTCGTTCATCAGGCTGAAAACCTGCTGGCGGTCACCGACTTCGGATAGGTCCAGGAACGGCTGCAAATGTAAGTTGGCGTCACCGGCATGGCCCCAGACCGCCACGTCCAGGCGGTGCCGGGCAAACAGCGCATACACGCCTTCGATATACTGCTTGAACTTGTTCAGTGGCACGATACCGTCTTCGATAATTGGCAGTGCTTTCTTGGTGCCGCTAATATGCGCGCTGACGGCAGCTGACGCATGGCGGATCTTCCACAATTTATCCTGGTCAATCGGGTCGGTTTCAACCTGAATTTTTTGGGTGTAGCGTTCCAGGATTTTTTCCAGTTTTTTGGTCTGCTTGTTCTGGGCCCGGTCACCGCCTTCGTCCAGTTCAACCAGCAGCACGGCGGCCGGGAATGGCGCCTCGATAATACCCTTTAGCTGGTTCGGATTAATAGTCTGAACCATCTCGAGCAGATGCTTATCGACCATCTCGATAGCGCTGGCCTCAGGCACTTTTTCGCGGATTTCCGACACTGCGGCTTGCAGGTCGTCGAAGTTTTCGAGCATAGCGGCAACCAGCGTGGTTTGCGGATTGTAATTGGCGGTTTCCAGCGTTACTTCGGTAACAATACCTAAAGTGCCCTGGCTGCCGACAAACAGCGGTGTCAGATCGAACGAGCCATCTTTGCGCTTGATATCGAGCAGGTTATAACCAGTCGAATTCTTACTGACGGCCAGTTCCGACTTTTCAATGACCGCCTTGTTTTCGTCGAGTAAAGTGTCGATGGCACGGTACAGCTCGCCCTCGAAGCTGGAAAGGCCCAGTTTTTTGTTGAATTCTTTTTTGTTGAGGCGTCCGGTTTCAATGACTTCCCCGTTAGCCAGGACTACGCGCAGACTGCGCACAAAATCGATGGTAGAGCCGTACTTGACACTCTTTTCACCAGCGGCGTTGTTGGCAACAGCACCGCCAACCGTGGAGTACTCATAACTGGCCGGGAATGGCGGTAAAAAGCGGCCGTGGGTTTGCAGAGCCTGCTGTAATTTACCATAGTTGATGCCTGGCTCGACCACTACCACGCCGGACTTACTGTCGAACTCGACAATGCGGTTCATGTGGGCCGTAAAAGCCACCATAATACCCGTACCAAGCGCCGCACCGCTCTGGTCGGTTCCCGCGCCGCGGGCGGTCATAGGGATCACCCGGCCACGTTCGGCCAGCTGCCAGGTAAAGCGGGCCGTTTTACGGATATCGCTTTCGCCCTGCGGATAGACCACCATGGCGGGCAAAAGCGCGAAGATACTGCCGTCAGTAGCAAAATAGCGGCGGGCGTCAGGGCTGGTCAATACCTCCCCGGTTACATGTTCCTGGAGATAATGCGCAACTTTACTCATAGTTTTTCGTTTAAATCCTCACCATTTCTTAGTGCTTATGATAACACACAGTCTAACGCAATGCTTATGCTATTTTGGGATTTTATAGTGCGGGGTAAAAAGTTATAAGTACTCACGAGCGTCCCATAGCGCCTATTCGGGGCTTAGACGATAGTACCACTTGCATCACGCCAATTAGTCCCGTCAGACCACACAGGCTTGTTCAACGTCGAGTCAAAAATCATTGCGCCTTGCCCAGAAGACGCCGCCGACGGTCTGCTAGCCGAAACAAACACGGACAACTTCATCGCCCCAGCTTGCGTAACAGCGAGAGCGTTCGTACCTGCTGCATTCCTAAGCAGCCAGTTACTGGTTGAATTGTCCCATAGCATTTCCCACTGGACTGCGCCGTCTAATTTAGAAATAGTGTAGCCACCAGTGCCATCATTACGTCGAACGAAGCGGTCGCCGCGCGATTCAATGTTGCCCGAGCGCAGTACTCGCGCCAGAATCGCCAGGGTTGGAGATAGCCAGTCAGTTATTGAAACGGTGCCCGATTTACCTGCCGACGAAATCACCCGCAGATCGGCGAGAGTGGCGTTAGTTCCGATTACCAGCCCGCCGTTACCCGTTGAACCAGACGTTGCCGTATACGATTGCGCGGTTCCAGAAGTGCTGTCCTCGATCGTATACGTCGAGCCCATCCGGCTAATGTTCTTCCATTCGACACTGCTCGTGGCCGTAGTTGCTCGAATTAAAGAAGGCACCGTGGAATGACCGGTGGCCGAGGTGACGGACGCGTTAGAGTTATCTAATACAATCGATCCCCCTTCTAAGTGCACAGTATCGAATGCGACGGCCGTGGAACCAAGCACATAAACACCATTCGCCTGAGATGCAGCAGTATTTGCCGTGTTAATAAATGAGCCTCGACGTACCGAGACCGTGCCACCAAGTTGCTCCATAGTCAAGGCTACCGCTCCAGTAGGACTGGCCTGCGTAGAAGAGTAAACCCATAGGTCATCCATATTGCAGTGCATAACTGCTGAGCCTTTTAAATGAATGCCTTTAGAACGCCACTTAACGATCCGGCAATCAATCAGCCCGCCCTGTTCTTGACAACTTTGTGAGTAAACACCAGTATCAGCGATATCGTTACAGTCAATGGTAATGGATTCTAATCGGTTATAAAACTCGGGGGTAACACCACCCGAGCGATCCAGTCGGACAACTGGCGTGTTAGCTGGAAAGGCGGACAGTGCTCGAATAACTGAAACAAACGGATTTGAACCGATAATACGAACGCCGCTACCCGTAGTTAATGCCACGCTTGTGTTGAGTACCGTATTCAGGTACAGCGTTCCTCCTCCGTTAGCATATAAGTTGTCCAGGATTACTTGTACCATCGCACCATTATCCGCTCCAGGCGCTGGGTTCCAGGCTGGATTGTCGCGCGGATTCACAGGCAGATTATCAAGATTGACGTAGGCCGCCCTCAGGGCGCTATTTGTGGTACTGCTTGCGTTACCAACTAGTGCAGCAGTTTTAGTATCAAGATCGCTATTACTGACTTTAGCGTTGAGATCTGCAGTGCCGGCCTTAACGGCCAGGTCGGCTGTGAGATTCTGAATTTGTGACTGTGTGAGTGGCTTAAGTGAACCATCGGTGTTATGGGCTTGGCTTAAGAAGTCATTGAGGATATCACCCCAAGTACCATCGTCTGAACCGGGAGTTGGTAATCGTGATGCCATATATGTAATTCTACCTTAGTTAACCAAATTATAAGCAATTCACAGGTTAAGCACAAGGGGTATTGACAGTGGCTGTATAATATATTATAACTCTTATGTCAATAGTGTATCCGCAAGATGAGAGGACTTGGCCACCTTTCGTAGCCCCGCAACTTCACTATTGCCAACATAGTTGGCATCGGAAGATTGCCTTGAGAATTCCCACTGGCAATTCTCACCTCCGCGACTGGAGTTTCATGTTCGCTCAAACCAAACTAAAAGCCCAGACAAATGCCTGGGCTTTTAGTTTGGTGCGGATGAGAGGACTTGAACCTCCACGAGCTTGCGCCCACTAGTACCTGAAACTAGCGTGTATACCAATTTCACCACATCCGCGGGTCGGTAACTGCTGATTTACTCGGGTAATTGTACTGTAAACAGGCGGTTAACGCAACCGTTAGCGGTCATTAACCGGCGCCTGGCGAATTTGCCAGTTAGCCACATTGTTGAAACGGTCAGTGTCCGTGTTAATGGTCCGGGCATCCAACCCATAGACCGTACCATGCGTGGCATACAGGTAGCGCGGCTGGTACAGGCCGAGGGCCGGCGTGTCCTGCTGCCAGGCCTGCAGGAACGGTTTATACTTTGCTGCGCGCAGCACCAGGTCGTTGCGCGTCCTACCACCTTCGAGGGCCGCGTCGGCTACTTTCGAGCTGAATTGGGAAAAGTTCAGGCGGTTGGAACGGGGATCTTTTTGAGAACTATGCCAATAAGCATATATATCAGGGTCGACGCCAATCGAAATACCATACAGTAATGCTTCGTAGTTCTGGTCGTTAATAGACCTTTGGATGTCAGCGTCCTCACGTAACTGCAGCGTGGCCTGGACGCCGAGTTTCTTCCAGTCACCGGTTAAGCGCTGCGCGACTACCCTGTTTTCTGGCGTGTCCTGAGCCAGTAACGAGAACATAAGCGGGACGCCGCCCTTGACCCTGATACCGTTGGCGCCGGGTATCCAGCCGGCCTTATCCAGCAACGCACCGGCAGCAGCAACATCGTATCCGGCCTGGGCTGAGGTCGGGTCATAGCTTGACTGGCTTTGCAGGAACGGTCCTTTAACCGGCCGGGTAACATAGCCTAGCGACGACATAATGTCAGGAACATTCGCGCTTTGCACCAGCGCCTTGCGTACATTAGCATCCGCCAGCACAGTGCTACTCTCCTTGAAGAAAACCATATTGGCGGCAGTCAGCAAGAGGTCTTTTGTCTGAACACTGGAATCTTCTTTGGCATCACCGGGCAGCTCCAGGAAACTGGCAGCTGTTAATTCCCGGTTTTTAAAGCTGGTGGCCATGCGGTCAGCATCATGGAAAGCGTGGATCACAAAGCTGGCTAGTTTTGGTTCTCCACCATGATATTTCGTAAATGGAGCCAGGGCGATCTGCTCTTCCCGGGTTTCCGGCGTATCGCCGCTCACCTGAATCTTTTGCCACATAAACGGTCCCGAACCGACAGGCTGTATCGTATTGAAAGAAGTTGACCGCAACTCGTTTGGCGCGACGTCCCGTAGTAGATGCTCCGGGATGATACCGTTGGTTATCTGATATGGAAAGGCGCTGAGCGGATTCGGCAAAGTAAACGTTACCGTCCGGTCATCAGGAGCGGCCACTGTAATATCTTTCCAGCTTTGGTTGAGGCTGGACATGGTATCCGGATTTTGGATGGTTTTATAGGTAAACAGAACGTCACGGGCCGTTAGCGGCGCGCCGTCATGCCAGCTGAGGTTGGGGCGAAGCGTAACAGTATAAATCTTTTCCGTGGCATCCACCGTATAACCCTCGGCCATATCGCCAACCAATTTATTTTGCTGGTCATAGGTCATTAAGCCGGCGAACACCAGCTTGGCTACCGATTCATCAACTTCACCGCTGGCATACAGCGGGTTAGCAGTGGTGAAATCACCAAGAATACCTTCCGTATAGATACCGCCGGGGACCGGGCTCAAATGCCGAAAATGGCCGTCAAGCGCCCGGATCTGCCCGACCAGGCAGCCGCATATAAGTACGAAAAATAATAGCCAGCCGATAATAAACCGCCGGACTGCCACCAGGCGGTCAAGCCGCCGAAAAAAGTGCCGTTCAGCCAGACTTTCAGCCGATACACCGATCGCCTCCACCTGGCGCTGCCGTTTGCGCAGCCTGCGTTTACTAAAGTCTAGACTCATGAACGGTTATTGTCTCTATTTAAACTAATATGCTTAGGATCAGGGACAGGGCGAAAACAATGCCGGTAATGATGGTCAGCTGGTATATCGTCTTGTCGGTGCCGCGGCGGGTTGTGTTAACCTCCGCTGTGCCGCCCAGGCCCGCGCCCAAAGACGCGCCACGGGTCTGTACAAGTATCAGGATGGTCAACAGGACGACCGACGCGATGGTAATGTAGTTAAAAATGCTCAAGTCCATAGTATGTAGCCTACTTCCGTTCTTCTAAAATTGCCGATACTAAATAGTTTACAAGGCCGATCACCATACCGGCAAGTATTGCGACCCAAAAGTTACTAATATGCAACGGGTCGTACAGCACGCTGGCCAAAAAGACCATGAAGCCGTTCACGACGATCATAAACAGGCCCAGCGAGAATAAAATCGCCGGCAAGGACAGGATTACGACGATCGGACGGATAAAAACGTTTATAATCGCCAGGATAAAGCCAGCGGTAATAATGACGCCGACCCGGCCTTCATAGTCAATAGAATCGGTAAAAATACCAGCGGCGATCCAGAGGCCTAAACTTGATACTAACCAGCGGATGAGAAAGCGGGTTATCGGACTTTTCATACGATTAATTGTAGCATGCGGCCGATAAATCATTTAAATAAGCGTAAGCTTTTTTATATCCGGTCTGGCATGACGGCGGCGAGTTGCGTACAATACAAGCGATGAACTTAGATACACAGGCCCTGGAACTCGCCCGGACCCACTCGTATACCCTTGGCATGCCGCGTAACTTTACGCTGAACGACGACGCCGCGTATATATATTTCACCCGTTCCGATAGCGGCACTTCAAACGTCAACAGCCTGTGGCGGCTGGAAATCAGCAGCGGAAGCGAACAGTTAGTGTTTGATCCGCTGACCCACCGCGCGGACACGCAGTTGACACCCGAAGAAGAACGCCAGCGCGAGCGCCTGCGTGAGACTTCGATGGGCATCACCAGTTATACGTCCTCGAAAGATGGTAAACTGCTGTGTTTTACCTATAATGGCAGTCTCTGGCTTATCAATACGCGGACGCTGCAAGCCGAGCAGTTTGCCCATGTATCTTCGGCATTCGACCCGCGCTTCAGCTTTGACTCCTCACATATCGCTTTCGTTAATCACGAAGGGTTGTGGGCCGTTGCCAGCCACAGTGACGCCGAGCCGAAACTACTGGTAGCCAACGAATCGGAAACCATTTTCTGGGGCCGGGCCGAGTTCGCCGCCTCCGAAGAATTTGAGCGGTACCGCGGTTACTGGTGGTCCCCCGACTCTCTGGATTTACTAGCCGCCCGTGTCGATGAAACTGCCGTCCATGACGCCTACGCCGTTTCGGAAAATTCCTTGGAAACACCACACAGCTTCAAGTATCCGGCCGCCGGTACACCGAACGCCGTCGTCTCGCTGTTCAGACTTCATCTGAACTCATCCGAACGCCAGGAAATAGTTTGGGATAAAACCGCTCTTCCCTATCTCACCAATGTCCAGTGGCGAACCAATGACATATATATCAGCCTGCAGAGCCGCGGCCAACGCCGGTTGCAATTACACAAAGTTATCGAAGATAATGCGACTGTTTCCGTGCATGATATAGAAGATAAGGTCTGGGTCGACATATTGCAGCCGCTCCCTTACGCCGATAGCGACGGGCACATCATTAGCCTGACCAGCCAGGAAAAGCGCCGGATTTCATACGACGGCGCCGCTATAACTCCCACCGACCATCATGTTGATGATTTTATCGGCACCTGCGGCGACTGGGTGGTTTACACCGCCTCGCCCGATCCTAAGGAACGGGTGGTTTTCGCTCAACACATCAGCAGTAATAAGAACTTGCAACTTTCACCGGCCGGTGGATTATTTTCAGCGCTGATTTCCAACGACCTCATTTTCATTACCGGAGCCGTTATGGCTGGTGGCACGCGCCAGTATCTGCTTCAATCCGGAGCCACCGGCAAGCCACAGGCGTTACGCATAACATCACATGCTGCCGCCCCGAAAAGCTGGCCGGAACCTCGCTTTTTCACAGTTGGTACCGAGAAACTACAGGCCAGCCTGGTACTGCCCGCAAACCATGCCGCGGGGACGAAATTACCGGTTATACTACAGGTTTACGGCGGACCACACCATCAGGAAGTAATGTTCAGCTCCAGGAGCTATCTGGAATCCCAATGGTGGGCCGACCAGGGTTATGCCGTTTTATCGGTTGATGGGCCCGGCACGCCGGGACGTGATTTGCAGTGGGAACGTCAAATTCATAGCGACCTGATCACCGAGGTTGCCGCCGCCCAGATCACGGCATTACATGACGCGCTCGTACAGTTTCCCGACCTCGATGGCTCGCGCGTCGGCGTTCGCGGCTGGTCGTTCGGTGGCTATTTGTCGGCATTTTTGTCCGTTTTGTACCCACATGATATCCACGCCAGCATCAGTGGCGCGCCCGTTACGGAATGGCGTTTGTACGATACTCACTACACCGAACGCTATCTCGGCAATCCGGATGAACAGGCGCAAGCATACGATAAATCATCATTGCTCAAAGCCGCCAGTAAAGCCTACCGGCCTATCATGTTAATCCATGGCCTCAGCGACGATAATGTCCTACCCGGCAACAGCTTGGAACTTCTGCGGATACTGGGCGAACACAATTGCCCGTACCAGTTCGTCCCCTTAAGCGGCGCGTCACATTTTACCAAGCAGGCAGAGCAACGGGCCTGGCTCCTGCAAATGGAGTTGGCATTCGTTAACCAGTCACTACAAGTACTTGCGTAGTACTGCCGCTTTTTTAGCGCCTATCGACTGTTCCACCGCGAACTGGTTGGCTTCTTTAATACCCTTGACACTGCCGAATTCCTTGAGCAGTTTTTTGCGGGTAGCCGGTCCAAACCCCGGAATTTCTTCCAAAATACTGGCAGTTTGGCGTTTCTGCCGCAATACCGAGTGGTAGCTAACGGCGAAGCGGTGCGATTCATCACGGATACGCTGCAGCAGCTTGACCAAGTTGGTATTGTGCGGCAGATGCACCGATATAAAATCATCGCTCTCCGTCGTAAAACCATGCAGTTTGTGTAATATCTCCATGTTTAAGGTAACGTTGGACAGCTCTTTATGAATCACAATTTCTTCTTCGCGCTTCGCCAGACCAATAAACGGAATCAGGTGCCGGCCCTGCTCTTCCCGGGCCCTAATTGCCGCATCTAACTGGCCTTTGCCACCGTCAATCAACACCAGACTTGGCCGGCCCCAGGCTTTGATATTTTTATCACTTAACCGCCGGCTGAGCGTTTCGTGCATGTTATAAAAGTCGTTGTTGTGGTCTTTTTTCGTCTTAAACTTACGGTATTCAGCCTTGTCGCTGACGCCGTTCGTAAACACCACCATACTGGCCACCACATCAGTGCCGGACATATGGGAAATGTCGTATCCTTCGATCCGCTGCGGGAACGTGCCCAGCCCCAGCAGGTCAACCAGCTCGTTCAAAGCATGGTCTTTTGATATATCCATAAACTCTTTATCACTAAAGATAACCTGCTTATTCAAATTTTGCAGCGCGGTTAAACGGTTACGGACGTGAGCGGCTTCCTCGAAGTTCTGCTGTCTGGCGGCTGCCTTCATTTCCTGCTCCAGCTCGCGGATGATTGTTACGCGTTTGCCCTCGATATAGGCCATCAGTTTACGCAGATTCGAGCGGTAGTCTTCCAGTGTTGTGCGGCCTTCCTCCAGGCCCGGATCCAAGCCCAAATGGTAGTGCAGTGTCGCCCGTTTCTGCCCCGCCAGCTGCCGGGTGGCATACGGAAAAATGCGGCGCAGCAGTTTGAGTGCCACTCGCACGCTGGTCAAACTTGGATACGGCCCATAGTAGCGCGCGCCGTCGTCGAGTGGCCGCCTGGTAGTGCTCACCGTAGGATAGTCACTATCGTAATCAATCCGGATATAAGCCATGGCCTTGTCGTCGCGCAAAAGTATGTTGTAGCGCGGCATATAGCGGCGGATCATCTCAGCTTCCAGGAACAGGGCTTCAATTTCACTCTCGACTACCATCCAGTCGGTATCAGCAATTTCCCGTACCAGAGCATCGGTTTTAACGTCGCGGTTGCGGCTTTTTTGAAAATACTGGCGCACACGGTTACGCAGCACCGCCGCTTTACCGACATAAATAATCTCACCGGCGGCGTCCTTATGAAAATAGACACCCGGCGAGCGCGGGAGCTCCGTAAGTTTTTGTTCCAGTACAGCGTTCATTCATAACTATTATACGCCTGACCGGAGTTGAAAGCTAAGCGGTAGCCAGCTCGGACGCGGGCAGTTTAACGCAGTTAGGGCACAGTGTTTTTTCAGCGCAATTTTCGCACACCACGATTAGGTCATTGCAGGTCAGATTAGCGCAGTTAGTGTAGCGGCTCGTCTTGCCGCCGCAGTGCGCGCAGTCGCCAATATCTTTGGCCTTGTCGGAAAACTTGACACCCATCCGGTCGTCGAATACGTACAACGAACCTTCCCACAGACCATCATCAGCGTATTTTTCACCATATTTTACGATACCGCCATCCATTTGATACACCTCTTTAAAACCGCGGTTTTTCATAAGACTGCTCAGGATTTCGCAGCGGATTCCACCAGTACAATAGGTTACGACCGGCTTATCTTTAATATCATCATATTTGTCGCTGTCGAGCTCGCTCAGGAAATCTTTGCTTGTCCGGGCGTCAGGAACAATGGCGTCTTTAAATTTACCGACTTTTGCCTCGTAGGCGTTGCGGCCATCAAAAAACACCACATCGTCACGCTGTTGGACCAGTTCGTGGACTTCTTCCGGTTTCAGGTGCGTACCGCCGCCAACGACGCCATTTTCATCTACTTTCAGCTCTTCAGCCGCGCCGAACGACACAATTTCATCGCGGACTTTGACTGATAGTTTCGGGAAATTTTCGCGCCCGCCATCGCTCCATTTGAACTGCGTGCCTTTGAAGCCGGCATAATTCTTTGTTTCTTTAACATAAGCTTTGAGATCCTCAATATCACCGCCCAACGTGCCGTTAATTCCGTGTTTGGAAATTAATATACGGCCCGTGAGATTATGGGCAATGCACAGTGTTTTCTGCCATAAACGGACCGCTTCCGGATCGTTGATGGGAGCGAATTTATAATAAAGGATAATCTTCTGCATAACCCGACTATTATACAACGATTGACTGGCTTATACGAGTAGTGCCACGACAACAATAAAGAAGAGGATTATGCCCACGCTCGCCAAACCGACCTGCATAGTTTGTTGCCGGCGGATCTGAGCCAGTGCCGCGTCGCTGAGAGCCGGTTTAGTGGTGTTACTTGCCCGCTCCTTATCCGTGCCGCTGCTGCCATTGTTACCAAAAACAGATCCAGCCACACCTCCGGCTGCAGTTCCCGGATTTTCAGCGTCTACCGTGCCACCTGAAGCAGCTTGCCGCAAGTTCGGATCACGCTCGAAACGGCTTTCCTTAACAATCATTTCTCGGTTGAGCGCTTCGGCGACGTTACCACCCTTTACGAATTCATTGACTACCCGGCGAATCGCCCGTTCATCGAGATTATGAGCTTGGCCAAGTTCCTTGAGTGACGTGCCCTGGATTGTAATCTTTTCAGCCGCCCGGGAAAGCTCCTGCTTAGAGTACGTCTCAACATTTTTCGAAAAGTCGATGGCCGGACGTTCCGGTCGTGCCGCCTGTGTCCTTCGTTCGGGGCGAAGCACCGCGGCGGCGCCCAGAATAACAGCCGGCGCTTCGATGATACCGCCCCTAAACCGTTCTACCGGCCGTCTTTCAGCAAAAGACCGCGCTGCCGGACGGACCGCCTCAGCCCTTGGAGTAGCCAGCCTATTCCCGAAACGAGCCTGCTCGGCCGGTGTCGGCAAAGCCTGACGTTTTTCAGCCACCCGCTGGCGGATTATCTGCTCTTTAGCCGCGACAGCGGACTGGAGCGTGGCGACCTGTTTTTCCAGTTTCTGCTGTATTGGCAGCAGGCGTTTTTCGGTCTTAATACGGCCGCGTCGGCGGCCCACTAAGTAGCCGACGATACCCCCTGCCAGCACGCCCTGGGCCATCGCCCGGCGCTCAGCCGTAATGTCCTGCGTAGGAGCTTCTACCGACGTACCGGCCGGCGCGGTGTTATAGGTTGTTCCAGGAGCATAGCCCGGTGAAAAGAAACCGGATGAGCCACCATCATAGACTGGCCCGCGGGGAGGCACTCCGCCGCCTGCACTTCCAGCCGCGCCGCCGTTGGAACTTATTGGCGGCTCCGCGCCATTGCCGGCACCGCCGCTGGCCCATGCCTCTTCATCTTCGGGCTCGCCGTTACCGGCTTCAGGCGCGATCTCACTGGATTTTTCCACTTCGCCGTCAATACGTTCAACCATTTCCGCTTCGGCCTCATCAAGCAGTTCAGCGACGGGCATATCAGGATTTTCAGCCATTTTCACTTCGACAGCTTCAAGTAAGGCGGCGTCGGCCGCTGCTTCGGCGTCTCCGGCTGCTATGTCGGCTTGCAGTTCCTGTTTTGCCACCTCGACATACTGCTTGATAACCTCACGTTCTTCCTCCGGACTCAGCACCTCCACGTCAGCGGTTTCAGCAGCCTCGGCAGTAACTGCCGGAGACTCTTTCGATTCTTCAGACTTGTCCGGTTTTTGGCCGGCTTCTTCGCGCAAGCGGTCAAACAACAGCTCGATACGCGGAGCCGGTTTAGACTCTTTTGGCTGCTCCAAGAGGCCGGTTGCCGATAACTCGCCTAAAGAACCGACCGCGAGGGTTTTTTTCTTTGATTTTTTAGATGACGACTTCTCGTCCGAATCTTCGGTCGTAGTCTCAGTGCTGGTTTCAGTTGGCGAGCGATAGAACTCTGTCATAGATATATGTAGTAGTGTAAGCGAAAAGGGTTTGCTTTTCCAAATTAAGTATTATAAGATTAACTGTATTATTTAGCAATTGTCTCCGGACAGTAATAGGAGCGGCACGAATGTTCATCAGTTATATCCTCGAAATGACAGTCTCTGCCGCTTCCAAGCAGCGCTAACCGTCTCTTCGTAATCATTTAAAAATTATTATTCATACTGCAGGAGGCAGTGTGCCATGCAAAAGCAAAACACCAATCAAGTCGCCGCGTATTACACGCGTCAAGCACGCCGTTATCCGCGTTACCTCGCCGGACTGCTCGTTAGCGTGCCAATCACGGTAACAATTAATAACTATATTCCGCCACTCATCCTGGCTCATGTTCTCAATAAGCTTAATCAGCACCATTACACTTCTGGTCAGTTGTGGCAAAGCTTTGGCAACGATCTGGTCCTGTATGCCGTGGTTCTCATCAGCGGCATTTTGGCATGGCGGCTCGTCGACTGGTTTGCCTGGCAGCTGGAAATGCGCACGCAACAGCATATGGCCGAGGAGGTATTCGACCACATGCTCGACCAAAGCGCCGACTTCCACGCTAACAACTTCAGCGGTTCACTGGTATCCCAGGCCAATAAACTGCTTGGCGGCTACATCCGGGTGGCCGATACGACTATATTTCAAGTCTATCCGTTACTGATCGGAATTGTTGCCACCTCGGTGATTTTAATCGGCAAAGCCCCGCTATACGTTGCCGGCCTGCTGATTTTTTCAGCGACGTTCATCATTACATCACTGCTTATTGCTCGGCCGGTCCGGATTAAGAGCGCCGCCCACTCCGCTAATGAAAGCCGTCAGACCGGTTACTTAGCCGATGCCATCAGCAACGTCATGGTCATTAAGAGTTTTGCCCGCGGCAAATACGAGCATGACCGTTTCCATGACGCTACCATTACCACCCGCCGTAGCCTGGCTGAATTCGCGCGCGTCCACCGCCGCCAGATGAACGTCCTTGGCATCCTGAGCCGGTCGATATCCAGCTTGGCCTTGTTTGCTGCCGTCGTTACCATTGTCTTTTTCAACGCCAATATCGCTACGGTATTCCTGATATTAAGCTATACGGCTAGCATTGTTGACGCACTGTTCGCCTTCAGTAACAACGCGCTGCGCAACTACAACCGGGCCTTCGGCGATGCCCGTGAAATGGTCAATATATTAGGCCAGAAGCCGGAAATCCAGGATCCTGTTAAGCCTGAGCCGGTTAGCATTCATCGCGGTGCCATTACTTTTAAAGACGTCACGTTCAGCCACAAAGGCTCCGATGATGCCATTTTCGAACACCTCAAGCTGCGCATCAAACCCGGTGAAAAAGTCGGCCTGGTAGGCCACTCCGGTTCCGGTAAGACCACGCTTACCCGCATACTACTGCGCTTCTCTGACGTCGACTCGGGACAAATCTTAATCGACAACCAAAATATTGCCAGCATTACGCAAGATGACCTGCATCGCCACATCGCCTATGTGCCACAGGAACCACTATTGTTTCACCGCACCATTGCCGAAAACATCGCTTACGGCCGTCCTGAAGCAACTAAAGAAGAAATCGCCGCTATTGCCCGCGACGCCCACGCCGCCGAATTCATCGACGGACTACAGGACGGTTACGGAACGCTGGTCGGCGAACGCGGCGTTAAATTATCCGGCGGTCAGCGCCAGCGGATTGCCATTGCCCGGGCCATGCTCAAGAACGCCCCTATACTGGTGCTCGATGAAGCTACCAGCGCTCTGGACAGCGAAAGTGAAGGCCTCATTCAGCAGGCGCTTTGGAAGTTAATGGAAGGCCGCACTGCTATTGTCATTGCCCACCGCCTCAGCACTATTCAGAAAATGGACCGCATCATCGTGCTGGATGACGGTAAGATTGTCGAGGAAGGCAGCCATAAGGAATTGATCCGCGCCGGCGGTAATTACGCTAAACTTTGGGAGCGCCAAAGCGGCGGTTTCATGGAGGACTAACAGTCTCCGTGAAATGCAAAAACCGCAGTGTTCGTACTGCGGTTTTTGCTCTGTGAAAAGCCTTGTGAAATGTTCTGTGAAAACTGTAGACTATTCACCCTTAGCTTGGGCGCCGGCTTTGCCACCGGGCTGGTTTTCAGCGTCCTGCGTATCTTTGTCGTCTTCAGGAGAGCCATTGTCAGTCTCTGGAGTAGCGTCCTCGTCGGCATCACCGCCGGCAGCGTCGTTAGCGGCAGCCACGGCACTTGGCTCGTAGACAGTCGCGATGACAGTTTCCGGCTCGGTCTTAATGTCAACGCCTTGTGGAGCGGTCAGTTCACCAACAGTAATGTGGTCACCGACATTTACCAGCTTTTCTGCGTCGTAGGTCAGTACGTCAGGCAGGTTGGTAGCAGTAGCTTCAACAACCACGAATGAAACGTTGCTGATAACAATATATCCGGCGCGTTCGGCAGGCGAAGCGTCATTGCCTTCAGCGTAAGCAGCATGTACAGGAATTTCAGCATCAATCTTTTCGGTAGCCGATACTGCTCCGAATACAACATGGGTTAGCATGTGCTTCTTTGGTTCAAATACTGCGTCTTTAATCATTGCGGTATAGTTTTTTGTACCAGCTTTCAGGGCGATAGCATGGTGCTTACCGGCAGCCATGTAAGCCTTAAGCAGGACGCGCTGGTCGCCCTGTACCAATATAGATTCTTTACCGTGGTCATGAATGACCGCAGGAATGATACCCTGGGTGCGAAGTCCCTTAACGCCTCGACCGGTAACGGTACGGGGTTCTACTGTGAGCGCAATCTTGTCTTGTGCCATATCTCGTGGTCCTTTCTTGACAATACATAATTTGTACGTTCTTATAGTATAGCAAATAATCCTGGATACTGGTACGCTTACTGTATATGTTCGACGTAACCCATCTTGTAGAAGCCGGCGGCCTGTTTTTGATAGCAGCTATCATCTTTGCCGAATCCGGCATGATGGTCGGTTTCTTTTTCCCTGGTGATACGCTGCTCTTTAGTGCGGGCATCCTAGCGGCCAGCGGCACGCTTAATCTGCCGCTCACAATCGCAGTCATTGCCGGAGCCGCTATTCTTGGCGACAACATCGGCTACCATATCGGAAGCCGCCTGGGGCCGCGCCTGTTCCGTAAGCCCGACAGCTTGATATTCCGCAAAGATTACATTGAAAAAGCAGAAGTGTTTTACGAAAAGTATGGCAGCAAAACCATGCTGGTAGCCCACTTCGTCCCGATTGTTCGTACTTTCGCGCCCGTAACCGCCGGTGCCGGCAAAATGCCCCTCAAACAATTTATGATTTACGACGCCATCGGTGACATCGCCTGGGCAGTCAGCATTACCTGCATCGGCTATTTTATTGGCAGTAAGATTCCCGGCGTTGAAAAGTATATTGAACCGCTATTGCTGGGAATAATCATCATTTTCATGGCCCCGACGCTATATCACGCCTTCAAAGATCCTAAAATCCGCGCCGCTGTTACCAGCAAATTCCGCCGCACTAAATAGCAGCGTTTATACCAGGCAGGCTCGTACCGTTAAAACTTTTCGTATTATTTTAGCATACGCTTAAGGAACTGGCCGGTGTAACTATCAGCAATCTTAGCGATCTGCTCAGGAGTTCCCTCGCCCATCACCCGGCCACCGCCAGCGCCCCCTTCAGGACCCATATCGATAACCCAGTCGGCGTTTTTGATGACGTCCAGGTTGTGCTCAATGATGACCATGCTGTTACCAGCTTCAACCAGGGCGTGTAGCATGTGTAGTAGCTTATCGACATCTGCCATATGCAGGCCGGTAGTCGGTTCGTCAAGGATGTACAGCGTCTTACCGGTTGGGCGGCGACTGAGTTCGGTCGCCAATTTAATACGCTGGGCTTCACCACCGCTCAGCGTGGTAGCCGATTGGCCGAGACCGATGTAGCCAAGGCCGACATCAACTAACGTCTGTAGCTTGCGGGCGATACCGGGGATGTTTTCAAAAAATTCCAAGGCCTGCTCACAGGTCATTTCCAGGACGTCGGATATGGTCTTACCCTTAAAATGGATTTCCAAAGCTTCGCGGTTGTAGCGCTTACCATGGCAAACTTCACACGGGACGTAGACGTCCGGCAAAAAGTGCATCTCAATTTTAATGATGCCGTCACCGGCACAGTTTTCACAGCGTCCACCTTTAACGTTAAAACTGAAGCGTCCGGCAGCGTAACCGCGGAGTTTTGCTTCCGGAGTACTGGCGAATAGTTCGCGGATAGGCGTGAACAAACCGGTATAGGTAGCAGGGTTGGACCGCGGCGTACGGCCGATCGGGCTTTGATCGATGATGATAGCCTTATCGAGCTGTTTGATACCTTCGATATCATCATGGCGGCCCGGTACGGTGTTGGCGCGGTGCAGGCGGGCTAACAATTCTTTAGCCAGAATATCATTAATCAAGCTCGACTTGCCCGAACCCGAAACACCGGAAACGACCACCATTTTACCAAGCGGAATGGTGACATCGACGTTTTGCAGATTGTTTTCACGGGCGCCGCGGATCACCAGTTCCTTGCCATTGCCCGGCCGGCGCTTTTTCGGTACGGGAATAACTTTGGTTTCCGACAGGTACTGGCCGGTAATGCTTTTAGGGTTACTGGCGACTTCATCCGGCGTACCGGCGGCAATAACATGTCCGCCATGGATACCGGCACCCGGACCAATGTCCAGCAAGTAGTCCGCGGTGCGAATGGTGTCTTCGTCATGCTCGACCACCAAAACGGTGTTGCCGAGATCACGAAGGTGCTTAAGCGTCGCGATTAAACGGTCATTATCACGCTGATGGAGACCAATCGACGGCTCGTCAAGCACATAGAGCACGCCCATAAGTCCGGAGCCAATTTGGGTCGCTAAACGGATACGCTGAGCCTCACCGCCACTTAAAGTAGTCGCGGAACGAAGTAGCGTTAAGTAGTTCAGGCCCACGTCCTTCAAAAAGCGCAGCCGGGCGTGGATTTCTTTCAGAATGAGCTCGGCGATGTGTTTTTCCTGATCACTCAGGCTGAGCTCGTCCATCCAGCCGAGGGCGTCATCAATCGACAAGCTACAGACATCCATAATTGATTTGCCATGCAGCGTAATTGCCAGTACTTCAGGGCGCAGGCGGAGACCCTTACATTTAAAGCAGGGCCTTTCTTGCATGAAGCGCTCAATGTCTCGGCGGATAAACTCGCTGTCGGTTTCCTTGTGGCGGCGCTCCAGGTTTGGAATGACCCCTTCGTAAACACTGTTAAACGAGCGGCCGGCACCAATCTTGATCTTATACGTCTGATCACCGGTGCCATACAGAATACGGTCCAGGTTTTCTTTGCTCAATTGTCCGGTCGGCACATGCAGGCTAAAGCCATAATGCTCAGAAACTACCTGTAATTTCTTCATATACCAGTTATCGACATTAATGCGGTTATACGGGCGGATAGCACCTTCGGCGATTGTCAATTTACCATTCGGAATCACCAGTTCAGGATCAACTTCCATGCGGGATCCAAGGCCGGTGCAAACCGGGCAGGCACCGTGCGGCGAGTTAAAGCTGAAGGTCCGTGGTTCCAGGTCAGGAATCTTCAGCTCCGGGTGTTCCGGGCAGGCGTACATCAGGCTGTAACTAAATTCTTCGTTAGTGTCCGCATTTACGACCGCCAGGCGGCCTTCGGACACGTCGAGCGCCTGTTCGACGGACTGCGACAAGCGGGTTCGGCTGTCTTCATCGTTAACCAGGCGGTCAACCACAATGTCGATATTATGCTTGTAATTCTTATCAAGTGCCGGGAATTCATCCAAGGCATAGACAACGCCGTCAACGCGGGCACGGGCAAAACCGGCCCGGGTAAACTGTTCGGGAATGTGCTCGAACTGGCCTTTTTTGTCGATTACGACTGGCGACAGGATCATCAGGCGGGCATCAGCCGGCAAGGCCATAACCTGATCTACGATGGCATTTGACGTCTGGCGGGTAACCGCCCGGCCATCAATCGGACAATGCGGCACGCCAACGCGGGCGAACAGCAGCCGGAGATAGTCATAAATTTCCGTTACGGTTGCAACAGTTGAACGTGGGTTGCGGGAGGTTGATTTCTGGTCGATAGAAATAGCCGGGCTGAGGCCATCAATCTGGTCGACGTCCGGTTTTTCCATGAGCCCTAGGAACTGGCGAGCGTACGAGCTGAGCGATTCAACGTAGCGGCGCTGGCCTTCGGCATAAATGGTATCAAACGCCAAGCTAGACTTGCCGGAACCGGACAAACCCGTTATAACCACTAATTTTTCGCGCGGAATCGTAACATCAATATCCTTGAGGTTATGCTCGCGGGCCCCTTTTACAACAATATTGCCTGAACTCATCAACTCCCCCTTCTCTTGCATCCTGGAAACCAACTATTAGTATTCAACTACATCTTGAAACAAGCGAACATAGCCGAAAACGACTACGCTATATTCTCCCTAAGCTGATGTATTATACACAAAATTTTGCAAAACTTCCAGACCGTGGTGGCAGACGACTTACTGGGACTGCCCGCCGGGTTGCCAGCGCACTTTGGTTAGAAACGGCGCGAAGATATCATCTTCCAGTGTTATCGTCAACTCCCGTAATTCTTCGGGAAGCGGGTTACGGTCTACGAACTGGACCATTGTGAGATCAGATATCACCGCTAACGGCGTTGACTCGGCACCCTCGCCCATCGCTAGCACCGCGGCACCTGCCAGTCCGCCAACAATATCCGCCTGGGAAACTTTGAAAGGGCGTCCGAATAAGTCGGGCGACTGCACGTAATTTTTAAGCGGTTTGAAACCGCTGTAGGCCAGCGCGATACCAGATACGCCACGCCGCATTGGCCGGACGGTGCTGTCGGTGATGACTACGCCGGCATTGCCATGTCCGAAGCGCCGCGTTAAGTGCTGCCGTACTTGGTTGGCCGTCTCTTGAGCATCGCGCGGCCACAGGACATACACATCACCGGCATTTGATTCATCAATTCCAGCCGTGGGAATCAGCATGCCGTTGGTTATAGTAAAATGAACGCCCCATTTGCTGTGCTCGTCAGCCACAAACTGTTCCGACATCCGCCGCATCAGCTCCGTTTTGTCTGTTCCGGCCATTGGCACGACGCTGCCTTCACACAGCGAAACGATTTTAGATGTTATAGCCAGCACGCTGTTTGGCTCCAGGGTTTTTACCGCCTGATCAATAATATTCAACAGCTCGTATTGGCCGGCTTCAATACGCGGTGTAACAAGTGACTGTATATGCATACTGCAAAGTATACCGAATACCGATTTTTTTACACCTACCTTCAGGAAAGTGACTTACAATACCACTATGCCTAACACATTTAAACGAATCGCGACTGATACCGGTGGATATTTATTAATCTTACTGGGCATAGCCTCCGGCTGGTTGCCCGGCCCCGGTGGTATCCCACTCGTCCTGGCTGGCCTCGGTTTGTTGTCCATCAACAATGAATGGGCCAAAAATTTGCGCGAGTGGCTGCTTAAAAACAGCGGTAAAGCCGCCGAAGTCTTATTTCCCGACAACCGCTGGATACAGCGCCTGTATGACCTGGCGACGGTCTTATTACTGGCTTTAGTGGCCGCGCTGGCCTGGCGCCACGCGGCAATCTGGCAGATCAGCCTGGCGACGGCGCTCTTCTTTATCGCCCTGTTGATTGCCGGTCTTAACAGAGACCGTGCAGCCCGCCTCAAGCAGAAATTGCGCAAGCATTAGCGTAATAAAATATATTTGCCTTTTTAGCGAACAATAGCTTATACTGTGCCTAAATTACTGCATTATTTAGGGAAACGTACGTGTACAGCTTAATCGTACTGGGCATAATTCCAGGAACTACCATACAAATAACTTTTATCGGCTGGCTAACTGCCCTGTTGGTCGTTGCCGACATTGCCGGTATGATATATATCAAGCGGCATCACATTATTCTTAAAATCCGGATTGTGCTGGCGTTTTTGATGATGTCTGTTCGGCAACCTAATCGACTTGAGCTGGCATAATCGATTCGGCGTAAAGCCTCAGTTCTTCCAGAATGTACTGAGCTTCCTGCCCCGTATGTGTAGCGACTGCCTTTTGTAGTTCCGCGACAAACTGAGGCAAGGCTTTTTGCAGCCGGCCATCACGGTACGTTTCCCACGCGGCACGCTCGGCATCGGTTAAACTATTTGGATAATTGCGTGCTTTGTAGCGCACCAGCATGGCCTGCAGCCGCTTATCGCTGAAGCCGGGATCCAGGCCCTTCAGCTCCGCCGGAGCTGCCGTCCGTACCCGTACCATCTTAGCTTTGTCACTGTCAGGCACAAAACCGTCATACAGCTGGCAATCCGGATCATCGTCGGTGGCAAATTTCCTGTCGAGTGCCTGTGCGACACGGTCACCAAAACCCGGATCCGCTTGCAGCAGCGCGTGGTGGCGTCTCACGGATGCCAGGTCTATCGCCAGGCGTTCCTGAGCGGCCGCGTCGGCCCGCAGCACATCATAGGGCGCTACCGCCGGGCACTGGTTACACTTGAGTTCGCGGACGGGCAGGAACTGATGGCCGTCATCACGTTCATCCGCCGTTTTCTGGCAGTGGGCACGCAGTTTCTCGACTGGCATAGCAAGCCACCTGGTAGGGTCATGCCGCAGATCATACACGTAAAAAGTGCCCTTGAACTTACCCGGCGCCACCGCGGCGGCAACCGTCGTGTGCAGTTGCTCTTTCGGGTAGGTGTAGGACGTATGGACGAATGGCTGGCCCGGAAACTGCCGGCCATCACCGGCAGCAATAGCCTGAGCGGCGGTTTTATCCCGGTTCTTTAATAAATAGTCGTACAGTTTTGGCTGCTTGTCTTTTACCAGTTTCGCTACGCCGATGAGAGCATAGACGTCGCTGAGCGCGTCGTGAGCATGTTCGTGCGCCAGGCCGTTGGCGGCACTCAGTTTTTCAAGGCGGTTACTGGCGACACCGTTTTCATCAACTGGCCATTCGATACCCTCGGGGCGTAGGGCGCGGGTCAAACGGATAACATCCAGGAAATCCCAGCGCGACCGTCCCTGCTGCAGCTGCCACTCGTATGGGTCGTACATGTTCCGGAAAAAGGTGCAGCGCATGAATTCATCATCAAATTTGATATTGTTATAACCAATAATAATGGTGTCCGGTGTCAGAACTTCTTTGCAGACAATTTCCAGGAACTGCGCTTCGTTGTAACCCTCGTCGCGGGTATGCTGCGGCGTAATGCCGGTTACCATAATAGCGCCAGGCTGCGGCAACACTTCGTCGGTAAGCGCTACCAACAGATTGTGCGGTTCACCGATCGGGTTAAGGTCCATGTCGGTACGTTGTCCGGCAAACTGCATGATCCGGTCACGCTTTGGATCAGTGCCAGAGGTTTCGAGGTCATAAAAATAAAAACTGGCAGCCATATAACTACCAGTGTATCACTCTATAACGCTTATGTAACACCCTAGCCACATTGAGGAGGCTGCGGGCCGTATTTGCTGATTAAGTCGTTCAGGTCAGGCTGGAAGGCATCGACAGTCAAGAGTACTCGTTTCGGCGTACAGAACAGGCGCTTAATACTCGAAATTACCCTTGTTGCCTACATAAATCTGCTGGCCGGCTTCAATGCCTTTACGTACCAGTTCATGCATGATGCCCATCTTACGCATAATGTCCCTGAGGCGTTGCACGCCTTCTTCATTGGTAAAATCGGTACGGCCGGCGAACTGTTCGATCCGTGTACCGGTCACCAGAAAGCCACCGGGTGCTGGAGCGACTGTCCAGGCATTTGACTTGTCAACTTCATCAAGCCGTAGAACCGGTAACTCGTCCTTGGTTTCCTGTTCGGCGATGACTTTCCGTTGCTCGACCACGATGGCGCGGACGGCATATAATAATTCGCGCAGTCCCTGCCCGCTGGCAGCCGAAATGGCGTATACCGGCGTACGTTCGGAAATAATCTTCTGGAGCTGTTTTATAAGATCAGCCACCATGTCCTCGTCGAGTCCATCAATTTTATTGATTACTACTATCTGCGGCCGTTCACTGAGATCGATATCATAAGCCTTCAGCTCGTTTTGAATAGTCGTGTAAGCCTCGACCACATTGTCCTGATAGGCGTCAATAAGGTGCAGGACAACGGCGGTACGCTCAATGTGCCGCAAAAATTCATGACCCAGCCCCTTGCCTTCGGCCGCGCCTTCGATCAGTCCCGGAATATCAGCGAACAACAGCGTCGACTCTTTGTCGATATCAACCATGCCAAGGTTAGGGCGCAGCGTCGTGAACGGATAGTCAGCGATTTCCGGACGGGCATTACTGATTTTGCTGAGTAGCGTGGACTTACCCGCGTTTGGCAGGCCAACCAGTCCAACATCGGCGATCATCTTGAGTTCGAGCATGGCTTCCAAAGCCTGGCCTTCTTCGCCCTTTTCAGCGAAGCGTGGCGTTTGGCGCCGGCTACTGACGAAGTGGGCGTTGCCGAAGCCGCCTTTACCGCCTTTAGCGATCACGGCAGTCTGGCCGTCTTCGACCAGGTCCGCTAACTGATTGCCTTCCATATCCATAACCACCGTGCCAACCGGTACCGGCACCACGAGATGCTTGCCGCTGCGGCCATGGCGCTTGTTTTTGCCGCCTGACTGGCCTGGCTCAGCTTGCAGTTCACGCTGGTAGCGGAACGCGGCCAGGGTATTCTGATTACGGGACGCCTCGAACACCACGTCACCGCCATGGCCACCATCACCACCATCAGGACCGCCCTTGGAAATAAACTTTTCCTGGCGAAAACTGAGCTTGCCGTCACCGCCAGCGCCGGCAGCAATCAGTACTTTTGTTTTATCAATAAAATTCATATATCCCTATTATAAAATGGAAACAGTTTTAAGCCTAATCCGGCCGCGTTACTGGTAAATGTAATGCTCGAACTTAACTGCGGAAACCCAGTCGGAACGGCCTACTGAACCCCATCCGGCTAAGCCGTTCATATCAGAATACTTAATCATGGTACCGTCTTCGGATACTGCTTCAACAACAGCGACGTGGCCTTCGCTACCACGGTCGGTCTGGCCAACTGCCCCAACGCGTGGAATACTGCTGACAATCCAGCCGCTGGCAGCTGCCCGGTTGTCCCAGGTGTTAGCGTTGCCCCAGTTATTTGGAACGCGGATACGGTTAGCGACATACCAAGTACAGTAGCCATAGGTATACAGATTGTCGCCATATACCGGCCCACTACCCCAACCAAAACCGGCATTAGCGACGCGGGCAGTAGGAGTAACGACAGTTTCAATGATTCCATTAGGAATAAGGATTCGCTCGCCGACCTTAAATGCCGACAGTTCGGCGTCGTTAGTAGCCACTAATTCGTCTTTGGAAGCTTTATACTTTGTCGCCAAAGAATCAGCCGTATCCCCGGCTTTAACTACATAGACAATGCCGTTTTCCGGTGGAATATAGAGTGTCTGGCCAGCCGGTACGGTATTCGTAGACAAATTGTTAGACCAGCGGACACTATCCGAAGTAACGCCGAACTTGGTAGCGATGGTCGTAACCGTATCACCCTCTACCGTGATATACGTACGTATATCCTTTTTGCTCTTAAGGGCCGTGGCGACAATTTGCGGTTTGGCAACGATACTGGTACTGGCGGGAGGCAGGGTTAGCTCAACATCAACCGAGTCAGCGTCTTCAGCAATTTTCGGGCTTTCCTGCAGGCCGCTCATACGGGCTACATTCACGGCGATATCAGCCGAAGATACCTGGTCCATGGGATTGGCCAGGTCGGTACGGTCGCTAGCCACGGAAGCAGTCAGCACTTTTTCCGGCGCGGCGTTGCCTGACCGTTGGCCAAGCACTACGAAAGCCAGCACGCCGAATAGCAATAGCGCGTTCAAACCTAAAATGGCGTACCGGGTGGCGCGCCGACGGGTTGATTTACGATGTAATTTACTGTTCAAACGTTTATATGCAGCATTTGACTGCAATGAATTGAAAGTACTAATAGAAATGCTCCTCATGCGTAACCTAAGTTACAACACCAATTGTAGCAAAACGGGCAGGTTTTTCAAGTTTTCAATCGTTTACGGTCGGTTTTATGCGCTATAAATTACATAGTTTCTTACAGTGCTGCTCGGTAAGCGCTTCGTGTTCATCGAGCGTTTTTGAGAAGTACGTTTTGCCGTCGTCGCCGGCAACAAAATACGTCCAGTCGGTATTTGCCGGTTCAGCGACAGCATCAAGCGAACTCTCACTCACATTACTAATCGGTCCTACAGGCAAACCATTAATTTTATATGTATTATATGGCGAATCGTAATCCACCGATTGGGGCTTACCATCTTTAATAGCACCGTAAAAAGCGGTGACGTCAGATTCCAAAGACATACCTTGTTGCATACGCTTATAAAATACCTGCGCAACCTGCGAGCGATCGTCATTATTCGACACTTCTCGCTCTACAATCGACGCGAGTGTTACCGCCTGATACACCGTAAGACCTCGGGCTGCGAATTGCTGGCGGCGGGCTGGCGTAAGCCTTGTTTCTAATTCTGCCAATGAAGCTTCAATTATTGTCCGCGGATCAGTGTTAGCATCTTTCTGATATGAATCTGGATACAGGAACCCTTCTAAACTGGCGGAAGCGGGTTTATCAGCCAAGGCCGGGCTATCGGCGTACTGAGCCGGGTTAAGCGCCGCGTCGACGGCGGCCGGGTCGAATTTGGCCTTAATAAAGGCTTCACGTATCTGGTCAATACGCTGGCCGGGCAGAATCGTAATAAGATTAACGGCTACTTTACCTGTAGCCAGAACCTCGGCAATCTGAGGCACATCCTGCGAAGGAGATAAGCGGTACGTTCCTGCCTGCAGCTCGCTGCCCAGGTTATGGTCTTTAACGTAGCGCTCGAAAGCCCACGCCTGGCGGATCAGGCCCTGACGATGCAAACCGGTGGCGATCTGGTTAACGGTTGCTCCCGAACTGACGGCAAACACCTTTGTAGCAGCATCACTGCTGACGGGGCGCAGATTTTCGCTGTAATCGCGGTGTACGACAACCGCGGCAATAACCAAGGCCAGGAGCACGGTACCCACAACTACTATCAGCCGCATTGGCCAACGGCTGCGCCTTCCCTGATGTATATTGAATTTAGTCATATTTCTGCTCCGGATGATCGCTAATATAATCTTCCAATATATAGGTTGCCGCCAGCGCGTCAATATCACCCTTCTCATACGGCTTACCGCGCTGTTTTAATTCTGACTCGGCTTTTTCAGAGGTCACCGCTTCGTCGGTAAAGTATACGGGCACCGTAAGTTTTTCCTGAATTTCGGCCGCGAATTGCCGTACCCATGCGGTTTGGGCAGTTTCCTGGCCGGACAAGCCACGCGGCAGCCCGGCGACTACCGCGGCTACCCGTTCGGATATACACAGTGCCACTATATCGGCAATAAAAGTTTGCGGATCAGCCAATGTCGTCAGCGGATGAGGAAACAGGGCCTGCAGGTGGGCGCTGGCAACACCGATACGGCGCTCACCGATGTCGAGTCCTAAAATCGTCTCCAATTGAGTCGTGTTTGTCATTATAGCGGTCTAATTATTCTTACTGGCTGACGCCTTTTCGATTACGATAGTAATTTTATCCTGATTTTTCGGTACTTTCGAGACCCAGAATGGGCTGTACTTAACCGTAACACCAGTTACGCCAGGCGTCGAGGTGACTGCGGTGCGGACATCATTGGTTTTCTTACCGGCTATTTGAGATTTTAGAGTGTCAGTCTTGAGGTCAGGACCAGCCAACGAGGTTGCCGCCAAGCGTACCTGGAGTTCACCACTGCTGGCCGGTGAATTGATGGTAAAGGCGGCTTTATCGGTACCGTCATTGAGGATTTGCTGCTTACTACTGTCGATCTTGTCTTTAACATTGTCGAGAATCAGTCGCTTGAGGTCGCTGGTTTTGATACCGTACATGGTATACGTCGTCGTAGAAGTTACTGTTACCACGTCCGCCTGGTCGCCAACGTTTACGCTCGATGTTACGGCCGCGTCTCCCGCCTTAAGGCTGCTGGCTACAGCTTTATACCCGTCGTCCGTAAGCTTGGACTGCAATTCGCTCTTTACCGATGAGCTGGTGCTGGCCGTCAGTTTCTGCTTAGCATTATCAATGTCGCTTTGGGCGACTACTTTAACGATGTTGTCGGTCCCCCCGCTTGTAGGATCCTCGGAGTTCGCCTTAACTTCGCTCCGCCCGGCGACACTAAAAGTTGTTGCAGCAATATTATATGTGGCGCCAGCTTTTTGAGCCGTTATATTCGTATCACGACTAGCCGTAAAGACACATTTACCATTGGAAGATGTCGGAACAAAGGTGGTGTTATTGCCGGTAATAAAAGTCATCCCATTACTGCTAACTCCAGTACCAGCCGGGACGTCTTCGGGTATATCAGCACTACAGCTACCAGCCGTCATCCGAACTTCACCAGTTGCTTTGGTACCGTTATTCTTTTGGCCGGTGGCGGTAGCTTGCTGGGTGCTGGCCTGCTGCTTAGTCTCAATTTTAGCAGGCAGCACACGGTCTTCCAGATCAAGTTCGTCAGCCGACGGATCGAGCGTAATATCAGCATTCGTCGGGATATCACTGCTGTCGGTAGCGATAGTAACGGTTGCTTTTGGCATAACGACCAGGGCAAAATAACCGAATACAATCAGGGCTATCAGCAGGGCCCCGCCGGCAATCAACCATAGACGGAACTTGTTAAAATCGGGGATTTTAAGTTTGCTGTCTTTTTTACCTTTAGCGGCCTTATCGGCTTTAGTAGACGCTCCAGCAGCAGAAACAGGAGCGGCGCCAGCGGCAAGTCCGGTAACGGTACCAGCTTTTGCGGCATCTGCCGCAGCCGGTTCGTCATCAAGGGTAATCGTATCGAGATCATTAGCGTCATAGGCGGAGGCGGCCGGGCCGGCCAATTGGCCTACCGGCCTATCAGCTACGGAAGCCGCGTCAAAATCACCACTGCCGTCAATCACTTCGGCGGCAACTACGCCACCCGCCACAGGAATAGCCGGCTTCGACTGCAAACTGGAAGCCACATGCAGCCCGACGGCACCTGCCAGCGGCAACAGGCCTGACTCGGAAGTAATCAGCACAACATGTTTTTTGGCCTGTTCTGCCGTTTTCTTGAGTAGCTTCATGTTGACGATGCTTTGCAGCACAGCCGCCCGTTTTGGCAGCACCAGGGCTACAATGCGGGCGTCGGCAGCGCGTACTTTATCAATGATGCTGGTTATTTCATCATCAATGTCGATATAAACGGTGTCTTTTTGGTTCGTTGCCATAGCGTTTGCTTACTTCCTTAGGTTTGTAATATCTTATCCAGTTTTTCCTTAATGGTACCACTCGATGTGCCGGAATAGCTTAAGGTATCAAGTCCGACGCGCAGCAGTCCCATAGCGGTAATAAAAGTGTGATCAGCGACTTGGCCGGTCTTGTCGTGAATGCCAACAACCTGGCCCGGCTGAATGTGCTGCACGACAGGTTTTCGAGCGAACGGCAGGTCGGTATACCAGTTGGTGCGCTGTAGGTTGTCCATTAGCATGTCTAAACTGGAACCGCCGCCGCAGAGCAGAATGCGGTGCGGCAAGTGGTCGAGGCCGGGAAATTCTCCCAGCGCCAACTCAACACCACTGGTCCAGACATCAAGTGTCTTTTGCAGGTTTTTTGTTACGGCAACAGCCTGGCGGGCCGGCACGGTTTGATTGCTGAGCCCCAGTTTCAGTTTTTCGGCGAGGTCATAGTCAACGCCCAGGTCACGCTCGATACCACGGGTGTAGGCTCGGCCGCCGATGCCAAACATTTTGGTACCTTGTACGCCGCCGTCATTGATAACGGCGATATCAGTCGTACCACCCCCGACATCCATCAGTACGGCGCTAAAGGCGGAGTTACTGGTATTACCAATAACCGATCGGGCGACGGCGAACGGTTCGGCAGCTACAGCCAGCAGGTCAAGATCCAGCTCCTGGGCAGTACGCTCCAGAGCGCCAATATGAATCAGCGGCGCGAAGGCGGTATACATTTGTACTACAACGTCTTTACCCTGGAAGCCAATCGGGTTGGTTACGGGATAACCGTCGATATCAATACTCACCAGGGCACTGTTCACCAGGCGGACTTCGACGTCTTTGCCGCCCAGTTCAACCAGTAATTCCTGGCGGGCTTTCACGCCGGCTCGTTCCTGTACTAAACGGATGATTTTTTCCATTTCAGCTGTATCGAGTGCCTTGGTCGGCTGGGGACGTGTGACCTTAATACGGGTAGTCGTTCCCTTGACCAGTTCGCCGGCAATACCGACGACGGCCATGCGGGCACTGACGCCTGCCTGCTCTTCGGCTTTAGCCAGTGCCTGGTCACAGTTTTGAACAACGCTCGGGATATCTGAAATAGCCCCAGCCTGCATATCGCTCAAGCGCTGTTTCTGGCGGCCGACACCTATAATGTCGATCTCGTCGCTGTCGCTGTTTACCCGGCCGATGAGCGCCTTGACGTATTCCGTACCGATATCAAGCGCCACGATGTACTGGTCGTTGCGCGCAGCCGCGCCGGTGGCTCGCTTATCTTTAACATTTTTAGCGGAGTCAGTCGCTTGTTTCGCGGCCTGGCCAGCCTTTTTAGCAACAGACGCGCCCACACCCTTTAACTTTTGCAAATCAAGCATATGCTTTAATTTTAGCACACTGCCAGCCGGCTACGGCACGGATAAATTATGTATCGCTACCGCCTATGGGCTTCGTCGAGAAGCGCGTTTAAACCTAAGGCCGCATATACCTTGCTCATGTCGAGCGGTCCGGAGTACTCATCCGCTTCGTATACAGCATGTGCGTCAAGCGCTGCCATATACTCATCAACGTTATGCGTGTGTATTTTTACGAAGTCCTGCTCCTGCTCGCTACCGGGTCCTACATTGGGATTGCAGCCAGCCCGATAGGCCAGCATGCCTTTATATCCCCAGTTTAAGCCCCTCAGAACAATCTGCCGCTCGCCGAACCATATTGGCTGCCGGACACTAATAGCGCTCGTCGTTATATCAGGGGCGCCGTCAGGGTCGTCATTAGTCTGTGCCGCGTAGTCGAGTTCCGCGGTCACTGCCTGCCCTGCTGACTGTAACTCTGTAGCGTGTGCCGCATCAACCTGCTTTAAATCTGTTTCTGTTGCCGCCCATTCATACATAGCCATAAGAAAAACCCCGTAAATACCTCAATAAGTTAATTATTACACCATTATTATTTTATTATTGCAAATAGCAATTGAAAATAAAGTCTTGTACTTTTATAAAATTGTGCCAGCCCTTCTACGATGTTATATTAATTAATCTATTCATCCAGTAAACACCCACTACTCTGAGAAGGCAAGCTGATGTTTATTTTTTACAACCATAAGCGTAAATTGCATAAGCGCTATTGACAGTAGATGTATAATATTCTATAATTATTACATTATGCCCACACCGGAACGATTCCCTATCGTAGAGCCCGATAGGCTGCATACCGACACAATGAGCGCAGCCTTACGCCACTTACCCGAAGAATGGCGTGATTATGAAGCCGCGGCGGAATCTTTAGGCCCGCTCGCCTGCCAAATCCTGGCATCTAACAGCTACGACATCGCTCAGGACACCTTACGCCCGACATCTTTGGTGAGTTTACGTAAGGATTACGGCATCGTGTACCGCTCAGTGCTCGACTTTCCGCTTACCAGCATACGCCACACGGCTACCATGATGCACTCCTTTGGCGGTGATATATTACGCGACGCGACCTTTTACCTGCGCAGCGAGGACCAGCGCAGTGCCGATCTGGCCATTACTACCGATGAATCCGGCCGGCGACACTACACCATCAAACAAGCGCATCGCCCGGAAGCCCTTGAAGACGCCGATGTGCTGACAATCGACAGTTCGGCCGCGCTGGACGTCCTTACCGACGTGGCCCTGCAGGCAGGTGCCGACCAGGACGACAACTCAGCGACCGCTTCAATTGAAAGCATCAGTACCGGGCTTGTCGGCCTGTCTCCGCTGGCAGCCGTCGTAAAAGACGGGTTGTATCAGCGTCAGGATAAGCATGGAAACGCTACTTCACTCCAAGTCACTAAGACACTGACAACCCAGCAATCAGAAGTAACAGCCCGAACCATAGAAGTCCGCTTAGCCGACCAGAAGGCTTATGGCGTTGACCCGGCCGCCGTAGCAACCACTGGCCTGACCGTTATCCTGCATAACCCTGCCGCGCTCAGCCAGCCAGCCGGTTTGGCGAGCCGAAAACCATATGCCATAGAGGACTCTAACGCGGGAATCGCCCAGTTCATGGCCAACGTCAACCGAAACCGTCCTGAGTCTATCAAAACAACCATACAGGCTGCTATCGCCATTCCTGAAGGCATCAGCACGTCACTGGAAGACCGCAATGGCCTGCTGAACGCGGCGCTGCTGCAATATCCAAATAACGACGCCGTAGTAAATACCATGCGCCGCTATATGGATTCGATGCGATAGCTGCGCGCTTACTGCAGAACGGCTTTAATGCGGCGGATACCGGCGCTGGACGACTCTTCTTTCAGAATCTTGAAGCTTTTACCTTCTTCGGCTAGCTGACCAGTATGGTCAACGTGCGGGCCGCCGCAAATCTCGAAACTGAATGGCTTGTCTTCGCTTGCCGCCTGCATGCGGTAGCACTTAACAATGTCACCGTAACGGTCGCCGAAAGCTCCTAGTACATGCAGCTCGTTAATGGCGTAGCTGGTGGGATGTTCTTCCCAGGTTACCGCGAGGTCTTTAGCAATTTGCTCATTTACGATATCCTCAACCTGTTTGATCTGCTCCGGCGTCATTTTTTCGGAATGGCTAAAATCAAACCTAAGGCGCTCTTCGGTAATGTTACTGCCGTGTTGGATAACATGGTCGCCAAGTACCGTGCGCAGCGCCTGGTACATCAGGTGCGTCGCGGTATGATACTTTTTATGCTGCAACGTCTGGCCGCCAAGGCCGCCCTTAAACGTTCCTTTAGCGGCAGTTTGCGAGCGCTGGCGCTGCTCGGCCATTTTAACGTCAAACTCTTGGCGCCAGTTTTCACTGAGGCTAATGTTCTGTTTAAAGGCTTCCTCTGTACTGAGCTCAACCGGAAAACCATAGGTGTCATAGAGCGCGAATATTTCTTCGCCGGACAAACCGGAGGCTGATAGTTTCTGCATCATTTGCAGGCCTTTGCGCAGCGTCTGGCGGAAAGCCTTTTCCTCTTTTACCAGTACTTCGATCACCCGTTCGCGGTTGCCACGGACTTCCGGATAATCGTTAGCATATAAGTCTGCGATAACCGGCACGACCTGCTCCACGAAGTTTTGCTCAATGCCAAGGTCAAAGGCGAAGCGGATAGCACGGCGCATCAGGCGGCGCATCACGTAACCCTGCGTCTTATTACTTGGCGCCGTGCCGTCTACCGCCAGGAAGGCCGAAGCCCGCAGATGGTCAGCGATAACCCGCATGCTCTCGGTGTGGCTGTCATAGCTCTTACCGGAAATTTCTTCCAGTTTGGCGATGATAGGCTGCAAAATACTGATCTTAAAAACGTCCGGGCTGTTAAGTTTAGCAGCCGCGATGCGCTCTAAGCCCCCGCCAAAGTCAACGTTCTGTTTCGGCAGCTTTTCGAAGCCGGTTTCGCGCCGCACGTATTCCATAAACACGGAGTTGCCAATTTCCATAAAGCGGCCGCAGTCGCAGTTCGGGTGGCACTTAGGACCCCACTTTGTGTCATGCTCAATAAAGTCGAATTCATAAAAGATTTCGCTGTCCGGGCCGCCTGGCTCACCAACCGGCATATCGCCGATCTTACCACCGCGGCACCACCAGTTTTTGCTGGCGTCGTAAAAGAATATGCGGCCGCCTTCGGGTACGCCGACCTGGTAGCCGTTTTCTTCGCTGCCGACTTCCACTTCGCGGGCTTCGATACCGCGCCGGTCAAACAGGTTACGCCAAATATCAGCTGCTTCGGTGTCTTTGGGGATATTGTTAGCCGCGTCACCCTGGAAGCAAGTTACATATAATTTATGGGGATCAAGACCGACTTCATCAACCAGGAAACTGAAGACCCATGGCAGCTGATCCTGCTTAAAGTAGTCGCCGAGACTCCAGTTACCAAGCATTTCGAAGAAAGTAGTATGGCGGTTATCGCCGACTTCTTCGATATCCTGAGCCCGCAAGCAGGTCTGTGAGTCCACCAGGCGGGAGCCGTCCGGATGAACTTCACCGAGCAAATACGGCAATAACGGCTGCATGCCGGAGCCGGTAAACAAAGTCGTTGGATCGTTGTACGGCACAAGCTGGGCCCGCGCTATAACATTATGGCCACGCTCTTTATAATAATCGAGATATTTTTGGCGGATTTCTTGTGCTGTCATGCCGTCTAGTATAACAGAGGTAATTGCAGATGATAAATGAGGGGAATATACAAGCAAACAAGGAGTCAAAAGAGGAGGTGGGGGGGGTTGTACCAGCGCGGTAGTCCAGCGGCCGATGGCGATGTTGCTGCCACCGGCCGCTGGATCAGTTCAGACCGTCAGGCCCCGATCCGCCGGCAGGACGGGATGTCCAGGACACCGGCGCGCGGCGCGTAGGCCACGTGGTAGGCCACGAACGAGTTGGTGTCCACGGTGAAGTTGTAGACCTGGCCGTACTTCATGCTGGCGGGCTTGAGGCTGCTGGCGTCGAGCCGGTAGGTGAAGGCCCCCCAGCCGCCGATGAGGATGCGTCCGTTGCGCATGCCGCAGTAGGACATCCGCACGAGGCTGGATGCCACGGTGTCGGTGTCGGGACTGCCGAGGTTGGTGCCACCGAGCTGCGAGTCGACCACGTTGTCGGAGATGTCGCCGGCGGCGAGGTCGCTGGCCGAGACGCCGTTGTCCTGGACCGGAGCCGCAGACGTGGACGGGCCGAACAGCGCGGTGAGCACCATGGCGAACGCCAGGAGCCCGATGGTCACGAGCTGGATCTTGTTGGAGCGAGTACGCACTTGTTTCCCCCTGCTGTAGTAGAACCTATGAATAGGCTCTGCTGGTTCCTCAGGTTATTCCGAGGTATCAAATTACCTGAGCCGGTAAGCTGATATCCCGGAATAACCCATAATTCCCTGTTTGCTTGTAAAGGTACTTTGGAGCAATAGCTGCTCGACAAAGACAATTAATATTGTCATATATAAACGTTTATGTCAATAGTAAATGAGACAAAAGCGTTGTGATAACAGCTATGGGTTAGATAACGATACCGCCGCCGACGACCCGCTGGTCTTCGTAGAGCACGGCGGACTGGCCGGGAGTAAGTGCCCGGACATCCTCGTCCATAGCGATTTTCCAGTTATTACCATCTTTCTGGACGGTACACGCTACCAGTGGCGCCCTGTATCTGGTTCGTACGCGGTATTTTGTGTCCGTAGTGCCCTCTTCCGGTTTGGCGTTAATCCAGTGCGGGCTGGTAATAGTATATTCCCGGGTCCATAACTCGGGGTCTTGCAAATCGGTCGTGACATAGACTTCATTTTTTGCCATGTCTTTGCCAATGACGTAATACGGCAGACCTCCACCGACGTTCAGGCCGTGGCGCTGGCCGATGGTATAAAACAAGGCGCCGTCGTGCTCGCCAAGCGTGGTGCCCTGGGCGTCCAGGATAGCTCCTGGCTTGGTACTGACGAACTGTTGGAGGAACTCTTTTATGCCGACTTTGCCCACAAAGCAGATGCCCTGGCTGTCCTTTTTCTCCGCCGTTGCCAAGCCGAACTTTTTGGCAAGCTCACGAACTTTTGGTTTTTCGTATTCACCAATTGGCATCAGCGAGTGCTGAAGCGCGTTTTCAGCTACGCGGTACAGGAAGTAGCTCTGGTCTTTATTGGCATCTATGCCGGTGAGCAGCTGGCCATTGTCGCTACGGGCGTAGTGGCCGGTAGCGATCATATCGGCGCCGTCCTGCAGTGCCGTATCGAGGAAGAGCTTAAACTTAACCTCCTGGTTGCACATAATGTCAGGGTTTGGGGTGATACCGGCCTTATAGCCGTCGAGCATGTAGCCGACTACACGTTCGCGGTACTCGGTTTCGAAGTCGTACATTTTAAACGGTATGCCGAGTTGCACGGCTACGCGCTTGGCGTCCTGATAGTCTTCTTTCCACGGGCACTCAAAGCCGGGCAGATCCTGGCTCCAGTTTTTCATGTATACGCCGGTTACGTCATAGCCCTGCTCTTGTAGCAGTGCTGCCGTAACCGAACTGTCGACGCCGCCGGACATGCCGACATAGACTTTTTGACCTGGGGTTTGACTCATAGCTATACTTATTATAGCATTTTTTAAGCAAAAAACCCTCTCCTGCAATGTGAGAGGGTTTGCGGAACAGCTGGAGGCTAGCGGCGGCGGTAATTATTACGGCCACCGCGGCCGGAGCGGGATGAGCCACCCAACAGGCGGCGCTTGTAGCCCTTAAGGAAGAGGATGAAGCCACCAACGATGGCTACCAGGACAACAATTGCAATGATGCCAGCGTAGATGTAGGTCGTTGGCACAATCCAAACGGTCTTAGTGACATCAATGCTTTCGTTTTTGCTGCCGTAGGTAAAGGTGGCGCTGACGGTATATTTACCAAATTTCCCAAGCTTTTTCAGCGGAACGGTCCAGCGGCGGGCGCTGTCGGGCAGGACGTTGGCTTTCGGATCGGTCTGGTTAAAGTCGGCGGTGTACACGACTTTACTGCCCTTTTTAACGTTGATCTGGCCGACGGGTGCCTGTTGTACATTACCCTTATTTTCAAAGCGGATGAAAGCCTGAAGATTTTCCGGCGTGCGGAAATTGGAGCCGGAGCTGCCATCTTGTTGGATGTCGAAGTTCGTCAGGTTCAGTTGTTCGGTGGTCGGACCGGGAACGGTCAGAAGAATCAGGGAGGCAACGCTCGGGCTGAGGTTGACTTGCTGGCTACCGCTGGTGTTGGCGGGAGCAAAGCGCACGGCGCCGAAGTAACCACCAGCCTGCGCATTCTTTGGAACGGTAATAGTTACAGGGATTTCTTTGGCTTCGCCCGGATTAATCGTCACATTCTTAAGCGGTACCATAAAACGCTTCAGGCTGTGGGTCGGGGCGTAGCTGTTCTGGTCAAGGATGAGGGCTGGCGTACCATTTTCGTCACCGGCCACGAAGTCGTTTTCAATCGGTTCAACCACAATCGGACTGCCGGTAATATTCGTAACAATTGTCTTAACGGTACTCGTCTGTCCTGCAATGATCGTTACTTCGGTGCGGATAGGGGATATTTTAAGCGTGTTAGTGCTGGTATTAGGCGGCGTCGTCTTGGCTTTGGCAGGAGCGGTCGTCGCGGCAAAGACAGGAGACACACTGGACGTAGCTACAAGCCCACAAAGCACTGTCGCGAACAATGCAACCCGTAGTGTTTGTTTTATCACTTGTTTTTAACTCCCATAGTGGTTACTTGTACTTACCTTAACAGACACGCTTATGTTTGTAAATGAGTTCCGTGGGCTGGCGGATTTTTCTAGAATGTACCCGATGCAATCATATTGAGGTCTGCCGAGTACAGGCCAGCTGGAGTCTGGTTAGTAATCGTAGCAGCAAATTCCAGCGGCATGTTCATGTTGTTGATTGGAGCACCGTTGGTGTCAAGAACAGGGTCGCCATACGTGCTAGTGACACCGTCGTCACCGTCAACAAATCCCATGAAGTACGAACTGTCACCATAACCGCTGCCTGTCGCAGGCTGGTATGTACCCTGGGCGGTAGTGATGTCCGCTGAAGCCACCGCAGTGCCGGTTTTGACACCGAATTTAGCCGGGCCGTTGTCTACAATACTTCCGCTGATTGCAGGAGCAATGCTACAAGGAGAACTAACGCCCGCCAATTTCAAGCCACCGCATTGATTGTTAATCTTCATGCTTACTACGGCGCCTGCTACGGCGTTAGTAGAAATTTGAGTCCATATAGTACCCTTACTTACGATACCAGTTTGCAGCGCCTTGACGCCGCCACTCTCTTCACCGAGCTGAATATTCGGCAAATCTTCGGCATCGCCTAGATCGAGGCAATTCTCATGGCCTGACGAAGATGTATCTGTCTTAGATACGCAGAAAGTCATAGTTTCCAGGACGGCAGCGGATACGCCAATTTTGTTAGTTATTGACAGTGCGACTGCGCCATTGTCTTCAGTAGTTCCTGGATTGGATGACACGGCCGCATTAGCCATGTCCTCATAGGTATAGATACGAGCGTACAATGGACCGGCTGTCGTTGGATTGGTTATGCCGCTTACTTCTGTAGTCACAGGACCGGCCGTAATAGCTTGTGTAATTTCTAAGCTGGTGTTTGTTGTAGGTGCAGCAGGACCGTCAACAACTGTAGCGCCTGAAGCAGTAGGGCTAGCCGTGGACATGCCGGTGGGTGGCACACAACTCATACCAAGCAACGGGCTGTTGCTACAAAAATCAATGACATATCCTGCCGCTGATTCAGTAGCGGTGAATGTTACTTTATAGTCTACGTCGGTCGCGCCGGCAGCGGAACTGCTCAATTCTATCTTCCGGCCGGTCAGCTGGTCGGCTGACGCGCTGGAAAATACCAGACTCGGCGCCACGACCGACAGGAGCATGGCCGTTGCGGCTACGAGAGAGCTGGAGCGGCGGTTGAAGATCCCTATGGATTTCATATGTTTAATCCCTCTTTTTAATTTTATTTTAATATTTTTGGTTTTTATGGTTAACGAGTAGATTTTATCATGCTTATGTTATGATGCGCAATACTTTTTTACAAATCTTTATAGGTATCTAAATCATGTTGCAGCCGCTTATGCAGGCTCTTCAGTTCGCTACGCCGGCCCAGCCAGAACGCAGGTACCAGCATGATAGCTGCCACGATCACCGGAATCCACAGCATTTTCGTCACGACCACGGTTTTGGTGTTAGCTGCCGTCGTCTCGGCGGCAGTTACCTTACCATTCGCTACGGCCGTTAACTGTAAGAAAGCGCTGACACCGTTGGCATCGGTTACTTTAACGATCACATGGTACACACCAGCTTGCTTATAGGTATGCGATATTCGAACCTCCCCGGACAGTGCCTGGCTTTTAAGCTCAGGCGAAGTGCCATCTCCCCAGTCAATACTAAAGGCGTACGGCCCAGTGCCACCCGAAAGTACCAGTGGCCAGACAAGCTGCGTTCCCGGATCGGCAGCCCGACGGCCAAAGGCGCTGGTAAGCGTAATAAGTTGGCCAAATGCCGTGATGGACGCGTTATTATAGCTAACGCTCACCTTGTTTGACTCCGGCCCCGCCTGGTCAAGATCATCGAAAACGGTCGCCGTTAATTCGTTTGTGCCATTATAGAGTGTTACTTGGATACTAAAGCTGCCGTTGGCGCAGTCTATGGAACCCGCCAGCACGCCGTTGTTGTATACCTGTACCAGCAAGCCCTTCGGACAGATACCGCTAACCGTTACAGGCGAGGTACTAAACGACGCGCCGCTGCCGGGCACCGATATAGTCGCGCCCTGAGTTGGCGCCGGCTGCGTTTTAGTGGCCTCAAGGCCGAATGAATTAGGTTTGGGATCAGGTTCGGGTATTTTGTTTATGGCAGCGCTAGCCTGCGGTACGGCGAAAGCCACTAAGCACGAACAAGCCAGGATGCTAGCTTGCAGTAACAAAATGATGCGCTTTTCAAACCTCATAGCTTATGTTTATTCTAACCTTATTCTGTTTATGCGAAAAGGGGACTTTTACAGTCCCCTTTTACTTTTGTTAGCGGCGCCGGGCGCTTTTGCCCCTGGCGGCTCGTTTTGCCTTATAGACTATGAGCAGTACTGCGGTTGAAATGATGGTGAGTAGAGCGATTATGGTAATAAGGAACCACCATGGCAAGTACCAGAAACTGGCGGTAGCTGATACCTGATGAGTGTTGTTACCGTTTTGCCCGTAGAAGGCATCGAGGGTTGCCGTGTAACGGCCGGGCCATAATTTTGGTGACTTACAGGTCTTGTTTTTGGCTTCACTACCAGCAACATTCACCTGTTGTTCTTGAGATTCTAGACAATTTAAATAAATACGGCTTTGGCCGATAAGAGCAAGCGATGACGTTTCGTTGACGTTGTCAATATTCCATTGTTTCTTGCCGAACATATATTTAACAGTTACGCTGCCAACGGGAGCTTCTGCAACATTTCCATTATTTTGTAATGTAAATGCGACTTGTTCTGGCTTATTTGTGGCTATCTTAACGTAACTACCGGTAATATTGTCCTTGTTTAGTTGGTAGGCACCAAACCTTTTAAGTGTCATGTCTTCTTTTACGACACCGGGGACAGAAACAAATACAAGTGTAACTCCAGAAGCGCTCAAATTAACATTTCCTCCATTAGTACCGCCCGTACCATACTGGATAGCACTGTAGTAAGAACCGGCACCCTGGTTTTTTGGAATAGTTAGCGTGTAATTAACGGTTCGAGACTGTCCAGCCGGCACGACAACAGATTGAGTGAATTCCAGAAACGGCCTAACTGACCACGCTGTCTGCTGTGTATTCTCGCCGAGCAATAACTTTGGCGTGCCCGTTTCATTCATGAAAGTAAAATCGATAGCTTTTAGGCTAACTTCCAAATCCGCGTTTTTGCTTAAGTTACCGATAGTAAGTTTATCAGTGGTCGACTCGCCTGGTTTTAGTGTGAGGTTTTTGCGGGGCGTAATACTTAGGCCTGATGAGCCTGTCGATTGAGCCGAAGCAGGAACTACATTGCCAATAAGTGCAAGCAGCAGAGTAACACTGCTGACGTACGTAAATAAACGTTTCATTTTATCTCTCTCACTGTTACTTTTAAGTATAAGCATAATTGTAGCATCAAAATCGGCCACTGCAAATGTAGGTAATCGTTGTGCTATAGACACCGGCACGTAAGTTTGGATCGGTATTAACGATATAGCTGACTGTAAATCGCTTCAATAAACTGACATGAGGAGAGCTTGCGACTACATCCCCATCTCGGAAAAAGTAACGGTTCGGCTGGTCGTAATTTGCGGCTGCGGCAGCTACCGAGTCATCACCGTCAGGATCGCCGCCAACTTCCGGTTGGGTATTTTTTACTAAGTTGATTCCGAACTGGTTCTTGCCCGTAATACTGGTAGTTGGTATTGCAGCTACGGCGTCTATCACATTATTGCCCGCTTTCATACTGGTGCCATTAACAGTAATAGCAAACCCCGAAGTCGCGTTGGTACCTACCGACATCTGTGACTGAGCCGTTAATGTAGTGTCCGCCGCCAGATTTCCCATATCATGGTAATTTACACCGTCTACATCGCTACAGTCGACGGAAACCTCCTGGCCAAGACAGAACATGAGTGTCGGCGGCACCTGTGTCTCTATAAAAATCCCATTATTGAGTCCACCGACAACCGAACCGAGATCAATAACGGGATTGTTCGCCGCGCTATCGCTATGGGTACTCAAACGAATTGAGAAAGGCCGGACATCGTCCGTCGGGTTTTTAACATTATGCAGCGTATAAGATGATGCTACCGCGTCTACCACAGCTGGCGTCGCTCGGCTAAGGACAATGTGGTTCGGTGATTTGACCTGGACATCGTATCCTGTTTCACCCGTCTGTACACCCATACTTACATTAGATAAGTCCAGCCCCACAGGGACGTAACACGGATCATCCGGGATAGGGCTTGTACAAAATAGCATGTCAACCGATCCGACAGTGGTAGTCGTGGAATATGTGAAAGAAACCTTGTAGTCCGTGACAACGCCCGGGTTGGGGTTATACATGAACAAACTGCGCAGCCTTAAGCGTGAGACATCGGCCGCGTCGACGCTCGGTAGAAAAACGATTACCGAGAAGAACAGAGACAACAACATCTCAGCCCAAAAAACATGGTGCGGCAATACCCTCACCCTCACATGATTGAGCTTATGCATAGATGTATTGTACAAGAATAACCATCGAATTGTCTAAGGCATAAAAAGACCCGGTAAACCGGGTCTTTTTCTCCTGCCAAACTATGTGGCGTAAAAGTAAGGAATTATATCCTAGTACTGAGGAGCAGCGAGGTAGTTAATCTTAGTGGTGTATACACCGGCTGGTGTTGCAGCAGCGATGTTACCAATGTAGCGCATCTTACCGGTCGAGCAGTCAACAACATCAGTAGTGTTGCTAGCAATCAGAGCTGGTGTTGACTGGCTTGAAGGATCGAAAGCGAACTTAGCCGTAATAGGGAGATCTTGAGATGAATCATCGGGATCTACCACTTCCTTATTGATACGACCTGCGCCACCGTTGTAGGCGTCACTCATAATCAGTCCTTTAAGGTCATTGCCTGGGCCTTGTTCACCGACGTTACCATCAGGTAGGTCAGCGACGCCATCGTTATCGCGATCTTCAGTTGGGTCGAAAGCTAATCCGAATTGTTCCATTCCTGGATGACTAAGCGCACCTGGTCCGCCGGCATGGGCGAAGTCGAGCACGTTAGTGCCGTTGAAGGCAGTTTTTCCGGAACCATCAGCTACGAAGAAACCAGCTGGGTCAATCTTATCACCGACGGTGTTGCTGAGCGTACTGCCTGAGTAATACACTGATGCGCCAGCGGAGGAGTTGGATGACAGGCGCCAGTATGATTTAGCGTCATACGCAGTGTTTACTTCCAGTGAAGATTCTGCATTGGCGTTACCCAGCTGGATTTGATCATTGTCCTCAATTGGATCACAAGGACCATGTTGTCCGCCGCCAGCTGGAAGGTAATCTGGATTTTCAGTACCGACTGAGAAGCTCATCGTTTCCAGAACCTTAGTGGTGATATGGATTGAATCAGTCATGACATTTGCAACCGTTACACCACCGTCGAGGATATTCGTGTTCGAGTTCGGTAGCATTGAGGTGTAAACATTTGTCTTGTAGGTATTCAACCGGACGAAAAAGTTACCGGAGCCGGGATTCGTAATGAAGTTATCATCAGTAGCATAGAAGACTACGGTAATCTTGACACCCGGAGCAGGCTTCAGGGCAGCACTGTTGCCAGAACCGGTAGTAGCCTTACGGAGACGGATGAAGTTGTTTTTTACCGTAACCGCACTAGGAGTTTCGTAGTTTTGTACGTCCATTTCCCAGCCAGCATTTAGTTCGTCAACGCCGTCATTATTGCTGTCCCACAGTACCGCGAAATTTCCGTCGCTGTTATCAGCATCAACAAGTGCCAACCCATCTGGGTTGGATGTCGGAATAGCCGTTACTTCCTGGGGGTTAGCATAGCTGACGTTGAGGTCACTCTCTTTATTTGCAGCATTATCTACACGGTCATCGGCAGTGCCAGGAGTTTGATCATCACCAGGTGCAACAACAGTGTCGTTTCCAGGAGAGGTACAGTTACCAGCTGCAGTAGTACAGTACTGGAATGAAAAACCGTCAATCGCAGCACCACTGCCGCTACTGTCGGTACTCACTTTAAAACTGAACTTATGTCCGGCTTTCTGGCCATTCGGACCACTGCCCGGAGGTGCATATGTCGCATTGCCGGAACCGTCCGTATTATTGTAGCCAGGAGCAGAGCTCGTCATGAGCAATGTACGCTCTGTCAGCGGGTTGAGGGCGTTAGCGAATACCAGTGAGGGGAAAGCACTGATACCCAGAATGCTCAGCATACTCACAGCCATCGCGAATGCCCCACTGCGCGTTACAGCTTCCTTAATATTATTTACATACATAGAGAAAAGATTCTCCTTTCTATATTGGTTTGAGACTTATTGTTTATATTTTTGTGGGTACAATGCGGATTGTAGCATAAGCGTTATGTGTCAACAAGATACTTATCCACAGCAGTAGTTCATTAACAGTTAATGAACTAATACGTCGGAACCACCACTGCCGAGTAAGAGCCGGTGTACTGGCCACCCGGTGTCACGTTGGAGACATTGAATATCATTGAAAGCGTGTAATCGGTCTGTCCACTACTGATATTACTCTGAGCCACAATGTCACCTTCAACATATTTAAATAGATTCGGCGTGTCATAATCCGTCGCCGCCTGGCCAAAACTGAAAGTATTTGATGGCACCTGTGTTGGGTTAGCGCCGACCGATGGTGCAGTGTTGGCAATAAAATTAATGCCGAATTGCTCGGCCCCCATCTGCGATGTACAGGGACACTGTGGATCACTATCCATGGCCTTTAATTCGTGGCTGCCCTGCGACGGCGGCCGGCCGGTAATTTGCATAACGTAGCCGCCCATATAGTTGCGGACACTTATCTGGGCGGTGGCGGTGGCGGTCCGGTCGATGTCAAGCGTCCCCAAATCAGATAAACCACCGCTAGTATAAACTTCCAGGTAGGGGTCTGCCGTAGTCACCGACCCGAAACGGGCACCGTAATTATCGCTTTTGGCCTGGCCGTTCACTAAATCGCCGGTTGCCGAGCGGGCACAGTAACTGCCACTACACTGTTCCAATGCGGAGCCGGAACCGAATTGCGTCTCAGACACCATATAATTCGACGAGCTCGCGGTATCCGCGGCCGCCATTCCGACAGCGCCAACACATATAAGTACCGAGAGCGCCGCACTATGTAAAAACCGTCTCATCATTTGTTTTTGCATAAGCTTATGTTTAGTATGCTTGATGCCCGCCCAAATTTCAAACCGTTTATGTCTAGAGCTGGATTATAGCGGGCATATGTAGTACGATATCCCATATAAAGCATAAGCAAAGCTATAGCTGAGATGGAAGACAAAAAACCAACCGAAGACACGTCCGCAACTCCTGAGAATATCGGAGTAACTCAAACCGCGCCCGCTGATGCTCTGGAAAAGACCAACGAAGAGCTGACCGCGGAGGGGGTTGACGCCACCGGATCACTTGAAGCTGCCGCCACCGAAGGCTCCGCAAAAAAAGTTAATCCGCTCAAAGCTTTCTGGCACAAAGTCGACGTCTATCTACTCGGTTTTATTCTCATTATGGTAGTCGTCGCCGCCACCAGCGCGGTCAGCTTCTTAAACAGCAAGAAAGCGCCGGATACTCCTGAAGTCGCCACTCAACAGCTGACGACTGATGCCCTCAAGCAACTAGCCAACTCAGACGCCACCGTCGGTAATGCCGCCCAGACACTGACCGTGCAGGGAAACGCCGTATTTACCGGCCAGCTCCTGGTACAAAAAGATCTTGATGTTGCCGGCCGCATCCGCCTGGGTGGTGACCTGCAGGCAGCCACCCTTACTGTCGCTGGCAAGACCAACCTGGCTGACACGCAAATAAATAGCCTGCAAGTAGCCCAGAATGCCATCATGCAAGGCACTACGACCCTGAGCACCGTTAACGTATCTGGTGCCAGTAATTTTAGCGGGCCCATGGGCGCTTCGCAGATTACCGTTACCCGGCTCATTATGAGCGGTAACGCCGTATTGCAAGTACCAAACCATATTGCTTTCACCGGCGCTCCGGCGCAGCGGGCATCCATCAACACAGGTGTGCTTGGCAACGGTGGAACCGCATCCGTAAACGGTTCCGATACTGTTGGTACTGTTAATATTAACAGCGGCAACAACCCGACTGCCGGTTGCTTCATCTCGGTAAACTTCGCGCAAGCCTTCGCTTCCCCGCCTAACGTCATTATCAGCCCAGTTGGTCTCGCCGCTGGCCAGACCCAGTACTACGTTACGCGCACTAACACGGGCTTTAGCGTCTGCACTGCCAACCCTGCTCCGGCCAACCAGGTGTTCGGCTTCTCCTACTTCGTCGCTGGCTAAACGTCGACGAACACAACGACACGCTCGGCTTTGACGTGCATCAGGGCACGCGAAATCTTGACAACTTTCTCTTCGTACGGCGTCTTAATGACTAGGTTACACGGAACCAGCATACAAATAAAGTTATGGTGGCGCGGTAAAATATCGAACGGCCCAGTCTCGTTTGCGGCCGTCACGCTGTAGGCATCGCCTTCGAAATACACTTGGAACGGGGCGTACACTTTAACCGACATAATTGGTTTTTTGGGATCAGCCGCTTTCTGCTCGCTGCCGTCATCGGGCGCTTCTACCATTTCGCCGGTACTGGCGTCTTGCCTCATTACCATTAAATTATGATCTCCTCGATGCCGTTCAAGGTGTCCTCGCGTGTATGGTGTTCACCCGGAATACCGGTCATCTTCTCCATCACGTTAAACTGCTGACTGAAGTAGTTAATCAGTTTTTTAGCCTTGTTATAGTCATCGCGGTCCTCGGTCGACAGTTCAGACTCACCAATGATGGCGATAATGCCCTTCAGTGAGTTATACTTTTGCAAAATTGCCTGTACCCGCACGCTGAGCATATAGTGGCGTTCACCGACGATTTCCGGCGTCAGCAGGCTGGAACTGGAGGCGTTAATATCGACGGCCGGGCGAATACCCTGCGCAGCCACAGCACGGCTGAGTACAATCGTAGAGTCCAGTTCGTGCTGGATCATCTGTACTGCCGGGTCTGACAAATCGTCGGCCGGCACGTAAATGGTCTGTAAGGCCGTAATAGAGCCGTTTTCGTTCGTCGTCAGGCGGTCTTCCATGGCCTTCACATCGGAGAAGATTGTTGGCTGGTAACCACCTTCGGCCGGCGTCTGGTCAATAATAGTCGAGACCTCGTTCTTCGCCTGAATATAACGGTACATGTTGTCGGCGAACAGCAGAATATCCTTCTTCTTATCATCACGGAAGTGCTCGGCAAGCGTGATGGCCGAGAGAGCGATCAGCGAGCGCTGGACCGGGTTTTCGTTCATCTGGCCAAAAAACATGGCCGTGGTCTTGAGCAGGTCATTATCACGGAGCGTGGTATACAATTCATGGCCCTCACGGATGCGCTCACCGATACCGGCGAAGATACTCAGAGCACCCGCGCCAACGGCCACGTTATTGATCATTTCCATGGTCAACACGGTCTTACCGACACCAGCACCACCGATAATGCCAATCTTGCGCCCCTTAACGAACGGCGTAAAGAAGTCGAGCACTTTAATACCGGTTTCCAGGATTTCGTCGGGACGGTTTTTCAGGCTGGTTTCCTGGAAGCTAGGCGCGAAGATAGACCGCTTCGGCATCTTGTCGAGCACTTCCTGCGGCAGTTGCGGCTTGCCATCAATCGGGCGCGCCAAGGCGTCCCATACCCGGCCAACCATCTCTTCTCCAACAGGGATTTCCAGGCTGTGGCCGCTGCGATCCACCAAGTCACCTTTTCTAATAGAGTTATCACCGGCAATGTTTAAACATACGGCCATATCACCGTGTTCCAGCGAGCTGACGAGCAGCGGCGTGTTCTTGGCATTCTGGACGTACACCATCTCGTTCAGTTCGGGCATGTCCTTGTCAAACTGTATCTTAATAACCAGGCCTTTGAGAACACGTACAACTCCGGTCGATGTATCTGACATCTTCTAGTCCCTCCCCGCCCGAATCTTCTTAAGCCCGGCTAGGCTTTCCTTAAGCCGGACATCCACCAGAGCACGTTTAGCGCGCGAAAAGGCGACGTGCAGGTCCTGCTGGGTTTCCAGCGAGCGTTCTTTGGCAGCGGTCATAGCCTTAAAGCGACTGGCCAGCTGCGCCAAGCGGCTGTCATAGATAAACTGGGCCAGCATAAGACGCAAAATTGATGATTCCAAGTGCATAACGACCGAATAAGCATTGGGTTCGAATATATATGTTTTTTCAGTGATGACATCACCATCCAGCTCGTCAATATCTGCAATTTTACCCATGGTATTTACCACTTCACCAAGGTCGAGCTCTTTAATAACCTGCTCGCTGAGCGAAACATAGTCCTGGTAAAATACCCGGCTCGCCTTATATTTCTTGATTTCTTTCATGAGCGGATCAACGTTAATATAGTCTTTTTTGGGGATGTCGAAGTACAAATTGTACTTAATCTTTAATTGTTCGAGCTGCAGCGCGCCGTGGTGACCAATAACGATAATATCGTTCTTTTCCGGATCGTAATGTTCGCGGAATTTTCGGATCAGGCGCTGGTCGATATCACCGGTTAGCCCACCCGGAGCAGTAATAAGCAGCATTAGCTCTTTATCGATCGGCACCTCGTCCACTGAGCGGCCAAAATTAAACATCACATCCATGCGAATCTGCTTATAGATAGTCCAGACTTCTTTAAAAAACTCGTTACTGATAAGTACCCGGGTCTTTGTCTGGGTAATTTTCATACTGGATAGACTCTCAAAGGCGCTGGTAAGCGACACAATAGTCTTCATGGACAACTCTTCGGCGGCAATCTCTAGTGGGCGCTTCATGCTACCGGTTCCTTTGCTTTGTCTTTAGCTTTTTTATCGCTATCTGTCGGTTTGTCGTCTTCCGCCGGCGCTGGCGCGGTCGCCGCATCTAATCTGGCATTCTTACCATCGGTTAATATCAAAACCTGTGCCTTGAGCTCATCACGCAGTTGGTCAAAGTTGCTGTTTTCTTTGTCCTCGACTACCTTAGGCGCGTAATCACGCACCAGCTCTTTCATTTTCTTAATATCAATCTTTTCACCTGGGTTGGAATTCAGCACGATATCCAATAGGAACTGCTGCTCCATAAGGTTATAACCTTCGCCAATGTCCTGGTTCATGAGAATAAACAAGGCCTTACCTTTGTCATAGTCCGTCTGGGCCTCTGGGGATAGTTCGGTACCAAAGTGAGCGTACTCCTCAGCCTGGCGATATCCTGCCAGCGTTTTATTGAGGCCGGCGGCCAAGCCTTTCTGGCGTTTGTTTTGGCCGACACCACCGACGCGGGTCACACTCAGTCCGGTACTAACGGCTGGGCGCATAGTGTCTTTAAAGACGTTCATATCGAGAATCCACTGGCCATCCGTCATGGACATGACGTTGGTCGGCAAATAGGCCGTAATATCACCAGACGGAGCGTAAATGATCGGCAGAATGGTTTGGCTAGCCGAGTTGCTGTCCAAACGTCCGGCGCGCTCTACCAGGCTGGAGTGGGTGTAGAACATGTCACCCGGGTAGGAGTCACGGCCAGGGCTGACACCGGCAATCAGAGAGATTTCGCGGTAGGCCTGGGCGTGGCTGGTTAGGTCGTCGTAAATCACCAACGTGTCCATACCGAGCTTTTGCCAAAAGTATTCACCGTGGGCCGCGCCGATGTAGGGTGCCAGATACGTTGCCACCAGGGATTCGAACATGTTCGTAACAATAATAATAGCTTTTTTGAGAGCATCGTTTTCTTCCAGGCGAGCTACCAGCTGGGCCACGTCACGTTGGCGTTTGGCAATCAGCACATAGATCACTGTAATATCAGTGTTCTTTTGGTTAATGGCGATCTGGGTGGTCATAGCCGTTTTACCAACCTTACCGTCGCCTAAAACCGCCATACGCTGGCCGCGCACTAGGGAGAAGTTAATGTCCAGAATGGTAATGCCGGTTTCCAGCTGCGAATCGAGTAGTTTGCGCTCGTACAACATCGGTGCTTCATGGAACACTTCCCAGACATCATCAGACTGAATCGTGCCCTTGCCGTCAATCGGGTCACCAAAAATATTTATAACCCGCCCGATGAAGTTTTTACCGACTTTGGCAAGCAGCTCCTCGTGCTGGATGACGCATACCATACCAATGCGCAGAACGGTGATACCGAGTTTCATTACGACGACGTAGTCTTCATATACGTGGTGTACATACCCGCGGCTGCCATCTTCGAACCGGATCAGGGCATGCACGTTAGTTGGCTGCAGTCCACGGACTTTAACCAGGAACGAATCAATACCGATAATCTCACCTACCGGGTTTCCCTTTTCGACCAGTTCTTCGAACAGTTTGTCTTTCACCCGGTCATTCCTTCGATTTCTTTGGCCAAAACGTCGCGGCTGTTAGCGAACAAGGCGCGCATACTGTAGTCATGTACGTGGTTCGGCGTACGAAGATACACTCCACCCACCAGGTTTGGTTGCAGGCCGACACTTAGCAGTGTATGCGGATGAGCATTAGCGCGCAGCCACGCTACTAACGTTTGCAGGCTTTCCGGGTCAGCCTCAACCGCGAAGGTCATATGAACTGTCGGTGCTTTATCCTTGAGAACCCGGACGCGCTCCTTTATAACCATGCGCTCCTGCTCTTTTGTTATATCAAGCTTATTCATGTTCAGGAAATCGCTCAGAGCCTGGCTGAGCAGTGGCATATGGTAAGCCGGCTTGCTGCCGTTACCGGTCGCGCGTACCTTCTGCGATTCCAGGTCTCCATCTACAGTCTCGATCTCACGCAGCAACCGGGCTAAATCTGCCCGGCCAACTAATGACGCTGGGAACTGGTAGTCGGTCGTTTCGCTCATAACCGCATGTCATCCATGATTTTCTGCTTATTAGCTTCCATCTGCTCAAGAATGAACGGCAACTGGCTCTTAAGGTCAAACTGGTCGCCCAGTGTCTGTAATAAGTAATGCTCGACAATTTTGGCCATGTTTTGCTCATAGCCGGCCAGAAGCGCCGCTTCACGCTCGGCGACATCCTTTTTCATGGCAGCTTCCAGTGCGGTACGCTGTTCGTCGACAGCGCTGGCGCTCTTATGGAGGGCCGCCAGGGCCAATTCCTGGGCATCCTGCATGGCTTTAGCGTAATCAGCGAATTCCAGTTGCAGCTTATCGCCAATCTCCTTTTTCAGGTACTGGTTCAGCTGGGCAATGGTCATATCTAAGTCCTGCTTAAGGAACATGGAGTTTTCGTTGATAATCTTTTCGAAATGCAAACGACCCCGGTTGCGGAGTTCCTCGTGGAATTCTTTGTCGAAAACGTCCTCAGCGGCCTGGTCCGCCGAATCGCCAATGGCGTTAACCGATCCCTTCAGGGGCTTCTTACCGGCGCTCAAGGCGCGTGACAGGCGTGACAGTTGCCCGGCAACGACAATCAACCCTACCAGTACGAGTAGGATACCGCCGGCAGCTAGCATCTGCCACTGAGTCATATTGTTGTCGCCCCCCTGTTAAAAATCATAGCTTTAGCAATAAGTATACTGCAAATAACCCGATAATCATAATCAGTATGGAGGTAAATATAATCTCTAAAAGCCCCCTGAAAACCGACTTTTTCGACAGCGGATTACGTCCGATAGCGATGATGCTACTGCGTACGCCGGAATACAGGATTACGATGGCAGCAGCTATCGTTAACGCCGTGATAGCGATACTGAGATACATACGCAATGGACCGACCGGTTTGTCAGCGACGGCAGCACCGATGCGTTGCAAAAAGTCCGGGACTTTAGTCTTGGTGCTCTTTTTTTCAGGGTTAGTGCGTACGTCAATCGATACGGGAATGACACCGAGGGCAACTTCCTGACTGGCCTTGCCGCTAGTGTCTTTTAGGGTGGTTTTGCCAATACTGTCGCCCTTGCCTTCGAAATTGGCGGCTGCCCGGCCAAAGACGGTCGTGTCATCGGTAGAGGCTTTTTTAGCGACGCCGTCTACCGACGACAGCGTCACGTAGTCACCAGCCTTTATGGTACCGCCCTGTGAGCTTACCAAGGTATCATAAGTCCCGGCAGTAGCTACAAACACCTCGTTTTGAATGGCTGAATTGGAAATAGTGATTGATAATTTCAGCTTATCAACGGCCACACCATACATGTGTCCAATATCAGCTTTAGTGGAAACTTCCACCTTACTGGCGCCACTTCCCTGCAACTGTACGATCGTACCGACCGGAATCTGTTTGTCAGCCGCGTAGCCCTGAACGCCGCTATCAGTGTTAGTGGCTTTACTGTCAGTAGTTTTAGTGTCGGCAGCCACGGCGGTTGCCGGACTGCCCATACTGGCGCACAGCAGCACCAAAAGGAGCAGATGGGTCAGTTTTTTGAGCTTTTTCATGTTTTTATGCTTATGCTTTCAGGTCTATTTATAGCATAAGCATAACAGGTTAACAAGCTTCCGCGCGGCGGCGGCACCTGCTATTAGATGAGAGTGGACAGAGTCGCCACGACCCGGTCCAGCTGTTCGCGCGTTGTTTCCCGGCCCATACTAAACCGTAAACTGGCCCGGGCGAGTTCATCACTGATACCAAGTGCTGTAAGCACATGCGACGGCTCGTCATTACTGGCACTGCAGGCCGACCCGGCGGCGGCCATAATGCCTTTTTCATCCAGTCCAAACAACAAACGCTCGTTATCAGTGCCCGGAATAGTAATATGCAGGTTGTTTGGCAGCCGTTTTTTTAATGAACCGTTAATAACTATGGTTGGTATGCGCGCCTGTAACTGATCGATGAAGTAGGCCTGCAAGTCTTGCAAGCGCCGGCCCTCTTCACCACGCGTAGCCTGCGCTTTTTGTAGCGCCGTTGCTAAACCGATGCAACCGGCGACGTTTTCGGTTCCGCTGCGCAGATTGTGTTCCTGGCCTCCGCCATAAACCAGCGGCTGCAACTGCATGCCACTTTTCGCGAACAAAATACCGCTCTGCTTTGGCCCATACACCTTACCGCCGTTCAGCGTCATCAAGTCGACTCCCAACCGTGAGACGTGGATATCAAGATAGTTTCCGGCCTGAGCGGCGTCGGTATGAATATACAGCGGCATAGCAACATCTCTGGCACGGCGGTCTTTCCGAATTTCAGCTACCAGGTTGCTGATGTCGCGTACCGGCTGTACGGTACCAATTTCATTGTTGGCATACATCACGCTTATCAGCGCCGTCTGGTCATCAACCAGTGCCCGCAGAGCCGGTATATCTACAACGCCCTGCTCGTTTACCCGCGCGAGCTTATAGGTATACTGCGCGGCTGGGCCCAGCACTGAATCGTGTTCGATACCGCTTACAACCATGTTGGCGGCCGGGAATCGGGACATGACGCCATGGATAGCCAGGTTGTTCGCTTCTGTTCCACCGGCCGTAAATGTAACTTCCACCGGCCTGGCGCCAATAACCTGTGCAACCGATGCCCGGGCAGCCTGCAAATCTTTAGATACGCGCTGGGCCGCGCCGTATACCGCAGAAGGATTATAAAATTGCGCGCTAAAATACGGCTGCATAGCCGCTAAAACTTCCGCGTCCAACGGCGTCGCCGCGGCATGGTCGAGATATATCGGATTCATCTAATACCAGTATAAAGGATTGAGGTTGCTTGTTAAGCAGCCTGCAACATACGGGCGTATTCCGCGTCAACCCGCTGGCCATACATCTGGACGGCCCGGTAAAAGTTTATGAGTTCTTGGCGTGATAAACTTTGGTAATTATTGTGGCCCTGTGACTTCACGATGCCGCCCGGGCGGACGTCATAACGGGTCATCATAAACTGGCGGTTACCATTAGCGTCGGTCCATTCTTCATGCCATACCCAGGTGTGCTCATCCAGGCAGAAAAATTCCCGGCGGCTGCCTTCAGGGATCGGGCCGAACAGTTCGCTGCCAATTTTAGCTTCATGGTGAATTAGCGCCCGGTGAATCTGCGCGCGGCGCTCATCCTTTTTCTGTTTAAAGATCGAGTCAAGAATTGACATAGCTTTTCCTAAGCCTCGCTCGCTTCCAATGAATTAAGCAATTTATAATTGATGCCGTCGTCATCCTTGCCAAGTTGCAGGGTTGCCACATCGGCTACGGCGTCCGGTACGGTAGCTGAGGGTTGCTGCGCGACAACTTCGGGTACGGTAGCTGTTTGCATAGAGGCCTGCATAGCCGCTTCCGCGATTATCTGGTGGTCGACAGTGTTGCTGACCCAGTAAATCGCGTTGGCGACTGCTTGGCGGCGCGCCGACGCGGATACCATCAGTTCGGAATGATTATTATGGCCACCTTCAATTGGTGAGTTGGGCTTGTTGTGCATAGTTGTTATACGTTGGTGCGCGATTATCTACTGTAACGAAAACAGTGCTTCGGCGTTCTCGGTCGTGGCTCTGGCCAGATCCGGTAGGGGCTCTTGTCGGAGTCCACCCAAGAAGTCGGCTATCACTGAAATGTGATATGGCTCACAAATAGTACCACGGTACGGAGTGGGCGTCAAGAACGGAGCGTCAGTTTCCAATAAAAGGTTTGACAACGGGATATTTTTATACATATCCAGCTGGGCCGGGTCCTTGGCAAAAGTGGCAATTCCATTGACCCCAATATAGAGCCCGCGCTCTATCGCCCGGTCCAGGTTAGCCCGCGTATCGGTAAAACTATGCAGCACGCCGCGTATTTTGCTGCTACCGCTGTTATATTCGTCAAAAATGGGCCAGAAATCATCCATTGCATTATAGCGCTGCTCCGCAGACGACGCGCCCCGTACATGAAAAATCATCGGTAAATTATGCAAGAGCGCCAGCTCCATCTGGAAGCGTAACACAGTAATTTGAGCTTGTCGTGGAGAATGCTCATAAAAGTAGTCCAGACCGCACTCACCCACAGCTATGACCTTCGGACGCCCTGCAAGGGCCGCAAACGCGTCCAAATGGCCATTTTCGAGGCTACTGGCGGCCTCATGGGGGTGCAAACCGATACTGGCCCAGGTTTCCTGATGGTTCTGCACAGTCGCAATCGCCTGCTCACTATCGGCTAAATCACAGCCAACTACCACCATACGCCGCACGTTTTTGGCGACTGCATCGGCAATAATCAGTTCCGGTGTCCGCTCGGGCACTTTGGCCCACTTTTCCAAAGTTTGGCGCTCCCCGGTCGGCAGACCGGCGGACTGAATATGACAATGGGTGTCAACCAGATCTATGTTCATCCCTACGCTTCCGTGGCAGGCGTTTCGAACTTAGGGAATAGCGTGCCATCCAGCGGGTGGATGATGCCCTCCTGGAATATGCCCTGGATTTTAGCGGCAGTTTCCGGCATGAATGGTTCCAGCAGGTCGGCGATTTCCAGTAAGGCGCTCGCCTGGTAAGCTAAAACTTCACGAAGATGCTCTTCGTCACCCTCTTTGGCGATGGTCCAAGGTTTTTCAACGTCGATATACTGGTTGATACCACGCACTTGCTCCCATACTTCATCGAGTGCCCGGTCGAAATGACAGTGCTCAAGCGCTGTCTGGTACTGCGCTATATCATGTTCCGCCTCTGGAATCGGACCGATCAGGCCGTTCTGGTACTTCATGACCATGGCGGCGGTACGTTGTACGGCGTTACCGAGTTCGTTGGCCAGCTCGTTATTATATGCGGCCTCGAATTTATCCCAGCTGAAGTCACCGTCGCTATTGCTTGGGATATGGCGCAGGAAGTAGTAACGGAAAGCATCAGCGCCGTATTTATTGATGATGTCGTACGGAGACAGGTAGTTACCGAGCGATTTGCTCATTTTTTTGCCATCAATGTTAATAAAGCCGTGTACGTACAGTGATTTTGGCAATGGCAGGCCGAGGCCGAGTAATATACCAGGCCAGATGGCAGCATGGAAGCGGATGATGTCCTTGCCGATCACTTGGACGTTGGCTGGCCAGAACTGCTTAAAGTCTTCATGTTCCGGATAACCAAGCACCGTAATATAGTTGAGCAGCGCCTCAAACCAGACATACATAACCTGCGTTTTGTCACCAGGTACCGGAATGCCCCAGGAAATTTTGTCAGCCGGCCGTGAAATGCTGATATCTTCTAACCCTTCATGGATAACCGACAGGATCTCGTTGCGTTTAGTCTTCGGAATAACCTGGAACTGGCCCGATTCAATAGCGTGCTTGATGTGCTCGTTGTACTTGCTGAGGTGGAAAAAGTAGTTTTCTTCCTCGACTTTTTCGTACGGCCGATTGTGGTTCGGACAGACGCCGTTGTTAGCTTTAACTTCGGCTTCGGTAAAGAAAGCTTCGTCGCCGGTACAGTACCAGCCGACATACTTATTCTTATAAATATCATCTTTCAGCGCCTTCCAGACCAGCTGGGCCCGCTTTTCATGATTAGCCTCTGTAGTCCGGATAAAACGGTCGGCGCTAACGTTAAGCGCCTCGGCCAGGTCGCGGAACTTCTGGCTCATTTCGTCAGTAAACTCCCGTGGTTTAACGCCCAGTTCCTTGGCCTTTTCTTCGATTTTACCGCCGTGTTCATCGGTACCGATACTGAAAATAACCGGCTTGCCTTCTTTGCGGGCAGTTCGGGCTAAAACATCAGCCATGACGTACTCCATGGCATGACCAAGATGCGGCTCACCGTTGACATAAGGAATAGAGGTTGTGACGAAGTAATTCATCCTCCTAGTCTACCCCTTAAAAGATTTTTATGCCACCGCTTAGGATTAGTCTTTCAGCATATCGGCGACGGCGTCGCGTTCCATGTCGTCGAGTTCAACGAACAGATCTTTTTCGTACTGCTCGGAAATTTCATAAATATAGTCACCCTCAGAGCGTGGGATAACATGAAAATGCGTGTGGTTCACCTTCAAACGATTCTGATTAACGAACGGGCGGTAGTTCTGGCGGATGTCGAAGCCATCACCCAGTTTGCCGATAAGCTTCTGCTCTATCCAGAAAATGAGGTCAAAAATAGCTGTTAGTTCCAGATTAGTTAACTCCCATGGCTTTTCGACGTGGCGTTTGGGCGTAACCAGTAAATGGCCGGCAACTTTATGCGGGTCGCTCAAAAATACTTGGGCATAGTCGTTCTGCTTAAGGATACGGTCATCGAGGTTACAAAATGGGCAATTATCGTGGTTAGCATTGGTTTCCATTGTCGCAACCCCCTTAGGTACACAAAAATAATAGCAAGAATCAGTGGTGGGCGAGGAGGGACTCGAACCCTCAAGGCTGTTAAGGCCAGCGGATTTTAAGTCCGCCGCGTATACCAATTCCGCCACTCGCCCTAAATTGTTTGGAGGCACCTACGGGAGTTGCACCCGTCTACGCGGTTTTGCAGACCGCTGCGTAACTGCTCCGCCAAGGCGCCCTGAGTTAATTGACCAACACGCGCATATCCGTGCGAGACCATCCCATTATACCCGAAAATCGCATAAAGTAAGAAATATGACAGCTAGGGTACATTTCGGGCATTATACTCGTGTTTAGTCTCAAGAAACAAACGTCCACCCACACAAAACCAAAGGAGAAATAAACGATGCAAAAACACATGACTATCGAACAAATAATCGCCAAAATAGACACTACACTAAAAGAACGCCATACTCACCTGCGCGATACGCACTAACAAAAACAAAATTATGGCTGGCTTGAATACTGGCGGATCAAATAATTGCCGTAGGTATACGTCTGCTGACAGTCAAAGGCCGACTGGCAGACAGCGCCGTCAAATTTGGCGTAGGCCAAGAATGCCCGTTCCTTTAGGGTCACCTGATCGTCCGTAAGGTTAACTGGCCAGACCTTATTGGGATAGCCAATGTAGCGCACAACTTGCGGCCCGTTATTGTACTCCTGGCGCGCCAGCTCCGTTAGCTGGCCGACAGCATGGTGATCGCTATGGTCGCCGTCGAACGCGTTATCAGATCCCTGGCTGCGAATAACGGTTGGGGCATCTACATCCATAATCGTCTTTAGATCACTTACCAGTTGGTCTTTGGTGTAGCTGCTGCCATCTTCTACGTTATGCATCTCGTGTATGGCGCCACTGGTTAGGGCTGCCAGGTTTTCGTGGTTACTCACCGCGAAACCGCTACCTTCGGGGTTTCCGTCCGGCAAATGCAGGAACACCAATGATACGTTAGGCCTGCCTTCGAGCGTCGCGACAGTCACGAAGCGGCCGTTCAATTGCTGCCGTTCTTCGTGCCACACGCTCGGCACATTGTACATATCGGCATACGCCGCCCGCGCGCCCATGTCGCGGCTTTGCCAGTAGGCACGGCCCGCGCCGGCATCACCAGCGGTTACGTAGACTGTCCGGATACAGCGGCCTGCCGCGATATCACCCAGGATATCGGGATTCATAAATAAGAGGTCATCGTCCTGATGGGCGACAACGTTCAGGGAGGTTTCGGTACAGTTACCGGTTTCGCGGAGCGCCGCGACCACAGGAGCCGCCAGAGGTTTGGGCGTATCGGCAGCCTTCTGCTCAGACAGCGGCTCAGTCCCATTCCCGTACAATAAGAGCATCGTTTGGGCCAAATAAGGTGGCTGCGGATTACTATCTAAAACAACCCGGTCGGTCGGTGCGCCGTACAAGGTGGCAATGCGAGCCAGACTACAGCCGTTAAACGTAGCTTCATCGGTACCGTCACGCTGCAGTAACAGCGCGGAAGGCGTCGATTTGGGCATAGTAAACCAGGCTTTGCTGTTAAGCACCGGGTGCGGCGTCTGGCAGTCATCAACCGGCGCCACAGTGATGTTAGTCGCCGTGCGTGATTTTACCGGCGTGATTTTCCAGTAATCTCCGAGTAGCCGTGAAATATGATTGCGGTCTAAAATTTTGGCAATTGTTACTGTCCGGCTCGTATCAGCGGCCGTCGCGTTACTACCTAGCTGATATTCATGCCATGCCTGAGCCATACCAATTGGCAGGAGCAGCACAAGCAGCCCGGACAACGCCATAATTGCCCTGCCCCGCAGCTGACGGCCGCGCGTGTAGGTGGCCAGTGCGATAAATACAGCGAACAATTCAATGGCGACATAGCGGGCGTCAACCGGATAATAATGGTCGGTTAACGCAAAAACGGCTAAAGCTGCCAGTGTGGAGCCGCAGAGCAGTACCGTTAGGCGAGTGGGGGCATCCGAGGTGCGGCTGAGGATTACGCGGACAATAGCGTACAGACCCGCTACAGCCACTAAAAAGTTAGCGAAGTAGGCGATAAAACTCGGTCTCATTATGCTTTGCAGCAGCGCGGCCGGAATGTCACGAACGACCAGGTTGTCATGGATTGGATTGGCACCCATATTAGTGAGCAGAGCGCCAGCAGCGTAGAGCAACCCTTGAGCGAGTTGGCCTGCGGAATGTACGAGCGGATAGGGCGAGGTACTGCCCTCATTAACGATGTTCGTCAGTCCGGTACGCGACAGTACCAGCAGCAGCACGTTCGCTAGCGCGAAGGCCATTATCCCCAGCACGCCTAACCGCAGAATAGTCCGCAGTTCGTATCGGCGGCGCAACACGCCGGCATAACCAACCAGAGCAGCCGCCGCGCCGCCCAGTAAGAGAACGGCGAACAGCTTATCACTGGCAATAACCAAGGCCATCAGGCCGGCGAGAAGCCAGAATGTCCACTGGCGAATATGTGGACGGGCAGACACGAACCTGTACAGACACCAGACAAACAAGGCATACTCCAGGTTACGGGTAGTTGTCATCGCAAAGTTAGCTGGTAACAGCGCTCCTGGATATGGTTGAGCCGGTACCAGCAGCAAGACCAGGGACAGGGCGAGACATACCACACCAAACACGACCGGCCGGGGATCGATTTTTCGGATCAGGTAAGCCAACAGGGCAACCGTTGGCAATACCATAAGGACAGTAGCCGCCATAAACACAAAGGTGTGATACCCGTATAATTGCATCAGCAAAAATACCGGCCACTTAATCAGAAAAGTATGCGCGCCTGGAAAAAGCGCGTTCGTAAAGGTACTTGCGTCGTCAAACAAGTAGGCGTCGATAAACTGGTCGGCATTATTTTCATGCAGCCGGGCTCCCAGCACCGCCCAGAATACCGAGGTAAGCATCAGTACACCGAAACTCGTCCAGGCAAAGATTTTTTGAAAGCGGCCAGACCGCAGCAGGCCACTAATCCGTTGCCGCCAACCGGCAGGGGCTTCCTTAGCTACAACTTCGGCCTGAGACTGCGACGAAGACCGTCCAGACGATTTCCGGGCCTTTTTGGCTGTGGTTGATGTAGCTTGATCGGTTAGTTTGGTGCGCGGCATAAAAATCAGTAAGAACCCATTACATAAGAGTGCTGTACATTGCCCTTAAGTATAACTGAGCCGGTACCCCAAAGTACAGATTAAGCCGCTACAGGCCGCGCGATTCGCGGTGGTTAACAACATACAGCGGCCGGCCTTTGCTTTGGGTGTGGATGTACGAAATATAGAGCGCCAGTACACCTTGCGACACAAGAGTTAACCCAACCAGGAATAGCACGAGTATGCTAAGCATAGCGGTACCGGTAAAGTCCCAGCTGAGCGGATCATTAAGTATTATTTGCTCTATCAGTACCGCCAGGCCAAGGACGAATGATACTCCGGTAATGGCCAGCCCGAGATAGCCGAAAGCGTAGAGCGGCGCGGGCGACAACGATACGAAACTGTGGGCAGCTAATTTACTGAGGTTACGAAAAGTGTAGGACGCCGGGCCATGCATCCGCGGATGGGCAGCATACGTGACATAGGCGCGTTTAAAACCAAGCCAATCGATCAGGCCGCGCGTAATCGATTGCGGCTCGTTCAGTTTTATAAACTCCTGCTGTACCGCGCGGTCAATAAGCCGGAAATCACTGGAACCAGGTACCATCCGCTGTCCAGACAGGCGGTTGAACAGAGCGTAAAACAATTTAGAACCATATTTCTTAACCAGGCCTTCGTTCCTGTTATGTGTCCGTACACCAACTACCACTTGCCAGCCCTGCTTCCAGGCTGATACCAAATCAGGAATGCGGTCTACGGGATGCTGTCCATCGCCATCCATTAGGATAATCGCCTCTCCCGAAGCCGCGGCTATGCCGGCTGCCAGGGCGATTTCCTTGCCGAAGTTCTTAGACAAACTCAGCAGCTTGACGCGCCCGTTCATGCCGTGCAGATCAGCGATTACGCGCGCAGTACTGTCGTGGCTGCCATCGTCAACAAAAATGATTTCATAGGCATTTTTTGACACGTGTTTGAGAACGGGATCAAGCACCATATAGAGCGGCTGTATATTGTCCGCTTCGTTATGTACCGGAATAACTACCGAAAGTACCGTTTTATCACTGGTAGACATGCATTTACACTAACATAAATGTAGTAATTTAAGCAGTAGCCGCCACCGATACCTTGGACTCGAACGCCGTGCATGCCGTGCAGTACTTATTAACCCGCGTTGTAGTATAGGAGTAAACAATGGCCTTTTTGCCGCAGCGGCAGCGGCGTTCGGTATCACGCACCACGATATCACCAGGCGCGGCACCAACTTTTTTTGCCAGGGCCTGACCCGATTCGCTATATACGTTAACCGCTTCAAGGCCGCAGCTGCCCGCCCCGCAGTAGCCATCGTTCGGCGCGGCTTCGGTTACCAGCCGCATCAGTTCAAAGGCCAGCTCCTGCTTGCCGATTGACTCCAGGCGCGCGACTTCCTGCAGCCCTTGGGCTGTTTCTCGGTCGAACATATGTTCGGCAATTTCGGTACTTTCCTTGCCCAGCTCCAGTAATTGCAATTTGATGAACTTTTCTACCATAGCCGGAGCAGCGCGCCTGTCTACATTGTCGCGGGCCAGATCGAGCACAAACTGGGCGACAGTTTCAGCTATGTCCCACAAACCCTCCTGCCGGCGCAGCGCCTCCTGGCGGAACGTCTCATAATTCTTGGGGTGGTCCTGCGAGACTTGCTCGCCCATGAATACGCTGGTACACCATTCCTCGCTAGCAACAGTATCGAGGCGGCGTATAAAATCCATCAGGTCATCGCGGGCCAGTATTTGGGCGGCGTGCAGTTCAGTTTTATCCATATGAGCTACGGCTAATCCGGCGCGTTCCAGGGTCTTTTGGATAATCTCATGCGTTACCAGCAACCCGCTAATGGCGACCTGCTCCTGGAACCGGTCGCTGCTATCGGCGTCAAAGCCCATGTCCCGTATCATCAGCTTGGCGATTTTCGGCACTTGTCCGCCCGAACTCCGTGCTGGCCGTTTGGCAGCCACATCATCGTTATAATCGACAATCGCCTTATCGGTACATTCGGAAACTGTCCTGATTTTGTCGGTACCAATAGCAACGCAGCCCAGGCTGCGGAGTATCTGCGGCGTACGTTCTTCGACATGCTCGTTAACGCGGCGGGCTTCATCTTCGGGACTGTCCGGAATTGGCACGATGCCGTTTTCGGTCATCCGGCCGGTCGACAATCCATTAGAATAAAAATCCCGCGTCGCGTCGTCGAAAGTATGACGTTCAGGCGGGAAATATTCCGCGGTGTTTTTACGGTACCATTCGGCTAAAGCGCGGTGGCTATCTAGTTTCAAACCTTCAAATAGCTCGATTTGTTGCGGACTTCCCTGGCCGTACCATCTTCCGGCAGCAAGCACCCGGTGAGCAGTCGACAAGACATCGACCGACACCATTACTTCGCCAGCCGTCATTCGGTCGCGGCGTTCCTCTAGTACCGCTTCGGCCTGCACGCGCACTGCCTGCCGCTGCTGATACGCTTCCGGAATAGCATCAACCAGCCGGTAATCAGGTTCATAAGTATGCATTTCGGCTGCGACGGCCATGGTTGGTTCCCTCTGTCTTTGTCTACCGAGCGAGCAGACAATGGGCCGCCACATAGGGCCGCGTGCTTCTGCTCGGAAGGCTTGTTTAGTAGCTGTATCGGACTTAGGCTATATATTCTACATAGACCATTACCGTTGCGGCACAGTGCAGGAATCTCACCTGCTTCCAGCTTTTGCTTGTTAAGTATTAGTACTATAACATAAGCGCACTACGCTATATGTAGTGTTTTTTACCGTTTATGAGCCTTATCAGGCTGGTATTCCAAAATGTCACCTGGCTGACAATCGAGCGCTTTACAAATTGCTTCCAGCGTCGATAAACGCACCGCTTTAGCCCGTCCGTTCTTAAGGATAGACAAGTTGGCCATAGTAATGCCCACCTTCTCGGTCAGTTCCGTAACGCTCATTTTGCGCTTAGCCAGCATGACATCGATATTTATTACTATTGCCATAGTGGTAACCTAGACCGTTAAATCGTTTTCGTCTTTAATTTCGATTGCCTCGCGGAACAGCCGCTGCAACAGCGCCGCGAATACCGCGATGGTGAACGGCGCTACGACAAGGAACATGCCTACAATGACCAGACCAGGCGCGTCGTCATTATCGGCCCAGATGTAGAAAAATGGCAAACTCGCCACAAATACCGCGCTAATAGACAGCGCGCTATAAGCTATTCGCTTAAGTGCCTTTACCGCAAACAATGTGAAGGCTTTGCCGTTATCAATATACGAGAGAAGTTTCATGGCTTGGTAGAGCGCGACATAGAACGGCACCGCAGCAACATAGAAAGCACTCAGGATAACGTAAAACACATAGGTATAGTGTGGATATTCTTCAGCAACCGCCGCCCATATTGCCGGTAAGGCGAATACACAAAGAGCGAGCACTACAGCTCCAATGGCAATAACTGCGCCTCTGAGAATAAATGTTGATCCACGTTTCATGTGCTTTCCTTATATTATTCACCACAATATAGCACGTCATTTATCGTTTTACAATATATTTATATTGTTATAATGGGCAAAAAATATAATTTACATACTAGGCTAAACGCATATCTGTGCCCGCGTTTACAGCGCTACGTTATCAATCGTCCCCGCAGCGTCAATCTTACGGTGGTACTTTACACCAACCTTACCGCCCAGCATGGCCGCGAGAAGTGTTATAAGCAGGATTACGATTGAGGTTATGAGACCGCCCTTCGTAAAAGTACTACCATCGACCGGCAGATTAGGCAGATTCAGTTGCTGCAGTACATTATATTTCGCACCGAGCGCAGTGCCGGCACCTCCAAGAATCAATGTAACGACCAAACCGATAATCCAGACGCCCACGCCTTGGCGCGCCCCATCGAACCGCGCCATACGGCCAGCCACATAACCGCCAGCGTAATAAGCCAGGGCAAGTGCCAGACTCAGCACGATGCCGCTGGCCAGGCCGACTGAATTAGCCGCGTCCCGGCTCACATCAGAAGCATCATTAACCTGCGTCAATGCGATTGCCGTTCCTGCGGCTGCCAAAAGTGATAATAATATAGCCGCCATACCCGTGCTTACGAGCCAGCCAAAAAAAGCTGAGCCGAAGTGAAAACCACCATATTTACGATGTTGCAAACCTTCATCAACTATCGCGGCTTCGACAGTATGACTACTGTTTTTCGCGCTGCTATCCATGCGTTTTGCTGCACGCTTTTCTTCGATATCCGCCCGTATGTCGCGGTCTTGCTGTATGTCAGAACGTGCCATAATGCTTCTCCCTATGTGAATTGTTACGGCTATTACACCGCTAATGCGGCACGAGGTCTGTCATATATTTAACCAATATAACTATTTATTACCCTTGCAGACTAAACAGTTATTGATAAGGAGGCAGCCTTTGTTGGCATTGCGATACATAAAGCCTTCGGATAGCTTTATGACAGCTCCTGAAGCAACTTGTTGGCCGGCGGCGGCTTACTGTTTAAGCTGATCGATTACCTTTTCGATCCGGCGTAGCTTCGTTTCTTCCGCTTTGGCTTCATGCACTTGCCGGGCGAACTCTTTGCGCTTGGAATAGGCAAGATTATGGAATGTTTCACTGAGGCCGCTCGCGGTTAGAGCCTCACTGAGCTCAGGCGGCACATCCACGTGCCTATAGCCATCGTCCAGCTCCAGCGTGACTGTTATGCGATCTCCCGCTACGGCACCCGAGGCTTCGCGGTCGCGCGAGGGGAATACGACCATACATGTGCCGTCCACTCCCGTTGCCGTGCTCTGATAAGTGTAGCCATTAATAGTAATTTTCAATGGCGCCCGCTTATTGCCACCGATCTCAGTAAGGTTTTTGGCCGGTATTTCGATAGCGGCATGTTTGCCATGGCCTATAACCACCGTTTCATAGGTTGTCTTCATACTGATAATCATAGCAAATAACAAGCTGGCTTAAACAGCGCTATTCGCGATATGGACTATTAGCGCCTGACCGTTATGGATTTTAGCGCCAGCACAAAGGCTAGAAACTGTACGGCAGCCATGGTCAAAAATAAGCCGCGGAAACCATCCAGGCTCAGAATAAGCCCACCGATGCCCGCGCCGATCGCAGACGAAAACATATTACCACTGTCCATCCAAGACCACTCTTCACTTTCCCTTCCCCGGTTTTCGTTTTTCGCGAATAGTGTCTTTATCGCCGGAATGGTTATGCCGCCGCCCAGCGCGTTTATCGTCAATACTCCCGCTAACGCCAGCTGCGTATGGACTCCCAAAAACAGGAGATCGGCGATTGGGAACAGCAGCATGCCGAATGCCAGAAACTTTTCTTTTTTTCGTTTGTTTTCAAGCTTACCAAAGATCAATATGAACACCGCCATGGTCAATGAGTAATAACTCCAAAGCAGGGCGATGTCCTTCGGCTCCATATCCAGGCCCTGAGCAAACAAGGCGTAGAGTGGCGCGAAAATGTAGAAGCCGATTTGGCTAAACAAGTAGACTGATAGAAGAATTTTAAGTTTTGGTTTTATCATGCTTACGCCAATTATAACTTAAGCATCTGCTGTTTCGTACATATAATGCCAGTCCACACTAGAGAGTCGAGTTGTCAATCACAAACCGGTACCGGACATCGGAATTTAAAACTCGCTCATACGCCGTATCAATTTCGTCCGCAGAGATTACTTCGATCTCTGCGCCTAAGCCGTGCTCCGCGCAGAAGTCGATCATTTCCTGCGTTTCCTTTATGCCCCCGATCATAGAACCCGCGAATGAATGACGGCCTGCTATGAGCGCGAAAACATTTACGGAGATAGGTTCTGCCGGCGCGCCAACGTTTACTAACGTACCGTCAACCCTCAACGTCTGCAGGTAGGAACTGATATCCATTTGAGCGCTGCTGACAGTGTTAATGATCAGGTCAAACGTACCAGCTAACTTTTTAAGCGCTCCTTCGTCACTGGTATTTACGTATGTGTCCGCGCCAAGCTTCAAGCTATCTTCACGCTTGCCTTCTGAACGAGAAAGTACCGTAACATTAGCACCCATGGCGTGAGCGATTTTAACGGCCATGTGTCCGAGGCCGCCCAGGCCAACAACCGCTACTTTTTTACCTGGACCAGCATTCCAGTGGCGCAGTGGCGAGTAAGTGGTGATACCGGCGCATAAAAGCGGAGCTGCCTGATCCAGTTCGATAGCCTCGGGAATTGAGAGTACGAAGCTTTCCGTAACCACAATACGAGATGAGTAGCCACCCTGAGTAGGCCGGCCATCGCCAAACCGGTTCGTATCATTGTAGGTTTGCACATTGCCTTTAACACAGAACTGCTCGTCGCCGCGCAAGCAATATTCGCACTCGCCGCATGAATCAACCATACAGCCCACGCCTACCCGATCGCCAACTTTATACTTCGTAACTTCCGGGCCGACTTCCGCTACGATGCCGGCAATCTCATGGCCGGGTGTAATCGGATATTCAATACTGCCCCACTCTTGGCGGGCAGTATGGAGGTCTGAGTGGCAAATACCCGCGAATTTAATATCAATTAGAACGTCTTTCGGTCCAACGTCGCGCCGTTCAATTGTCGTTTTTTCAAAGGGGCTATCAACGCTAAATACCGCGCGTGCTTTTGCTTCTATCATGTTTGACTCCTTTACAGTTTGTACTGTGACTATATCTAGTGTAGTTACTTAAAGTACTTTAAGACAATAAGAAATAACACATACGAAAGATGGCCGGTAAGAACTCACTCTATAGTTAACTCTTTTTGCAGAATATACAGGAGGCGTTTACGGTCTTCAGGGTCGCTAAAGTTATGGTTGCCGTCCAGCGTCACGAGCGAAATGAGCGGGTCAAGCGCCGCAGATGCGGCTGTCCCGTGCACTTCATCTTGGCGGGCATGTATGATCCGCAACTTGGTAAACCGCGCCAGACGGTTATACAACTTCACCGTATTTATACCAGCCAGACTTTGCCAGTATTCAGGATGGATAACCGTTGTACTGCCGCTAGCACTCGTTAAACGTGTCCGTACGGATACATCAATGTTTACGCCGTTCTTTTTATTAAGCCACGCCACGACTGCCGCTTCGCTGAAATCTTCCGGAGGAGCGAGCATGATAACCTTGCGTATACCACGAGGTTTCACCAACCCCGCAACAACACACCCCTGTGAGTGACATACCAAATCAATGACGGCGTCCGGGTGTTCGGCCCTGACGGCATTGATGACTTTACGGAGTTTCAATGCCTGATCCTGTAGCGGCTTCATCGTGAGCGTGTTAGCTTCCTCGTTAATGGGACTGTAGTCGAACATAACGTTCTGAGCGCCGGACAACGCTGCGGCAATTTCCGTAAATAGGCCACGGCCGTTCTTGCGCACGCCGAAACCGTGCGAGTAAATTATTACGTGAGGAGTGCTTTGAACCATCCCTCTATACTACTCTGGTTGCGCAAATATGTAATTGAAGATTCTGCCGGCTCAACGTCTAAATCAACACAGTAAACTTACACCAAAAATATTCCGTATCTGCGAAAGCTAACCCGTAACTTTAGTAAGTATGTTATCAATTACCGTATCCCGAGGCTGGCAGGCATCAATTAAGGTATACCCCGAGCTGTTATATGTTTGAATGGCGTCTTTTTGCTGAGCGAGGGTCTGTGCCAGTTCCTGTGGTTGCTTGCCCCAGTCGTTATTAGTGCGCGAGGCCAACCTGGTTTTCAATGTGTCGTCATCAATCGTTAGTGCGAATACCACGTTAAACAGGTCTCTCAGCTCATCAATATTATTCGCGGTGCCACACATAAAAACAGGGTGACTTTCCGCTTTCAATGCCAGCTCTTCTACGTATTCACGCGGCACATTCCACTTATGCTGATTTAAAAATTCCTGGGTACGCTGCCCTGGTTTAACGGACGATTTAGGATAAATATAGCCGGTCGCGACGTTTTGCCACCGCGCGAGGGCATCGTCATCAGTGTCATATGCTTCATAACCGCGCGCTCTCAGCCCTAAGGCCAGTTCTGACTTTCCGGTGCCTGCAATTCCAGTGATAAAGAATAATGCCATAAGAGCATGATAACAAAACAAGAAGACAGCCCAAGAAATTTTATTTTCGGCGTCAGGTAATTTTTAGGAGTACATGATGATGCCGGCAATCATAATTGCCTGCACGATTAGCCACATAATATTTAAAACGATTAACTGCGTATGTTTGTATATATATCCAAACAGCAGAAAAGGAACACACCCGACGCAGTACAATATCCACATCGCCAGAGACAACCCCGCTGTCTCTTTCGTTGAATACAGAAGCCATACCTGGGGTAATGCGGTGAGTGGCATTAGTACGGCAAAAACAGAACAGACGCGGTTTATCAGGCGCTTTTCGTCTTTTTTGGTAATGTGGAAATGATAGCTTCTATTTGGCATTTTGCTTTTGGTTATTACAATCCAGTATTACATGAAAGAGGAAATAAACAAAAGGACTTCCATGAAGCCCTTTATAATACTCAAAATTGGCGCAGCATCATTAATAAAAGTGTAGCTTTATTCAGAGGTGCTGCGTACGGTTAGAGCCGCCAAATGCTGGGCATTCTTAATGAAGTTAGGATCGCCTTTGACGAGCTATGCTTGCCCATCTCCATTTGAGTCAAATTCTACTGTCCATTCGATACCGTACTTATCTCTAAACATAGCAAAATAGGTACCCCAGGGGCTCTCCGCCATAGGCATTTCAATGGCGCCCCCTTCTGAAAGACCTCTGAATAGCTTATCGGCTTCTTCTTTGGTTTCTGTAGTAATCGCTATCTTGGACCGGTTTTCATTTTCATTTACTGGACCCAGACTTTCAGGAACATCATTGGCCATTAAAGTATTTTCACCGATCGGCAAAACAATACGCATGATTTTATTTGCTTCGTTTTCAGGTACAGGGAACTCAGCGCTTTCAAGATCTTTGAAGCGTATAATCGTTTCAAACTCGCCCCCAAACACGGATTTGTAAAAATTGAATGCTTCTTCGGCATTTCCGTTGAAGTTAATGTAAGGATTGATAGTTGCCATTTAGATTATTCCCTTAATAAGAATTAGTTTCATTTCTATTTTAGCAAACAAAAAAAGCACTGTTAGAGGTTTTTCATGTTACACAGAAATGGTGCAGCATAGCCGGCGTATTTCTAACCGCTAATGGCAATGTAGACTCGCATAAGTTAAAAAATGGTAAATCAGTTTAACCTATGCCGAGTCTAATTACCTAAAGTCATTCAGAGCTTATTGTTCTACAACATTCGCTAACTTGTTAAAGGTCTGCTTAACACCTTCTTCCATACCCATTGCTAAGGCTTGCTGAAGTCCAGCTTCTGAACCGAATATACTCACCGATGTGATCTTTGTTGCATCACCCGTTTCTTCTAAAGTGACCGTTACTTCAGTGCTTGGCATATTCTCGTTTAAGTTGCCGTCTTCATCTGAAAAGCTATCCTTATAGGTGAATACGTCTTTAGGAATAACGGTACTGAACTCCGACTTGTTCCAACTCTCTTGTCCAAACATTTCTTGACTTTCATCCTCGCACTTCATTGCGAAAAGCGTATAACCGCCCGCACTAAAGTCAAAGTGCTTTACTCGTGTCGTCCAGCCGTCTGTTGAGTACCACTTAGCGAATACATCCGCGTCAGCGTATGCTTCCCAAACTTTATCTTTAGGGGCATTAATGACTCGCTCAATTGTTAACTTAGTGCCTTCGTGTGTAAGTACTGTTTCGTTCATTAGTTCTCCTTTAGTATGTTTTCTAGATTATTAAACCGTTTATCCCACATAACTTCGTATTGCTTCAAATACTCTGTAATATCGGCTACCGTTTGCGGATTGGGTGAAATGACTTGAAGTCGACCTTGTTTCCTTTTGAAAATTAATGCCGCTGCTTCTAGTACATTTAGGTGTTTTGCAATAGCAGCAAAACTCATTGAATACTTCTTTGCAATTTCAGTAATTGTTTTCTCACCAGAATTCAGCTGCAACAAAATATCTCGACGAGTTTCGTCGGCAAGTGCGTGAAACACATTGTTATAATTTAATGATTCTTCAACCATGTGGTTGAATATAATGTGTTTTACTGCTCACGTCAAGAAAAAAGACCCTAATAGGGTCTTTCAGTTAGAAACAATGCTGTTCCAAAATCGTTTGGTTCTAATTGGTGCAGCAAGTGGGTAAAAGTTTACACATTATCAAAGATGAGATGGCTCGTTTGAGAGAAATACTAGATGTACCGTATCAAGAGTATTTGCTAACTAAATGAATGCAGAGAGTCACACTACCTTGTACTTATCGAAGCCAACATTCATTAGCTTATTCATTGCACCCAGTACTACTTCTGGTATTTGCTCGGGCATACTAAACCCTTTGGAGGGAAATTTATCTAATCTATCTATCTCACCTACTATCAAGTTTATTAACTCTTCTCTACTAATCGCATCATTGGCATATTCTTGATAAGAGATATTCGGCGATGTAATTTGAATGACGACGTGAGGGAATTGTTTCTGGCACAATCTCATAATTCTACGTTCAGCAAACGGGAGTGATACAAGTATCAAATGTTCCGATTTTAGTCCCGCATGATTGAGTGACTCCAGCGACAGTCGAATATTCTCTGGCAAGTTAGTAGATTTCACTTCAACGATAACATTGTCGCCAGGCATTCCACATCTATATAGTTCTTCCGCAAAAATAACAGCTTCGGGGTTTGTCCATTCCTTCGGAGTGAGCCTACCTATGCCTCCAGATGCTACGACAGTAGATGCTAAACCTTCGTGATAAAGTTCGGCAGCCCTAGTAGCCAACCGCAAATCCATATTTCCTAAAGCAACAATGGCATCAGCTTTTTTAAGAAGTTGTTTCATCTGTCCATATTTATATAGTTCTTCCGCTAATACATCTACTTCAATATCGGTCATATAGTAATGATAACAGGACATCGACTACACGGTACTCTCACCTATATAACAGATGGGCTTGAAATTAAAAGACGCATCACGAAAATGCGTCTTCTCTATTATTCAATTTGGTGCAGCAAGGGGGTAAAAGTTTACACCTTATCAGAGAAGAACTAATGCGATGGAGGAGAATACTTGAGGTTTCTTATGAGGAATACTTACAGACTAAGTAAGAGCTGGGAGTTACACCTATGGTTCCCGCTGTAGTAATGATTGCAGTGTTTCTTCTACAGTCATTCTCTCGCCAGGTAAAGCAACTTCGATACACTGCACATACTTAGCAAGTAATGCAGTTCTTAGCCCTGGGTCATATTGAGCTTGTTCGGCAAGCACTAGCCCGGGGTCAAGCGCTCGTCCCGTTTCAAGCACCATCATAGCATCAGGGGACTCGCCTATAGCTTTTTCGAGCGTAAAGTTGTCAGGAACATCCGCCCATGTCATCCCAGCTTTCTCCAAAACAGAAATCAATGTTTCGACATGGGTCATAGCCCGTCGTGTATCAGCATCAAATCCGAGCTGGTCGGCAGCATTATTTAATGCGAGAGTTCGCTCAATTTTCTTTATTTTGGACTCACTGGAATCAGTCATCAAAATATAATTACATGTTAACATACTTTTTGCAATAGTACTGTTTCATCTTTTAGTCAGATATGTCGGCAACTTGATACTCATAGCCATTTATGTCACGAGTCATATAACCTTCGTCTATTAATGCACGCCGAAGAACAGCCCAATCTTCAAAAGTATGCCAAGCATTCAATATCTCGTTAACTTCTTTTTCTCTATACACTCTGTTAATCTCAAATTTTGTCACAAGATAATCTAAAATAAGTGACTTGTTGGCTGGTTTTGCAGGCCAAACAGTAACTCTATTCTGATCGTCAAGGAATCGATTTAATATATTATAATCAATCATAACGCTGCTTTCACGACCAATTTCGCAACCTCTGCGGGAACATCTTCAGCACTTACGGGTATACCACCCGCTTCAAGTAATCGTCGCTCAAAACCATGTTTCCAACTCAGTACCCAATCCCTATTTTCTTGAGTGCTACCAAATTCACCGGCTTGGCGACTAGATAAGCGCAATACGGTTGTCGTATCACTCACTGTTAATACAATGACTTTATCGAATACGTCCCAAATTTCTTCCGTATTAGACATACCACCACAGTAAAATGTTAATTCTTCATCACTATTATTTAGTAAACTCTGCAACTTCACTTTATTGCAACGCCAATCCACGCCGTCACGAATTTGCTCAAGATTGCCTGGTATTGTTTTTTCGGTCTTTTCATCAACAAGTTCATATAATCCTAAAATGGACTCGAGATCGCAAGCATTGTAACCAAGCTGCTGCAAAGCTTTGCATGTCGTGGACTTTCCCGAGCCAGCCACCGCAGTAATTAGGACTGATGTCTTCATAGAATTAGTATACAGAAAACAAAAAGACTTCCGAAAAAGTCTTTGAAGTGCTTATGGTTGGTGCGGGTCAGGGGACTCTAACCCCTGGCCTCGTCCTTGGCAAGGACGCGCTCTAAACAACTGAGCTAGACCCGCATAACAGTACAACGGAACTGATTGTACTAGACTTAGGCCGTTCGTTCAAGTAGTTTTACCCTGTTAGCCAGTCCATGCAGCGTTAGCACGTACTCCTGCAGCTGCGGTACAAAATCCAGTTCGGCGATTTCCGGTACAGAAAAGAAGTCGTAACGCTGCCCTTCGGGTCCAAACGCGATGCTGCCGACCTGTACGGCCGTTAGCCTACCCCAGGCCCGTCCCATGATCTTACCGGGCGTACACCTACTCTCAATCTGGTCTAGCATGGCTAAAGGAACGTCTTGCAGGCCAAACTCTTCGAATAGCTCCCGGTGGCCGCATTCCAATAATGTCTCGTGGGGCTCTACGCCACCGCCGGGCAAGTCCCACTTTCCGGGATATGGAATGGTCGGGTCATTGTCGCGCAAGCAGGCTAGAATTCGTCCCTGCGGGTCCTCAAGTATCAGTTTAGTGCCGGATTCCGGATGCCACATTGTAGCTACATCATACACCGCTCATGTTTACAAAGTAAGCGCAATCCGGGCATAAAAAAAACCACTTCCCGAAATATTCAAGAAATGGGTTTTTTGGTGGCTCCTCCCAGACTCGAACTGGGGACACAAGGCTCTTCAGGCCTCTGCTCTACCAACTGAGCTAAAGAGCCAAAACGCATGTATAGCGTTCAGACTTAGTTATTCTACAGATAGAAGCGGTTTTTTTCAACTGCCCTACATATTTTACGGCCAAATCTCGTCAACGTGGTCGGCTACATCGCCCTCGGCATGGGTGAAATCAAGCCGCAAAAATGTCGCACGGCTGACGAACCGGACCTCCCGCATATCGTCCCCAATAGCAAAATCATAACTGTTCAGTGTTACATCCGTAGCGATCCGTACCGCCGAAACCCCTGCTTCGTTATGCATGCGCCGGTACATGAATCGTACCGCGCCGATCTCAGATACGTTTACGCCAAGCTCTTCATCTATCTCGCGGCGCAGGCATTCTTCGAATGATTCGTCGTATTCCCAGCCGCCGCCTGGCAGCTCCCAGTGTCCCTTAGCATTACAGATAACTAATAACCGGTTTTGGTCGTCAAATATGAGAGCTTTGCCGGTAACCCGGTAAAATGTACTTTTTTGTGGAAAATCCATGATGCCAGCTATTGTCTCATACTTTGTGCGTATTACCCCGGACGAACCGCTATTTAAAGCTGGCAGCCTGACTCTGTAAACCCTGAGCCTGGCTTTGGAGGCCTTGGGCGGCACTCTCTTTACCCTTAATGGCCGCTTCCGTTTCAGCTTTCTTTTGCTGCATTTCGCGTTTTTTACCGTCAATATCACCCTGAAGCCCCTGTACGACATGGTTGAGGCTGGCGGCAGCGTTCTGATCACTTATGGCGGTCATTTCGGCCAGACGTGCCTTTACGTTCGTAGATTTACTATCTATCTCATGAGTTGCCTGGCGCTCATAATTAGCCAGCTCGGCGCGCATATGGTCAGCTTCCTGCTTGACCGCCTGGGCGGCACTCTGTAACTGGGCTGCTGCTGCCTGTAGGTATCCGTTTGCTGACATACTATTCTCCGGTTTATAGAATTATGAGACTCAGTGTAAAGCAGTTATGCTCGCAATGCGGTTAAAAATGTTACTTGCGTACGTTTCCGGCAATGCCCCGGATAGCATCGATAAGTTCGACGGGGAACATCATGATAGTCTTCTGTGACGGTTCGGTGCTAATGCGTTCCAAAGTGTTAAGCGTACGCAGGTTCATAGCGCCTGGCGTAGCGGCCAGCATGGCTGCGGCTTCGGCTAGCGCCTGTGCTGAAATTTTTTCACCGTCAGCATTGATGATATTAGCGCGGCGGTCACGCTCAGCCTCTGCCTGCTTGGCCATGGCCCGCTTCATCTCCTGTGGCAACTCAACGTTCTGAATCTTAACGTTCTCAACGTCGATACCCCACTTGCTGGTCTCGGCATCAACAATAATTTTGATTTGCTCGCTGATTTGCTCGCGCTTACTAAGGACATCGTCAAGGTCAGCATTTCCTGAAACGTCGCGCAGGGCCGCCTGGGCGAACTGGCTGGTAGCAGAGATATAATTAATGGTCTCCAGGACAGCCTTGGCGGCATCGGTAACGCGGAAATATACCACGGCGTCAACCCGAACGGTAACATTATCACGGGTGATGATTTCCTGGCCGGGCACATCGATAGGACGGGAGCGGATATCAACTTTAGTAATTTGCTGAAAAATAGGAATAACTATCCGCAAACCTGGATCACGAAGCCCGGTAAATTTACCAAGCGTCAGTACGACGCCGCGCTCGTACTGGTTAACAATTTTAATGCCTGAAAGGATGAAAATCAGGATAACAATGATTAAAAATATTACAAGACCAGCCATAGTGCTTCACTCCCTTAAGTACTGTTAGTGTAACGCGCTTAGGCATCGAAGACAACGAATAACATACTCTGTTATATTGGTCCGGCGCCAGCTACGTTGGCATAATCAGTTATTTGTGCTTGCGTCAGGGCCGAGTTATACACTAGCAGTCCCCGGTAAGAAGTAAGGTTGGAATGCGCCTGGCCAGTGAGCGCCTCCGGATTGTCATATCGGAGGCCAAGGATCAAACGAGCCATATTATTTTGGGAGCCCGTAACAGTTGAAACTGCCGTAGTCGTTTGCGAACCGGCTACAATTCCATGGCTGCCAGCTGGCTGTATAATTGCGGCTTTTGCCTGATATCCCGCTACACTATCCGTACCATTTGTAACGGTTTGTGAACTCACATTGTCCCGGACCGTCAAATTAACAGCGTAAGGACTGGCCGATCCGCGCCCAAAACCCCATCCTGGCGTCCCATCTGCATCGGCAGCTCTGTGGGACGCGAACCAGCGGGTCTTGCCATTGCCGTAAACAGCTTCATTAGTTATAGCGATAACCGTAAGTGATCCAGTGGTGTCAGGATTCCACGCCGGGTCATTGGGGATAGCAATGTACTGCGATCCTCCGGTAATGGCGACATTAGAGCCTGCAGTATAAGCTGGCGTACCATAAACCGTTGCTATAAATGAGCCAATTCGGGAAGCAAGGATCCCGCTGCCGTCATATTGCCGAAAATCAAACCAGGCTATCGGAGAGCCGACAGCTGGCGGCACTGCAATCGTCGACAAGGTACCGTTAATATTTAATAAATCACCGGCAATTGCATTGGTTGGCATAACTGCGCCCACCCAGTAAACAGCCACGGCGCCGCTAGGACGTTGCGTTGCCGCATTACTGCCATGAACGACCACTTGCATACTAACAGGGGCCGGGGTGTGAGTGAATGACTGCATAAGTATTTACGCTCCTAGCACGCTGTTTAATTTGCTTTCGACATCTCCACGATGGCGCCCGACAACCATATTACCAAAGTGCAGCACATGCGTCACCGACCAATCTTTAGATCGATAGATACCCTGTTTAAGGTATATTGGATCAGCATTCAGGTCTCCTGTGCCGCCGTATGTATCCATAGTGTCGGTGTAGAAGCGCGGGATGAGCTCCTGGTCGTTAACAATCACGTTTACCCAGCCGACAGCCGGTTGGGTAGACCATTTAATTCCAACGACTATTTTGTACCACTTGCCGGCCGTTACGGTCATCAGATTGTAACCCGGCAGGCTGGGCCCTCTCGTACCACCAAAACGCAGTGTTTGCCGGTTTAGTTCTATTGCTAGGGGCGGAGACCCGCCATGATACCCTTTCCACTGCGTCAAGGTAAACCAAGTCGAGTCTGTTGCAAAAATGTGATCGTCAGGAAAGAAAACACTGAAGCCGTACCAACGTTCTGATCCAACTGGATCTGGCCAGTCGGCAGGCGGCGTACTACTGGCTGTACCTGTTGGATAACGGTCATAGCACTCAGCCCGGTTATACGAACCTCCCTGTACATCACCATCGGCCGGTTCACTGGTTCCCGGGTTCGAAGTAGAATAAGGATGGAGCTCGACCCGCATCGCATTGCCCAGCGGCTTATAAGCGCCGGCACCTGGCACCTGGACTGCCGGTACTATGGAAATGCGGTTTATACTGGCATTTACGCTGTTAGGTTCCTGTTCTCGATACCATACACCCTGTACCGTGCCCGTACCATTCGTGCCCACCAGGTCGTAATCCGCAAACCATAACGGTGGCGATACCTGCTGAGATGATGGTGGCAATCGGTTAATCCATCCGCTTGTCATAGTAAATACGGCCGACGTACTTGCCGTACCAAGCTTGATGGCAAATGTCAGCGATGAGTTGACGGATAAAGATTGAGTAGCGCTAAACTGCGTAACCCAGCGTTCCGGCCCTGTAGGAGTTTCCACCGAAAAGAGGCAGTACATGTCCTGGGCGTCAACCGCGTTCACTACCAACCTGACTTCAGTGGACCATACATACGGTAATGGTGACGCAGCGAAACTACCAGGACCTCCCTGAACAGACGACCCATACGAAACATTTGGAGCCAGAGTTACGGCCGTTCCACTGGTATTTAAAAAAGTTCCGGTGCAATAAATTTGTATAACGTCGCCTACTGCGAGATCTTCGGCCGCAAAGTTAGCACTAATTAACGGTGACACCGTAGTAGTATTACTAATCGTCACTGAATTCGGCAAACCGACCGGCTGGTGGGCTGATGCCGCGCTTTGTGCGGCCGTTGCCTGCATATTTTGGCTTAATGACGTCACAACATCTTTGGTTACAAAAGCCGTATGTAAAGCACCGCTCGTAGCTGAATCTGTATCATTTACCAATACTGTAATGTCATCGTCTAATTGATCCGAGGCTACAGCCCCCACTTCGTGCGCTTCAGTAGGAATACTTGGCCGATTGATTAAGTCTACATAGGATCCGCTGGTTGCAACGTCTGCTAAGTCATCACTATTGACCTTGTGGTCCAATGTTACAACAAGGCCATCAACTTGGGACTGCGATAGCTGCTTTAGCGAGCCGTCGGAATTATGTGCCTGACCCAAAAAATCGTTGAGGATAACACCCCAGGCATTATCATCACCGCCGGGAGTAGGAAGTCGTGCTGCCATAAGCTTTTATATCTAAAAGATTACCCTTCTTATGCTTATTGTCAGCTTTATCGTACCTTAATTTGAAGCAACTTGTCTAGTAACCCACATCCAAGTATCTACGCCCCACGTGCAAATTCACCTTTTAAGCCCGCTTGTCGACGTAATCCTGGCACAGCCGCTCAAAGACGGCGTTGGTCCAGCCGAAACCGGTCTGTGACGGGTACACACCCTTAGCTGGCGGCCGGTCTGGCGATACTACGTTGTACTTTTCCAAGAATACTCCATGCTCGTTGTACCAGGCTAAATTGCATTTAATCCACTTGGTTGCGACGCGGCGGGCATCGTCATGGTAGCCGTAACGTTCCAGAGCCTTTACCACTATAAAGTGCAACGGCGCCCAGCCATTCGGGTAGGCCCATTGGGTGGGCAGAGATGGAATAACCATCTGGCCGATCGGCAGGGCGTCGGTAGTCGCTAGGCCGCCTTTATTTTCAAAGCGCTTCAGCGACTTGACCAGCTGCTTTGCCTGCTGCTCCGACACAGCACCGGCCCACATCGGGAAATAAGTGGCCAGCGAGCTGACATTACCGCGCTTGTTCTTCTTATAATTAAAGTCATAGAACAACCCGCGCAACCGGTCCCACATCAGCTTGTTCATAGTCTTTTTGCGGGCTTCAGCGGCTTCGTCCCACTTTTCCGCCTCTTTTTTGTTGCCCAATATGCGGGCGGCGCGGGCGAAGTCGGTCTCATACTTATACAACAGCGCGTTAAGATCAACCGGCAGGTAGTTAAGGGCCTTGCGGTTAAAGCGCGGCGTCATATCCCAGCCACTCTCGGCTTCGGCGATATCATGCAGATAATTGAAGTCGTAATAACGGCTAAGGCCTTCGTGTACCAGGCGGGCATTTGGCTTACGGGTACCCATCCAGACGACTTCGTACTCCTTTTGAGCGACATCAATATGATCCTTCAGCCAGTCTTTGCCGGGATCATAGGCCTGGTAGACATCGAAGATAAAGCTCGTGAGCAGCGGTGGTTGCGAACGGGCCGTCATGTAGAGCCGTGAGGCATTGGGAATTACTTTAAAGCGCTTAAACAGGTAGACCAGGTCTTCAAGAATACCCATAACCAGCTCTTTATGCTGCTCATCCATCATGCCCTGTACCATGAAGTAACTGTCCCAATAAAACATTTCATCGTAATCAAACTCGTGGCCTTCAGCGTATGACGGCACCAAGAACGGCTTTGGTAGGCCAATGAGGCTTTCATCATCCTTGGGGTGGTATCGCTCGAGCTTCGGCCAGTAGGCTTTAATATAATCCCGCGCGATCAACACATCTTCAGGTGTCAGGTCGCTGTCCTGGCGGAATGACAATAATTTGCCCTTAACTTTGCTCGAGCCTTTAGTGGCAATGGAAGCAATGTCCTTGCCCTTATTTGCCCCAGTGACTAACGCGCTTTTTGCTTTATCTAACATACACCTAAGACTAGGCTAATTACGCGGCATGCGTCAAGGAAAAGATCCACTCTGTGGACAACTAGCTTGCTTATTAATGGATACATTTTACAATGAGGTAGTGCGGAAATTACGTAAGGACAAGGGTATACGAGGGACCAAAGCATATGTGGCTTCGTTTGTAGCAATAGCCGCCATTCTGGCAGTAGCTGCTATTATAACTATCCCGAAATTACGTAGTTCATCAGTGGCCAGCGTAACCGTTCCCAACGCTCAGGCAGTTGCCACTTCTCAACAGTTACAGGATAAGCCGGAGAACCTCAGTCCGACTACCAATGATGAATCTGAGGCGGTAGCCAACTCCGAAACCGGTGAACCGGCAGACGGTACCAGTACGTCATCCAGCGCCAATCAGTCCCCGACTTCTCCGACCAACCAGCAGACTCCATCACCAACAGCGATGCCGACCATGACGAATAACTGTGCGATGTTTATCAAACAGCAAACTAATAACTACAATAAACTGGTCGGCCAGCAACGGTCGCTGCTTGATAGCAGCGTCTTGTCACCACTTTTTGCTATTGGGTCAATGATCACCAGCCGGTACGTCAGCGATTACAACAAGGCAGTACAGTCAATTTTTGACAAAACAATCGAGACCACGAAAGCAGCCGGCTGTATCCTGCCAATCGATAAGCCGGCGCTTTTACCATCCACCTACCCCTATTAAGGGTTAGGCGCTTTGCATTGTTTGTAAAACTTTGAAATACGTATTCAGTTCCTGGCGGGGAATATCTTTCATCAGACCTTGTAGCTGTTGTTGCATGCGCAGTTCTACGGTGTCCATCAGTTCATTGGCGCGGTCCGTAAGCTGGAGCAGCTTCGCCCGTTTGTCGGTCGATGATTTGGTGCTGTCCAACAAACCGCGGCCTAACAGCGGCTGCGAAACCATAGTTATCAATGGCACTTCAACGTTGATGAATTTAGCCAAATCAGTGGTGCGCAGGCCGGACTTCTTCTCACGCAGGCGGCCCATAATAATCCACTGGGTCACATTCAGGCCATATTGTTTCAAAACGCCGTTAATTTTATTCTGAAGCTTTTTGTAGGTTATCACTTGCAACGCGGCGGTTGCGTACGTCGTTGTCGGTTCTTTTTCGGCTTTTTGAGTAGCCATTATATTACCCCCTTATCCTTAATTTTATATATGGAAATTCAGTCGATGTAGGAAAAATGCTGTCGCCCACCAAGTATACAAGACAAAAATAAGTGTTTGCTGTTAATTAAGTCACTTAACTATAAAAGATTTAAGTTTATACTTAGCATTATCAAGCACGGCTTGAATATATAAATTAAGGAGATTGCTATGTTAAAAAAAGCAGCGCTCGCTACAGGAATTGTATTCCTGATTATCGGTATCGCAGGATTTATTCCTGGCCTCACTAACGAAAGTCAGCTTCTCGGTATTTTCCGGGTCGACGGAGTTCATAACTTGGTACACATTGTATCTGGTTTAGCATTCCTGGCTGCATCACAAACTGTCCGCTATTCTAAGCTGGCATTCCAAATCATGGCGGTCGTATACGCTTTGGTAACTGTTATCGGTTTCATCGTCGGTACCGACGGCAGTGTTCTTGGCCTCTTCCACGTTGACTTGGCCGACAACATCTTGCACGTTGCGCTTACCTTAGCGTTCCTGTACTTTGGCTTCATCTTCCCAGCTGAAGAACGCCACACTCCAGTAGCTGCCTAATAACACTACTGATAACAGATAACCCGGGCAAAATATTGTCCGGGTTATTTTATTTCTGAAGGTAGCCAACCCTGTTCCACGCAGTAGCGGAAATTCCAGTCGTTCTGTTTGCCGGTTTTATATGACCAGTAAAACCAGGCAGCGGTTTTTTGATAGGCCAGTAGCTGTGCGGCAGCATAAGCCCGTTTAGCAGCGTCAAGACCGGCGGCATCCAGATCCTGAAGTGAACCGGGGTCCAGAGCAAGGCTCCACTCGCCAACAATCACCGGATGGTGTTTACGTAATGTAGCCAGTTCTTTAGGAATCTCCTTGGTCGTTTTTGCGATATGACCATCAATGTTTAGCTGTTTGTCTTTGTCACTAAACAACTGATATTGGTGAGTATCAATATATACATTGGTATATCGCCGGCCGCGCAGTTTGCGGCGCCAGTGTTTGGCGTCGTAGCCATCATTAATAACTACCCAGGGGCTGTTGCCGCATTCGGCTCGAATCATTCGATAGGCCGCCTTATAATAACGGCGCAGTACCCGGCGGGTCGACCGGTTGCTGGCAGGCTCGTTCATGAGTTCCATACCAAGGAAACTGTCCCGTTTCTTGTAGCGGCGGGTTAGTTCGAGTAGTACCCCTAAGGTCTTAATGACGTGAACGTCGCTGGTATGCCAGCCGGCTGTTCCAATCTGACCGCTGTGATCCTTGCCATTTTGCGAAGCGGGGGCACCATGCATATCAAGCAGAATTTTAATACCCGTAGCGTCAGCCCAGTCAAACGCTTTGTCGACGTATTCTATCGTCGGCAGATATGGATCGGCGTCACCAAATACCCAGTAGCCGATTGGCAGACGAACGGCGCTTACGCCGTGGTCAGCCAGCCAGATAAAGTCATCTTTCGTTATAAATGTGTCGCGGTGTGTAGTAAGTTTAGCGCGCACCGATTCGTCGGCCCGCTCACATAATGAATACTCGTCTGTAGCCAAACCGCGGAAGATTTCCGGGGTCATCCACTTTTCAAGCACCAGCCAACCGCCAAGGTTCACCCCGCGGATGGTTTCAGGTTTCACAATTATCGCCGGGCGGCGGCGAAACCAGCTCATGTAACTTCTACTTTCATCGTGAAGCAATTATAGCCGACTTATTGCCGGTAGAAACTGGCTATGTTTAGTAAGCACTCGACAAATGCCACAAACTACAGTGGCGGCACTGGTAAATCTTGAGTTTGCTGCCATGCTGATAGGCAGCCACCGTGGCGGCGGCCTTCGCTTGCCGCGGGGTATCAAAAGCCAGCTTATCGGCACATGGCAGAATTGGAGCGTCATCTATATCCATTACAACATATAGTACCAAATCTATTAACTCACCGTGCGATGTGAAATATCTCACTATCCGCTACCACGACTCGGGGTTATGCTTACAGCAAGACACGATTGGGGGCATGTATGAGAAAGCTTGGGATTGCATTGGTATCGGCGGCTGTTTTAGCACTCACCGGTATGGTTCCTGCACAGCATGCCGCCGCACAAACTTCCGCGGCGAATACCGACCCCACGGTTTCCGACCTGATATGGTCAGGCTTGTGGTCCGGAGTTAATTTTAATTTCAGCAACCCCTTTTCCAGCTCTTCCCGGGCGCAGGAGCAGCCTCAGACACCGGCGGCCACACCTCAACCCGCACCAATAACCACAGCCGGCTCTTACGTTGCCCTCGGTGATTCTGTAGCGGCCGGAATCGGTTTACCTACAGTTTCCACCGTACCGTCAGAGGAGACACGATGTGGCCGTACTCAGGAAGCTTACCCGTACGCCGTTGCAGCGGCCATTCAGTTACCCCTCATTCATCTGGCTTGCAGCGGCGCGACAGCCGGCGACCTTATCACCCAGCAGCGCGTCGACGGCCCTAATCCTTCTGCTCAGTTAGGCAGAGCATACGCCAGCGGCACCCCGCAGCTTATTACTATTACCGCCGGTGCTAATGACGCGCACTGGCAAGAACTAATTCTGAATTGTTACTACCGTGACTGTGCGACCGTTCCGGCAAAGAAGCTCGCCGAAGGATATTTACTGGCTCTTCAGGGTAAACTGTTCGCACTATTTACCAGCATTCAGTTACGCTCTGGCGGTACGCCACCGACGATGATATATACCGGCTACTACAACCCCGCCTCCTCCAGTTGCACCCAGACACTCGGCGGACGCATAACCAGTGCCGAAGTGGCTTGGATAACCGGTGAGGTTAATTCGCTCAACAGCACTATCCAGCAAGTCGCAAGCTATTACCCGTTCGTACGTTTTGCCCCCGTGGACTTTACCGGCCATGATGTGTGCTCGACCGACTCCTGGATCCAGGGCATACAGGATTCCCAGCCACTACACCCTACCGCTGCCGGCCAGCAGGCCATAGCGCAGTCCGTTTTACTTAGTTACAACAGGTAAACGGCAAGCTGGAATGTATACTGTTCATATTCCAGGGTGGGCCCGTTAGTAACATAATCACGATAAGAATTCAGCCACATGCCCGCCACGCCGCCACCGACCACCACACCATACGACTACCCACGCTTTAGCCAGTTATCCGGCAGCATATTAAGCCGGCCGCAGCCAGGTTACCGTGTTCAATACAAATCTGTGCTGCGCGGCAGAAACGTCTGTACGGCCCTTGTACTTATTGCGGCTAACCTTGCCTTTCAAATTTCATTCCTTATTTGGCTGTTTTTACCGTCACATATTAATTTCACCTACTTAAGCGGACCAGCCAAAGCAGGCGTTATTTTTATTCTGTGCGGCATTGCCGTCATTGAGGGTCTCCGCCTGTTTAACGTCGCCAGCCTGTGCCTGTCGACGTTACTTGCTAAAGATCCGCGCCCTGTACAGCCGGAGCCTGGCATGCGCGTTGCTTTTACGACCACTATAGTACCCGGCAAGGAACCATGGGAATTGGCCGAGAAAACCCTGCGGCATGCGCTCGATATTAATTACGCCGGTCCCATTGACGTCTGGCTGCTGGACGAAGGCAACGACCCGGAAATTAAAGCAGCCTGCCAACAGATGGGCGTTAAACACTTCAGCCGAAAAGGTTTTTCATACTGGAACACTATATCCGGTACCTTCAAAGCCCGTACTAAGCACGGTAACCATAATGCCTGGATCGACGCTCATGGTGACAATTATGACTATGTTTTATCAGTAGATACCGACCATGTACCGCACGCTAACTTCGCCGAGCGTTTCTTAGGATACTTCCAGGATCCGGATGTCGCATTTGTCGTCGGCCCGCAGGTGTACGGTAATTTCAATAATCCGGTTACCAAGGGTGCCGAGTCTCAGGCGTACCCTTTTCAGGCAACTATTCAGCGCGGCGGCAACGCTTACCGGAGCGCTATGTTCGTCGGCACCAATCATGCGTATCGGGTGAGCGCCTGGAAAGCGGTTGGCGGTTTCCAGGATTCAATCACCGAAGATATGTTAACCGGCATGGCTCTGCATGCCAACCGCAATCCTGAAACTGGAAATAACTGGCGCTCCGTATACACGCCCGATGTCGTAGCGGTCGGAGAAGGCCCGTCTTCCTGGACAGACTTTTTCTCACAGCAGTTACGCTGGTCACGAGGCGCTAACGAAGTGCTGGTTACACGCTTTTTTCCTATCTTGCGCCGCCTGCCGCTGGCATCAAAATTACACTACATTTCACTCATCTTTTTCTACCCGTCGGTCGCGATCAGCTGGATTTTCGGCATGTTTGCCAGCATGGTATACCTGTTGCTCGGCCAGACTGGTTTACAAATAACTGGCGACATCTGGCTTGCCCTGTACGTGGACGCTACCATAGCGCAGATCCTGCTATACGGATGGCTGCGGCGCTTTAACGTTAGTCCCCACGAAAAAGCCGGCACCATAGGCGCCGCCGGAATGTTCTTTAGCATGATCGCAGCGCCGATATATGTTACGGCTTTTATCTCGACCCTGTTGCGCCGCTCCCCGAAGTTCGTCGTTACAGCCAAGGGCGATTCGACTTCAGCCGACCGGCTGCTCACTTTTCGTAAACATCTCATGTGGTCCTCGCTTATCGTCGTTTTCTTTGCCTACAGTCTCCTGAGCGGCCACGCCTACCCGGTAATCATTGTATGGTCGGTTGTTAATCTGCTGCTCTGCCTGTCACCGCTGCTCGTATGGCAGTCCGGACACCTGAAACAGGCAAGGCAACGGCTTTTACATATATTCACGTCCAGACACTTAGCAGAGGTTAAGGAGGTCATATGAAATTACTACGCAACCGGCGGTTAAACTATACACTGGCAACTCTAGCCATACTGGTCATCAACGGCAATGCTTTAGCCGAACCAGTGAACGCTAAATTACAGCATTACTATACGCACCGCCCCGAAGTGGCCGCCCAGTACGGCCAGTGGGACGTCCTTAGCAGTAAGAACCCGGTTCGTTCGATTCATGCCGCCCTGCTCAAAACCGGCAAAGTTTTACTGATTGCCGGTTCTGGCAATGACCAGAAGTCATTTGATGGCGGCACGTTCCGTACGGTCATTTGGGATCCGAAAACTAACGATTTCACCGAAGTACCAACTCCCTGGGATGTTTTCTGCGCCGGCCATGCCTTCCTCGCTAATGGCAACCTGCTGGTCGCCGGCGGTACCGCGGCATACGAAGATTTAACTGCCTCACCCAAAAAAGATTATTACGGGCTCAAGGATTCGTATGAATTCAATCCCGATACGGAGCGCTACGAAAAGGTCGATCCACTTAATTACGCCCGCTGGTATCCGACACTGGTCGGCCTGACTGATGGCAAAATCCTTGCCTCATCCGGTCTTGATGAAAAAGGAAAGCTGCTGAATGGACAGACAGAAATATACGACCCAACAACCAAGCAATGGACGGACCGTCCAGATCTTAACCGCTACCTGCCAACCTATCCGGCGCTGTTCCTGACCGGTGACGGCCGTTTATTCTATAGCGGTTCCACTGATGGTTACGGTTCGCCTGAACTTGGCCGCCAGCCCGGTTTATGGAACCTGGCTGACAATAGTTTTCAGAACGTATACGGCCTGCGTGATCCTGACGTCGTCGAGACAAGTTCCAGCGTACTGCTGCCTCCGGTCCAAAGTCAGAAAGTTATGCTGTTAGGCGGGGGCGGCGTCGGCGACTCATCTGTAACCACCCGCCGTACCGCTATTGTTGACCTCAAACAAGCCAATCCAACCTACCAGGACGGGCCGGACCTCCAGCAAGGCCTGCGCTATCCGGGCGTCGTCGTACTGCCGGATGACACTGTTTTACAAACTGGCGGCTCAGCCGACTACCGTGATAAAGACGTCCTGCAAGCCAGCATTTACCATCCTGACACGAACACCTTTACCAAGGCCGCCAGCCCGACCGTTGGACGCGACTATCATTCCGAGGCCATTTTGCTCCCTGACGGGCGGGTCGCGACCTTCGGTTCCAACCCAATCGATAACTCGTTCGAAATGAGGATTGAAATCTACTCGCCGGCCTACCTGTTTTACGGCAGCCGCCCCGTTATACACGGTGGCTCTACTGAGCTGAACCGCGGCGGTACTAGCAGTCTAAAAACTTCCAACCCCGCCGACATAAAGACCGCTAAGCTGCTCCGCCCGAGCGCGGTTACTCATGTCACCGACGTCGAACAACGTTCCATTGACCTGGCCATAACGAAAACAGCTGACGGCGTCAGCATCACCGTACCTGATAACGCTGGCATCGTGCCAGCTGGTTGGTATATGGCATTCGTGACTAATACCAAAAACGTGCCTTCAGAAGCCTACTGGGTACACATTAACGACTAGGCCTAGCGTTTTGACTCTACGGTTAATGCAAGATGCGCGTTATTGCCAATGTGGTCGTGCAGCTCGTATTTCCCTTTTTGCAAAGCCGTAAAGGCGACCGCTTCATGCTGGACCTGTACCTGCGGCGTAAAGCCCGGATAATCCTGGTGCCTGTCATAATCGCCAAAGTTAAGGAGATAGGCCTGCTTGTCTGAATTCATAATAGTAACCGTATCGCAGCGCGCCACTGTAAGCTGCGGCTGCGAAAACTGGCCGTTTTCCAATTGCAACTTGTGGGTTCGTGCCGTTCCAGCACATGTGGTCGCATCCTTAGTTGTCTGTCGGCGCGATAGCACCACATGCGTTACTGTACCGGCTAGCGCCAGAACGACCAGGAGATCCACAGCTACGAGTACAGCCTTTTTGCGGTCAGGTCTCACTGTTACCGGCTCCTGCCATCAAACTGAAGATTCTGCGGCCAGCGAGCCACTAAGCCGGCGGCGTACTCCGGCCACCAGGTGCCGGCAGCCGGTCCACCAAAGCATTTGGCAGCGTCCGGGTCGGTGCCATCAGACTCACCGATATTTTTGATGTACAAGTACGCGTCGACATTTTTAACACCGGTGGTGATCGTTGGATAATGCCCCAGTGCCCGACCCGGGGGATTACACCAGTTATATGCCGGATTGGCGCGGTTGTCGTAGGGTCCTAAGCCATTACGCGAGGTATCGATTACATAATGCTTACCTGCCAGTTTATCCGAGATGCGATTGCCAAGCTGCACAGTTTCATCCGTCATACGGAAGTTGGAAACGTTCAGGCTGAAACCGTCGGCCCGTGCCACATTTACATCCCGCAAGAGTGCTGAAATAGTATCCGCGTCAGTCGACCAGCCACTGTTACCGGCATCGATATACACCGTGGTATTGGGCAGGGATTTGAAACGGTCAACCGCGTAATTGAGCAGTGTCGTGTACATGCGGCGTTCGCTGTCACCTAAGCATGTCTTGCCGGTATGAGACTGGGCGTGCATATGTACCAGCGCGTCCGGCTCTAGGATAACCACCGCATTCAAATGCCCGATCGCGCTGGCATAGGTGTTAATGTAGTCATAATAGGCTCCCTGGTCCGCAGCGCCGCCCGAGGAATATTGCATACAGTCACGGTAAGGAATGAAGTAGGCCACTGTTACCGGCAACTGTTCGACGTCATTTGCCGCCTGTACGTAACTATGGACTTCGTCGTAGCTTACCGCGTTACTGAACCAATGCGAGCTGGGTTGATCTGCCAGCTTATACATCAAAGTAGCGTTCGCCGGATCTATATTGCTCCATAGCCGGGCCTGGGTAGCCGCGTTGGAATTCGGATCAACGTATAAATTCCTGTTGGCCAGCGGATTTGTTTCGGTAATCTGATCTTTTTTATCTGCGCCGGTAGTAGCCGTACTGTTCGCATGCCACCATAAAAATGCCGCGGCTAAGCCAACTGCCAGGACACCGGCAACAATCAGCCCGTAGCGCCGCAGCCAAACCGTCCGCCTGCCCGGCGGCTGATAGTACTGCTGGACAGTCTCGGCAACTGGCCGCTGACGCTTATGGCGAAAATCACGGAATCCACTCATCGTACCTTTATAGTAGGCTAATCGTGCTAAAAGGCCAATCCGCGGCTCTAACCTGTTAGTTTTCTGACTGATATATGACGATAACAGGTTTTAACTGAATATATACAGTATTTACATTGAAGGACAAGGAGACAGTCATGACAGCAAAAGAAGGCCCTACTGAACGTAAAGTTGCCGTAATTACCGGGGCTTCGAGTGGTATCGGCATGGCCACTGCCCTGCAGTTCGCTGAAAACGGCTACAATATCGTGTTGGCTGCCCGCCGGATGGACGAACTCAAAGAAGTGGCCCGCCGCTGCGAAGAGATGGGGATTGAAACCTTAGCCGTCATGACAGACGTGAGCGATGACGAGCAGGTGCACGACCTCTGCGGCCGCGCCGTCGAGGCGTTTGGCCATATTGACATCTGGATTAACAACGCCGGCGTCTACCTGGTTGGAAAATTCGATGATTTACCCCTCAAAGATATGCGGCGCCTCATGGACGTCAACTTTTTTGGCTACGTGCATGGCAGCCACGCTGCCTTAGCTCAGTTTCGCGAGCAGGACTATGGAACGCTCATAAATGTCAGCAGCGTTAATGCCGCCGCTCCTCAGCCCTATGTTTCGGCTTACAGTGCCAGTAAAGCCGCCGTCCGGGCGCTCGACGAGTCAATCCGCATGGAACTGCGCCTGGAAGGTCTGCTCGGCAAAATCAATGTCTGTACCATTATGCCAGCCGGCATAGACACCAACCTGTTCCAAAACGGCGCCAACTATAGCGGACATAAGATTCAGGCGATCGAACCGGTCTACGATCCGGCCTACGTTGCCAAGCATATATACGCCGTCGCGGAAAAACCCCGGCGCGAGAAGTACGTCGGACCCATTGGAACACTCATGGCATTGCAGCGTACGCATTTGCCGGGAATGTACGAAAAACAGGTTGGCAAGTTTACCGATGCTGACTTGTTGGCCGATGAAGATGCCGCGCCTACCTCTGGCAACTTATACGACACGCTTGACGAAAACCGCGGCATGCGCGGAGGTTGGCGCGAAAAACGCCTGCGGGCCGACCGTTTTAACATGATAACGGGCGGTGTCTTAGCCGCAACCATAGGACTTATCGGTCTCGGATTACTCGCCGCCAACAAACGGCGTGGTTAATACGGCGTGACAGTCTCCAGCAGCTGCTGGTAAAAATCATCATACATTGATTTGTCATTAAAGGTATCGCCACTGTAAGCACCGGTATCGAACGAAGGCAGATGGAGTTCATGTAAACGGCCATTGGTTACGAAATAGATACTATACCGGTACACTCCCTCGTCACCTGACTCTATAGCGTACACATTAGTGCCGGCACTGTTACGGCGTTGTATGTCGGTATACTCATCCCCAACTTTATAAGTCGTGGGGTTACTGCCGTTTAACTTCGATACTATCCATGTATCACCTGTAAGTTTTATAGTTGGGCCATATTTGGTACTGGCAGATTCAAAGTTTCCCTTTTTATGGGTTTCCACAGAAAAACGCCCGGAAAGCCCCGGAATATATGGGGCCGCCGCGATGTCGCTCCGCATGCCCGACTCTAACTGTGGTGAATACTGTAAATCATCTTTTGGTGAAACGGTGAAGCTACCGAACGACGCCGGATAACCGAACTGTATGCCGACTTTTTCATCGGCGTACAACCTCCAGCCATCGGGAAGCGTCGGGGCAGCCGGCCGAGGCTTTTCTTGAGCAGTTTCATTACTTGATGCCGCAGTCTCGGCCCGCTGATTCTGTGCTACTTTCCATCCCGCCAAACCCGCTGCGCCAACCACTAGCAGCACCATTGCTGCCGCCACAGTGTGAAATCCTTGCGCCTTGGGGACATATTTCATAGCATATTCCTGTTTATGCCCTCATCATAGTTAGACATAAGCGAAATAGCAATACACTACGCCCGTAAGAGCGGATACGTTCGTTCGATATAGCTGAGTACTTCGTGAAAGTCCTGCCGCTCATTAAAGTGGCCGCCGCCCGGTATTTTCAGCTTTTCAGGGCCGATATGCACTGCTATGTAGGCAAAATCCTGCTGTGGAATATACGGATCATCGTCTCCAAACACCAAGGCAATCTTTTTCTGATTGGACTTAATTGCCTTCCAGTTCCACAGCTCATCGAAGTAGCCGCTCGCCTGTTCGTCGGCGTCGCCGAGATCTGTGTAGCTTGGAGAAATTAGGACCGATCCCAATATCTTATGGTTTTCCGCATATCGCATGGCCGCTACGGCACCGGATGAGTAGCCAATGATAACGTCGCTTGAGCCGACTTTAACCTCGTTTTCAAGATATGGTAACCAAATATGCTTGCGGGCTTGCTGTGGGTCGGGCATTGTCTGAAAATGAGTATCATAGCCGGCCGTATCCAACTTTTGCTTAAGCCAAGAGGCCCAAGGGTTTTCCCAGGTAGTCGCACCAATACCATGCACAAAAACAAATCTCGGCTTCATCCGGCAAGTATACCACCATCTATGCCGCACTAAATAAAAAAGACCCCGAAAGGTCTTTCATAGTCATATGGTGGAGCTGGCGGGTACCGCCCCCGCGTCCGCCGGTTTATCTTTGGCATATCGTCTACAGGTGTAGTCAGTTTTTTGATCTTAAACCACGGCTATTTAAAATGACAAACATTCCGTGGCAGCAATCCTAAATCTTAACGGGCACTATGGATAGGAGCCCCGGGCAACCAGATGAATTTGGCGCGCTTTTCTGATATCTGATGTCTCGTCGAGCACGGCAGTCTAAATAATTAGGCTGCTAGTGCGAACTGGCGCTGAGCAAGGATGTTATCGATGCTTGCAACCATGTCGCTAACTTTAGATTTTGCATCTAAAATGGTTTGCCTATTGGGAAAAATCCGCGCTGGCAAGCGACCTGCAAATATAACCGATAAAGTCCAACGTCGAGCTTAAAATTCAGCCCCATAATCATATTTTCATCTAACGTGTTGTATCACGCCGAATTAAGCTGCCAGCGTTTTATACCGGTAGCTCAGCCTATTATAGCAAATTCCGGCCAATAATGCAATACGCTTACGGTTTAGCTGGCCGGGACAGGTATAACTTATGCCAGTCCTCAAGCGACAAGGCCTGGGCACGCAGTTGCGGATTGATGCCTGCGGCATGCAACCATTCAGTAACTTCTGGCTTATCCATATGCAGTCCAGCACTCAAGGCGTTCAGCAGGGTTTTTCGTTTTTCACCGAAGCCAGCCTTAACCAGCCGGAAGAAGTCACGGACATCGACATCCGGAAATAGTGGCTGGGAGCGGCGGGTCAGGATTGCGATCTGTGAATCGACTTTCGGTGGTGGCGTAAACAGTTCGGCGCCAACCACCGGCCCGAGGCTAACTTCCCAGTAGAACTGCGATGTCACGCCCAGGATAGACAGCTGGCCCGGCTTGGCCGCCAGGCGCTCGGCAACTTCCTTTTGGATCAGCAATGTGGCAATGGCTGGCGGATTTGGCGACTCGGACAACACGCGGACCAGCTTGCTTGTAAGATAATACGGGATATTAGCCACTACTTTGTAGCCGGGAGGCAGACTGGTCAGGTCAAACTGCAAAATATCTTTTTGCACGACCAGCAAGTTACTGGCTGGAACCCGTTTAGCCAGGCCAGCGGCCAGTTCCTGGTCAAATTCTACGGCTATCACCTGCTCCGCTTCATCAACTAGCAGTTTCGTAAGCGGGCCGAGGCCAGGGCCAACTTCCAGAACGGTATCATCACCGGTTACGCCGGAATAGTCAATCATTGCCCACAGGCTGGTTTCATCTTCCAGCCAGTGCTGGCCAAGTGATTTTTTAGGAATAGGTTCTTTACTCATATATTCATTACCAGTGTTTATTAACTAGCCAGTACTGATAAGCGGCATACCAGCCCTTGCCGTAAGAGCCGAACGTCCGGGCTTTGGCGTAGCCATCACACCAGCGCAGCTGTGTTACCGGGTTAGAACCCCAATCAGCACCAGCGCTGGCCATTTTATAACCTGGCGTCGCCTGGCATAAGCCATAACCGATACCGGCGGACGTCGGTGTGCCATGATAGGCCGGGCAACCGCCATACTCACCTTGCCACTTAGTCGGGCACCAGCCTGACTCATGGCTGATTATATAATCCGCGTACTGGTAATCTGACGGCGCGATGCCCGCCAGCGCCATATCTCCCTTAATACCACTCAGGTTGGTGCCCGTGACGGTAATCTGCTTGACCGGCTGTTGCACGATTGTTTCCTGTACGGCCCGGCGGCCGACTTCCACGCCGTTCTGGGTGTTGATCTCATATGTAACCGCTTTTTTGCCTGGAGATCCCGCCTGGCGTACAGCAGACGTGCCATATGCCAATGTATTATCCGGGACTGACTCCACCGGCATGGCGATGTCTTCCTGAACAGTCACGGTCGACAGACCATTACGAATAATAGCCACTTGACTGGCGTTCGCCAGCGGCGTACTTAAGTCCGGCTTCACTTGATCCTGTGGCTTCAACTGGATATTACGCTCACGCAACAACCCGCCTACAGTGGTGGCATGGGTGCGCATGACTACCGGAGCGCCGTACAGATTTACATTTACTGGCGTCGCCCGCTCGATCACTACCTGCTCGCCGATGGCGGCATTAGACACAAAGTCGGTAATTGGCGCCTGCGTCAGTTTGTCTTCGGGATACAATGTAACGCCAGCCGTGCTGGCCATGGTCCGCTCCGTCGTACCGGCGCTTAAAGCAAAAATTTTCTGGCCGCCATCAATGATCTCAATCGGTAATGCCCGGTAAATATTGATGCGGAAGTCATCCTGGCGGATGGGCGTGTCAAGGGCGGGTTCGACGACATCACCTTCGCTCACCTTCAGGTCTAGTTTGGCGAGCAGCGCCTTAACGGTCGGTTCCTTACTGGAAACGATCTGCTTCTGATTATCATGTGAAATCACCACGATATTAGGGTCGATACTCTCGGGCTGGCGGGTGCGCACAAAAGCGAAAATACCGGCCGTCACCAACAGAAGCCCTACGATAGTAAAAACGGGCACCGCGAACGGATGCCGGGCGGCGGTATGAATTGACCGAATGCGCCGGACACCATGGTTTTTAGACTTGTAATAATGCGCTTGATAACGCTGCAGCTTTGACATAAATGAAGTAAACACCACTGGGGTATGACTACTATTGTAACAAATGCGCCAGCTCCCCGATAGCCGACCTTTTGACCACATCTGCCACTACGTTAAAAACGGCACTAATCTTGATTTGTACGCTGGAACGTACAAAGTAGCGTACAAAATCCTTTAATATGTATTTTTAACTACCTTGCTGCCAAAATAAGCGCCGCGATGCCGCTACAGCTTTTCGAGCGGCGCGAAAGATATGTTTAGTTTCTTAGCGCCCTTACCCTTGAAATAGATAGTAGCTACATCACCGTCCATTTCAACAATAGTTCCCTGTCCAAAAACCTGGTGCTTAACGGCGTCGCCTTCATTGAGATCCGGTACGTAGCGCGGACCGTCATCGAACTCTTCTTTTGCTGGCACGCCTAAAATACCGGGTTCGGGCGTATTTTGCATACTGTACGATTCGAAACCACCGAACATGCCGCCCGCCATTCCACCGGAAGCGCCGCTGCCATGGCCACCGGACTGGCCGTATACTCCACGGCCACCCTGGTTGAAACCGAAGCTGCCGCTGTCTTCCTGAAAGTTAGCGTCAATTTCACTTAAGAACCGGCTCGGCGGATTGTGCTGTACCCCACCGAATAACATACGGCTGGTCGCGCATAACAGGTACAGTTCTTCGCGGGCGCGGGTCATGCCGACATACATCAGGCGGCGTTCTTCTTCCATCTCGTTCTGGTCGTACAACGCGCGGGAATGCGGGAAAATAGTCTCTTCCAGGCCAGCCATAAAGACCACCGGGAACTCCAGGCCCTTGGCGGCGTGCAGCGTCATAAGCGTCACGGCGTCGCTGGACATGTCGGCGCTATCAAGGTCGCTCACCAGGCTGACTTCTTCCAAAAAGCCGTCCAGTCCGAGCTCCTGATATTCCTGCGTCACGCTCAGCAGTTCCTTAACGTTTTCCTTGCGTGATTCGCCCTGTGGCGTACCGTCGTCCAGGTAGTGTAAGTAGTCGATGCGCTTCAGTAGGCTGTCGAGCAGCGTGGTTACCGGCGTTTCCTCGACAATGTTACGTAAACCAGACAGGATGTCGCCCAGTTCGCTCATGGCCTTACGGGCCTTGGGCGTAATACTGTCACACTCCTGCGCCCGTGTCAGCGCGTCCAGCAGCGTAAACTGGTTTACGTACTTCCAGCCGAAAAAGTTTTCCAGTGACTTGGCACCAACACCGCGGGTCGGCACATTAACAATGCGTTCAAAGCTCATACGGTCTTCCGGCTGGTAAATCAGGCGCAGGTAGGCCAAGATATCCTTGATTTCCTTGCGATCGTAGAAACGCTGGCCACCGACAATGCGATACGGTATGCCGTAGTGAATGAGAGCTTCTTCGATGGAACGGCTCTGGGCGTTGGTACGGTACAATACGGCATGGTCCCGGTAGCTACGGGTACCGCCATCGATGCCACGGCGTACCCGCATGACAATCGACTCGCCTTCAGCCCGCTCATTCTGGACCTGCAAAATCTGTACCGGTAAACCGTTGCCGGCATCAGTCCACAGTTCTTTGTCGGATCGCTGCAAATTCTTACTGATAACCGAATGGGCAGCGTCTAATATATGTTTTGTACTGCGGTAATTTTGCTCGAGTTTAATAACTGCGCAATCCGGGTAATCACGTTCAAAATTAAGAATATTGCGGAAGTCGGCGCCACGCCAGGAATAAATTGACTGCCAGTCATCGCCGACGACTGCCACATTATTGTGTTGATTCGTCAGCAGTTTAACCAGGCGGTATTGGGCGGCATTGGTATCCTGGTACTCATCAATCATGATGTACTTGAACTGCTGCTGCCACTTCTGGCGGACCTCCACGTGGCTTTCTAGCATGGCCACTGTGCGGTTGATGAGATCGTCAAAATCAAGCGCCGCGGCGTCCTTCAGAATCTGCTGGTACACCGGATACACCTGAGCGGCCGCCTGCTGGCCTGGACTATTGGCCATGCCGCGGTACTCTTCGGGTGATAAAACTTCGTTCTTGGCATTACTGATCAGGCTGGAAATCTGGCGGGCTGGAAAAGCCTTTTCATCGATCATCAGCTGTTTGCTGGCCTGCTTGACGGCTGCCTGGCGGTCGGACTCATCAAAAATCACGAAAGAACGCGGTACACCGATGTACTCCCCATCCTGGCGGAGTAACCGTACGCAAATACCGTGAAAAGTGCCCATGTAAGGCATGAAGCCGCGATTATCGGCATTTTGGCCGGTTAATTCGGCAACGCGCTGGCGCATTTCACGGGCCGCTTTGTTAGTGAAGGTTACGGCCAGAATGTTGTATGGAGTGGCCCGCCGGGTCGCGATCAGATACGCGATGCGGTGCGTGAGTGTTTTGGTCTTACCGGATCCAGCACCCGCCTGGATAAGTAACGGGCCTTCGGTGGTTTCGACCGCGCGGGCCTGCTCGGGATTGAGTCCGGTTAATAAATCTGTAGCTTGGCCCTCTTGCATCCTTATATTTTAGCAAGAATTATTGCGCGGAGCGTTGTATTTAATTGCAAGTTTAGACCGCGGCTGCCTTCTGACCATAATGGGCAAGCGTAGCGTTCGACCCGCCTGCGGTAAGGCTGGCATAATCAAGCCACATTATATGTTTATAGCCCGACCAAGCGGTCTGAGGTCTGCCGTCACTATAAATAGGACCAGTCGTTGATGGCGGAGTAGCTCCCAAAGCAGAATCAAGAATCGCATCGAGATCACTATTTGTTTCTCCACCCGTATTTTCTCCGCCAATATTATAATGCTTACCGTGGGCGGCGGCTGTCGCGTACAGTTTCTTCCAGGCAGCTTGGTCAGAATCAAACGTGTTAGGGGTCCAGCCATCGTAGCCGCCAAGCCAGGTCGACCATGGCCATACTTGCGGGTCATTTTTATAAATACCCATCATGCGGGTGAAGTCTACTCCTATGGCAAAGTTCTGTCGCCACCCACTATTTGATCGGCCGGTATTGTTGCGCACCGAGTAACCAGGATGCATAGCGAATAAAGGGCATGTCCAGCCGAGACTCTTCAACAAATCAATCTGCCAGCGTACAAAATCTTCGATTCCTCCCAGAAACCAGTTGATCCACGCCACATCCTGGCTATCCGAACCGGTAAACGGAACATAGCCCGGCTCAGGACAGGCCGTTAGTCCCGGTGCCAGGCCAACTCCGGTTTGCATAGAATTACCGAATCCACGGTAAAGCCAGTCAGGAGAGGACCCTACTTCAGGAGGATATTGAATTTCACCGTAATAACCACCGCCAAATTTCAGGTAGGTCACCGCCATTCGGTTTTCCGGGGTAAGCCCTTGCCAGACTTTGGTATAAAAATCAGCGATATACTGCCGCCCGTTGGCTGTCCAGAACCAGTTACGGACCTGTTTGCCCGAATCGGTGGACAGATATTCATCACCATTTTGGTCCTTGAATGGCTCAACACTAGATTTTACCCAGTTAGGGGAATACTGTGGAGAATGCGAAAAACAGATACCGAGTCCAAGGCTGCGCGCATCCGCGATTTCCTGGTTTAAGGCGGCTATAGCTGATGAATTCAACGCCGATCCGGCTCCATTCGGTTGAAGCGACGCCCAATTCGCAGCGATGTAAACACCGCCAAGTCCGGCACTGGCAACAGCCTGTTTCGCCGCCAGCGTATTCGCGTTCATAACATAAAAAGTAGCCATTAATCGAGGCCCACCCACAGGCCCGATGCCTGTGCGGTGTTACCAGACATGTCGTTCGTGACAGGGACTGCAGTGAGGCCGGTATTTGTAGTGATTTGCCCGGTACGAATACGGCCTGCCGGCTGGCCGGGTCCACGTACATTGCTGAGACCGCTGTCGGTGTTAGGCAGTCGGACTGCCTGCGGCATAGTAGTTCCACCGCCAATCAGCATTACGACGTAGGCGGGTCCACCCATAGCAGCGAACGGAGCACTAAAAGCTACACGCTTCACCCCGGTTGACGTGAGCGTGCTGGAAATATCTGCCGTCACTGCGAGTCGGTTCCCTGTTGCGGCGTCGAGTACAGCCAAGTAACAGTTAGTAAGAGCAACGCCGGCGACTCCAATAAAGAAGCTCGCGCCAGTAATAGTATCGGCTGGGAGGTTGATAAGTGTCCCATTCAATTGCCCAGCGACAAAAGTAGTTCGAGTACCGGCATTAAGCAGCACCGGATCACAAACCCACGCCTTGAGGGCCAGGTCACTCGGTGAGATAACTCCAGCAGCACCCGTACCCGCCGGACCCTGTTCACCCCTGTCAGCCAACAAACCCCAGTACGCCGTACTTACGGCAGTAGCAGGAGGTGTAATTCCAGTAGATGCCTGTAGCGCGATAAAAGCACGTCCATTATAGTTGATGGCGTCATCAGCCGCGTAAGAAGCGTTAGTATTCCACGCCGCACGCCACACAAGTCCCGGAGGGCCCTGAGGGCCCTCATTGCCGGTAAGAGCTGAGCCGCTCACCGTTGGAGCAACGGCAAAGTCCCACACCCCGGCCGGAGTAACTTCACTAGCCTGTTCCACGGCGGCGACAGCGGCCGCCTTAAGAGCATCATTAGTGGTCGAAGCCCCATTGCTAACCAGTGCCGCCGTTTTAGCATCGAGATCCGTATTGCCTACTTTGGCCGCCAAATCAGCAGTCAGGTTAGTAATCTGAGCTTGACTGAGCGGTTTCAGTGATCCGTCGGTGTTATGTGCCTGATTCAAAAAGTCATTGAGTATATTGCCCCAGGTGCCGTCATCAGAGCCGGGGGTTGGTAATCGTGATGCCATGTTAGTACGTTATCCTCATTAGTTAGCCCAATTATAGACCACCAGAGGGGTTAAGCACAAGAGGTATTGACGTGCTGGACGATTATGGTAATTAACATAAACGTTATAATTTGTCAATACGCACAGTCATACACTAAAGAAATGCGTTACCGGACTGACGCCCGGAATACGAATAAATCCCGCGTCCAGCATGAGGTCCAGCAGCAGGATGGTCAACGCGAGAATGAGGGCCGTGCCCATAACGGCTATCAGGCGGGATTCCCGCTTGCCGGCGGCATCAATCGGCAATACGTAGGCCCGGCTCTCTATAAGGGCATCGACCTGCTCCTGGGTTTTGAGATCGGCCTTGGCGGCCGCCAATTCGCTGCTTTCGGCATCAAGGTTAGGCGCCAGGCTGTCGTCAGGGCTATCTTCAGTAGGCTGCTCGCCGGCTTCGCTATCGGCATCCACTTTGGTGTCTTGGTTCAGTGGCATGAGCTTCACCTTTGGCGCGGCGTTTATAACGTCAGTTTCGCTGGGCGACCCAATAATCGCCCGGCGCGTAACTACAATAGATTCACCCTCGTCTTTAAGAGTATCCGGCAGCGGTTTTTTAGCGGCAGCTTTCGTTATTTTTTCGACCATAGTCCAACTACGCTACGCCACGTTCATGCTGCAGGCGATGGGCGCTTTCAACAATCCCGGCAAACTGATGGAAATTAAGGCTGGCTGCGCCTACAAGCACACCATTACAACCCTTGAGACGCAGGTACGCCCCGGCATCATGATCGGTTACGCTGCCGCCGTACAGCACACGCACAGCCAAGGCGGCCCGTTCGCCGTATAATTCTTTGATTTGAAAGCGGATATAGTCAATAGCCCGCTGCATGTCGTCAGGCTTAGCCTTCTCGCCGTCGAAGGTTGAAATAGCCCATACCGGCTCGTAAGCGATGACTACCTTCGTAATATCGTCCGAAGTAATGTTACTAAGGGCCGTGGTCAGCTGATCGTGGATTACCTGCTTGGTTTCGCCGTTATCACGGTCCTGCTTAGTCTCGCCAATACACAGGATCGGTGAAATATCGTTGCGAACGGCCGACTCGACCTTATCGCGGATCAATTCCAGGCTTTCGTTAAAATAAATGCGGCGGGCCGAGTGGCCGACAATCGCGTAGTGTACTAGGTCGCGCAGCATGGCGAACGACACTTCGCCGGTAAAAGCACCCTCGTCTTTCGGATAAGCGTCCTGGGCGGCTAAGCGGAATTTGCGGCGGTCAAGCTCGACGCTCAGCGGCTGCAGGCTGAGGTTACTGGGAGCAATGACCACTTCCACGTCGTGATGAGCGGCAACATGCTGATGCAGCCGGTGCGCCAGCAGGCTGGCCTGGTGAGTATTAAGATGCATTTTCCAGTTGCCAACGATAAGTGTCTTTTTCATTTAGTACTTCCTTTATCTACTAAGGCTTCGACGCCGGGCAGTTTGCGGCCGCCCATCAGTTCCAGGCTGGCACCACCGCCGGTCGATACATGGTCGAATGCCGTGGTCAGCTTGCGGCTCTGTACGTAGGCCGTCGTGTCACCACCGCCAACTACGCTAAACGGCTTGTTTCCGAACTGTCCAAGCATCGCTTCCATCACAAGGTCCGTGCCATGCGCGAATGGTCCGACCGGCCCCTGCAGGCCATCGACTTCAGCCACGCCCATAGTACCGTTCCATACTACCGTTTGCATGTTTTGGATGGCGCCGGCGATGAAGGCACCGGTAAATGGTCCGATATCCAGGATCATTTCATGCGCTTCCACCTGCGCCGTACTGTGTGCCGCCCGCTTCGGATAACTTTCAATATCAGCGATAACGTGGGCGCTCCAGTCAACAATGCGGGTTGGCGCAGTTTTATCAACTTTGGTGGCTACAACACCGTCCTGAGGAATGTAAAATACGAACTTGCGCTTTTTGGCTTCCTGCTCGGCTTCGTGCATAATGTCGCTGGCCACGCCCAGTTCTTCTTTGTCGTACAAGCTGGCGGCCACATCAAGGCCATGGGCCTTCAGGAACGTATTGGCCATTGCCCCGCCGATAGCTACAAAGTCGGCTATCTTGATAAAGCGGTGCAGTATTTCAATCTTATCGGCGATTTTAGCGCCGCCGACCACAGTCATCAGCGGCCGCTTCGGGTCTTCCATAACACCGGTGATAGTGTCGACTTCTTTTTCCAGCAGGAAACCAGCTACGCTGGGCAGGTAGTGAGTGACGCCTTCCGTGCTGGCATGTGCCCGGTGAACCACGCCAAAGCCATCCTGTACAAAGACGTCTGCCAGGCTGGCCAGCTGCCTGGCGAACTCAGGGTCATTCTTTTCTTCTTCGGGGTGAAAACGGAGATTTTCCAGCAAAGCCACCTGCCCCTGCTTAAGCTGAGCTACAGTTTGCTGGGCCTGCTCGCCGACACAGTCAGGCGCGAACAGCACTTCGGCGTGCAGCAAGTTAGACAATCGTTGCGCAACGGGTACCAGGCTGTTAGCGCTATCGCCAGGGCCTGCCGGGCGGCCAAGGTGCGAGCAGATGACTACTTTAGCCCCCTGATCCAATAAGTACTTCACCGTTGGCAGCGACTGCTGGATGCGGTAATCATCAGCTATCTTGCCATCGGTCTTTGTGAGCGGCACATTGTAATCAGCGCGCAGCAGCACCGTCTTGTCTTTTACGTTAATGTCGCGGATTGTCTGTTTGGTAAACAAGTTGTGTCCCACCTTACTATTGCTTATTTAGGCCTTATTTTAGGCTCATTTGCCAGTAAGCACAAGGGGTATTGACGGTCGGATTGAACCGTGTAATAGCCAGCTTGTCAATAGGCATAAAAAATGCCCTCGCTGCATTAAGCTCACGAGGGCATTAAGAGAAACAGAAAGCTTAATCTAAAGCGCGAACCTTAATGGTGTCAGTAGTGCCGACGACTCCCGGATATTGTCCAGAAACAGTCACGATAATGTCGCCCTTGTTGAGGACTTTGTTATCGCGCAGCCAGGCGGTCAGCTTTTCGGCTGCGTTAGCGCTCACAGGGCGCAAGTAACTTTTGACGTTGTAAACAATTGCCAGTTGCTGCAAGGTACGGACATCGCTGGTAACAGCAATGACCGGCACTTTAGTGCGGCGGCTGGAAATCTGCAAGGCAGTCGCCCCTGACAGAGTTTCAGCAACGATGGCAGTCGCATAGATACTATCCGCAAGACTAATGATAGCCCGGGAAATCGAACCCTGGCGGCCATGGTCTTCAACATCCGGATAGATGACGTTCAGTGGTTGATTGTCCTGCGTATATTTAATGATGCGCTTCATGAATGCTACGGCTTCAACCGGATACTTGCCGCTGGCAGTCTCATCGGAAAGCATCACGCAGTCAGTGCCAAGCAGTACGGCCGTAGCCACATCGGATACTTCGGCGCGGGTCGGTTCGGGCATATCGGTCATGCTGGCCAGCATTTGGGTAGCCACGATGGTCGGCTTGCTGTAGCGCATACCGAGGGCGATAATCCGGCGCTGTACAATTGGCACGCTTTCCGGTGGCGTCTCGACCGCCAGGTCACCGCGGGCAACCATAACGGCATCGGTTGCTTCGACGATTTCTTCGATGTTATCAACAGCGGCTTTAGTCTCGATTTTAGCGATAATCCGGGCGCTGCTGTTGAGATTTTTGAGGCGGACATGCAGGTCAGTGATGTCCTGAGCGGTCTGGACGAAGCTAAGGGCCACATAGTCGATGTCCTGTGTTGAGCCATAGACCAAGTCACGAATATCTTTTTCGGTGATAATATCACCGGCGAAGTCGGTATCCGGCAGGTTCATACCTTTACGCTTAATGAGAATACCGTCGTTTTCGGCGCGGGTGTGGACGATACCCCGCTCTTTGTCCACGCTCGTAATAGTAGTGCGGACTTTGCCATCATATAAATAGAGCCGCTCGCCACGCTTAACTTTTTTACTCAAGTCGTACTGAGTAGGAATTGGACCACCGACTTCATATTCACCCTTGTATTTGAACTGCAACGGCTGGCCGGTAGTCACATTAATGACACCCTCGAAGTCGCCTAGACGGACTTTCGGCCCTTGCAGGTCCTGGATAATCGCGACTGGCTTACCGAGTTCCTTAGAAGCTTTACGGATCCACTTGATACGCTGGCCATGCTCTTCATGGTCGCCGTGACTGAAGTTAAGGCGTAGTCCGTTAGCGCCGCTTGTAATAATATCTCGTACTTGCTCGTAGCTGTCACAAGATGGTCCGACGGTCGCGATAATCTTCGTACGCTTGTAATTAGTAATAGCAATAGAGGGAACTGACTCTGTTAATTTCATTGGTACCTGCTTTATTAGAATTATCGGTTATTTAGTAGTATAAACCTCTGAAAATGTATGCCAAACTAAAAAGCCCCAACAAAGGGGCTTTTTAGTTGAATACCAATTTAGCGGCCGTATTTGCTGGCGCCGTAGCCCATGCCGGACTGCTGGTGCTGGATCGGACCAAACGACTTACCGGTGAGGAGGTGAATCAGGGTCGAGAAGCCGAAAATCGAGGCAACGCCGAAGCCCATAGCCGTTAAGAATTCTTTGCGGGTCATGTCTTTTTGCATGAGTGTGTGGATTGGTTTTGTCATTTTTTGTTTTTTCGCTTACGTTTATGACTGTATTGTAGCCATGACGCTTACGCTTGTCAACAAATTCAGGAAATTACGCGCCGTCGGATTTGCCGGCCGCCAGCTATAGCATATGCCTGGCGCACCGCGTTCGTCCCCTGCCCTTGCACGACCGCCGGAGCCACATCCGCGACGGCGGTCCGCAGTGCCTGCCGCGACACGTCAGGTTGAACTTGAGCTTCAGTAACAACTTTAGGCCGCGCGGCCTTAGCTTGTATCTGCGTAGTGGATGGTTTTTCAAATGCCGCGCTGTACGGTTCAAAAGCCGGCACCAGTTCCGGTTGGGCGATAGTTGTAAGAGAAATCGCCTGCTCCAATTTCCGTAGCCGCTCCTGTTGCGTTGCCAGATCCTTTTCGATAAGTTCCATGACGTGCGAAGGCCGCAGGCTCTTCTTATTTATAAACCAGACCAATCCTACGCCAACAAACCAGGCCAGGATAATTGGTACTGCTACAAAACACTGGGCAATAAGATTCGGTGTGGGGTTCATAATAAAGGCACCGATAAAAGCAATCAGGATAACCCACCGGTTGGCCGCCATTAATTTTTGAGGTTTAAGGGGTTTAATGCGGTTAATAAATATCAGGAGTAGCGGCGCTTGCAGCAACAGGGCCGATCCAACCATATACATCATTACGAACGACATGTAGGCCTGGATAGTCACCAGCGGCTTAATCTGTACTGTCGTGAACTGATGCAGTAGAAAATGCAAGGCATTCGGCAAACCCATAAAGTAGCCAAACAGGATGCCCGCGAAGGCCAATAATGCCGAAATAACCGTAATTTTGGCGATAAAGCGGTTCGAATCAACGGCCACTACCGGTTCTATAAATTTGAGCACCTGATAGACAATCACCGGAATACTGGCGATCACGCCGGCATAAATTGCCACCTTGAACAGAAAGTCCATGCCGCCACCGACGGAGGTATAGATAAACTGCTGGTCACCCGCTGGCTTTAACAGAACATCAACAATGTGATGCTCGAACGCGTAAGCCACGCCGCCGCCCACAAATACAGAGGCGACTATATAGAATAGCCGCCGCTTTAGTTCGTTTAAGTGAGCCAGGAATGGTGCTGCTTGAGTAGTTGGACGGTTAAGCGTTTTCGCTCTTGCGTTCTTCACTTTTAGCCACCGAATGATCATTGTCGCTCATACCCTTGCGAATCTCTTTCATAGATTCACCAAGGCTGCGAGAGAGCTCTGGAAGTTTCTTTCCACCAAACAATAATAGGGCGATTGCTAAAATAAGCAGCAACTGTGGAGTTCCCAGATCCAGAATTGCGAATTGACTAAACATTATACTTGTTCCCCTCGTTTACATTTAGGTCTTTACTATCATAGCATAACCGCTATACTATTAGTAAAGGAAAAATTGCAAATATGACTTATTCACAGTATTACCATTTTTCAGCAGCTTACGGCGAGGGTACATACAATACCAGTACGTACCAAAATGGCACGACAACCGCGGCACCAACCGGCACCGGAACAGTTGCTGACGGCGGCGCAACAGCCACCAACGGTAATATCCTGACGAATACCGGTGTTGATTTGCTGGCCGGCGCAAGCTTTGCCTGCTTACTTATTGCCGTTGCTGTAGCTACTCGCTTCGGCCGGCGCAAGAAGGCCAGCACCAACTAAACGGCCTGGACTACTAAAAAAACCGGTTGTTTCGTACAGCCGGTTTTTTTAATTTAGCCGTTGGTTATCAGTACGTGGCCAGCTGACGAATTAATAAATACCGCTAAGCCGATACTGAGGGCCAGTATCGCGAGCAGCACTACGAATCGTACCTTTTCACTCATGAAGCCTCCAATTCCGCGATAACTACCAGTCGGTTCTTCGGCATCCACAACGGCGTACAGGTATATATCGTCAGGCGGGCGTCTTCCGTTGGCGCCTGGATGCTGACTTCCGTTGGCGGCACTTCTTTTATTTCATTTACCGTATACACGTATTTTTTGTTATCCCACCAAAGCCCAATTTGGTCGCCTAACCGCACTTTATTAAGAAAATAGAACACGCCCTGTGGCTGAGTATAGGTAAACCGGTGGCCGACGAGCACAGTATTACCACCCTTGTCCGGCGTGCTGCCACCCGGCCAGCGCCAGATACCCTGATCAAGGATTTTGTAGGTGTCCGCAATGGACCCTTCCAGAATTGGCCTGTTAAGCAGCATAGATGGGATGATAATGCCATTCGCCATGGTTTTTTGCGGCTCGGCTGTTTTGGACCGCACTTTCTCGGTCAGCTCTTGTCTTTTAGCGCTGTGGTTGCTTTGCCACCAATATATCGCTTGCGGCGCCAGAGGCGCGGCGATGACATACACATTAACGAGGATGATCAACGCCAGAAGCAGGTTGTTGATCTTATGGAACGACATACATACTATTCTAACCGCTTATGGCCGTGACGACCAGTTTTCGAGCATACTGCCGGGCGCTGCCATTCAGCTTTCGCGGAACCAGAAATTCAGACCGGAATTCCAGACGAACCGGCGGGCGCTGCTGGCAGCAATCACATCGGACGTCCCATCAGCCACATGCGAGACAGAAGCGGCAGCGAACGTTATGCTGTTCGCCGATTCATTAACGACCGTCACTTTTTGTCCGCCGTATATTCCAGGTTGGAGGGTAACGCCCGTGATCGTGACCGTCGGGGATACCCGCGCGACATCTAAGCCAGCCGTCGTAATCGCGCCGCCGCTGGCCGTCGCCGATGCTGAAGCACTCTGCGGGCTGGCGCCAATCCAGGGACTTTTCAAATCTATCGCCAGATCTGCCGGATCGTTACCGATGTACTGGTTACCGGGACCAATGCCACCGAACTCGTGAATAAATCGGTTCCACTCTGTACCGGGAGCGGCCACGTTGCCTACAAAAAGGTTCGAGAGACTGGAACCGCCACCATTGACGGCTACCATGTCAGCGCCGGCGGCGCCACCATCACGGGATGAAAACTGGCAACCCATCACACGGGTCTGCTGCGCGCCGTTAAGTACTAAGTGGTTCGTTCGTCCGCGGTCGAAATCGCATCCCTGTACGACGTTCGCCGTACAGAATTCGAGATCAAGCGAGATATCGTTGACATCAAATTTACAGGCTTGAAATACCATATTAGAACTGTTTGACTGCGCCCCAATACCTCCGGGCAGGTTATACCAGGCGAAAACGCAGCCCGTAAAAATGCAGTGTTCATGGTTATTAGTAGTAATACCCTTGCCTGACCCTCCATCTGTTATTTGCGTCGACGTAACATTGGTATAAGCTCCGTAAGCGTTTGAAGTACCATTCAGGTAAAGCCCAATACCGGTACAGTAGCGGATCCAGCAATGCTGGATTTGGGCATGATATGTCGAGTCCAGCTGAATCCCCATGACACCGGCTACGCCGCCGCCATCAATATATAACTGCTCCACTACGGGTCCGTACCGATAGTTTGACCCGCCGGAGCCTTTAACCCATATCATCGGTATACCCGTAGCGGGGAACGCCGGCGCAGCTTTGATAAGGCTGCCATAACCGACACCCAAAAGCCGAATATTATCGGTATTAATTATTAATGAACCGCTAATAACGTAAGTTCCGTTCGGAAAGAAAACGGTGCCGCCAGTACTGGCCGCCGCAATCGCGGCGTTTATAGCTGATGTGTCGTCGCTTACGCCATCACCCCGCGCGCCGAACAGTTTCACATCCATCATACGTATCGGCGCGTAAGCAGGTTTATCAGTAAGGTCATGGTAGCTGCCGCTCGTCGCGACAGCAGCCAATATACCGGCATCTATTTTTGTGACTAACGAGCCTGAGGCTTTCAGTGTGCCATCGGCATTATGCTCAACCGACAGGAAGTCGTTGAGTATATCACCCCAGGTACCGTCATCTTGTCCAGGTATTGGTAAGCGTCGCGTTGTCATATTCTTGTAGCCTTATCCGTATTAAATTATATACATAAGTATAATTTTAATTATTATCAAAAGTACGGATATATAGCAAGCATAATATTACTTTTAGTTAATAGACTTTTTGTTCATTTATTGACATCGTAAAAGCAATGGTCCGTACATCAGCCGCTCAAAAACTTGGCAAACGACTCAAATTACTCCGCTCGGAAGCTGGTCTAACCCAGGAAAGGCTTAGTATTGCTACCGGCTTAAGCCAGACCTACATTTCCGGAGTCGAAAACGGCACGCGCAACCCCTCGCTTAAAACCTTGGACAAGTTGGCCAAAGCCCTTCGCGTCAAGATTTCTGACATTACCGATTTTGACAGCTACCGGATAACTGAGCAGTCGAAGATTATTGATTAGCTGTATATTCGCCTAATATAGCGCTAAGCTCCCAGTATAGCTGTTAATCTGCACAATATAGGATCGCTTTCGTTCCTAACCTTAAAGTGCCTTGGCAATACTCTTCTCTGTCGTCAATAAAGACGCATTTACCCACTCGCACACCTAGTCTGTCGGCAGTAATCTGGCAGGCCCGGGCTTCCGGTTTCGCGTAACCGATGTCACCTGAAAGCTATTAAGCTTTTATGAGAGCAAGTTGATAATTACAAAAAAAGAATATAGGCATAGTGACAGGTTCAAAGTAATAAATATCAATATGTCGAGATATGCCACATATACCATCAAATCTGATGAATACTTGATTGATTCCAAAACATCACTAGGTAATTTTGATGTGTCAAGTTCTGAAATTTTTTCTATGTGTTTAGTTTCTTCTATTACGTGGTCCCATGATATAGCATGAATTACCCGAAGATAATAAATAGATATGATCATCATTAAGGCTAGGGTTATGAATATGGCGCAAACAGCTAATAACCAACCCGCTTTATTTTTGTCACCTATGAATTGAGAAAAGAAGCCTAATGCCGCGCTACCTATAGCGAAAACAGTTGAATAGTATATGTCACGTACGGGTTTAATTTTATCAAGTCGCTTATGCGTAAGACGTTTCTGATAAAATCGCGGCAGATGAAGAAATAATCTGACTAGATCCCGTGATCTTTTTTTCTGCTTCTGATTACTACCCATGAAACAACTATATCAAACAGTAACAATGAGAATCGTACTATTAACAGATAAAAAACCTCCTTATAGAGGCTTTTTATGTATAACGAAAATGGTGATGGTGATCTCACGGAGAATATGACTGAAGCCATAGGAACGGCCAATTGCCACCGCGTTCCGCAGTTCGGCAATCAAAGTCCAACTCACCATGAGCAATGAAAGAAGCCCACCGAATGGTGAGCTTCTTTCATTGGTGGCCCTACACCACTCGATTTATAAAATTGTCGTGGGTGAAATTGTGAGATGGAATCAGTTATCTAGCCATTTTTCACACAAATTTTTATTCGAATGATGACTTTAATCGAGTGTTAGTGTTGTGACTACTTTAGTTGGCGAATATGACACCCCTTAATAAATATTCGCCAAGGAACGCACTATCTTTCTAAGCTATTCACCACCTCAAGGGTACTTGGCAACTCAAATATACCATCATCACCTGTCATGTGTAGCTTACCATGTTCCCAGATACCTTGAGCGCCAAGTAATTTGAGTAAACGGTCATGATTTTCTTTCGATACAGTAGGGTCATTATCGGAACTGATTACCCAAGAGGAAGGGCAATGCCTACATACCTTATTCCAGTCAATCGGTTCTTCGAAGAAATTTGCTAGAGAGCCATCATATCCGTCAAAATTCAAGTCTTCCGTAAAGCCCGCAACAAGAACTGACCCTTTGATTTGCTCACCATCCTTCAGAGTGCTAAGATACTTCAAAATTGTGATACAGCCTAAACTATGTCCAATTAATAAAAGTTCATTATCAGGTGTGCCGACTATACGACGTATTGCCTCAACCCATTCTTTAGCTTGGGGTTTATCTTCATGTGGTAATTGAGGTGATAAAACATTGAAGCCCCGTTCTTCTAAACTTGTTTTCAGCCATGGCCACCACCCATCCGTAGGGTGCCCGTACCAACCATGAATGAAGACTGCTCTTTTCATGCTGTTATCATAACAGATGTGCAAATCTTCGAACGAGAAACTAAAATACCGTTACCCAGTTACACATGAAACAAAAAAGCCTCCTTACGGAGACTTTTTGTGTATAACGAAAACTGGTGAACCACTTGCAATCGAATTGGAACGATATCCTGTCAGACATAGGTGACTGGTACCAGGTATTACGGCATACAACACCTGTTAAACGCATTCCAGGGGTAATAGGAACTACGATATGAGTAGCAATGGACTACAGATCGGGGGTGGGTACTCCCAAAATCAGCCAGTGGCTTTAGACCCGCGCCAAGATAAATTCATCAGCCTTTATTTTAGTCCTGACAGCCCTAGTTTCGGGAACTGCTATCGGTCTGCCGTAGAGTCAGGATATACAATCGAAACGGCCCGCAACTTAATGCACAATCGGCCTAAATGGCTATCGGAAAAACTCGGACAGATGCAGTCACTCGAGCCAGAGCTACTGCTCCTCAAATTAACAAGCATCATTAACGATCCTGCTGAAACAACACAGAATAAATTAAAAGCAATTGATATGATGATGAAGCATCACCAGATGTTTAAGACTCAAAGCCTGGTTGCTGTTCAGTTGAATATTCAAAGCGTACTCGACTAAAAATAGTCGCATCTGTAGTACTTACTATCATCATCTTGTGAACGGATGCACGTATCTACCATATAAGATGTTGCGATATCCTCTCGTAACACTGTTTTAGCCACAATCATACCGATGATAGCACCACCAAACAATGCCAGGATAACGTACATAAATACTATTGGTTTACCGACTGTTTCATTCATACTAGCTAAGCTCCTGTTTACTTTATTCAGATGATACAACGCATAAGGTAAATTATAACGGTAATTAAAAACCATTACGCTTACGTTAAATAGCTTTACACATAGCGTACGTATGGCTATAATTTGTTAGTAACAAGTCGTAATTTAGGGGTAATATGACTTCATCTCGCTCACATTCTATTTGTAAGAGGCATGACGTCTATTGACGTCTGTAATAAAAGCTGCTATTTTTAGTTTCTCAATGTGGGAAATTAAAAAGAGCCGCTTTACCGAGTAATGCGACTCTTAGATCTGTGAGAGGATCTATTCTAGCTCTAACTGCTGTTGCCTTTGGTGATGGCAGTTTTTGTTATGAACAACAAACGGCCAACAACGCTTACCGAACTGCTTAGCATATAATACTTTGCCATTCGGTAGAGTGCGTTTTGCACTAAAGGTAACTGGGCAGCGACAGTAGTTATTTTCCACTGTTTTGCTCCAAGTTGTTAAATTACGAGGCGGCTTTTGCCGCGCTTCCGTGGTAAGCTATTTTTTGTTTTTATTTCACTTAGGATTTGAGCTAACTCGGTCTGTCAGCACCGCGGATTATTTCCAACAAAAAAGTCCCATACCAAGCGTTGGCATGGGCGTGTGTTTATTACGCCGATTGGCATATGGTCTTTGATGACCCATACCAACGCTTGAAACAGGACTGAAATTATTAACACAACTTTAACATCAAGCGACCAAGCTTTTTTGCTGCGTCCGAACCCCCCAATGGAGTCTTGTGATTAAAGCATAACCCTACATCTAGCGTTTTGCAACAAAAAGTAGTTGTAGAATTTAACATACTTATGTTTTTGTATAGTTTCTCATCAATGACTTGTCCGTATTGCTAGCCGCAGATCCTAGAAACCATGCAGTTCTCGGTGAGCAGCTACATACAGCAAGTGGGGTTTCAATGCGTTATTTTGGGGACGGAACAATGGCGCATCAGCATATTTATATATATCGTCATAATTCGTATCTGCCCGTAACTCTTGCTTGACAACAATATTCAGTTGGTCATCAAGTGCCATCAGTCCAGCGTCAAAAGCCCAATGATGTAGTCTGCATAGCGCGATTCCGTTGCGGTAATCGTCAGCGCCGTCTTTTTCTTTGGGGTATATATGTGCCGCCTCTACTTCAGGATACCCTGCTACCGAAGTCCGCTTCTTTCCGCAAAATGCGCAAGTGTTGTCATAAGCCTTCTTAACATTCTTACTGAAGGCGGCACTACGCGCGGTTGACTTAGTAGCTACCTTATGGGTTTCCTCTGTAAGTACGGGTGTGTTTTGAATGGCTGAGTCAATTGCAGCCTCAGCATTTTTGTACTCTGACGGGCTAACAGGATCCGCTGTAAAATGAAATTCATACGTCATAAAGCCATTTTTACGAACATAGGAGCACTCCAGGACGTTCAGTATCCCTAGATATCGCCAAAGGCCGCCCGCTTCGTCCTGCCTAAAGCCATATATAACTCGGCCAGTTTCATTTGCTTTAACAAGCGCATTATTGGCGGCCGTAAGATTTTGGTCCTTATTGGTGCCTTCGCCGTCGTAAAAAAATGAATTACCCTCTACGCGGTCAGTATATGGACCGTCAGCCCGCGAAAAAACAATCGCATACGGCGTATTATCAACATGTCGGCGTAAAGTGATGCCTTTTATACGTGCGCCAAAGTTAGTGGCGAAAATAGATTCAAGCGCTTCCTTGGTGTAACCGTGACCTACTTCTAACTCAAATCGTTCCATAGCTCTTATATTAACATCCGTTGGTGTTACAATGTCAGTACATTGCCTAGCACGGCCAAAACGTTATATCACGAAGCTTGCCTGAGATCAGGTGAAAGCCTCCTGTCACAGACATGGTAGAGGCACAAGCAGGAAGGGTCATTATGACGCTTTGGTTAGGCCACTCGCTCCCAAACCTCTTCAAAATCAAAATATTAAGCCAATTATCTCTGTCGGAGAGGCACGTAAATTATTAGATTTGTCCGCCACCCAGTTAACCGACGGTGAACTGACCGAGCTCCTTCTTCAGCAGGAACAGATCATACGTTTTATTTTCCGTAAGTATTCCGTTCATAAATCTGCGGTGGTAGAATAACGCAATGGATATAAAAAAGCGTGCTGTTGTATACGTACGCGTCTCAACAACCCAGCAGGTAGACGGCGTCAGCCTTGATAACCAAGAAGAACGTTGTCAGGAATGGGCGCTTAGAAATGGCGTCCTTATTAAGCGCACCTTTCGTGAAGAAGGTGTATCCGCCAAGACAGCTAATCGTCCTCAGCTCCAAGATATGCTGTCTTATCTGAGAGAACATGGTAAAGACATCCATTATTTGATCATATACGAGGTAGACCGCTTGGCCAGAAACATGGATGACTTTATCGCTATCAGTACAGAGCTAAAAAAATATAAAATAGAAATCAAGGATCCTAGCTCAAACATTGTAAGTAATAAATCAGATAAACTCCTTCGTTATATGAAGGCTGTCATGGCCGAGGTCGACAACGATATTAAATCGGAGCGAGTTACCGACAACATGAAGCGGCATGCCAATGAAGGGTATCGCATGGCGAAAGCACCCTTTGGACTGATCAATGTCCGCGACTTACTCGGAAAATCCATTCTGGCTGCGGACCCTGTCATTGGTGAAAAGATAGCATATCTTCTGACCGAATTCGCAACCGACACCGTTACGATAAAGGAATTACTGACCGTAGCAAACGAAACAGACTTATTTCGACCGAATGGTAAATCACTAAACCATAGCTTACTCGGCAAGATGCTGCGCAACCCTTTATATGCTGGTCTGGAAAGAAATCAGCATACAAATGACCAATACGTTCCGACTAGCCAGTTTGAGGGCATAATAAGCCAAGACTTATTTTGGAGAAACCAGCGCATCCTTGAGCGGCGTAAGCACGGTAAGGTAGAAAGCTACTCCGTTAACCACCCCGATTTCCCTTTGCGCCGATTTCTAAGCTGCGCAACTTGTGGCAGCCCCGTTCGCGGGAGCGCCTCAACTGGCGGCAGTGGTAAAAGCTATCCTAAGTACCACTGCACTAAGTGTTCTAAGGCTTCAATTGCTGCATTTAAGCTCAATGAACAGTTCATAGGCCTACTTACTCAGATAACACCAAATAAGCTATCCCTTCGGCTTGTTAAGGTTATGATCGTGCGCGTATGGCATGACGAGCTCAAGACGCTACACATACAGCGTAAGAAGTTCCAGAACAGGATCAACGACCTGGAAGAGCATAAGCAAAAAGCAACTGACAAGCTCGTCAGCGACGATATCAGCAAACAGGAAAAGATATCCATACATCTGAAAGCAAATAAGGAGATTGAAGGGCTTACCGATAGCATTGCAAAACTATCCCAGCAAATTGGCACCGATCAAGAGGCCATTGACTACGTATTGAGCTACATGGATAACGCGCCACGGATATGGGCCGATGCTACACCCGATATGCGCGAAGTCTACCAACGCATGATATTCCCAGAAGGTATAGAGTACAACTTCTACACAAATAATTTTGGAACGCCAAAATTAAGCGCCCTTTACTCTTTGGTGAACATGAAAAAAGACCCATCTGTAGCTGATGAGTCTCTTTTGGTGATCTCACGGAGAATCGAACTCCGATTGCCAGGATGAAAACCTGGTGTCCTAACCGTTAGACGATGAGACCGAACGAGGAATGGCAAAAATGTGTTTACATCTTTTTGCCTTCTGAGTGAGGTCGCCATATCCGAAGGATATGAGACCTTATTTACAAGGATCCACGACCGCAAAATTGTACCATAACAGATAAGATCAATCAACCGCAAAAGAAAATCCCCTCACCCAAAAGTATGAGCGAGGGGATAGTCTAAAAGTTCTTAGAGCGGTCAGTCAGTGCTTGTCAGATCTTAGATGTGAGCATAGCATAATGCGGAGCAAAATGCCAGTGCTAATCCACAGGATTGCGCGGAACCGCCATTTCAGGCGGCTCGCACAATTGCTGGTCTGCTTAGCGGGTTAAGCGACGGCTCAGGAACAGGCGGTGCATTGCAGCGCCCAGGACAACTACAGCAGCAAAAATGCTGACGAGGTCACCGGCGCCAGTGTTTGGCAACTCAGTTGGAGTTTCTGGTGTTACAGGAGTCTCAGGGGTAGTTGGGGTTGTAAAGCTTACCTGCTTGGCGCAGTTAGCGTTGGTAGGAGCTTTTACGTCTTTACCGTTAACAGTAAAGGTTGGGGTCGCTGTGATGGTGAATGGGCCATTACCAGCGTAGGTGTGTGTCTGGCCAACTGGTGTGTTGGTTGTCAGGTTGTTTACACCGTTTTCGCCCCAGTTGAGCTCAACGCTCTTTAGGGTAGCACCGTTTTTAGCAGTGGTGTTCATAGTCTTGATGGTAACGGTCTTAGACGCGTCATCCTTCGTGATTTCGAGCAGGTCACAGCTGTAAACCGGTGTTGGGGTCTCTTCCTGGCATTCCTTGGTCACATCGACTTCGGCCGAATCTTCGATAGTGCCTTGGTCGGCTGGCTTAGCAAAACCAACATTGGTGATGCGGTTGAGGCCACACTGCAATTTAGAGGCGTCGTCTACGATAGCCGTAAAGCGAACGTAGCCAGCAGCTCCAGCAGCGTAATTACCGATATTAATACCGCCCTTGATCCAATCGTTGTTGGATACAGGAGTCCACTTATTGCCAGTCAGGCTTGAGTTCCACTCAGCAACGATGCTTGAGTCGTACTTTAGGCCAACAGGTAAACGGTCGCCAAGAACAACCTGGTTCAACGTCGTAGAACCATTGTTCTTAAATGCTAAAGCAAAGTCGACTTTGTCGCCAGCCTTAGCAGTAACTTGTTCAGTGAATGTAGAAGTACCGTGTAAACGGACCTTCTTGTCCAGGCTATAACCTGGGGCAGTCAACTTAACTTTAAAAGTTACGAGGGCTACGTGGTCAAAACAGCCAGGCATATCACCATTCGTGTTGTTGTCACCAACCAGAACGCCGTTAGTAACGATATCGTCACTCAAGGCTTTGTCCTGGTAGTTAGTCTTAATAGTAGCTGAACCAGGAACGTACGACATATTGACAGCACTATCAGCAGTAATACTGAAGTTGTCTTCGACGATCTGCGGCTGAGCATTATCGGCACTTACAAATGCGGTTGCAGTTTGCGTAGTAGCCATACCGGTTGGCAAAGCAACACGGACTTTAGTGTTCTTGGCAACGCCGGCACCGCTTGCATTCAAGCTGCTATCTGCGTTGTTGTGAACGTATACGCGGACGAGCATAGTGTCACCGCTCTTGGCACCGCTGAGGGTGTCATAGAATGGCGTGTTAGCGCCGTCATACATACCAGTGAAGAACTGACGTTCGTCACCGATGTTTGGAACTCCCGTAAAGGAGTTAAATTGCACGTGGTCGAAACCAGCCATACCTTCGGTATAAGCTTTGATTTCACGGTCAGAACCATTGGCGGCCTGAGTAAACTTAGGCAGGGCTACAGCTGCGACTGAAAAAAGCATCAGTCCTGCGCCCATGATCGCGATGGAACGGCGTGAAACAGTTTTGAAACGGGTTAATAGTTTCATATCCACCTCCATAATGTGTAGATTAGTTACTTAAAATAGTTACATAATGCGCTAAATTGTTAAAAGTCCGTCGGCGGTTATACCGACATGACAACTACGGCCCACTTCATTCGTTATGCTTATTGTATCACAAGCACAATGATTAGTCAAGGCCACTTAACGAATTTTTAAGGTACGCTGCTCTTGCGGAGGCGGCTGCCGGGCAAGTCGAATCATTACAATACACATTAATGGGGGGGTAATTGCAGGGCGGTTGTTATTTCATAAAAGGAATGGAGTCGGCGAAGGCCAACAACACTTCAACTTTTAGTCTTACAACCACCCTACAAAACGCATCTACACGTCATACTTTTTTGCAATTACATTTGTGGAACCAGGGTCCCCGGGACAAGCAGCCGAAGCTACCATGCGCCTCGCGTGAGCGAAGTGCGTGTCCCGGGGAACCCTGGGTGTCACAGACAGTGATCAGTCCGGGATACCGTCCCCATCACTGTCACCGCCACCCGCAGCAGGATCTCCCGTGGCGACAGCCGTGGAAGTTGCTACGGGACCAGCCGGCACGGGCTGCTGCACCTCGGAAGGTGTCTCGCTCATGGTGGGCTGGGGCTGCGGCGCCTGCGTCGGACGAGCCGAAGAAGACGACGAAGGCCGCGTTCCGTTGCCGCCCGCGTTGGGGTTGACCCGAGGGTCGGTTGCGACGGGGGCGGAACTGACCGGGGCCTGGCTGGCGTGCTTGCCGGTGTCGGGCGTGTCCTCCTCGGGGGTGTCCTGGTCGGGGGTGTCCTGGTCGGGCGTGTCCTCCTCAGGGGTGTCTCCGGTAGGAACGTCGTGCTGTTCAACCTCCTGGTTGTTGGTGTGACCCTGCGGGACGCCGGGAGTGGCTTCGCCGGTGGTCGGCTGGGTGCAGACGTAGAGCGCCGAGTGCTCACCGACGATGTTGCCGTTGGCGTCACGGTAGGCGATGTCGACACCCTCTTCGTTGGGGACGTTGACACCATCATCCTGGACGAGCTGACCATTCTCGATGCCGTAGTTGGCACCCTGGTGGGTGACACTCTCCTGGTGGGTGAGGTCGGCGACCTTCCACAGCGGGAGCCACATGTTGTAGGCGTCGACGGCCCTCTGGGAGTAGCAGGCACCGTCCTTGATGTCACCGCCCTCGACGAGGATGGTGGCCGGGTTGGTGTCCTGCTCCGTCTTGAGGGGCAGCGGGTCGGTCTTCTGTGCCGGCGAGTTGATGTAGTAGACGTACAGCGTCAGCGGGTCTTCGGCCGCTTGGGTGATGATCTGCTGACGGAACGCCTCCTCACTGCCTGCACCACGGATCGCCGCACCCTGGTCGTTGAGGTTGTAGTCCTCACGGCCAGGCTGCTTCACGATGAAGCCGTTGGCACAGGCAGCTGCCGGCTGAGCGACGGGGTAGTCGTGCGAGACCTTGTCGGTCTGCTCGTCACCCTTGGTCGCCCAGAAGGTCACCGTGAAGTCACCGGCCGTGCCGACCTTCAGGTTGGGCTTGAGCGTGTGCTCCAGCTTGTCCAGGTCGGCCTGCGCGATGACCTCGTTGCCCTCCTTGTCGGTCACCTCCCAGTGGGTGGTGACGTCGTTGCCGAGTCCGGTGTCTGACACCTCACAGTCGAGGGACAGGTCACCCTTGTCGGCGCACGTGAACGACGGCTTCTCCGCATCCCCGTTGTCATCAGCGGCCGCTGACATGTGACTCACCGCAGTGACGTCCATGTAGTCGATGGCCCAGATGGCAGGAACGAGGAGGAACAGCCCCACCAGCAGCACCACGACGGCCTGCAACTTGGCGGTCCACTTGGAGTGGATGCCAACCGGCAGCAGCCAGGCGAGCAGGCCGATGGCCAGAGCGATCCACATCCACCGCTTGAAGGCGGGGGAGAAGATCAGGGCCAGGACCAGCACGACCAGGACGATCACGCAGAGCGCGATGCCGCGGGAACGGGCGTTGCTTCGGAGGGCGAAGGCGATGACCGCGGTCGCGAAGACCAGGATCACGACGATCACCACGAAGACCACACGTCCCATGAAGGACTCCGAAGGCCAGAACGGGCTCCACGGGTTGGTGAACCAGTGGTTGCCGCGGTTGTTGACGACTCGGAAGCCGCTCAGCGGACTCCAGAGGAGCTGGGTCAGCAGGTAGACCACCAGGAAGCCGCACAAGGCGAGTCCGAGGCGGTTACGCGTCATGACGAACCGGTGGGTCCGTCGGTAGGAACGAGCGTTGGCGTACATCCACACCGCAGCCGTGATGGCCACGATGATGACGAAAGCGAGCCAGTAAGACATCGCGAGGACCTTCTTTCCAGTATGGGGAGGAAAGGATCAGGATTGGCCGGTGAAGGCGCTTCCTGCCTTGTCGAGTAGACGGCGGAATCCGTGGCCAGCGGCCGGGGGCCTTCGTACGGCACCAGAACCGGACTGCGGAGCAGCGGGCTGGGCCTGCGGGATGGCGGCGGTCGGCTGACCGTTGGGGTCCGGGTCGGGAACGACCTGGGGGTCGGGCTGCGGAACTGCGGCCGGATCGGGATCGGGCTGCAGGACCGCTGCGGGGTCAGGCGCGGGGGTTGGCACGGGATCGGGCTGCGCTGCCGGGGCAGGCTGCGGGGGTTCCCATAGTGCCAGGATCTCGTCGATGACTTGCTCGATCTGGCCGACGCGGTCCTTGTCGTAGTTCGCCAGGTCAGGCCTCTTGCCCTCGCGGGGGAAGCTGATCTTGACGAGACGGTTGACCTTGTCGTTGAAACGGTGCTCGTCGTCCCTGAACTGCTCTTCCGCCTGCTCCTTCTTGTGACGGAGCTCTTGGGCAGCAGCCAAGTCGGCGGCACGCTGGCGGGCTTGCGCGGCCTCTCGTTCGAGTCGCTCAGCCTTAGCCAGAGATGCTTCGGGGGTTGGCACGGGTGTTCCCTCCAAAAAGGGGACGTTGGGCTATACAGTGGCGGGATTGCCAAAGCATAGATCACTGAATCCCCTGTAGGGAGTGACTGGCTGGAGACAACAATGTTTTCTCAAGCAAGCCACTCCCTACAATGGGACAGTAAAAGCAAAGTATGGTTGTAGTGCGTAGATTATCTGCACGGGAAGTAAGGAGCCGAAACTCAAACTTACACTCAACCAGTGCAGGCTCTTACACGCAAAAAACCACACCACTTCCGCGGTGTGTTGCATATAAAAGCCTGCCCTGGTTTCGTCTGTCGTCCCTTGCAGTTATTTGATACATGTACGTATCAATGCACTGTAATGATTCGACTTGTTAAATTACCCCTGTCGAAATGGCCCACCTAACGTACCGAAGCACTTAGACAGCAACAGTTTTTCATCATAATTGACGTCCTCTGTCTACCCACTCATCAGGATGTACACATACTACCACAAAATAGCTAAAATGTCAATAATCATGAGCTTAATAACTTAGCTTTTCCAGGTATTGAAACTTTGTCTTTCGGAAGCATGAAGCCGAAAGTACTACCCTTGCCTTCTTTACTGTCAAAAATGACCGCTCCACCCTGGGCTACGACTACCTTTTTTGCCATGAATAAGCCTAGACCGGTGCCGTCCGGCCTCGTACGACGGGCGTTGCCAGCACGGTAAAACTTCGTAAAAAGATGCGGTTGTTCACTGGTCGGTACGCCGATACCGTTATCATGGACCTTAAACTCAACAGCAGCAGGCTTATCAATCAGTTCAATACGTATAAAACCACCTGGCTTGGTGTAGTAAATTGCATTATCAATGAAGTTCATGATAACTTGCCGGATTTTTGTGTCGTCCAGATATAAATCTGGGAATTGTTCAGGTTTTTCGTACTGCAGTTCCAGTGAGCGGTTTTTGGCCGTTTCCTTCAACTGTTTGACCTCGTCATTGACCGTTTGCGACAGGTTGACTACTCCGGATTCAATGACAAATTTACCGGTTTTCAGCCGGGAAACATTTAACAGGTCGGCTATCAGGAACACCATGCGCTGGCTGCTCACGAAAGCCTGGTCAAGCATTTTACGCTGCATGGAGGTCAGTTTTCCAGCATCACCGTCGAGCACCATGCTCAAATATCCCTTAACGCTGGTAAGGGGCGTACGCAGCTGATGGGAGGCCATGGAGATGAAGTCGTCCTTGGTTTCATCAAGGATTTTCAGCTTGGCGTTGGTATGGCGCAGTTTGCGGGTAGCGTCATCAATCCGCTGCTGCAGGGTTACATTAAACTTCTGGATTTCCTCAAAACGAAGCGCGTTCTGAATTGCGATGACCGACGCGTCGGCAATCGTCTCCAGCGTTTCTATATCCTGGCCGCTGTACGGATCGCCGTTGATTTTGTAACCGAGCAGAATACAGCCAAAACTCGACTCCGGGCTATTATCACTTGACAGCCGGACCAGTAACGGAACATTGTGCTCGTTTAAAATGTCATGCACACTTACTGACGTAGGGTTATCGACATCCACACCAATGACATTACTTTCGGTATGCATCCAGGCCGACCACACTTTTCGCATTGCAGCCAATTTGAACATCTTTTCCGTCGTACCAAACTGACGGATCTGCGAGACGTCGCCTGACTTAATAATAAAAACGCAGTACTCCGCCTTGAGGTTACTGGCGATCAAATGAGCACTATCTTCCAACATCTTCGCCAGGTCGGTAGTCGATACCAGCTGGCGGTTAAACTGCCCCAGTAACACGGCCGGGTCGTAGGCGTCCCTATAAAATATGCGCCGGGTGAAGGCATTAAAATGGGCTTTAATCCAGTCATAGCTTAACGCGGCTACTGTGGTTAGCAAGACTTCGGGCAAAAAACGTCCCCATGTAAACGGCACCCTTAAAAGAAAGGTGTCGAGCAGAAAAATAATCGGGCTGATGTAGACAATCGCCAACATCGTCATCGTGGTGACATAGGCAGCCGCGCGGACGGCGAAAAAACGTATATCAAATAGCTTATGGCGTACCATGGCAATTCCGGAAAAAAGGATGAAAAACACCGAAAACAGCGGCCCGAGATTGCTGATTTCATTATCCGTGAACAACGGCACGATGGCCCCTATGCCAACAGCCGGAACGATGGACGTAAACGCGCCCAGCTTTAAATACCGTGCCTGCTGGTGCCGTGCCCTGTCGCCGGGCGAAGGCACGAATTCAGGCCTATAGAGCGTGATGAACACCATGACGACGTTAAACAATAGCGCGCCCAGATACAGTGGGTACAGAATGCCGAGAGTCGGTTGCGTGTATTTGTCGAGGTACACATTGAAATGGGAAAACGAAAAAGCGCTAACGAACAGTGTCGGTATCGCCGTGAGCACCGAGATTGAACGCAACCCTTTATCATTGTTATGCAGTCGAAGGAACACGTAAAACATATACGACGTAAGCAGGGCCAGTGGCGTAATGAACTGCGAGAAAACCAATAAACCATGCGGGCTTATCTGAGCCGGCCGGCTCATTACCACCGCGTTAACAACCATCCACAAAGCACTTGATATGCTGAATATAAGATACAGCTTATAAATGAGTGATCTGGGGTTATTGAGGAAAACGGTAACGCCAAAAAATAGCGTACATATTGCCGTTACAACAAGCGCGACCTGAAGCATGTCTTAATGGTAACACGGCTATGCTTATCTATTAGGATTTATCAATGGCTACGGCGTAGTAATGCTGGCGGTCAAGAATAGTATCAGAAGCCGTTTCCTGGCTCTCTCGGACTTTAACCGCGCTATCAGCTCCCTGCACCCACGCGTCAACATACAGTTCATTAACTGTAGCCGGCACGCCAGCGAATTCGTCATTTTTATGGGCTACTGCTTCGGCGAACTGGCCCAGCCATGGGTAATTCGCCTCAGCACAATCAAAAAACGCCAACGAATGTTTATCCTGAGCTTCATTTACGGATTGAAAGTGTAAATACGCTCCCTGCAACAGGCGCGTGGCCGTAGATGTCCCACGCAAGTCGGGAGGGACTACCACAGTCCCGATGTAATATGGCGTAGCAGTAGGATCGACTTGATCCTGCACTTCCTGCAAAGGTGCGGTATTGGTCCAGGAAATATCCTCCAGGCCGACATGCACGGTCAGTATGCCTATCGGCGCATCGGCTTCGTCGCGAGCTATGTATTTTAGAACATGAGGTGATTCCATGTCAGCCTCAAACTCTTCTAGCGTCATGTCCTGCTTCTCGTACGACTTACGGTTGAGATCAATAAAACCGGCTTGTATGGTAGGCCACAGAATATCCTTATCCGACTGCGTTACTTCTCGGCCGACAACAACCGAAACACCATCGGGACTGTGCAGTAATTCCCGGGGTAAATCGGCGAATGGATCGGTATCGTGCGTAATATGTTCTGTCATATAACTACTATTATAGCATAAGCTTTATGTTTATGCAAGATGTTTCGGCTTATATTTCCTTCGGGAAGATGTTTGTGCGGCCTGTTTCAATTTTTTATAACCATATGCGGCCCCAAAAGCCGCTGCATAGGTAAGAGGATTGGAGACAGCATCAACGGCGACATTCGCCTGCTGCTCAAAACCATGTTCGGCACCCATTTTAGTAACCCCTGACACGGTACCGATAATAGCGCTAGTGGCCACGCCAACGATAGCCGCGCTTCCTATTGCCCGTCGCATATTTTCGCGGCGGCTGTGCGGGCGCTTGGCATTTTCAACGGCCAGTTCCACGCCCGCCCCTAGTACCATGACACTCAAGAACCGGCTGGCTTTAGATTGCTCAGCGTTTTTCCGCTCGGGTATGGCAGAGCGTACCGCTTCAGCGACCTTGGGAAAATTACTGATAGTCGTGGCCATCAGGACGCCTATAGTCCCCTGTTCGGCAAACGAAACGCTTCCAGTAGCTATGCCGGTGATAATCGGATTATCGGTTAAGTCGTGTAAGCGCCCGCCGATCGTCCCCAATAATGCTTCATTGCCGGTTCCCCATTCAAAGGCTAAGGCGCCGACAGACGCTACCGCGCCGGCCCGCGCGGACCACGGTGTGTCAGCCCGCTCGTCCATGGCAGTATGATAGATAGTTGCCAAATTATTCAGAGCAGATGGCTCTGCGGTATGTTTACCCATAATACGAATATTACTTTAATGAGCAGCTTGTTACAGCCGGTTGATGTATACCCGGTCTACTTCGGTCGCCCCAAAGTAATCAACTATGCCATCAAATATCCGCTCGCACTTTTCAGTATTGTCATTGATGTAGTTACACAGAAATACATCAAGCTGTACCGCGAATCGTTCCGGCCAGGTATGCACGGATATATGTGATTCCGCCAGAGCGATAGCGATAGTATAGCTATTGTTATCAAAATTATGGGTTACGTCACCGAGATAAACCACATTCTCTTTGGCCAGGATTTGGCTAACGGCTTTTTTAAAGCCTTCAGAGTCATACAGTTTAGCATCGTCATCAACAATAAGCGTAGCCAGGCAGTGCCGGGATAACTTCATATTAAAGAGATCCGAGCCGACTGTCTTATGCTGTTTGCCAACTACTTTGATGGTTTCGTTAGGGTGATTACTCATATTATTCGCTTTCTTGACTATTTCGTACTAAGGAAGTGGATACTTGATAAACATAACTATTTATTAAGTTTTAGTATTCTATCATGCTTTTGCTTATTTTGCAAGTATGTTTATATTTACTGGCGTTTAGATAAATAAAAAACGCGTAAGCCTTTTTACAAGGCCTACGCGTTAAGATATTCTTCTAATGAGCAGTAACTGCTTGGAATATATCACGCAGTGTGATAAAAATCAAGCACAGCTATGCAGCCACGCCAAGCAAAAATCCTGATAGTAGAGGACGACGAAGCCATTCGCAACCTCTACCATATGAAGCTCCAGAGAGAGGGCTTTACGACAGACGTGGCCGAAGACGGCCTGGCCGGCCTCCATAAAGCTAAAGAACTGAAGCCTGACCTTATCCTGCTGGACTTAATGATGCCAATTATGACGGGTGAAGAGATGCTGTTACGGCTGCGCGAATCAGCCTGGGGCAGCGACATCCGGGTCATCGTCCTGACCAACATCAGCAAAAGCGAAGCCCCGCAGTCACTGCGTTTTCTACACGTCGACCGCTACATCGTCAAAGTACACCATACACCGGCACAAGTGGTCGAAACCGTTAAAGAAGTTCTCTGCTGAGTTGCGTTAAGCGAATATTCTCGGGTACAATGCAGCTATGCCCAAAATAGCCATCATTGAAGACGATCAAGCCATATCTCAGATGTACCGCTTCAAGTTTGAAGCCGAAAACTATGATGTTGAAACCGCCGAAAACGGCCGGCTGGGCCTGGAACTGGTCCAAAAGTTTAAACCCGATATTATCCTGTTAGACCTTATGATGCCCGAAATGACCGGTGACGAGATGCTGATAGCCATGCGTGGTACGCCGTGGGGCAAAAATATAAAGGTCATTATCCTCACCAACAAGGGCGAGCAGGAAATCCCTGATTCCGTAAAGTCACAAGGCGTCAGCGCTGTTATCCTTAAGGCGGATATGACACCGCGCCAGGTTGCCGAACTGGTAAAAAACCAACTTGCGGCTAAATAACTGATGAACATAGCGATTCTTGGCTTTGACACCGAAGGCCGTTCCTCTTTTGACTATTTCCACTCCCAGGGCCACGACATAACCATCCTTGATCAGAAAACTGACATATCCCTGCCCTCGCATGTGGCCAGCGTCCTTGGCGACCGCTATTTAGACGATTTAGACCGCTTTGACCTTATAGTTCGCACTGCCGGCCTGCCGCCGCACCTTATTTTTGACCGTAATCCCGGATTGGATCCAGCCAAAGTCACTACTCAGGTTAACGAGTTTTTCCGCTTGTCACCGACCCGTAACATCATCGGCATTACCGGAACCAAGGGGAAAGGCACTACCAGCACGCTTATTACCAAAATTTTGCAGGCCGCCGGCAAAGACGTACAGCTGGGCGGCAATATCGGCATTCCGGTACTTGAACTGTTACCGAAGTTGCAGGCCGCTTCGTGGGCCGTCCTGGAATTATCCAGCTTCCAACTCAGCGACTTCCGCTACGCGCCCAAAATTGGTGTTTGCCTGATGATTGTCCCCGAACACCTCAACTGGCACGCCGATTTTGCTGATTACGTACATGCCAAGCGCAAGCTGTTCATCCGCCAGACTCCCGATGATCTGATGGTTTATAACGCCGATAATCCGACTTCTACGGAGGTCTCCACTACCAGTCAAGCCCACCAGCGCGGTTATAGCTTATTGAGTGCCCAACTTGGCGAAGTATACACGCGTGATGGACATATTTACTTCGGCGAGACTGAAATATGTGCCGTAGATGAAATTGCCCTGCTCGGTGCCCATAACGTACAAAACGTCTGCGCCGCCATTGCCGCCACCTGGGAAGTCACCGGAGAAAACCGCGAAGCCGTACGGAGCGTCATTACGACCTTCCATGGTTTAGAGCACCGCCTGGAGCTGGTCCGCACACTGGACGGCGTTGCCTACTACGACGATTCGTTTGGCACCACACCGGAAACCGCCATCGTGGCTATTCAGGCATTCCAGGAACCAAAGGTTATCATTTTAGGCGGTTCAGATAAGGGTACCGGCTTTGACGAGCTCGCCCAAGTAGTTGCCGGTGGCAATGTTAAGCACGCGCTGCTTATCGGCGACACCGCTCCCGCTATCGAGGCATCACTCCGAGCGGCTGGTTTTACCGCTTTTAGCCCTGGCGGTACCACTATGGAGGAGATCGTCAGCAAAGCCCATCATTTAGCTGATAGTGGTGATGTCGTATTGTTATCGACCGGTTGTGCCAGTTTCGGGATGTTCAAAGATTATAAAGACCGCGCGGCGCAGTTCCAGCAGGCAGTACAGTCACTGTAGCTAGGACAGCAGCTTTTTAAGCTGTGTAATAATGGCCTGTTCGGGCTGCAGTACAATGGCCTTGCCGTCGGCGATTTTTTTGATATCAGTTTCAATCCAGTGGTAATGAGTACAGCCCAGTACAATCACGTCTGCACCAAGCGTAATGACATCTGTAATGACATCGGCGATACGGGCATGGTCGACTTTTTTGTCTTCGATCATCTTGCTCCAGGTACTGCAATTGGGTTCCAAGACTTTAATATTCGAGGCATATTGTCGCTTAAGAGCGGCGTAGCGCTCACTTTTCAGGGTCGTCGGCGTGGCACAAATGGCGATGACGCCGCTCTTTGTCTGGCCGGCGGCCGGTTTAACCATCGGCTCCATAGCGACCAGCGGTACTGAAACACGTTGTCGTAATTCTTCGATAAGCGTCGTCGAAACCGTGTTGCAGGCGATGACAATTACCTCACAACCATCAACTACCAGGCCTTGCAGGATCGGTTCGACATAACCCAGTAGAATATCGGGTTTTTTAGTGCCGTACGGTACATGGGAAGCATCATTACGAAAGACTATCTGCTCTTCAGGTAAGGCCCGTTCTATAGCCTTCGCCACGGACAAACCACCGATACCGGAATCGAAAACACCTATTTTCATGCTTTATCCTTATTAACCGTAGCTTTGGCGGCCCGGATAGTGTTTTCAAATAAGGCACAGACGGTTAAAGGACCGACGCCGCCCTTTACGGGCGTCAGTGTCAGGTCATCGCGCGCGTAGACATCCTCAGCCAGGTCGCCGACCGTCTTACCTTCCTCGCCCGCCACGCCAGCGTCTACCACGACCGCGCCACGCTTGATCATATCGGCGTACAGAATCGCCGGACTGCCCGTAGCGGTAATGATAACGTCAGCCCGTAGCGTTTCAGCCTTAAGATCGGGCGTCTCGCGGGTTGCCACCGACACATCGATGCCTGAAGCCTGGAAAATTCTTTCGAGGGGCGCGCCAACCAGCTTGCCGCGGCCGACCAGCAGGACTTTTTTGCCCTGAAGTTCTATATTATAGCCGGCCAGTAACCACAGAATCGCCATGGGAGTAGCCGGATCGTATACGGCATTTTTGCCGAGAGCATCGACATCCTTTTCAGGTGCTACCAGATCAACGATCTGGTTAGTCTCCGCCGGACGCTCAAGTGGAAGCTGCACGATAATGCCATGAACTGACGGGTCCTCATTGAGCCGGGCGATTGTAGCCGGCGCGTCATCCTGGCTCACGCGGTGCACGTCGACATCTATCAGTATGTCGGCACCGTAACGGTCCTTCATGCGCATATACACGTCGATGACCGGGTTCTCCACGGTGACGACAATGGCCAGCTGAGGGAAAATTTCATGAGCCTGGCGCAGGGCCCGCACCTCGCGCGCCTGCCGCTCCTTAATAAATCCAGCCAGGTCTCGTCCATTCAGCATTTTCATTTGTATTATTGTAACAGATAGGAGTGTATGTTTCTGCCGGTATTATGTCTTGTCAAAACTACCATTTTTTGCTAAAGTAACTCCGTTGTATTCAAAATTCTAGCTTTGGAATTACAGCCCGGGCCAGTAGCTCAGCCGGTTAGAGCACCTGCCTCTTAAGCAGGGTGTCGAGGGTTCGAGTCCCTCCTGGCCCTCCAGTTCCGTTATAAAATCTATTTTCTTATCTAGCGACTTCGTTATAACGAAGTCGCTTTTGTTATAGTAAGCCCTATGGATTCGCGCACAAGAATTGCAGACTTTTGGGACCAGGCCCTAGCGGACTGGGTGGAAGGCAAACCCATGACAGATCCTGACCTTGTGCGCTGGCAAGCTAGCTATCAAGGCAAAGGGGTGGGTAAAGTAGATCTACGGCACTACCCAGATCCGATCGTAGGTGATATACGTGGCATTCAACATGAGCCTCGGGTTGTAATACTTGGTCTTAATCCTGGTATTGGCTACGATGATCTACAATCGAAAAATGGAGTTTGGGCGAAAAGAATCGCAAAACAGGGCTACACCTATTGCTTAGAGCGAAGTCCCGCTGCTGATCCCAAGTCATGGGATGCGTTTCACGGCGGCAAAAGTAAATACTGGGTCAAGGCTATCGGATTCACTCGGCGATGGCTAAATGATCCAACCGCTTCTATCCATGATATTCTGAATTTCGAACTTTATCCGTGGCATTCATTTGGCGTGAACGGTAAGATGCAGCCGCCTGCAGACCTCATACGTAAATATATCTGGGATGCTGTTCGTGAGATGCAACTGAAAGAAGTATTTGCCTTTGGTAAAGAATGGTTTAAGATCGCGAACGAGTTAGATCTCGAGCGCATTGCCCTTTATGGGCCAGATGGAGAGGACTTGCCGGGTAGCTCAAAAAAAGCACATTGGCGACTAGGCTTGTACCGCATATCACCGAACCAGGTACTCGTTGTCAGCTCACAAGCTGGCTATTCAGGGCCACCTGGTGAAGACAGGATTATAGTATTACGTGAGGTCTTATCGAGCCTGTACCGTTAGCTACATTAGATGCTACAGAGCTGACAATGGCCCTCCAAGCATAAGCACTATGAAAGACTTCTCGTCAGGGGAGTCTTTTTATTTGGTATAGTAATCATATGAAGTTATATCTGTCGTCATACTTTCTTGGCAATCATCCGGAAGAATTAGCAAAACTGGTTGGCTCCAATAAAAAAGTTGGAATTATTATGAATGCAGCAGATATTTACGGTAATGAAAAACGCCCAACCTATTTAGCAAACGAAACAGAAAAAATGAAAACAATCGGGCTTACTGCCGAAGAATTAGATTTGCGGGATTATTTTGATGATAGCGACTCACTAAAAGCCAAACTTGAAAGCTATGGGCTGGTTTGGGTAATGGGCGGCAATTCCTTTGCATTACGCCAAGCCATGAAAATGAGTGGCTTTGATAGATCCATCAAAGATTTGGTCACCAATGAAACGCTGGTTTATGGCGGTTTTAGTGCTGGCAGTTGTGTTGCAACTCAAACATTAAAAGGTATAGAGCTTGTTGATAATCCAGAACAAATACCCGAAGGCTATGATACGGAAACTATCTGGGAAGGACTTGGCTTTGTAGAGTTCTCGATTGCACCACACTATCGTTCCGAGCATCCCGAAAGCGAAGGGATTGAAAAAGTCGTTCAATACTTTGAAGAAAACAATATGCCATATAGGGCACTTCACGATGGTGAGGTACTGGTGATGAATGGTGCCGACGTAAGATTGGTGAAATAAAGTTTTGTCCTGACAAGTTCCACTGTGGCCCTCCAATACTGTCATTACATATACTTCTGTATCTAGGCCCCATTATAACGAGGTCACTTTTGTTATAATCACATTATGAAAAGCAAAGACCAGCAAGCTGTTGACGCGTACCTGCAAAATGTACCTGAACCTGAAAGAAACGAGCTTGAACGAATAAGAAGTTTGGTGAAAAAGTACGTTCCGGTAGTAACCGAAGAGGTAAGCTACATGATGCCGACTTTCAAATACAAGAAAAAACCGTTACTATACTACGCCGCTTTTAAAAATCATTTAAGCTTGTTTCCGACCCCGGGGCCGACCGCATCGCTTAACGAACGGCTTGCCGCGTACCAGACCTCAAAAGGCACTATCAAATTTACTCTCAAAAACACGCTGCCGGATGAGTTAATAGAAGAGATACTTACATGCAGGATTAGTGAAATAGACAAGGAGGCTTAATATGTCATTCCAAGCATACTTGGACAACATCGAAAAAAAGACCGGCAAAACACCCAATGAGTTTATTGAGCTAGCTACAAAAAAGGGTTTTGACTCTAATACGAAAGCAGGTGAAATTGTATCATGGCTTAAGGATGAATATGGACTGGGCCGCGGCCACGCCATGGCGCTCGTACATGTTATCAAAAACGGCTCGCAAATCAGCGACAAGCACGTGGGCCGCGGCGGCACGCATAGCGACGAAAGTAATACTCTTCGATTAGACGGCCTACACAAAAGCGGTAACTAAACAGGAGCTCATACAGAAAAATATCCCTCAGCCACCTCAACGCCAAAAAGTTAGCCTGCTCTGACGCGCTAGCCGCATACAAAGTCTTGAAACGAGCAGATAATGTCAGCAAAATAAGCCCTGCCAGCCGCTGCAACGATACCCCCGGGACGACCCTGTACTATGGCTGGGGTATTGAACAAGTTGGATCGTCCCCCTATAAGATTAAAGCTCTGTCTTATGACCGCTTATTCTGCCTCGGCAGCAATAAAGCCTAGGTTATTAACTGTGGTGGTTTGAAGCTCGGTCTAATATTTAACAGACACTTCGTGCGCGTGCGACTGAAATAGGAGTACATACAAACCATAGGAGGGTCTTATGAAAATTTCCGCACTCAGAGCGACAGGTTCAACCGCAGCAGTCCTTGGCTGTTTAATGTTTAGCGGCGGCGTAGCCAACGCGGACGCGCTTATCGACAATTCAGGCGATAAATCAGTAAACGTGATCACCGTAGAAAATAAGTGTAACGCTTATACCTCTAATAACAACTGGATTGACATGGTCAATAACAATCCTCAGGACGCCCAGTCCGGCAATGTTGGGGTTAAAGATAGTGATGACGTCCGCAATGTTGGCAGCGGCAATGCCAACAACTCCAGTAATACCAATTTTAATTCCGTTATAACCAATAATGGCAGCAACGCTTGTACGACGACTCAGCCAAGCGGTGGCAACGGTGGCGGTGATGGAGGCGGCACAGCTACTCCAACTACTACTACGACGGCTGTAAGCGGCGGCCGTGGTGGAGGCGAAGCAACTGTCAGTGAAGTCGCGCAGGTTACCGTACCAAGCGGCGCCGTCGGTGCCGGTGCCGGCAGCCAGACCTATCTCGCGAGTTTGGTAGCGTTGACAACTGCCAGCGGCGCCTGGGCAATCGCCCGTTTGCGCAAGCAGTTCAAGTCAGTCGCCTAGCCAGCGGCAAGTGTTTGTCTGGAGCGGCTGCCTAGCGGCCGCTCCACTTAGCTACAGGAAACCATATGCCCCATACCACCGACATACTCAAGCCTCATGATCTGGAGAAACTGCGATTTATTACTCCTTTGCGTCACGCATTCGCCTTGCAACAGCTGAAGAGTGAACTATCTTCATGGCCCACTCAGAAAATTGTTTCATACAGCCTGACGGTTTTACTTTTTATAATCACTATTGCCGGCTCGGCGCAACTTACGGCGTCCTTAGTTGAGGCGCGGCATTCACCAACCAGTTCAACTACCCAACAGCCTCCTCTGCCCGTTACTCCGGCGGTCGTTAAGCCTGCCGGGCTACAACGCTCGGAGCCAACACGGTTGCAAATCCCAGCCATCAACCTAGATGCCAACCTGGTTGGTGTGGGGCTTGATGAAAATGGCGCCCTGGAAGTCCCTGAGCACGACAAGGCCGGTTGGTACACTGGCGCGCCTACACCCGGTGAAGTCGGTCCGGCTATCATTGACGGCCATTTGGACAGCAGTATATACGGCGAGGCCGTTTTTTGGTCATTGCGAGACGTAAAAACCGGCGATACTATAACGGTAAACCGCCAAGATGGCAGCGCCGTCAACTTCACTGTTGAAAAATCCGCCAGCTATGACCAGCACAATTTTCCAACACAGGAAGTATACGGAAACCTCGATTATCCGGGACTCCGGCTCATCACCTGTGATGGCACGTTTGACTACGTGACACGGCACTATTCCAATAATCTGGTGGTATTCGCGAAAGCCCAACTGTAGCCGCACATGGTTAACAAGTAAGAATTTTCACATTATTTCACTATGGTGGCGGTTTACCATACGGAGATAAGTAAAACACCAATGCACACCATACTTATAGTCGAAGACGAGGAAGTGCTACGCGCGACCTATCACATCATCCTGTCCACAGGACCATATGAGGTTACTATCGCCGCGAACGGCCAGGAGGCGCTTGACCAAACAAAGGCGTCACACTTTGACCTCATTTTACTCGATCTTATGATGCCGCAAATTGACGGCATAGGTTTTTTGAAAAAATTCCATAATACCAGCGACACTAAAGTGATCGTCCTCAGCAATCTGTCATCGGGAGACATGTTAACGGAAGCTCTGCGTCTCGGCGCCTACAGTAGTGCCGTGAAGGCCGACTTATCGCCGCGGCAGCTGCTGGAATTAGTGCGCCATACATTTGAATGACCCCTGTACTTAAGCCGTTGAACTATATATCTAGCATAAGCATTTTGACTAAAATAATAACTTGTTGTATATGTTTATGGTTGCTATAGTGTGTAGGTAACTTGAGGGGGGTCATGGGTTTTCTTTCTTACGCGCGTTTTTGTACTAAGAAAAATATAAACGTAAAAACAGTATCACTACTGCTAGCGGTAGCGACCATAGCAGCGACTTCCGTCACCTCGACCGCCGCAGCGGTAGACTACAATACCCAAATCAAAAACCTCCAAAACCAGAATGCCGCTAATCAGTCCACGAAGACAGACTTACAAACAACCGCCACTACACTAGAAGGTCAGATAAGTTCCCTACAGAGGACACTTTCGAATTTAAGTACGCAAATAAGCGTAAACCAGGCTGAGCAAGCCCGTATTAGTCAAAAAATTGCCGAGACACAGGCCAAAATTGCCGAGCAGCAGCATATCTTAGCGCAGAGCGTTCGCAAATTATACATAGAAAACGATATGAGCATGCTCGAGATGATGGCCTCAAGTAAGAATCTCAGCGAATATGTCGACCGCGAACAATACACCATCTCGGCTCAAGCAAGCGTAAAAGAGGGCCTGGATCGCATCAATAGCCTTAAGGCTCAAGAGCAAAAGCAGAAAGATCAAGTTGACCAATTACTGGAAGACAATAAAACGATGCAGTCACAGACGGCCAGCCAAAAATCCCAACTTGATGAGCTGCTCGCCATGAATCAGTCGCAGCAAGCCCAGTACAGCGCCACGATCGCAGCTAATAATTCACAGATCTCTCAACTCCAAAAACAGCAGGCTGCCGAAAACGCCGCCTTCCTTCGCCAGCAGGCTGCTGCCAGTGGCCCAACCACCAAACTAGCTGCCCCGGCCGGGGTCAACGCTATTAATGGCGCGAATTACCCCTACGCCAATGCTCCGTGGCCTAATGACATTCCCGACCCATGGGGCATGTATCAACGCCAATGCGTATCATATACTGCCTGGGCTGTCAGTGCTTCTGGCCGACATATGCCATACTGGGGCGGTTTCGGTAACGCCAAACAATGGGACGACAACGCCCGGGCCGACGGCATTCCAGTAGATGGCAACCCACGCGCCGGCGATGTGGCTGTCCGCAACACTGGCACCTACGGCCATGTCATGTACGTCGATTCAGTAAACAGTGATGGCTCAATCAATATTTCGCAGTATAACTCCAACTGGAACGGACGTTACAGTACGGCCCGCATTTTCCCTGGCGACCTGGTATTTATCCATTTTTAGAAAATTGCAATAAGGATTTGGTTTAGTCTGTAAACCTTGTTACTGTACATATATATGAGTTTTTATGGAACCGGCCAAGAATTCAGCCTCCTGGAAGATGCTATTGAAGCCGCTGATATGGCCTGGTGGCTTATGGAGTTGCCTTCTGGCACAATATTTTTTGGGCTTAATAAAATTCGCATGCTGGGATATAGCGATAAAGACGCTGGTAAGTTTGTCCACTATAAATCATTTACGGATCTTGTTCACTCTGATGACTACGACCATTGTATGCAGGCTATGACCGATTTGATTACCGGCAAGGCCGATATGTATGACGTGCAGTACAGGATCCGTGCTACCGATGGCAGTTACAAGGTGTTTTTAGACCGTGGCAAAATTACCGGCAAACATGCGAATGGCGAAATGGCTATTTCCGGTCTTGTAACAAATATTACTAATTCAACCGCCCTGCAAAGCGCCTAATATTCCTGTATTTAGACAAATAAGTGATGTTAATCAGTGATATAGATCACGTAAATATCTCATACTATTGACAATTTAACTATAATATAGTACTATACAATAGTATTTGTGTATGGAGCCAGGTTCCCTGCTCTTTGCGTCCAGCAAGCATATTACTTACTCCCCGCATCGAACTCGTGTATCAATGGTTATTGTACGCAGAACGATCATTAACAGGTCAATTCATTACTGTTCATAATACTGTGACCGGTACTGAGTGCAGACCTTCTCGTATCACTCTTTTCAGCCCTTTAGCATACCTGAAGGCCTGCACTCTGTTGTAGGCCTCTTTTTGGCCTCCGGACGCAGGTTATGAATACTTACCCTTCCTGTATAGGGAGGGCGTTTGAGTAGATTTCCGGCAAGTCTATTCTGATGCCCTCCTTACCAGGAATGGCTACGCTACATCCTCAGCTCTTCACCGACACAATTGGTGATTACGCTTGAGCCGCTCTACCATCCACGCCCATCAGTACCCTACCCGCAAGGAGCATGACAATCATGTCATCGCAACACCGCGCAAGTGAGCACCCCAGCCGAGAAGTCATGTACTTCTTCGCGCACAACACCGTCCTGATCGGCCAGACCGTCGTGGATTTCCGTCCGCGCCTGCCCGAGCTGCAGCTGAACCGCACCAGCGCCATCCGCGCTACGCTGTTCGCCTGCCTGATCAGCATCGCCGCCCTGTTCGTACACCCCTCCACTGCTATGGCAGAGGAGACCACGACGGTCGGTGAGCACGACTGGACCGGCGTTGTCGACTGCGAGTCCGACTTCCGTTGGCACGTCGCCGACCCGGCCGGTCTCCACTTCGGTGGCCTGCAGTTCCTCACCAGCACCTGGCTCATGTACGGAGGCGGCGAGTTCGCTCCCCGCGCCGACAAGGCCACGCCTGTCCAGCAGGTCATCGTCGCCGAGCGCGTCGTGTCCGGCTGGAATGGAGTCAAGGGTCAGGGCCTCAAGGCCTGGCAGTGCCGCGGTGGCATCCAGCCTGGCGTCACCACCGTCCCGGTGGAGGCTCCGTCTGATGTCGCCCTCGCGGCTTCTGTCGCTCCTGAGCCCACCCCGGCTCCCGAGCCCGTCGTCGAGGCAACCGTGCCTGAGCCCACCCCGGCTCCCGCACCGGTCGTCGCCGACGTCGAGTCGACCGACTACTCCATCTTGTCTGGTGACACCCTGAACAGGATCGCTTCGGCGGCCTACCAGGACACCAACAAGGTGGCTGACATCGTCAACCTCAACCCCGACAAGATCACCGACCCCGACGTCATCTACGCCGGCGACGTGATCAAGCTGCCCGGAACTTCCGTGCAGGTCGCACCGCCCGCGCCGGCTCCCGAGCCCACGCCCGCGGAGACTCCCGCCGCTGCTCCGGCCCTCGAGGTCGCTGCCAGCACCGCTCCGGTGGTCAACAACGGCTGGGTGAACCCACTCCACGACAGCAGCTACCGCTGCACGTCTGGCTTCGGTCCCCGCTGGGGAACGCAGCACGGTGGCGTGGACATGGCTCTGCCCATCGGCAACCCGGTGTACGCCGCCACCAGCGGATACGTCAAGCGCGCAGGTGCTACCAACGGCTTCGGCCTCGCGGTGGTCATCCTGGGTGACGACGGCATGTACACCGAGTACGGCCACGTGGACAGCGTCAACGTGGGTCTCGACACCTACGTCAACGCCGGTGACCTCATCGCCTACACGGGCAACCGTGGTCAGTCGACGGGCCCGCACCTGCACTTTGGCGTCGGTACGTCGTTCTTCGGTGGTCACATCGACCCCGAGGCGTACATGGCGGACCACGGCATCACCCTCTGCTGAAGTTCTGTTCAACCTCTCGCCTTCACGGCAATCACTCGGCAGCTACAATTCGCCGTTTGACTGAGGTCGACAGACTGAAGCACCGCTAGCATCGTCCGATGCAGCTGCGCGCGTATGTGCCTGAACCTAGACGCCGGTCTTCCATAACCTGGCATCTGTACAAGAAACGTTATCACTCCGGTGATCTGACGTAGGCTTGTACCACAAACTTACAGGCACAACCAGCGCGTGCGAGCGTGTCGGATAATGTTGGTAAACGGATGCCCTACCAAGGCACCCATGCGCACCCGTCACCCCGCATACCAGCGGACGGAGCCTCTTCATCGGGATACCCCGATGCAAGAGAGCTCGCCGCTCCCACCATACCCAGTCGCCTACAAAGCGGCATGGTGGACAAGGTTTGCTCAAATGCTCGGGGTATCCCGATGAAGCGCATGTCAGGACAATTGTCCTTGACAGTAGTAGCAGTAGCTAGCATCCCAGGCGATTACTTACACGTAATCAATGTCTGCCGGTGCAGTCGTAAGTATTCGTACAGTTAGTACAGCGCAGCGGACCAGATAGGTTTATAGAGATACCATAGGTATGCGAGATTTAATTCATCTTTGAATTACCTAACTCCTCCTTATTCTCCCTTTCTCGTCCGCTGCCTACCTACCCCCCCATTTATGATTTGTAACGATTTGACCTGTATACTGCTTTGCTTAAACTGTGGTATTCGTACTTGAAACGTCTTCCAGTTTTTTATTCACTTGAGCACCTACCAGAACAATTAACGACGACAGGTTGAACCAGGTCATCAGGATAATTATGCTGGCAAAAATTCCATACGATTTATTGAAGTTGCCAAAGTGCTGGGCGTAAAAGAAAAACAGCACCGTTCCGATCAACCAGATTATAACGGCCGCGCCGGCGCCCCAGCTCACCCAGGACCACCGCGGTTCTGTGCGGTTTGGAGCATAGCGATAGATAACAGACAATACCAGCGATAGGGCTACAACCAACAGCGGCCACCGGAAGATCGGGAATAGATTCGACAAAACCGTCGGTACACCGAGTGTGTGCAGAGCATCCCCTTGAAGCACTAAAAGCAGCAACATGAGGGCGGCAAACAGTACAAATACGCCGCTCAGTGCTAGGCTTACCAGCCGAAGCTTAATGAAACCACGTGTTTCCTCAGCCTCGTAAGCGATGTTAGTGGCCTTGATAAGGTTCTGTACCCCGCCCGATACCGTCCATAACACTACTACCAGGCTTACCGCCGTAGCAACACCCAAAGAGCCGCGGCTGGCGTTAGCTAAAGGACTGAGCTGCTGCTGTAGTAAATCCTGGATGGCAGGCGGCAGTACCAGTGACAGATTATCAAGTAAGTCCAAAAGTGCCGGCCCGCCAGCAATAGTAGTGTACAGCGTCGCCAGGCCAAGCGCTGCCGGGAAAAAAGTCAGCGTGGTGTAGTAAGCCAGGCTCGCGGCAAACATGCTGAGGTTTTTGTCCTTTAATGCCTGCTTGGTGCGCTTAAGGGCGACCTTCCAGCCCTTGCCGGTCAGGTCGGCCGGGCTATCGACGCTACCATCATCCGGATCGACCAAGCCCTGCGAACGTTGGTTAAGCCGGGCGCGACGCGTGCCAGCCATAAACAGGCCGACAAAAACAACCAGTAAACTGCGTATATATTTCATACAGGCAATGGTGTCATAATTAGTTATATTAGTTAACGAAATATTTCACATGACTTTTTACACGTAGCTTTTACACTTAGGAAAAAGGAATACCGCCGATGTTTTTTATACCCTACGGAACCCGCGAAGATACCCCTCGACGCATTTTCCCTACAATTACCATCCTGCTAGTACTGGTTAACGTGTTGGTGTTCGGATATGAAGCATACCTACTGAGCAGCGGCGGGGAAACCGCGCTCAACGACTTCATTTTGCGCTACGCTGCTATACCGGCAGATATTACCGACGGCTCGCCGCTTGCTATCGGCCTGCTCACCTCAATGTTCCTGCATGGTGGATTGTTACATATCGTTGGCAACATGCTGTACCTCCTGCCTTTCGGTGATAACGTCGAGGATCGCATGGGACACATCCGGTATCTGCTGTTTTACGTCTTATGCGGCCTGATCGCGACGGTATTTTACGTACTGTTTAACACGGGTTCCACCGTTCCACTGCTTGGTGCCAGTGGCGCCATAGCCGGTATCCTGGGAGCGTACTTACGCTTGCACCCGCGCGGCCATGTGAAAGGTTTTTTGTTTATTATCATCTTACTTATTCCGATTACCTTGCCGGCAGCTTTGTTCATTATTTACTGGTTCGTGATGCAGCTGTTTAGCGGCGTGGCTACGCTTGGCATGCAAACTGTCGGCGAAGCCACGGGCGTAGCCTTTATGGCGCATGTCGGCGGCTTTTTAGCCGGGCTGATTCTGGCCCCGCTGTTCGCCCGTAAAGCTGAACCGAGTGTCTCCGTATACGATCGGCAACACTAAACTGCTTCGGCAAGTTCTACAGGATTGAAATTTTGCTCCGGCGCGGGCCGCAGAGGACTGACTTTACGTATAACATCCATTTTCTCGGAATGTGCAGAGTTGGGATCGCCCCAGGCCGCTTTAAAGGCCTCGACCGTTACGTGGCGGTTCGGACGGGCCGGTAGCCCAGGGTCGTGCAGAATCAATCCATTTTCGTCATAGCCTTTGACTACTACGGCATGCCCGAGATAACCCGGCTTACCGTTTAGGGCATTCAAATTCATCAAACACTTTATGAGGTAGCCTTGATTCAAAAAAGTGTAGATATCCTCTATTGTGACTTCCCGCTTTAACCATATACCTGAATCCAGGAATTTAACTGCCCGGTCCTGCTCAAGCAGCAGGTCCATAAACTTTAATTCCCAGTTAGCAACTTCTTCGCCCAACGATTCAACGAGATATTCAGCGCCCCGTTCAGCGAATTCACGGTAATCAAAAGTGGCAATATGAATAACTTCGTAACCGTGTTCTTTGAACCACATCAGGCCGGCCATCGACCAGGTGCCTTTGCCGGGCAAGTAGCCCGTTAGATCTGCCCATTCATCCCAGTCAATCTGTAAACCAGGTTCATAAAAGTGCCTGATCATCGCATATGACGCCTGCAGGCATTGCTTATCTTCGGGCGTGTTGCTAATAAAGTGTACGTTGTTGTCCATAATATAATTCAGTTTGTTTGTGGCAAGATGCCGAGTTCAGTCAGCATCATAACATGCCTATGGTTAGTGATGTCAAACTTGCCGGCATCACCGTACAGTATCCTTTCCGGGTTCGTTTTGGCCAGTTGCCAACAGCGGACATTGCCCTCGAGATATACGATATCTTTCATATAGGCACCAGCGGTTCCATCGGTACCCTTCAAGGCGCGCGCAACCATACTCCACGCGCCGTTGTTAATTGTGTCCCGGTTTATGTCCTGCTGGTATTTCAGCGTCCAAAAGGTGAATAGCACCTTGACGAGTTGGAATAACCGAGCGAAAGAATACGCCTGTCCGCCCAACTCATATGCCAGTGAGATTACCAGATGTATCGTTAAACGGTACTCCCATGACGCCTTGGTGGGATACCAATCGGGCTGATTATTATAGTCGCGCGGATTCTCGAACATTATCTGCTCACGTAATACCGCGCGGCCTTCATTGCCATACTCATAGCGGTCGAGTCCGATTTCCAGCAGCCGCAAAGGCGAGCGCGCACCGTTTACCGACTCCAGCAGATGGCTGCCAATTTCGTGAGCGAGAATACCACGGAATGCCGGCACACTGAGATTGTAGCTGGATGGAGCAGTAACAGTAGCTCGGCTTTGCGACACCGACCACAATCCGTTGGGCGCCTCGTAAACCGGAAAACGTGAACCCACATTCTTGATAACTTGCCGCGTTATGGCAGCGCCGGTCTCGGGCGTGATGACTGATGTGTTCGGCCATATTACATCTTGAAACAGTTGATCGATATATCCGCCCGGAAGGCCGTGCAGCTCGCGCACTTTGTTAAAAACTGTCTTGTCAGGCATAAGCACTGCGGCGTTACCTGCCGTTGACGGCACTAATTCCAGCACGTTATTACCGGCCTCCAACAAACGTGAGTTCGCCGCCATAGCCTCTGTTACATCTTGCCGGATCCAGTCGCAAGCGGCGCCAAAAATCTCCCTGGAGGGCAAACCATAGAGCGCGATGTTCGCGTCAACGAACTGCGGATGGTCATTTTTTGCCGCCGCTAATACCATGTCAATATTCAACAGACGTTCGGTTATATGTCTTTCATACGCTTCCCTGATAAATATGTTAGTTTCCTGTGTTTGTATGTCGCTTAGCAGCATTTGTAGACGCTCGCGCGTCTGGCCTAAGAATGCTTCGTCGAGGCGCTGCGGACATAAATCAGGGTTTCGCGTACAGTCACTGGCAAAAAATTTTGTTTGCTCGCGCCGTACATAATCCTGTTCTGGTTCCAGCAACGTAAAAGTTTCCGGAATTCCCTTGATAATTGGCTGAAGCTGGCCATACCACATCTCATCTAGGGACTCAGATTCCATAATGGGTATATGGTGCATATAAGCACTATAGCAGGGACTCTGTAACAAGGGGATTGGCATATAATGTATTTTGTGCTACAATAAAAGTATTGTTTTGACGAATCCGGGTGTACGTAAGTTTGATTACTCGATTTTGTCCAGCAATCGATTAATCAAATTGGGCAAAAAGCCGGCTCTTGCTGCGCGAAAACGCCTTTAATACACATAAGGATTCTATTTTTATGCCATATTCATCTCAACGCCGCAGTAGCGGTAATAATTACAGCCGTTCAGGTGGTTCTTCAAGCCGTGGTGGCGGTCAATTCGACCGTAGCGGTAGCCGCGGATTCAGCTCAGGACGCGGCGGTAGCCGCAAGCCTAAGTTCAGCAAGCAGTACATTGACCCTTCGCGCTTCATTAAGCGAGCCGTGGTAACAACTGAAGTCCCGGAATACGTTCCAGTTCATACTTTTGCGGATTTCGACATTCATCCACTTCTCAAGCAGAACATTATCGAGAAGGGTTACATAAATCCTTCACCAATTCAGGACCAGGCGATTCCTCATGCGCTCATCGGTAAAGACGTCGTTGGTATCGCCAATACCGGTACCGGTAAAACCGCGGCATTTTCACTGCCGATCCTGCACCGCTTGCTCAATGAACCGTTTGCTCGCGCCTTAATCATCGCGCCAACCCGCGAACTCGCCCAGCAAATCGAAGAAGAACTTCGTTCTATTGCCAAGGGTTCCGGTTTATTCCGTGCCGTCCTCATCGGTGGCTCGAACATGCGTGATCAGCTCCGCGACCTCAAAGATCTTCCTTCTATCGTTATTGGTACGCCAGGACGTATTAAAGATCACATTGAACGCGGTTCTTTGGACCTCTCTACATTCAACATGATTACCCTCGACGAGGTTGACCGCATGTTGGACATGGGTTTCATCAACGATATCCGTTTCATTCTGGATAATCTGGCGGCGGAACGCCAGTCGTTCTTCTTCTCGGCAACTCTGGAACCAAGTATCCGCGAGCTCATCAATACGTTCCTCAGTGAACCTGTAGTTGTTTCTGTCAAAACTGGCGAAACCAGTGAAAACGTCGAGCAAAACATTGTACGCGCCAGCGGTTCTGCTGAAAAAATTGAGAAACTGCATGAGATTCTTAACCACGAAGCTACCGGCAAAACACTGGTTTTCGATGAAACGCAGCGCAGCGTTGAACGCTTAGCGAAAGAGCTGCAAGAACGCGGCTTTAAAGTTGATTCAATCCACGGCGGTAAGACTCAAGGCCAGCGCACCCGCGCCCTGAAACAGTTCAAAGAAAGCAAATTGAACGTTTTGGTCGCAACCGATGTTGCCGCTCGTGGTATCGATGTAGCCGACATCACCCATGTCATTAACTACACCACGCCACAGACGTACGACGACTACGTACACCGCATCGGCCGCGCTGGACGTGCTGGACGCACCGGTTTCGCACTGACGTTTGTCGACTAATACTGCGATTCTAATAATTCAAGACGCTACTCCATCATGATTCCGCATTTTCCCAATAGAGAGCTCGTATTGCCGTTACTACCTCCGGCTAGCGAAACAGAGGTTTTCATCAGCCGCGAAACTATGTCTGATGCGCTTGAAAACCAGCATGTCCCGGCTATGGCTATAGCCGGTTTGTGGAGCTCGCTAATAAGAAACCGGGGAGTACACTTAGACCAGCATGGACAGGTGGACTCCGTGCATAGAGGCGGGCGCTACACTGTTCGTACGCTAGGTGATTACTCACTTATATCTGTCGATGGGCTAGTAAGCGGGTTATCTACCGGCGAGTTATTCCACGCTCAAAAGATTAGCGGACAACGTCTTGGAGAGATTGCTTATTTAGGTATGCGATTTACGCCTGACCGGGCCGACGAAATAGAGCGGGCTATAGTAAATTTGCCCTATCAGATTCGCCGATCAAAGGCCCAGCGTCGTTTAGACTATCTCATGTCCGAAAAAGGCTGTTAGTCAAATTCATATATAAAAAAAGAACCCCTCGCAATGAGGGGTTCTTTTAATTTGGCTTGTTCTAATTAGAACTGGTTGCGGTTGTAACCGCCACCGTTGCCGCCGCCGTTACCACCACGGTAACCGCCGCCATTACCGCCACGATCACCACCACCGAATTCACGGCGAGGACGAGCTTCTTGTGGACGAGCTTCGTTAACAACGATGCTGCGGCCCTGGATGTCGCTGTTGTTCAGCTTGTCGATAGCGCTCTTTGCAGCAGCGTCATCTTCGAACTCAACAAAGCCAAAGCCCTTAGAGCGGTTAGTTTCGCGATCAAAGATAACCTTTGCGCTTGCGACTTCACCAAATTCTTTAAACAGATCGGCGAGATCGTCGTCTGTCATTGAATAAGGTAATGAGCCTACAAATAATTTAGTTGCCATTTTACTTCCTTCTTCTGTTCTCTCTTGAGTAACCTGGCAACCCTCTAAATAGACGTACACACAGTTAGCTGCTCTCAATACGGGAAACGATAATATTAATGTGACCTAGAACTCTTCGTTTATCGCGAATACACTTAGCAGCTTTTTCTAGCTCTTTAACTGTACCACATATTGTGTGTAATAGCCAGCTTAGCGCCGTAAAACATGTCAAATGAGACATTAATCACAAGCATAATGTACAAATTTTCACACAGCGCGCTAGCTGGTCGTGGGAATATAGGAATACCAAAAACATAAGCAAAAGGAGAATTCCGTGAAGAAGACGCATCTACTCACGAAACCAACACGAGTACAGGACATCAATTTTGATGATCTTGACGATGGTATCGATACCCGGTGGCAGGAACGCACCGAAAAATCCCGGATCCGTTCGTATCGCAGACTTCGACACCAGGAATCTTAACCTTTGACTGTTTTTCTCTCAAGGAGCCTATAGCAGGCTCCTTTTTCTTAACTTGTTATACAATATAAGCTTTCTTTTGGAACACAACAGGGGTACAATAAGCAGCATATGCAGAAACTTGACGAGTTCATAGAACGCTACCCCCTCCGCAAATTTGATAAAGACCAGTTACTTCTCGTGCAGGACGAACGTCCACGCGATATTTTCTATGTTAAAAAAGGTTTTATTAAGGGTTACGACATCAATATCGACGGCATCGAGCAGCACATTTGGCTCGGCGCCAAGGGCGACATTATCCCCTACGAATGGCTGTTTGACGTCGTGGACAGTACACTGCTGTTTTATAGCGCTTTCACTGAACTTGAAGTGTACGTAGTCAACCGCCAAGAACTGATCGAATTTTTTACGACTAACCCGGACGTATTACTGCACGTCGCCAAAGACATCGCTTCGAAACTTTCTGAACTCACCGAAAAGCTAACAGCCACCGAAAAGCCGAAAGCCAGCGAAAAAATTATATATATGTTAAACATTCTCGCCAAACGCTTCGGTAATGAAAACGCCGAGGGCGACAAGTCACAGATTACCGTGCCGCTCACCCAGCAGGATATTGCTAATTTGCTCGGTCTTACCCGCGAAACGGTCGCTACCGAACTCAAAAAACTCAAAGACAAAGGCTACGTCTACTACGATAAGTGGCAATTCGTGGTACATACCGACAAATTGTCAGAGCTAATGTAGCATTGCGAGAGTCAAAAAAGAGAGCCGAAGCTCTCTTTTTTATTCTTCGGTACCGTCCTGCTCGTCTTTGGTTTCTTCATCGTTCACATGGTAGCTGTCGCCGTCAAAACTGGAAGGACCGTCATCCAGCAGCGCTTCGTCGACCGTACTGTCGGCGTCACTGGTATCATGGCGGTCGGTGACTTCTAGTTCATCGATAGCGCCACGATCATCAAGTTCGGTCGTGTTCTTTTCCGGATTGTATATTGACTGGCTCTGGTCGCCGGCTTCGGCTGGAGGCAGATTGTCGGGTTGGCCGCTGACAGTATCATCCGTATTGCCAATAGTATCGGGATCGTCGTAAATGTCATCATCGGGTGCGGTAGTGTCGGCCATAGGTGCTCCTTATAAAATTTGTTATGCAATTATGATAATCAACACGGCTCAGGCGAGCTGTCAAAAACTTAACTCATCTGTTATGATAAGTCCCTGAAAGACTGATTAAACGACGCGCCCGTAGCTCAGCTGGATAGAGTACTTGGCTTCGAACCAAGGGGTCGTAGGTTCGAATCCTGCCGGGCGCACCACATATACGAATATTCCTGAAGGCCGTTATGGCCTTCTTGTTATATAGCGGCACGGTAGTGTTGTATAATCAACCTAACTAACAAGTCAAGGAAATAATTGTGCCAGCAGCAGACATCGCCATTAAAGTTCGCGGACTTACAAAATCATACGGCAAGACCGAAGTTTTAACCGGTATTGATCTCGATGTTAAAAAAGGCAGTATGCTCGCCCTGTTAGGCCCGAATGGCGCTGGCAAAACCACTACGGTCCGCATTCTGAGTACGCTTTTGAAGTTTGATGACGGCCAAGTTACAGTCAATGGTTACGACGTCGCTAAAGACGCCGACAAAGTCCGCTCTGTAATCGGCCTCACCGGGCAGTCGGCAGCCGTCGATGAGCTGCTAACCGGCCGCGAAAACCTCATTATGATGGGCCGCCTGTACCGCTTAACAAAAGAAAGTGCTACAGCCCGCGCCCAGGAACTTTTGGAAGAATTCGATCTGGTGAAAGCAGCTGGCCGTCCAGTAAAAACCTACTCCGGCGGTATGCGCCGGCGGCTTGACCTGGCCGTAAGCCTTATCGCCGCCCCGCCTATCATTTTCCTCGACGAACCAACCACCGGACTTGATCCGCGCTCGCGCCTCGGCATGTGGGAAATTATTAAAAAACTGATGCGAAGCGGTACGACCATACTGCTGACTACCCAATACCTCGAAGAGGCTGACCAGTTAGCGGACCAGATCGTGGTCATTGATGGCGGCAAGGTTATCGCCAAAGGCACAGCCAAGGAACTTAAGGCGAAAGTCGGCAAAGACCGTTTGGAACTGGTATTTGGATCCGGCAAAGACCAAAAGGCCGCCGTAAAAGTCCTCAGTAAAGACGTCGTGGAAACCAGCGACAAAGACCAATCCCTGTCGCTCGTTATTAACGATACAAATAAAGATGTGCGGCGGGTACTCGACGCCCTGGCCGACAAGAAGGTCGATTTACAGTCAATGGCCGTACATAAACCAACGCTCGACGACGTGTTCCTGTCTTTAACCGGCAAACAAAAACAGTCCGATGAAACAGAAGAAAGCGAGGAAGCGTAACCATGGCTGTAGAATTAGTATTTCAAAAGCGTTCTAAGTTAATGAGCGCCGTAACTGATTCGTTAATTATGATCCGGCGCAGTACGACTCACATTATCCGGAACACCGACCAGCTGCTTGGCACCTTCTTTCAGCCGATCATGTTCCTGGTACTGTTTGCGGCCGTTTTTGGTGGCGCTATAGGGATGTCACTGCCTCCCGGGGTCAAATATCTCGACTACCTGATGGCGGGCATTATTATCCAGACGGTTGCCTTCGGATCGACCACAACTGCCATTGCTATCTGCAATGACCTACAAAAAGGCATCATTGACCGCTTCCGCTCGCTGCCTATGAGCAATTTGGCCGTATTAAACGGCCACGTCATCTCTGATTTGTTCAGGAACGGTATTTCAACTGTAGTTATGTTGATCGCCGGTTTTATTATTGGATTTCGCACCCATGGCACCAGCTTTTTTGACTGGCTGGCGATTATCGGCATCATTGCCCTCTTTACCGTGGCGTTTTCCTGGCTCGCCGCTATCGTAGGCGTTATCGCTAAAAGCGTCGAAGCCGTCCAGTGGCTGACATTCATCATTATTTTCCCGCTGACTTTCGCCAGTAGCGCCTTCGTAGATCCTGTCACTATGCCGGCCGGGTTACGCTCCTTCGCGGTTAATCAGCCCATCACGCAAGTCATTGACGCTGTCCGAGCTCTAATCCTGGGCACGCCAATCGGCAACCATGGTTGGATGGCCGTCATCTGGTCGCTCGGTATTTTGGCAGTCGCCATGCCTACTGCCGTGTGGTTATTTGCGCGTAAATCTCAGTAAAGTTTAGGGTTGGCGGTATAATATACTTCTATGCGTGTAACAGTTATTGGCACCGGGTATGTTGGTCTCGTTACCGGCTGTTGTTTAGCGGAAGCCGGACACACTGTGGTTTGCGTCGATAATAACGAGCAGAAAGTAACCGACTTACAGAACGGCATAGTCCCTATTTACGAGCCAGGTCTTGCCGACTATCTAACCAACAACATCAGTAACGGACGGTTGACCTTCACGACCGACACGGCGGCCGGAGTTCACCAAGCGGAAGCGGTATTTTTAGCACTGCCGACGCCGCCACAGGAAGACGGGTCGGCCGATCTCAGCGCAGTGCTTTCGGTGGCCTCTCAGCTTGGCGAACACCTACCAGACAATTACTGCGTCATTATTGATAAAAGTACCGTTCCCGTTGGTACTGCTGAAAAAGTGCGCGCTGCCGTCGCGGAGCATGCCACCACGGATTTTGATGTCGTTTCCAATCCTGAATTTTTGCGCGAAGGCCTCGCGGTACAGGACTTCATGCGGCCGGAGCGCGTTGTTATAGGCGTAACCAGCAAGCGGGCCGAAGCTGTGATGCGTGAGCTATATGCCGCGTTCGTAAGCGATGACCGCCCCCTGCTGGTCATGGATACGGCTACCGCGGAACTGGCAAAATACGCCGCCAACAGTTTTCTGGTTACCAAAATAAGCTTTATGAACGAGATTGCTCAGATGTGCGAGCGGGTTGGCGCCGATGTCGACATGCTCAGGCAGGCCATTGGTTATGATAGCCGCATCGGCCACAAGTTCCTGTATCCCGGCATCGGGTACGGCGGCAGCTGCTTCCCTAAAGACGTCCGGGCACTAATACACATGTCCGACCACGAAGGCTACGATTTTAAGTTGCTTAAAGCCGCCATGGACGTTAACCGCCAACAACAAAACATGATGGTTAGCCGTATTATCGATCACTTTAGTGGAGACATAGTTGGTAAAACTTTTGCCGTATGGGGACTGGCTTTCAAGCCCAACACCGATGATATCCGGGAAGCCCCGGCACTGATCATCATTGACGCGCTTATAGCGGCTGGCGCGGGCGTGGTGGCGTACGACCCTGAAGCCGCCGATAATGTACGCCGGTTATATAAAAGCCAGGAAAAAGTCTCCATTTCTGGTGAAAAGTACGCCGCCTTAAACAATGCCGACGCTCTTATAGTTACGACCGAATGGGCTGAGTTCACAAAAGCAGACTTACACCTTATCGCAGAAGGCCTGCAGCAACCACTCGTGTTTGACGGCCGGAATATATACCGGCCGGAAACAATGCAAAAAGCCGGAATAAGCTACTACAGCGTGGGTCGCCGGCCAGTGCTATTGTAATCATATGCATATCACTCTTTTTGGCGCGAACGGCAAAGTCGGCCAATTAGTTCTTACGTACGCACTTGAGCAAGGACATACCGTAACCGTATTCGTACATAGTCAGCCTCAGTTTGCCCTTAAGGACGGTATTTCAGTACGCCAGGGTGACGTCCATGACAAGACCGCGGTTCAGGCAGCCGTTGCCGGCTCGGACGCGGTTATCAGTACTCTGGGCAGTTGGGGCACTCCCGCCAAAGACATCCTCACGAGCGGCATGCAGCACGGGCAACAGGCGGCCGCTTCCCGGGCAGTCGCTGTAGCGCTTGTCGATCAGCTGGATGCTCATGCCGCCTACCAGCAGGCCGTATACCTGCACAGGAACTAACGTTTGCTATACTGTGCTCATAACGTAAGGATTACCGCATGTTTCACCAGCTGTTTGCCCAAGCCTCAACCAATACCCAGGACAACCCCGTCCTAAACGCCCTCACTCTTGTTTTTGCAGTGTTTGTCATTATTGGCTTATGGAAGATGTTCACTAAAGCCGGCCGTCCTGGCTGGGCCGCTATCATTCCATTTTATAACACGTATACGACCCTCAAAGTCGGTAGCAAGCCGGGTTGGTGGCTGATCCTTTTAATCATACCTATCGTCAATATTTACTTTAGCGTTGTCCTGGGTATTGCCATTGCCAAGCGCTTCGACCGCAGTACCTTCTTTGGGGCGGTAATTTGCGGGCTATTCGGTAGTGTCGGTTACGCCATTATTGGCTATAGCGGCGATACATATAACCCAGCAGAAGAAGAGCAGGAAGACGCCTAAGCTGTACTCCGTCCAGTAAACAGGGTAAAATAGCCAATTGTACGCACCCGTAGCTCAGCTGGATAGAGCGTTGGTTTCCGGTACCAAAGGTCGTAGGTTCGAATCCTATCGGGTGTACCACATTTTGCTACTGTTAGTATTGTTTGATCCGTAAAAAGATTCAAACCTGTTCAAATTAACGATAAAGTATAAACGCTAATAACGAGGAACAACACCGGGCTGGGTAACCATGTCTATAAGTCCATCGATTTCGGCTAGCGAAACAGGTTGTTCGTTCAGGCCCATCTGACGCTCAAGCCGATCATTCGGCGCTTCAAATGCTATGGTGCTGAATAAATCCCAGGCAGCATCGGCTCTCTCATCCCAGGACATGCTGTCGGCATCATCCCCATTTCCGTCCTCAATCCCTAGTTCACGTTGTTCCCGTATCTTAGCGATTACATCACTACCATCCCAGCGGCGGACTATCCCGTCTCCATATAAACGGTAGGCAAATTGGTCGTGTCCATCATCATCTACTATTTTTTGAAAGTAGACTTCCTTAACTGAATACTCAGAGGGCGAAAAATAACCACTAGGCTGGTACCCTTCCGTCTTTTTCATGACAATACCTGCCCAATAACTGTTTTGCGCCGTTGAGCCGTCAGGAACTTTAAGAGATAATGTGTCTTCATTGGCAAAACCGTTATGCCAGACATTCTCAGTATGCTGAAGCATTAAATCATCGATGAGTGACTCTAACTTCTGCGATACTAATGCCTGCTCGTGTTCTGGAACAATCGGTTGGCTGCCATCATGTGGAGTTACATAATCAGGCAGTTCATATGATGTCATAATCTAATATTATATAAGTTATAGTTTTATATGTCAATTTCCTGTCCCATGATTGCGGTCTTATTTTCATATACGGGTGTCCTAATTTCGTTTATACATAGAAATTATCACCCGAAGCTGTTATGCTTTAATACATATGGATGATGGTGAACAACCTATCTACAAATTACCTCAAATGGCAGTATTCGATATTGACGGTACTATTACTGCACCTCACAGCAGCAGTATTCCTGATGAGGTGATACGTGGCTTCGAGCACTTGCGTAAGCACGGTGTTATCACTACGATCTCTACGGGCCGTCCGTACGTGAGAATGAAAGAAACACTCGGCGAGCATTTCGAAAGTATTATTGATAACAAAGCCTTAATCTCTGTTGAGCACGGTGCCAAAATTGTCGATAAGTGGGGCAGAGTCATAGTTGAATCCGAATTTAACCCGAAAGATATCGACAAGCTTACGGAGTTTACGGGTTTAAATATTGATATGGTGCAATTCCTTGTTTTTTACCCTGCGGATTTGTCTCGTAAGGCTCAGATTTGGTGCCCCGAACCAAGCGACGTGGAGAGTACACGAGAACAAAGAGGGCACTACGCCGATGTTTACTCAGGCTCGCTGATTGATGTTAAAGAGCATCTAAATAAACAGTTGATTAGTAGTGTTTCGATTAAGCTGAAAAGTTTTATTCATGTTGAGAATTTAAAGTTAGAATTTACGGGCGGATCGATTAAAGCAGTGTTTCAAGACGGAGCACTGGAGTACATGAAGAGTAAGGTAACTAAAGCTCGCGCTATATCCTATATGTGTAAATATTTTGGAATATACGAACACAATATACTTGTTGCGGGTAATGCAATGAATGATGTCGATATGCTGAATATGGAAACACAATACCGCATACTTGTTGGTCCAGATAGCAAGGAACGCGAAACTATTCTAGGATATACATATGCACCAGAGTTGTTGACTTACGTCGATACGCCTGACGATTTGGGTAGATTTTTGCAGAATCTTTAAGCTATGGCATACACCAATTCTATGACTTACGAACCGGTGATACGCACCAATGACCCGCTACGTGTCCTTTACTATTACCACATCTCGTGGTCACCGAATTTTGATCTAACTCTTCTAAACCGGCGTCTTGCATTGACTTTTTATACTTATTATGCTAAAATAGTGCTACTTCGTTGAACCGAAGGCTTATTAGCTATTGGCTCCGAAGTACCTTAACAAGTTTTCTGTTTTACACCACTCAGTTGAGGAACAACCCGCATGACTACTGTCGTGCCTATTGCTCCTCAACCGAGGACCCGCGTTAAGCCGCATCAGCCGCTATCCCACCGCTCTGCGAAAGGACACGACATGTACTTTACCATCACCGGCGAGGTCAAGCTGTACCCATACCGCACCGCGCTCGTCCGCGATGTCTTCCTGGAACTCCCCCGCAACCTGCAGGAGATGCGCGACTTCGAAGGTGAGCTCGCCGTCGCAGCGCATGGCGTGATGAACAACCACACCGTCTACCGCATCCAACACGACGGCAACACCATCTACGTGCGGTGCAGCGACACGACAGTTTCATTCGCCTGGACGATCGAGGAGCGCAGCTACTAGCCCAATCAGCCCAGCACATTCCGCTCGCATACAACCGATCACCATCCGCCTGACTTTACCGGAGGAAGCATGACCAGCACCGCGCTCGTCCCCATCAGCCAAGGCATCCCCACTCTCGAGTGGCGCGTCGTCCTGATGGGCACCACGTTCACCGACAAGGTCTACGTCTGCACCCAGGACATCATGCGCGGCGTCAGCCCCGGCAGCATCTTCGACGTCCACGCCTGGACCTCTGAGGACATCTACTTCTGGGACTGCGACCGCGACACCCAACTGGAGCCCCACCTGGACGACTACGCCTACTGGCTGCTCGTCAGGGTGTCCGACATCTGGATGATCGTCAAGCAGCTCGACGCCGCTTCCGAACCCCTCAACCACGGCCTGGACTACACCGGGTCCGGCGAAGAAGCCGACGGCTACGGCCAGTTCGACGACTCGTACGACGAGGAAGAGGAAGAGCCCGTCTCGACCAGCACCGTGATGGCGCGCGCCCGCTTCCTGCTCGGCAACACCGAACAGGCTCGTGAGGCCGCCTCACTCTACCCGGGTGACTTCATCTAGCGGTCACGGCAGTGTGATACAGAGAACTTCCAGACGGGGAGGATGTGACGTAGCGTCGATGTGTCGGTATGCGATTTTCGCATCCACCATCTTCACTATTTCATTTTCCTTCCCGTCTGGCAGTCCCCCAATTTCATTACATAAGTAGTGGGGTTAGGAAACTGAAAACAAGGCTCCCAACTGCGCTATTGGTTAACTGCCAGCTGTGCCGTACTATACGAGCATGGATGACGAAATTTTAGATGTAGTAAACGGGCACGACGAAGTAATCAGCACAGTAAACCGTAAAGATTATAAGCAGTTCCTGCAGGATGGCACAGGCTATATACGGGCTGCCGAATTATTTATAATAAACAGTCAAGGTCAGCTTTGGATCCCTGTTCGCACAGCCAATAAAACCATCGCCCCTAACGGCTACGACTATAGTGCCGCCGGGCATGTGGGAGCCGGTGAAAATTACCTGGAGACAATAATCCGCGAGACAAAAGAGGAAATAAACATGGACATTACGCCCGATGATATCGAGTTCGTGGCGAAGCTGAAGTCTGTTTCAGTGCGCTATATCCGCACTATTTACCTGCTGCGCAGCGACAAAACACCTCATTTTAACCCAGACGATTTTGTCAGCGCCCAGTGGCTGGAACCCGCCGACCTGATTGCCGGCATCGATTCAGGACATCCGGCTAAAAGCAACTTACGCGATACGGTCGTAACTCTGCAAACATATCTTACCGGTATTTAAGCGTTTACTACGCGGTGCCTAATCCTGCATAATACTGGATAAATCTTATGAAACTAAACGTCAAAACACCGTATACATTTACAACTTTCGGATTCGTGGTTTACTACGTGGTGCTGGTTGCCATGCTGGCGCTGATACTGGTTCGCGGTGACAATACATTGCCACTACATATGGGCAGCCATATTTCTAACTTTTCCCTGGTCGTCACCTACCTGTTCTGCATCGGTTCAGTAACGATGCTGACCAAATTTTCATGGAAGTATATTTTGGCAAATGCCGCTCTGTTGATACTGATTAATCTGTTAGTCGAGACAGTCGTAAGTATTTTAAATACGCCTGACATCATCGATGCCCTTTACGGTATAGCCGGAGTTGTTTTCGCGTTGGCGCTCCTGGTCGCTATGCGCGCCTACGGTTTCCGGCCGGCAAAATAGCTTATTTTACTGCCGCCCGCGCTACACGTTGTTACACTGGCTCCGTTATCTAAGGAGTCCGTGTGAGTACACCACATAAAGGCGATCACGTCAGCTGGAATACCCCGCAGAGTAAAACCAGCGGTAGCGTTACCCGCAAGATCACCCACCCGACTTCCCCAGATTCATTACATTCCTAAAGGAGACTCACATGCCCGACACTACCCCACTTAACGTTTTTGCCATAACCTGTAGCTTACGGTCATCCAAAGACGCCTCATCCAGCGAACTGCTTGCCCAGCAAGTGCTGGACGAAATGAAGCAGTACAACATCACTTCCAGCCTCATTCGGGCCGTCGACCACGATATTAAACCCGGCGTGGAGCTAGACATGGGCGCCGGCGACGCTTGGCCAGCCATCCGCGAACAGGTCATGAACGCCGACATATTATTATTAGCCACGCCTATCTGGATGGGCCAGCCTAGCAGCGTCGTCAAGCGTGTACTCGAACGGCTTGATGCCGAACTCAGCGAGACCGACGACCAGGGACGTTTGCTTACCTATGGCAAAGTTGCCGTAGTGGCAGTCGTTGGCAATGAAGATGGAGCGCATCACGTGAGCGCGGAATTATTCCAGGCACTCAACGATGTCGGCTTCACCATCCCATCGATTGGCGTTACCTACTGGGTCGGCGAAGCCATGGGCAGCACCGATTATAAAGATCTGCAGGAAACACCGGAAAGTGTCACCAAAACTACTAAAAGCCTGGCAGCGAACGCCACTCATCTGGCTCGCTTACTTAAAGCCGACCAGTACCCCGCTATCTAACTGGTCTGATGATTTAAACAGGCAGCTTAGTCAGCTCACCCTTCATGAGCATGGCGTAATCCTCAATTTCCGCGACTGTCGTTTTACCACTTTGTAGTGCCTGAAAGTGCTGCCATGCTTTGTCGCGCCAGCGTGGCACAATAATATCCATCGATTTTTTGAAAACCGGTTTAAGCAATGCGTTCTTCGGGTTAACCAATCCGTTATGCCTCCGCAAGCTGGCTTCTATAACTTCGTAGATACTGTCTTTAATAATGTCATTAACCAGATTATAGTCTGCCAAATGGATGCCCGACGCCTTAGTGTCAACCAACACTTGCGGAATGTCATTGTTAACATGGGCGTTAACGCCGAGCGACATCGCGATGAGCGGAGATACTTCGTTGCCACGCGCGGCATCAAACGCTGACTGCCACGCCGGCGCTGCAGGTTTACTCTCCACGTAGCTGCGGAGTGCCACGAAATAATAATGCGCGAACCTGGTATCAAAATTATGCAAAAATGTCGGATGCTCGAATTTGTCGGCTACTACCGCCTGACGGACATTTCGCGTAATAACCAAGTAGGTATGGTTGAAATTAACCAGCGGCTCCAAATTTGTCCGCAGCAGTACGCTGTTAAGCCGCGCCAGCGCCTGTTCCACGTCACGGATACTACGTAGTTTGTCATCATTTAAAAAATCAAAGTAGTCTCGAACGTGCATTACTTGCAAGTTTACGCTAACGCTTCAGTTCTTTAAGTAATAAATTTTATAGTTGGCGGCTTCCAAGCCACGTATATTAAACGTATTAACTATTAATTTGAAGGAGACCACATGGGTGACACAACAAAATCCGTTGGTGATTATGTCAGCGATTTTCTGACACATATCGTCAACGGTCTGCCCCGCTTCCTGGAAGCACTTGTAATTATTTTAATCGGCTACTTAGTCGCTAAAGCCGTAGCGGCTGCCGTCCATAACCTGCTCGGCCGGGCGCAGCTCAACCAGCGTCTCCATGCCGGTGCCGGTGGTAATTTCATCCAGCGTGCCCTGCCAAATCCAATGGGACTTATTGCCAGCATTATTTACTGGGTCATTTTCCTGTTTGGCGTATCGATTGCCATTTCTATCCTTGGCGTACCTGCCTTTACTGATTTTCTGAAGGCAATTTACGGCTACCTGCCTAACGTACTGGCGGCCTTCGTAATCTTCCTCGTTGCCGGTGCCATTTCCGGTGGTATCGCTACCTTAGTCGCTAACGCTATGGGTGACACCCCGACTGGCAAAATAATCGCTACCGCTGCCCCAACCATCATTATGAGCATCGCCTCATTCATGATCCTGAACCAGCTTAAGATCGCTCCGGCCATCGTTACCATTACCTATGCCGCCATCCTTGGCAGCATTGCCCTTGGTATGGCGCTGGCATTCGGTCTAGGTGGCCGCGATGTAGCCGCCCGTATGCTTGGTGACCTGTACGATAAGGGTCAGGCAGCTAAAGGCCAGGTTGCCGGCGACATGAAAACTGGCGCTAACCGTGCTAAAGATAAAGCTCAGGACCTGAAGAACCGCTCTTCTTAGAACTTGTTACTTAACTTTGACTGCACAGAACTTTGCGTTCTGTGCAGTTTTTTTATTATTGTGTACATAGAAAAACCGCCCTGCTTTGCGGCAAGGGCGGTGAAAATTAAGAAAATGATGGCTTAGCGGGCATTGTGGGTCAGTTCAAACAGGTCACCCCAGTCTTCTTGAATGTCTTTATCCAGTGACATAAACTGCTTTTCTGCTTCTTTATCCCAATTTTTGCGTGACATTCGTGATGTTCTCCTTAAGTACTCATTACACTATAGGCCACAGTAAGCGTGAGCACAGTGAAGGATTTAACTTAAGCGCAAACTTTTTTTACAAAAAGAGAAATTTAGGACTTTTCACCTGAATTACTGGAGTTGTCCGGCGATGGCAGCCCCTTACGGCGCTGATAAGCCAAGTGCAGCAGTGTGCGCTGTAAAGCTATGGAAACAGCTTTAGCTTGCTCTACACTCATGCCAACCCGGGCCACCGGCTGGCGGGTATTGTTACTGCCCTGCTGCGTAAATGTCATAGTAATACCGGCGTTGTCGCCGTTAATGTCGACGCCGTCCGTGTACTGGGTACGGACATCAACAGCCAGCAGCATAACCACGGGTTTGTTATTCCCCATTAAGTCCTCAGAATTGAGCAGTTCAGGACCATTCTTACGGTCATATCCGGCCAGTTCCCAGACCTGTACCGCCTCACTATCCTGCATATTAAAGTGGCTCATGAGAAGCATGAGAATTTCTTCGCTTGGCCGTTCCGTTCCGTTTTCCATACGAAGCAAGCTTTCTTCGTCAATTTCAACAGCACCTGACACTTCGGCAAGCGTTTCCTTAGAACGCTCACGCAAATACTTCAGTCGGTTGCCAAGAGTCCTAAATGGTGTATTCTGATTCGAATCCTGCACTCCTTTTATAGTAAACTTCTGCCCGCCCGCTGGCAAGCACGAGCGCAGTCATCATAGGGTATAATAAGCGTCATGAAGCCACTTGAAAATGTAAACCTTGCCCTGTACTCCACTATGCGGCTGGGTGGCAACGCCCGTTATGTGATGGAAATCACAAATAAGCATAATCTTGTTGAAGCGGCGTCCTGGGCCGCGGGCAAAAACCTTCCTATTCTGATGATCGGCGGCGGCAGTAATATTGTTTGGCAGGATTCCGGCTTCGACGGTTTACTACTGGTAAACAAAATAGGTGGTTACGCCGAAACCCCAGTCTCCGACCGTCTCGTTGACGTTACAATCGGTGCCGGTGAGGGCTGGGACAGTATGGTGGCCCGAACCGTAGCTAGTGGCTTGAGCGGTATCGAAGCCCTTTCGCTCATCCCTGGCACAACAGGTGCTACCCCGATTCAAAACGTTGGCGCTTACGGCCAGGATATATCGGAGACACTCCTTGACCTAGAAGCTTACGACCTACAAACAAAGCAATTTGTGACCATAGCCGCACAAGATTGCCAGTTTGCCTATCGTTCCAGTCGTTTCAAAACTGTTGATCGTGGCCGCTTCCTTATTACACATATCACATTGCGGCTAGCGTGTGATAATCCTCAGCCGCCATTTTACCGGGCCGTCGAAGACTATTTTGGTAGCCATGGCATTACCAGCTTTACGCCCCAGTCGGTACGTGAGGCGGTTATAGACATCCGGTCGCATAAGCTGCCGGACCCGGCGCGGGTAGCCAATAATGGGTCGTTTTTTGCCAACCCGATAATAGATACATCATTAGCAGAGAAACTTAGTGCGACATTTACGGAAATGCCCCTATGGCTGACTGACGAACCCGATAAACGTAAGATACCAGCCGCCTGGCTCATCGAACAGGCCGGCTTTAAAGATTACCACGATACGGAAACTGGCATGGCGACCTGGAAAACCCAACCTCTGGTATTAGTGAATGAACACGCTGCCAGTACCGCTGATCTCGTGAAGTTTAAAACAAAAATCGTGGATGCGGTTTTCACAAAATTTCAAATTACACTGGAACAGGAACCGGAATTATTACCTACTACGGCTCAAGTGGCCCGCCCATGAAACTTTCATATGCCTTTTGATCGGTCGTCGAATACGTCAGCGCGTCAGTAAAACCCGCCCGTTCGTTAACGCGTACTACATTGACACTCTTTTCTGGTAAATCATCGGTTGCGAACCAACCGATAGCGCTGCACTTTTCCGGTTCACAGATTCGTGGCTGACCGCTCCATGCATCGGCCACGAAGGTCAAGTTCACATAATCTCTATCAAGAAAAGACTGATCCACATGAATAAGCCGTAAGTCGTCTATCGCAACCTCTACGCCAACTTCCTCGTTAAGCTCACGTGCCGCCGTTTTACGAAAAGATTCGCCATACATATTCCACGTGACCGCTTGGCAAATCCCAGTAACCGTCTAGGTAACCGGTATTCGCCCGTTGTTGCAACAATACCTCGCCATTACCATTACGCAGCACAACAAAAACCGCTTGTCTCGTCATGAACCTTTTGTCAGCCATAAAGCCTCCTTACGTATCGCTTGGTAATGGGAACCGCAAAGCGAAAGCTTTTACTTCTTCATGAATTTCTACCAGCTTGGCATCATCTTCGTAGTTATCAACTGCCTGCTTCATCCATTCGGCAATCTGCTCCATGTCTTTTTCAACCAGGCCGCGGGTCGTAATGGCCGGCGTACCGAGGCGAATACCGCTGGGGCGGAACGGTGGCAGCGGATCGTCGGCTACGGAGTTTTTATTGAGGGTCAGGCCGATTTTATCAAGCGCCACTTCCACGACATTACCGTCCAGGCCAAAACTTTTATGAACATCGGCTAGAATCAGGTGGTTACTGGTGCCGCCGGTCATGAGGTAAAAGCCGCGGTTTTTGAGCGCGTCAGCCAACGTAGCGGCATTCTTGACGATCTGCTCAGCATACTGTTTAAATTCAGGCTTCAAGGCCTCGCCGAAAGCTACGGCTTTAGCGGCAATAATATGCATATGCGGCCCGCCCTGCATGCCCGGGAAGACCGCACGGTCGATAAGGGTCGGGATATTTTCCAGCGTCTTTTCGGGTGCGCGGAGCGGATTGCCAACGACGCCTTTGGACAAAATCAAGCCGCCGCGTGGACCGCGCAGCGTCTTATGAGTAGTCGTGGTGATAACATGGAAACCGTAATCAAACGGATTTTTAGCGACACCGGCAGCAATTAAACCGGCGATATGGGCCATATCAGCCATCAGCAAGCAACCAGGTACGGACTTGCCGATTTCAGCGAATTTAGCATAGTCCAGCTCACGTGGATAGGCGCTAAAACCTGCCAGAATAATTTTCGGCTGGTGTTTGCGCGCTAACTCAGCCAGTTCTTCGTAATCGATCTCGCCGGTGGCCGGGTCTTTCATCTTATAGCGTATGAAGTTGTACAGTTTGGCGCTGCGGGTAACCGGCGCGCCGTGCGTTAAGTGGCCGCCGTGGCCTAAATCCATGGCTAAAACGGTATCACCTGGTTCGAGCCAGGCGCTGTAGACGGCTTCGTTGGCCGGTGCTCCCGAGTGCGGTTGCACGTTGGCATGGTCGGCGTTAAATAATTTCTTAGCCCGCTCGATGGCTATAGTTTCCAGTTTGTCGGTGTTTTCCTGGCCACCGTAATAACGCCTGCCGGGGTAGCCCTCGGAATATTTATTCGTAAAAATACTACCCATGGCCGTCAAAACATCGCGGGAAACATAGTTTTCGCTTGGAATCAGCTCCAGGCCCTCACGCTGACGTTTTTCCTCGGCTTCGATCAGTTTTTGAATTTCAGTATCCTGCATGGCTTTAGTCCCCTTTTTCAAGTCCGTTGATTCTAGTATATGGCATAGGGGCAATTAGCTAAATCATAAGCGTATTTTATGTAATAGTTACCATAAGTGCAATTCCCCGTTGACAGTAACGGCCTATGGTATACAGTTATGAACAGTAAACCAACATAAAAATATACTGCTACACTTTATATCATATATGATATAATACATTTATTAAACGAGAACCAACCATGGAAACAGCTGACCCAAACAGTAATAAGATTGGCACTTTAATTGCCCGCATCCGCCAGGAACGCGGCCTTACCCAGGCGGAATTCGCTAAAAAGCTGGCCACCAGCCAGTCAGCCGTCAACCGCATCGAACAGGGCAAGCAAAACCTGACCATGGAGACATTAGGCCGTATCAGCGACGTCCTCAACAAGCAGCTTATCTCTTTAAACGGCACCGCCATGAACCTGCGCATCGAAGGCGGCCACGAACTGCATGGAGAAATTACCCTTAAGACCAGTAAAAATGCCGCCGTCGCCCTGCTGTGCGCCAGCCTGCTGAACAAGGGCGTCACTAAGTTTACGTCGTTCCCGCGCATCGAAGAGGTGTACCGTATTATCGAAGTCCTGGAAAGCATGGGCGTGCAGGTTAAGTGGCTGCCCGGCAACGATATCGAAATCCGCCGGCCTGAAGAGCTGAAATTGGAGAAAATCAACATTCAGGCGGCCCGTAAGACCCGTTCCGTACTGATGATGATCGGCTCGCTGCTACACGACTACCAGGCGTTCAAGATTCCCTACGCCGGCGGCTGTAAGCTTGGCACCCGCACCGTTACGCCGCATTTGTACGCGCTTGAAGAGTTTGGCGTCGACATCGTGGCTACCAATGGCCACTACAATGTGACGGTCGATAAAAAACCAGCCGGGCGCATTGTCCTCTACGAATCAGGTGATACCGTAACCGAAAACGCCCTGTTAGCGGCCGCCCGCTCACCGGAAGAGTCGGTACTGCAATTTGCCAGCGCCAACTACATGGTGCAGGATATCTGTTTCTTCCTGCAGAAGCTTGGCGTCCAGATCGAAGGTATAGGCACCAGCACACTACGCATCAAAGGCGTTTCGGAAATTCGGAAAAATGTTACCTTCGCCCCAAGTGAAGACCCAATCGAAGCCATGTTCTTTACCTCGGCAGCCGTAACAACCAACTCAGAAATTACCATTAAGCGTGTTCCCGTCGACTTTATGGCGCTTGAAATGCTCAAACTGAAGAAAATGGGGCTTTCCTACACCGAAAGCGAGCGCTACAAGGCCACCAATGGTAAAACCGACCTGGTCGACCTCACCATCCATAAACATGATGGCAAACTGCATGCCCTAACAGAGAAGATCCACGCTAACGTTTACCCCGGCCTCAACCAGGACAACCTACCCTACTTCGTGCCAATCGCGTCCGTAACCCGCGGCCGGACGCTCATCCATGACTGGACCTATGAAAACCGCGCCATTTACTACACCGAGATGACAAAAGTCGGCGCCAATGTCGAATTAGCTGATCCGCACCGCGTATACGTCACTGGTCCAACTAAGTTCAGCGCGGCCGATGTGGTGTGCCCGCCTGCCTTGCGCCCCGCTTCGTTACTGCTCATCGGTATGCTTGCGGCTAATGGCAACAGTATTCTGCGCAATGTCTATACTATTAACCGGGGTTATGAAGACTTAGCAGAACGCTTGAACTCGCTTGGCGCGCACATTACCGTGATGCACGAAATGTAACATATTTGCCATACTTGCATTTTTATTGTATTTATGCTATAATGCAAGTATTATGTCTGAGGTTAGGGACCATCGGTCCAGTCCGCAATTTGTAGAACGACAGCCTATTGTTGCCGTGTATACTCGCCGTAGCTTTGCTACCGCGCCGACCGGACGTACCCCTGGCTATACGCCCCGTCCGGTGCAGCCTAGCCAGCGAACCACAGTTACCGCTCGGCCCGTTGCCCATACCGAGCCAGCCGCCGCGCTCCCAAAGTTGCCGCCCATTGTCCCTGTTATTACTGCGCTGCCGGTTGTCGAAGCCCCCATTGACCCGTGGACGACGACACCAGTCCTTGCTCCGGCAAAAAGAGAGCTGGCCTTACTTCTACCAGGACACAACGAAGAACTAATTGTCGCCTATACTATTCAGTCTGCCGTAGCGGCCGGTCAGCCAATCGAATCAATTTACGTAGTTAATGACGCCTCGACCGACCGCACCGAAGAAATTGCCCGCGAATTACTCGGAGACGCAAATGTACTAACCGTGAGTCGCAGCGGTAAAGCCTTGGCCGTACAGAAGGCCGTACAGCACTTCGACATGGAAAACCGCTACGTGTGGTTGCACATTGCCGATGCCGACAGCGTATTCTCACCAAACTATTTCCGTGAATACTATAAAAAGCTCGATGCCAGCAAGTACGCGGTGGCCGTTGGCTTCGTACAAAGCCTTAAGGGCAACTGGATCAGCACCTACCGCGCCCTGACGTATTCCTATAGCCAGCACGTAAACCGCCGCATCCAGGCTAAACTGGGCATGATTTCAGTATTTCCCGGCCCAATCACTTGTTTCCGGATGGATATCTGGAAGGAGCTTGAACTAGACGGCGCCAGCTTAACCGAAGACTTCGACATCACACTACAGGTTCACCGCAAAAAGCTCGGTAAAATCGTGTTTATTCCAAAAGCCGTCAACTACACTCAGGACCCGCAAACACTCAAAGATTTTTGCAAACAAAATATGCGTTGGCAACGCGGTTTCTTCCAAGGTGTCAAAAAGTATAAAATTGGTCTGCATGGCCAGAAAATTGACGCCAGCCTCGGCTTCCAGATGGGCCAAGCCCTGCTGTTTGTGCTGCAAATTTCTATCCTACTGCCTTACATCATTTACGTTACCGGTAACTGGATGATCATTCCGGTTGCTATTGCCGCTGATTACATTATTAACAGCCTTATCGCCGTATGGGCGTCAGTTGCTATTCGCCGCTGGAACATGCTTGGTTCGATTCCTTACTTCTACTTCCTGCGCTGGCTGGAAATCGGCATTTACTTCATAGCTTTCTTCGAAGTTATGGTCATGGGCAAATTCAAAGATGAAGTTAAGGGTTGGGGCACGGAAGGCCGCCGCTACGAGATCAGTGGCGCCGCTTTACAAGAAGCCGCCAGCGCCTAGTAATATGATGCATAAGTATTTATGATTTCTTGTAATAGCCTATTAATGCCTTGCTTTATTCTAATTTTTGTTAATTAAGATCGTTATCCTTTTTATCTTCCAAAATCCTTTTGCTTCTATCTTTTATTGGAATAGTATTCCATTCAACCATATTTGTCTTGGCAATGCCGGCCAACGTATCAGCAATCTTTTGCGATCCTAAGCTTTTTTCAATCCATGACATGTCCGGTAAGACCTTAGTTGCCCCGCTTAATTTATCTAACGTCTCCGTTAACGAATTTTGAGTTAATGCTGTGGTAGGATTCACTAAATATTGAATGTCGAGTAGCCTACTTAAAGCAGTAGTGGGTGAAGTATCCGATATAGATTGAATTTCCGTAACTTCTACAATGTCCTTTATAGATGGATGGATTAAATCGCCATCTGCGGACAATTCTGCTGTCCAGGTAAGTTCGTATACGACGGTATGCTTATCGACATATTTGGACGCAGGCGCATCAGCGATACTCGTCACTACTTCAACATTATAATTTTGCACAAAGTCTAAAGTGACACTCCAGAATAAATTTTGGGCATTTTTTTCGATGAAGCTTGGGTCAGATACATATACTTTATTAATATCTAAATTCCATTTTCCTCCAGCAACAGTCGAATAAGGCAAACTACGAGGTGTTGTTTTCACTAATCTAAGATGTTTTCTTGCAGACTCAGCATCCACTAATTTAGACCTATACTTTCCTATTAATAAATCTTTTATATTGAGTAAATAATAAAAAGTGCTTTTAACATCTTGAACGAAAAATGCATCGCTAGCACCTTTCGCCAACTCTTTGCTCAAATTGTTGTTCTGGAGTTTTAATTCTTCAGAAAATTCTTCAAGAGATTCATAAACTAACATTTCTGTCTTAGCCGATATTACGGATTTCAAATATTCGGTCATCAACCCGTCTCTACCAACAAAAACGATCTTTTGCTCAGGATGCTCAATCGAATATTGTTTTATTGTTTCTGCGATGATTGCATCTTTCAGACCTTTGTCAGTGCCATCTAACGGCTCGAAAGGAGGCTGCTTTTTCACTGCTAAATCTAAAATTGCCGGGTAGTTAATGTTTTCATGAGGAGTCGGTATAATCGTGAAACCTAGACTGGCTAATAATTTTTCAGCTGTATCGTGGGTTATTTTTTCGTCGAAGACATGAGGGGCTACATCGTTAAAATTCATTTCAGCTAGTTTACTGGCCGCCTCAGTTATTTTGTCGAATTGCTCTTTTACATATCGAGAATAATATCGAGTCCATTCTTTCTGAACTACTTCTGGTATGTATAATTCAACAGGTATCATGGTTTCTTGGCCGATAGAGATTACTCCCTTTTTTACAGAATAATCGAGCCAATATTTACCTTTGATAGTATTGGTATCAAAAAATACGGCGTATGTTTCATTAATAACTCTCATGGCGCCTATTATATAGCTTAATGTACTAATTAAGTTAAGCTTGCGGAATAAATAAACACTACTGCTTCTGGTAGCTTGTAAACTCGAAGTAAAACATCTGGCGGTTCTGGAAGAATGCGCCGGTGCAGGTCTGTACGGTTAACCGTGGAGCGCCTTTGTACAAAAATACGCTGGTGTCGGCCGGGTCGACGGTTTCATTGCTGGTGTAGGTATAGGTAAACGTATAGCCGTTATCGGTCGTTATGACAGCCTGTGCGCCAGGCTGAATAGTATGCAACGATGAGAAAACGTTTTTGCGATAGTGCCCATAGACTAGTGTGTTGCCGGTAAAATTGTTTGGCTCGACGGTAGGCGTAGCGAACTGCGCCTTATCCGTCGTCAGGGTCCAGGCGCCGGTTTGAGCGTTGTACGTACCGTCAATGATTTCCAGGTCAACGCCAACGCTTGGAATAGACAGATGCATTGGGTGTCCGGAGATAACTTCAGGCGCTACTGGCAGGACCGTAACGGGAACTTGTACGGTAGGAGCGGCCAGGGCCTGGCGGCTGTGCATCCAGAAATAGCCAAGCGGCGCTAAGCCACAAAGGCCAGCTATAATAAGAGCAAAAGCAAAAAAGCGAAGTTTACGATTCATAAAGCATAAGAGGCGACTGAAGTGCGAGCGGCGGCAACCATATCGGTTACCGCCGCACACAGCTACTGATAGCTACCAGGTGTGTTACCTAGTTTGTTTGAGTGCCCTTGCGGCCCATGACAATTGATACGGTCAGAATGACCAGACCACTTACCAAGAGACCGGCAGCGAGAGCAAACAACAGGTGATTATCACCAGTGCTTGGCAGTAGAGAAATGCCGGTAGCTGCGTTAACAGTACCAAGACCTTTTCCGTACATATGCCTCTCCTTTGTATTAAAAAAGTGCCCTTGCATAACAGCAAGCGCACCCTCATTTACAAATCTGGCTCCCACCTCACACATAAGACATGGCGTCTATGGATCGGCTCACATCCAAATTCATATTCATTGTATACTATTTATGCTATTTTGTAAAGTATATTATAGATTGTTTTATACATAAGCACATATACTCAAAAAACTCATACACAATCACATGTTGACAAATTGTCCATTTATTAGTATAATTGCAACAATTTAAATGATGCAAGGTGTTATATGAAACTTATTGCCGCCATATCAGCAATTGTCGCCCTCGTAGGTTCGCTCATTAGTGGGTTCACGCCAGTTCAGGCCGACGCTACTAACCTTATTATTAACCCAACGGTGGCGAGTGCCAGCGCAAGCAATAAAGCGCTGCCAGCTAACTGGTCAAAGGACAAATGGGGTAACAATACCACTACCCTCACCTACAAGACTAACGATGGACACGACGATAAGACCAGCGTGTACGTTAAAACTACTTCCCACAAAAACGGTGACGCCAAGTGGGCGTTCGATGATGTGGCAGTTAAGCCAAATACCAAGTACACCTTTTCTGCCTGGTCTAAATCTAACGTACAGACCAAGATGACCGCGCAGTACGTCAGCACAACCGGCGCGTTAAGTTACGCCGACCTGGCAACCGTATCAGCCAGCGCTACTAAATGGCAACAGAAGTCGGTCACCTTTACGACGCCTGCCAATGTAAAAGCCATGACAGTATTCCACCTGATCAATAAAGTCGGCTGGCTGCAAACTGATGATTTCAGCCTGACCGATAATGCTCCCGTAGTAAAAGCTCCTACTGTTAGTATCGCCGCGCCAGCTGCTAATGCTACAGTCAGCAAAACAGCTACCTTAAGCGCGACTGTCGACGGCGGTTCCGGTACGGTCAGCGGCGTACAGTTTAAGATTGACGGCGCTAACGTTGGCCCTGAAATTACTAACGCACCCTATACCACCACCTGGGATTCCACTAAAGTCACCGACGGCAACCATGCCGTTACGGCAACTGTCCGTAACTCCTTGAACGCTTCGGCAACCAGCACGGGTATCACTTTTAAAGTCGCCAATGCTGTCGCCGCTACGCCACCAACGATCGCTATTACCTCCCCTGCCAACGATACCACCGTTAATAAGACCACCGTCATAACTGCTAACGCCACAGACGTAAAGGGAGTTGCCGGCGTAACTTTCAAGCTCAACAACGTCACTATGGGCGCTGAAGATACGACCGCGCCTTACAGCATTAATTGGGATACGACTCAAATTGGTGATGGCCAATACACGATTTCCGCGGTCGTACGCAACACGGCTAATGTTACTGCCAGCAGTACTGTTACCGTAAACGTAGTCAACCCAGTTACCGCTCCGGAAACAAATCCTGGACTTGTCAGTAACTCTTCGGTTGAAACTGCCGACCCAACCACGACAGCTAAGCCGGATCAATGGCAAAACAACGCCTGGGGCACTAACACGAGTAAATTTACCTATCCAGTAGCCGGTAACATGAGCAGCCGTGCTGTACGCACAGAGATAACCGCTTACACCGATGGTGACGCCAAGTGGTTCTTCAACCCGGTTACCGTCAAGGCAAACACGCAGTATACATTTACTAATAGTTATCGTTCCAGCGTTACTACCAATGTGGTAGTTGAAATGAAAGACACTGCTGGCGCGCTCAGCTATGTTGATCTTGGTACGCTGCCAGCCGCAGCGACCTGGACGCCTGCTGAATTCGCTATCACAACTAAAGCGAATACCGCCTCCATGACCGTTTACCACCTGGTAAACTCAGTAGGCTGGCTGGAAATTGATGATGCCAATGTAGCCCTGTTTACGGCACCGACTACCAGTAACCCTATTGTTAACGCCTCTCTGGAGACTGCCAGCGGTACCCAACCCGCTAACTGGACGTCCAGCAAATGGGGCACTAACACGACTAATTTCCAGTACGTTAACGAAGGTCATACTGGTACTAAGAGCGCGAAGCTGACAGTATCAAACTACACCGATGGTGACGCCAAGTGGTTCTTCAACCCAATCACTTCCCTCGAGCATGGCAAGCAGTACCGCTGGAGCACCTGGTATAAGACTAACGCTCACGTACAGGCGGTCGCTATGTTCACTCGCGCGGATGGCACTGAAGCATTCTTTGGTATGCCGCAACCCTTTCCTGCTGCTAACAGCGCTACTAACTGGACCTACTACTCCGACACCTTTATAGTGCCAAGTGACGCGGCCAGCGTAACAGTATTCCTGTTCATTGCTGGAAATGGTTGGTTGCAGGTTGACGATCAGAACCTCACCGGCTATCAGCCGACCGGCTGGAACCAGCCTTTGGTGAGTCTTACCTTCGATGATGGCTATGAAGCCAACGTGACTAATGCTTTGCCTGTCTTAAACCAGTACGGATTCAAGACCACTCAATGCTACGAAACTGTTGACCTTAAGAATGATCCAGCTACTGCCAAAAAGAGCCTGAATGCCTTCATCAGTACCGGCCACGAAATTTGCTCCCATACCGTCAGCCATCCTTTCCTGAGCCAGTTAACCACTGCTCAAGTTGACCAGGAACTTGCCAATTCAAAAGCTTATCTGGAACAACTGACCGGCATGCCAATCGTAGACTTCGCTTCTCCATATGGAGACTACAGCGAAAGCGTTAACACGGAGATTAAGAAATACTACCAGTCACACCGCACCACCGATGAAGGCTACAACAGCAAGGACAACCTTGACCCCTACCGCCTGCGTGTCCAAAATATGACGCCAGCCACCACTCTGGCTGAATTTCAGGGCTGGTTGAATCAGGCCAAAGCCGACAATACCTGGCTGATACTTGTCTACCATGACGTCGTAAACACGGATCCATCTCCCTATGGCAGCTTTACCAACGACTTTAAGCAGCAGATGGCCGCCCTCAAAGCCAGCGGCTTGACAGTCAAAACCTATAAAGATGCCCTGGCTGACGTTCAGGCACAGCGCTAAACTCCCACACCCGGTCCTCTTCATGGGGACTGGGCCGCACTAGGATTTAGACGTAATTACTGCTATAATCGCCTCTGTTCCAGCATACATACGCGGGATTCGTATATCGGTTAATATGTGAGTTTTCCAAACTCGAGAGACCAGTTCGACTCTGGTATCCCGCACCATTTTGTACTTTTTGCCCTGGTAGCTCAGCCGGATAGAGCAGAGGACTTCTAAGCCTAAGGTCGCTGGTTCGAATCCAGCCCGGGGCACCACAACGTTAATGGTTACTCTGGTTGTGTCTTCTTTATTTGATATTTAAGCATAGCCTTATAACGCCGAGGATGCCATGACAAGGATACTGGCAAAGATTACCCTATAATTACTATATGTTCTTCGTCATTGCCGGCACCATCACGCTCGTCACCGCCCTACTGCCTTTTATTATGCGCAAGCTGGCCGGACGCTACGGTTGGCACTTGCAGTCCGCACCGGCCTGGCTACCGGTTTTAGCGGCTGTTTTATACGTATCTGCCCTGTATCTGCCCGATATTCACCTAACGACCGAAACTAAGACGTTCCAGGAACATTTTGTCGGTGGCGGCTTATATACCGCTACACTCTACGTCTATCTCGTCCAATTGTTCGGCTGGCGGCCGAAGTGGCCAGTTGCCTTGTTCGGCCTGTTTGCCTGGGCGTCGGCGCTTGGCGTGCTCAATGAGTTAGCTGAATTCGCGGTGACGAAGCTCGGCTTAACGCGCATTGCCCTCAGCGATACCAGTTGGGATCTGGTCGCCAACACATCCGGTGCCTTGGTTGGATATTTCATATACCTCTTGTTGAAGCGACTAGATAAGTAGTCTGTTATATTGGTGACATGCAAACTATCACCCTCGTTACCGGAAATCCTCATAAACTCGCCGAGCTTGAGAAAGTCTTTCCTGCTTCGCTTCGTTTAACGTCCCAAAAACTTGATATGGACGAGATCCAAAGCCTGGATGTGCATGAGATAGTCAGACATAAATTGCAACAGGCATACGCCCAAGTACACGGCCCGGTTATTGTCGAAGACGTATCCGCCGAACTCGAAAAGCTTAACGGCCTGCCCGGCCCGTTCGTGAAGTTCTTCGAACAAAAGCTTGGCACGGGCGCTCTCTACAAGTTAGCCGGAGAGGGCCGCGTACGGGTTGTTTGTACGATGGGTTATTACGACGGTACGACCGAACATACTGTAGATGGCGTATTGGAAGGAACCGTCGTCGCCCCGCGCGAAGGCGAAGGTTTCGGCTTCGATTTTGTTATTATTCCCGATGGTTACGATAAAACTATGTCGGAGCTCGGCCTAAAGGTCAAAAACAGTATCAGCCACCGGGCCAAAGCGGCTCAAGCTCTGGCCACCCTGCTTACTTAATCACCCAGGTCTCGGTGGCCTCGCCGGCAGGTTCAACGTCAGTAACCTGGCCAGACGCTACCATATCCTGCAGTTTGTCTTCGTCAACGCGAACGATTGTCTTGGATTTTACCAGTGTTTCGAGCTCCTCTTCGGAGAATCCGACCCCGCGGAACGCTAGGCGGGCCAACGTATCAGCCAGCTCCACATTCATCGGGCCTAATGTGGTTTCGCGGCCCATAGGGATAGTAAATGTCAGCTCCAGGTCGCGGCTGACGACTTCCGGATACGCCGCCGGCCCGAGGACATCCTGCAACCCTTTATCGTTCCATTCGATTTTAGTCTGGGGATGTACGCTGACCACCGTATTGCCGTCATCGGCGACGATACCGCGCAGGCCGTTTTTCTCACGGCTTGTTTGCTTAAGATATACTTCACGCCTGGCCTGATAACCGCTCAGGAAATCAACAAATTTTTTCCGGGCGCGCCAGGTGGCGGCCGTACGGGCATAACGCGCCATTTCGCGGACCGACATTTCCGGCTGTACACCGCGCTCTGTTCGTATGCTGACTCCATCAAGGGGCGAAGGCATGACATCATACTCTTTGTGGGATGTAGTGCGCCGCTGCAATGCCGTTCTCAGTGGTATCGGAAATTTATCACTTGCTGCCATAGGTTCCTCCTCGAATGTAAGCCTATAATACGCCACAACCCGCGTGATGTCATGAGACAGTTCGTCCCGCCTTGTAAATGGCCGGTTTTTCCGCTATAATCACCTCTGTTTTATTGATTCCAAATCAGTATGGCGGATATAGCTCAGTTGGTTAGAGCGCCTGTTTGTGGCACAGGAGGCCGTGGGTTCAAGTCCCATTATTCGCCCCAGTAACGTTTACGTAAAAGACACCCTTGCGGTGTCTTTTGTTATTTTAGGCGTGCGCATTATCTTACTGAATATATATGAGACAATCCGTAAGCTAGTGACAGTAACAAGGAGCACTTCATGGAAAAACAAACGTCAGTATTTCTGGGTGGATTTTTATCTGTTTTAACTTTTGCGGGATTTACAGCGCGTAATAAACATCTCCTCAAGTTATTGAATGTCGATACTAACCATAGCGTTTTACGCATGCCGTTAACCGCCGCGCTTTTATACGCCGGGACACAAGCCGACCTCAAAACAACCCGCAAAATACTGACGGGCGTTGGCATATTTTATGTCGCCATGGGTTCAGCGGGACTGGTAGATAAAAAAGTTGGCGGCCTGCTACCTTCAGGACTCACCAACTATGATATTGTTTACCATTTTGCCGTTGGAGCCGGCTCCCTTTGGCTGGGAAGCCGCTCCGGACGTATGCTTAAGCCCTAATCAATCAGATTTACGGCTTTAATATAATCTTGAAGGCGTTGTCTTCTTTCTTCTGGAAGATCTCATAAGCATGAGGCGCCTCATCGAGAGACAGGTGGTGGGTAGCAAAGTTATCCACGTCGAACAAGTTGTCGTCAGTTAGTAACGGCAGGATTTCCTGAGTCCAAAACGGCGCGTTAGCCTGGCCCATGCGTACAGTGACTTGCTTGTCGAACAAAGCGTCCAGAGAAATCGGATCAGCCTGCCCGGCATAGACGCCGGAAATTGACAGCGTTCCGCCACGGCCAACCAGTTCGATGGCGCTATGCAGCGCGAAGAGGCGGTCCATACCGGCTGTAGTGAATACTTTTTGAGCTGCCGCATCAGGCAACATTCCCGTTAGCTGTTGTACCAGCTTAACGTTCGGGGAACCATGCGCTTCCATGCCGACGGCTTCAATGACCGCTGCAGGCCCGTTACCACCAAGTTTTTCACGAATAAACTGGGCCAGTTTTTGCTGGTCGCCTTCAAACTCGCGAATATCAACCGGAATGACACCATGGGCGGCTGTTCGCGCCAAACGTTCCGGCACCAGATCAATACCGATAACCGTTTCAGCGCCCTGCTGCTGGGCAATGCGGGTAGCCATTTCACCAATTGGGCCGAGGCCGATCACTACCACAGTTCCATTTTCGGGAATGTTGGCGTATTTCACAGCTTGCCATGCTGTAGGCAATACATCGGACAGGTAGAGGAAACGGTCATCCGAAGGACCATCAGGAACCTTTTTTGCCATAAAGTTAGCGTGCGGTACCCGCAGGTATTCCGCCTGGCCGCCGGGAACGTGCCCGTAGAGCTTGGTATAACCAAAAAGCGCGGCGCCACGATCATGCTCGCGGACCTGGGTCGTTTCGCATTGTGTCGTCAAACCCCTGAGGCACATAGCGCATTCGCCGCAGGCGATGTTGAATGGAATGACCACCCGGTCACCCGGTTTTACATTCGTAACAGCACTGCCCACTTCCTGTACGATGCCCATCGGTTCGTGGCCCATAATGTCGCCTTTTTCCATAAACGGCGTCATAACTTCGTACAGATGGAGATCCGAGCCGCAAATTGCCGTCGAGGTAATCTTAATAATAGCGTCAGTGGACTCCAGAAGCTGCGGGTCAGGCACTTCCTCAACGCTTACTGTTCGTTTGGCTTGCCAGGTAACTGCTTTCATACGGTCTTTCCTTCCAGGTGTCTGCTATTGTTGGTAACTAACCTTTAGGATAGGCCGATGCAGAATAACTGCAGGCAAATTTTTTACTCTAGCGGGCGGCTATGCGTGTTTTCAAACGTAAGTTAGACAAGTAGTGGCTAACCTGTAATTTTGGGTGTTCGCAAAGATACAGCAGGTGTTTGCTGACAAAATTGTGGTCAAGCGGGTCTTTTATAGAAAAGCTATCCTGGGTATTGAACAAAGGGTCGGCAAGCATCATTTCAAGCAACTGCCTGGCCTGCTGGCCGTCTTCTGATGATAAAAATAATTGCTGCTGCGCGGTGAGCCGTTTGCCACCAAGTTCAAGCTGTGGTGCCTCTACGGTAATGTCTGCGGAATTGATAATCATACTACTCCCTCATTGTCTGATGGTTTTGCTTCATATATTTAGGCAAATGCGCATTTTGGGAGCAGCTGGTCGCATCGTAATCATGGGCGCAGCGCTTCATTTTGTGTGGATATGCTACCTCTTAGTATACGGCCAGGGACGCCGATTACCTAACGGCCGATGCCCTGGACGGCGCGTTTCAGGAATCCGAAGCCTATCGCGTGCATGTCTTCCATAACCATAGCGTCGGCCGCGACTACCGTTCCTGTCGGCGTGCTCGAAAGAAGGTATTTTGTTACACTTACACCATGAACACTACCTATCTGGCCCTGCTGCGCGGAGTCAATGTCGGCGGCAAAACCATGCTGAGCATGGCCGAACTAAAAACCAGCCTTAGCGCCGCAGGTTTTACCAATGTACGGACCTACATCAATAGCGGTAACGTCATATTTGAAGCCTCTGGTCAGTCCGATTGTCTGCAACTGGGCCGGCACATAAGCGACCATATTCGCCAAACCTTTAAACTGGAAGTGGCAGCAGTAGTCTTTTCAGCGGCGCGCTGGCGGCAGGTCGTAGCGGACGCGCCCAAAGATTGGGGCAAAAATACTAGCTGGAAGCATAATGTGCTCGTACTTCTACCACCTTATGAACTCAAGCAGATTGTTGCCGAAATCGGTGAGTTAAAGTCGGGCATCGAAACCATGAACAGTGGTGACGGTGTTTTATATCAGTCTTTGTCCTGGGCGGCTTTTAGCAGAACAACGGGCGGTAAGCTCGCAGCCAAACCGGCCTACAAACGCATGACAGTTCGTAACTACAATACGTCGGTTAAGCTGGCCGGTTTACTCGCGAACGATTAGTCAGCGATTTTGCTGGCATAGTCTTTTGTCGAACCCCGCAGCGGCGCTTCTTTGAGGAACAGGGCGACGACAAACGCGGCCAACGCGAATGGAATAGCTAGCAGGAACATGTCGTGGAAAGACTGTACGTACGCGCCTAAAACTTGCGGCTTAATGGCTGCGGGAATATTCGCGACACCAGATGACAAGGCGGTTGACGCGACACTTCCAGCCTGTGGTATTGCCTCCTGTAAATGATGCGCGAAGCGGTTGATGAGGATATTACCGAATATAGCACCGCCAAAGCTGCTACCGATACTGCGGAAGAAGATGACTGTTGAAGTTGCCGTACCCATTTCGGATGGTTTGGCTGAGTTTTGAACTGCCAGGTTGGGCACCTGCATGAACAAGCCGAGGCCCGCGCCAATAGTTAGCATCCAAACCGACAACCATAGGTGGCTGGTCGTGAGAGTCACGTGGCTGAATAACCAGAGACCCAGAGCCAACAGCAGCGTTCCGACAATTGGGAATATCTTATACTTACCAGTTTTACTGATCAGGCGGCCGGATGTGGTTGATGCAATTAACAGGCCAAATACCAGCGGCAGCATCAGCAAGCCTGATTCAGTCGGTGAATTACCGCGCACCACCTGCTGATACTGCGGAATGTTAAGGATACTGGCAAACATGGCGATACCCGACAGGATCGACAAACCAATCGAGGCCAGGAAAATGCGGCTCTTAAACAAACCAAGGGGAATAAGCGGTTCGGCAGCGAACTTTTCACGGACGACGAAGAAGATAGCGCCCACAACACCAAGTGTCAATAAGCCGACAATCTCCGAAGATCCCCATGAGTAGTCACCACCACCCCAGACCGAAACTAACAGCAACGAAACGGACGACAACGACAGCAGTCCGACACCAGCGTAGTCAATCTTATGCTCACGCTTCATTACCGGCAGGTGCAAACGGGCTGATACGGCGGCCAAGGCAAGCAGGCCGAGCGGTATGTTAATGTAGAAAATCCAACGCCAATCCAGGTGATCAGTAAACAACCCACCGAGCAGCGGGCCGGCCACACTGGAGATACCGAAGACGGCACCGAAGTAACCCATATATTTACCACGTTGGCGCGGTGGGATGACATCACCGATAATCGCGAAAACGAGGGCCATCAGACCACCCCCTCCAATACCCTGCAAAGCACGGAAAAATACCAGCTGGGTCATCGTCTGGCTGAGTCCACACAGCGCCGAACCAATCAGAAAAATAACGATACTGACCAAAAAGATCTTTTTACGGCCGTAGAGATCACCAAGCTTTCCATATATAGGCGTTACTACCGCGCTGGCCAACAAGTATGAAGTTGCTACCCATGAAATCTTGTCGAGTCCATGCAGGTCAATGGCGATTTGTGGCAACGCGGTTGATACGATGGTCTGATCCAGCGCCGAAAGCAGCATGGCAAGCATCAGCGCGCCAATAATAACCATTATTTCGCCGTGCGAACGTTCTTCGCTCGCTGCTTTCGGCGCGGTTACCGCCGTGGCAGGCTTTCTTTTAAAAATACTAAACATATATTATTTTCCTTTCTCATTTTCTTTATTCTTTTCGGTATGCAGTTCTTCGAGGTGCTCAAGCATTTTGCTTTGCAAGTCATGCAGTTGTTGCAGTTCCTGGTCTGATAGGGCTCCGAACATTGTCACGAACAACTTTTTGCGGTGCCGGTTTACCCGTTCCAGCTCCTGCCTGCCCGTCTCGGTCAGCAAAATCTGATGCGCCCGGCGATCGCTGGGATGCGGCGCTCTCACGGCGAAACCCTCATCAACTAAAACGTCAATAATTTGAGTAACCGCGCCCGGCGTCACGTGCATCAATTCACACAGTTTACCACTGGTAATCGCGGTAGTGCCCTGGTGGCGGGCAATTTCGTGCATGGCGAAAAACTGGGCCGGAGTCAGGCTCTTTTTCTCAATTGAAGCCATAATAAACGACTTCCAGAGCCGCTGTACGGCTTCAGTGGAACTGAGAATATACTCCTCTAATTGTTGGCGGTGTATTTGTTCTGGCATAGCTACTCATTTAGTTGAGATACTATATATTTTAGCCACTAAAGTAATTATTGTCAAGCTGTTAAATAACAGGGGTCTACGCTATAATTAGGTCTAATATGAAACATACTGCGACACTTAAGCCGTTAGCGTTCGCGCGGCGCTACAAACTATTCAGCCTGGCGCTTATTGCCTCAATCGCCAGCCTTATTTTACAAATCAGCGACCGTTCCGGCGCGGCCCACTGGATACTGGGCATAACCGCCTTGTTACTTGCCCTGCCCCTCATGAAAGGAATGTACGAAGACGTGCGTTCAGGGTCCTACGGAATCGATATCCTGGCACTGACAGCAATCGTCACTTCAGTACTCTTAAAGGAGTACTGGGCCGCTATAGTTATCGTCCTCATGTTGACTGGCGGCGAAGCCCTCGAAGATTACGCTGAACACCGCTCGAAGACTGAACTTGACGCCCTGCTGGCTCGCGCTCCCCGCACCGCCCATGTTTTACGTGGCAAAAAAGTTTTCGACGTACCCGTTTCCCAGATAAGAATCGGTGACAAAATTATTATTAAACCTGGTGAAATCGTACCGGTCGACGCCGTGGTTATCGAAGGCTCGGGAAGCGTCGACGAATCAAGTTTGACCGGTGAAAGCCTCCCGGAGACAAAAGATGCCGGCGGCCGTTTACTGAGCGGTTCAGTCGCGCTTGATGCCGCCCTGACCGCCCGGGCGACACAGACAGCCGAGGGCAGCCAATACCAACAAATCGTTAAACTGGTCCGGTCGGCAGCCAACAGCCAGGCACCGTTCGTCAGGCTGGCTGACCGCTACAGCATTCCATTCACTGTCGTCGCCTTCGCCATCGCCGGTACCGTCTGGTCCATCAGCGGCGACGCTATACGTTTTCTTGAGGTGATCGTAGTAGCAACGCCCTGCCCGCTGTTATTAGCGGCACCTATCGCTATAATCAGCGGCATGAGCCGCATGGCTAAGCAGGGTATTATCGTGCGCACCGGTTCCGCCCTGGAGCGTTTAGCCGAAGTAAAGACGATTGCTTTTGATAAAACCGGCACGCTCACCAAAGGTAAACCCGTCGTGGCAGAGGTTATACCATATGGTACCTATACCAAAGAACAGATACTTGGTTTCGCCAGCGCCCTTGAAAGTTCCTCGACGCACGTCCTGGCCAGTGCCATAAACGAAGCCGCTCTCCAGGGTGGCATCAAGGTAGCGAAAGCGCACCATGTACGCGAAACCGCGGGGCACGGCCTCTCGGCAGTTATTAACGGCAAAAAAGTCCTGGTAGGCCGGTTAAGTATGCTCAAAAATCACGACATCGCCGAACCAAAAGGTTTCGCCAGCAATCGGATTAGACTTACCGCTACCTATGTAGCCGTAGGCGAAGAACTGGCTGGCGCCATTACCTTTCATGACGAGATCCGTCCTGAAGCAAGCGGCATGTTGCAGAATCTGCGTAAGCTGGGCGTTCATAATTTCCTGATGGTTACCGGAGACAATGCCGCGACAGCAAACGCCGTCGCTAAAAAACTCGGCATAGAAGACGTCCGCGCGGAAACTTTGCCAGCCGACAAACTGAAGGCCGTGGCAGCACTCACCCACCGTCCCGTGGCATTTGTCGGCGACGGCGTTAATGACGCTCCGGTTCTGACCGCTTCCGACGTCGGCATCGCCATCGCGGCGGACAACACCCGAGGCTCAACCGTGGCCAGCCAATCAGCCGATTTGATTATCATGGTTGACGATATTGGCCGGGTTGCCACAGGCGTCGGCATTGCCCGCCGAACCTTCATGATCGCCCGCCAAAGTATTCTCGTAGGCATAGGGCTCAGCGTCGTATTGATGCTCATTTTTGCTACCGGAAAATTCAAGCCAATTTATGGCGCCGCTATTCAGGAGCTGGTTGACGTTGTCGTCATTTTCAACGCCCTGCGCGCCCATTCGGCAGGACGTACAAAAGCCTAACTCACCAGGTGCAGGGCTATCGCCACAACGGCCGGCACTACGATATTATCCAGTCCGCGGACTGATACGTTTTCCAACGCGGTCGCTACGATGGCCAAAGCTACCAGTATAACCGGCGCAATCAGGTGGGGCGTGACTGTGGCATAGACGATCAAGATTATCATGGAGCAGAACAGAAACGTCAGTGTTCCCGCGATGCTCTTCGTATGGCCGAGTACTTTATAACTGTTATGGGCGCCGTAACGAACACCTATGATAGCCGCTAAGCCGTCAGCCAGGCCCATATGCAGTAAGGCGGCGGCGTAAATGGCGTTATTGTGCGTCAGCAGCGCCAATCCTCCGACGGCTAAAGCAAAGTAGACTTCGCCCCACGTTGGACGCTCAACAGTGTGAATGGTCCGGAATATTCCAAAATAACGTGATACGAGGACGACGACAATAAAAGCGGCGCTCAACAGTAGTATTTGCCACCAGTCCAGGAATAATGGCCAGAAAGCGGCGAAACTGCCGACGGTAATGTGGATGAATTTACGGCTGACTTCACCGTGTGTCTTTCGGCGTCGCCACCACCACTCTGAAGCGACTAATATAAGGAATACCGTCAGAACAGTAAGAATAAGCGTCATACTGGTATTGTACGCCACATTGTACGTGGTGTATGAAACTAACGGCCTTCGATTTATACTAGAGACTAGCTAATGCGTAAAAGACACACCATATTAATTGGTAAAACCGTGAAGCGGGCAGCCCGACTGCGTGGCGGCGGTACTGCCCTGCCCGGTTTAGTCGTGGAGAAACTCGATAAAAACTTCGTCGGACATATGCTTGCCGACCTCCCCTACGGCGTCGTGGTCATCACCGGTACCAACGGCAAGACGACCACCACCAAGATTGTCAGCGAGCTTTTAGCGGCCAGTGGCTTAACTGTCTTTACCAACAAGACCGGCAGTAATTTCGTACGTGGAATCGCAGCGGCTATCCTGGATGTCGTCGACAGCAAAGGCCGTATGCCTCACGACATCGCCGTCCTGGAGCTGGACGAAGCCCACGCGGTGCATTTTATTCAGCGGGCTCCCGTCGACCACGTATTATTACTCAATGTCATGCGCGACCAGCTTGACCGCTTTGGAGAGATTGACTACACGGCCAAGCTGCTGCAAAAAGTTGCCGTCAAAGCTACAGGCAGCGTCGTTTTAAACCGTGACGATCCGCGGGTCAGCGCCATTGCCAAGCTGGTAAACCTGCATGATCCTACCGTACCGGTGCGCTATTTTGGCGCCGACAGCAGCCTGCACCACGTGTTCGTTAATGATGACAAGCTATATCAGGTTGAGACCGAGCAACCGCTACCGCCCAGGCATTTAGAGCCTGCGGACGTGGAGCTGGCGGCTTTTAATGAACACCAGGCCTCATTCCGGATTGGCAACAAAACCTATGACGCTACTATGAAGCTCAGTGGAGTTTACAACTTTTTGAACGCTGCCGGTGCCTTGGCACTTTGCAAAACTATACTGGGTTCCAAGGGCAACGACGCGCGGCTCGTAGCAGCCCTCGAAAAGGTCGAGCCGGCTTTTGGCCGCGGCGAAACGCTACAGGTCAACGGCAAGCCCCTGGAGCTGGTACTGGTAAAAAATCCGGCCGGCTTCCGGTTGTCGCTGGCTTCATTCGATCCGGCTGACGCCTCCGTGATGATCGCCATCAACGACCAATACGCCGATGGCCGCGATATGTCCTGGTTGTGGGACGTTGATTTTACCAGCCTGCAGGAACACGGCGTAGCCATGGTCAGCGGCATTCGGGCGTACGACATGGCCCTTCGCCTGCGTTACGACAATGTGGCGGCCGGGCAGATTGATACCGATCTTCGCGCATCTCTTGCCACCTTCCTGTCGGCCGACACTACGGCATCAACCCGGCGCATTTTCTGCACCTACACGGCCATGCTCAAACTGCGCCGCTTACTGCGCGCCTATACCAAACTGGAGATAATGGGATGAGTACTGCCAAAACACTTCGCATTCTGCAGCTATATCCGAATGAGATGAATATTTACGGTGACCGCGGCAATGTCCTGACACTTATGCGCCGCGCTGAATGGCATGGCTATACGCCCGAAGTGGTTTATCATCATCCCGGCAAGCCGTTTCCCAAAGATATTGACATGATTGTCGGTGGTGGCGGCCAGGACTCCGGCCAGGAAAAAGTCGAGGATGATTTGCTCAAAATCGGTGACCAGTTACATAGTCTCGCGGATGGTAACGTACCTATGGTGATGGTCTGCGGGCTATACCAGTTATTCGGCCGGTTCTTTAAAACGGCCGACGGTAAAACTATTCCAGGCATCGGTATTTTTGGTGCCGAAACCCATGCCGGCCCAACACGCCTGATTGGCAATATTACACTCGATACACCGTTCGGCGAGGTAATCGGCTATGAAAACCACAGCGGCCAAACGTTCCTCGACGCGTCCGTGAAGCCATTCGGAAAAGTATTAAAAGGCGCCGGCAACAACCAAAAGGATAACTTCGAAGGCGCTGTTTATAACAACGTATACGGAACTTATCTGCACGGTTCATTGTTGCCGAAGAATCCGGTTTTCGCTGATGAGTTATTGCGGCAAGCGGCCCTACGCAAATTCAGTGAGTTTACAAGTTTGGAAGTCGACGATAGTTTGGCCGATCAGGCCCGTCTCGTCGCCCGGAAACGCCCCCGCTAATAGCCGAAGTATGGTCAGGGTGAGAGGACTTGAACCTCCGACCTCAGCGTCCCGAACGCTGCGCGCTACCAACTGCGCTACACCCTGGAATTGAAACAGTCATATTGTAGCAAATATTTTTGCCGTTATATATTTTATAGCCGTCGATGCGCCGGTAGCGTGTAATAGTCTTATACCTAAGGAGACAAAAACATGGCTCAATCCGCAACCACTGAACATCATTTTCGTATGAGCCTGCCTCGGATCGTTATAGCCATTCTGCTCTTTATCGCGTTGGTTAGCGCTGCCTGGTATATTCGGACACATACCCAGACAGCGCAAGCGCCCGATCAATCAACCGAGCAGGCTGACCCGAACGCGGCCGGCAATGTGCCGCCAACCGATAATGGTTCGGTCAATCAAGGTGCTAATTCGGCTGACGACGCGACACCGAGCCCGACAGGCACGAGTACGGTGCCTGGAGCTGAAAACAGCCGGTAGCAAATACGTAGCAAACCAATCAAAAAGTCCGTCATACGACGGACTTTTTGATTGGTCGTCCAAAGGCGAATAACTTTGAACCACTCCTGAAAAGTATATTACTCGTACTGAATGAATCATGGGACACTGCATCTCACGAGCATATTGCCGCTTCAATTTCTAAAGCCACAGGGGAAATGACTACTGTTAACCAACAAGAAGGGCGAATATATACATATTAGTACTAAATAACCAGCCCACATTTAAACCTGCTCTATAATCTAAGTATGTACGAGCAAATAACGTTAGGAACATTGCTGACAATAACAGGTAGGCCCTTTACTGAATATGCTTGCAACTTAAGCACGCAAGAACTCCAAGATAGGATTGAAGAAACTAGACCGTTGGCGTCCGAAAAAGAAGCAGCACTTAGGGTGCTTATCGCCTGTGCTTCTAGAATTTATAATGCAGATAGCTCGCTAGAAGATATTCGATTCGGTCTGGTGGGATTTTTAACAGATTACGAGCACAGATTTACAGACACAATTACACTTAATCAAATTAGAGAAATAGCTGGCGGTACATTTTATGAAACTAGGCGTCGCGATCCTATTGCAAAAAGACTTGCAACTTTGGCGCGTGATGCCTATCCGTTTTATTTATTACCCGCCCAACCTAATGAAACTAGGAGTGACCAATCTATACCCATGTCACATCTTTCATATTATGAGCGTGCATTTAGTCATAACCATCCAGTTAACGCCGAACTTATTGAGCTACTACCTATAGATGTAACTCTCTCGCGTTTATTCCCAGCACAGGGTGATACTACAGAGAATACTAGAGCTTACGTAATACATGGATTTAACTCTGGGAATGGTAGCGTAGCCCAAGCAAGTATGTTTGCATACGGGGTAATAAAACAGACTTTTGCTATGCTGTCAGTAACAAAGGGACAATTCACATGCCAAGAGTTCGTTAACGAATGCTTGAAAAATGTAGAGCTATTAAAAAAGCTGATAAATGGCGAACAGAGGGACGTTCCGCTTATTACTGTGGTTAGCGGACTCCACCTAACTGATGAGCAAAGCATAACGACAGTTTGGGGTACACTGCGCAAGGCTCGCGATGTTGAAAAGATATGGTTGAAACCTCCATTTAGAAATGAAAGCTACGAAGTAGACGTTGTATTTGAGAGTAAGTTCGGAATGAAGATGACCGTTAGTAGCGACTTGTCTTCTATACCATTCACACAAGCAGGTAATCAAAGTGATGTAGAAACTGAGGAGAAGCTTGCTATTATTTCTGCATTGCCACAATTGGCCCTTAATAAAACTTTAAGAATTTTTCCTCTAGCATCGAAATTAATCCCACCATTTCAGAACGGTGAATCCATGTCGTACCCGTTGGCTAATCAATACATGATTAATGATTCGCTTACGGATGAGGAAATAACTTCCATTGAGCAACTTGCCCGCGTTGTAGCAAGTCATCAGTATAAAAGAGTAATTATATCGTTCCGTCGCTTAGCGAGCGCTGTAAGACGAACCGATATCACCGACAGCTTCATTGATTTTGTCATAATTTGGGAAAATCTTTTTGGCACTAACAACGGAGAGGTAAAATTCAGAATTGCATTATCTATCAGTAAACTCTTAGGTGATAACGAAGCCGAAAAGCAACTTATTTTTAATCAGGTGAGCGACCTATATACACGTAGGAGCGACATCGTTCATGGCTCACGCCACTACAATTGGAAGGAAGTTGCAGAGTTCTACAATCAGTCGCTACAGATTACTATCAGAGTTTTAAAGAAGCTATTTAATGAACGGTATGATCTTCTGGCCTATAACTCTGATACTCGCAGTAAAAAGCTTGGGCTTAATTAGAGAGCCAGCATTATTAATGCCGGACAATCTACCAGGTTGAAATAATAAATTTGCGCCTCAAGAAACAGTTATTTACTATTACTATGCAATAAGAAGAAGGGATATAAGAGGTCATTTTAGCGAAGTACAGTTATACCATCTGGCTTAATGAGATAGCTATTAAACTCTTCGCTTATGGTTACGTTTTCAGCCGCCGCTTCTTTAATGCGGCTTTTATGATTTTTTAGCGCTTCGTCACAAGTTGTCTTGTTATAGGGATGTTTTCGCACCACATTCAAACCCTCATTAGTAATCTCATAAGATATAGGGTCATTTGTTGAGAAGTATGGGCTACGATTTACGATTATATCTACCGTAGCTGTAATGTTAACCTCGTATATCATAGGTGTGTCACTGTCGTATCCGGATACAATTAACCTCATCTGAGGCGGATTATCGTCAGGGTCACTAAGGGCCGCAATGGTTTCAGCTGCCTATTTAGCACAATCATATACCGTCTTATCAGCCAAATTATCCGGCTGCCCATCTAACTCATTACGATATACATCAGGGTTATCAACATTTCTACCTACCACACCACCGACAATCCGCCCCTTCAAAGGGAATGCCTTTGTGCAGTTGTCCTCGTAAGTATTATTGTCCACACAAGTAATACGTTTATCTGCAGAGAATAGAATCCCTTCCTCTACTACCTCAACAATTATTAGACTCATATTCGGATTATACATGGATGACTCGACAGTGTTTACACCTAAGTATCGGTCGCGTCACCACGTAACATACTAAATATCCTTTTTTGCTCCTCAAGTAATTCATTGAATTTATCTTGTGAGGCTTTGAGAGCATTTTGATATGGCTTTAGAGCTTGTCCTAAGCCACTAGCTAGCATTTTTCTGTCCTTATCTATCAAATACCGATTTATCATAGTAATAGCGTCACCATAGTCCCCTAACGTGGTTACCCTAAAATGCATGCAATTGTTTCTGATTTTTCTTAACTTGTTTAGTTCGTCAATTTTAAGAGGGAAATTAAGCTCTTCAATCTTAGTTGTGGACGACTTTAATTTAAGAAGCTCAGCTGGGTCACTATTATAACTATTCCATTTTGCGATAATATATTTATCCGATGCTGGCGACAAAAGTAATTGTTCGTATAACTCACTAAAAGTAAAAGTTGCGACCTTATGATCAAAGCCTTTAGTTCGAGGGCTGATTGGTACATATTGCATAATCTCATCTTGAGACATAGCTGTAATACGTAGCTTCGATTCAATCATGTAAAACGCTTTGTACAGCAATTGATTTTTAATAAACGAATAGTTATCTTCAACTATCTTAATTTTGCTTTTAGCAACAAACTCATAAAATGTGGCGCTTTGCTCGAAGTCATCAATCTCCTCTGTCCGCACAGATTCTCTAGTTAAGTCCAAATCGCGCAATAAAATAACTTCATATAGACGTGGCACCATAGTCTTTGTAGCTGGCGGTGACAAGTGATAGAACTTTTCAGATAGCTTAGTTATTCGATCACCTTCCCCAAGAGGAGGAAAGCCTTTTCTTAGACGCTCAATATCATCGCTTGAAGCTTGGACAATGATCGTCTCTGGATGCCACTTCGGTTTCAGGGATAGTACAGGCATAACATTAAGGCGTAGTTAAGTGTCTTTTTCGTTCAATCTTTTTTTGTGTTCTATGTTGGCCCAGATTTCAGGCCGCATCAACAAAGATACTGCATGTTCGTACAGTGCTCCACCCGGCACTCTGTCACTGCTGAAAGGTGACGGATTGCTAAATTGTAACTTGCCTTCCACCAGTTGCGCGTCGTCCATTAATGGCTCACCCTTGTCGCTCTTATAGACCACTTTGAAATGGGTTTCATCAATAACACTAGCGATTATACATCTACGCTGTCCTATCAAAACTTCATCGTATTTTTTCATTCCGCCTCCTTAACAATTTTATTATATTGCTTGTCTCCTTTCGTGACGAGCGACTTTAAAGCATTCTCTCCCTCGTATGCCTTTAGCCTACCACTTAAATAACCTAACCGATAAGATATACCGTCGCTCATAAGTCGCCAATTTGTGTTTTGTAGTACCTTATCAACCGTCGTTCTAAGGGTCTTTCTGCTTTCGTAATCATCTCGACTCGGTTTACTATCGAGGCAGTTAAAACCAACGACTACATCACGACCTAGCTCTGGTTTATCCAGACTCAGCTCAATATAACCAGCCTTTTTAAAAACTGGAGCCAGTATAGTGACAAGCTCAGCAATTTTCGGCTTCTTAATAGAAGCTATGGCATCATAAACATGTTTGTTCTCTTCCCTCTCTTTCATTTCTTTACCAAGTCGCGCCATTTCTTCAAAGCGGCGACGAGAGTCTCTCATTTCAGTTCTTATTTTTTCATCTTGCAGACAAAAAAGTATCTGGTCACTTTCATACTCAGGATCACTCTTTTGCTTTTTAGGCCTAAGGTCGAGCTTATCCTTGTAGCTGTGGCCGCAATCCGGGCATGTATAAGTAGTTGTAACCACTTTCTCGCCATGGCTGCCCTTCTCCACCATATCAGCGCTGCACTTAGGACAAGACACCGCAAGATGCTCCCACGTGCTACCGTCTTCCCAATATGCACTTCTCTTTTCGCAGTGGATACATTCGAGCATAAACAGCACTTCTTCCCTATCTGTATATTTTCGACTACTGCCACGATGCATAAAACTCTTATAAATTATTCGAAGACCCTTGTTGCCGCAATGTTGACACAAAGGCTCTGTCTGTAGGCGGGCGTTTCGTAATCTCGCGTCCTTAGCTTCGTCTTCGGCCATCATCTCACGTATACGCTCTTCTCGTTGGTCGTAACGGTCAAGCAGCTCGCTACCTACGATTGCCATATAAAGAATATTGAAATGCAATACACTCCGGGGACTTTTAGGATCTTCATCATTAAATTTTTCAAAGAGATCGTTATAAATCTTTTCGAACGACACCTGATGTCGTCGTCCTGCATCTACTGTGATCCGGTCATATGAGTCTTCGTAATATTCAGGATCCTGGAGATATTTGTGAATCATTTATCTTCGGGTGACTTATCGTCCTCACCTTGTAGGACATTTGCCCAAACTTTTAAATAACCTAAATCTTCATCGATAATAGTATCTGGCAGTGGAGAGTATGCTTTGTATGCATCCTTGAGTTCTTCGACTATCTCCTGTAAGGAATGGCTTTTCACATAATCATATTCCATACGTCGTGATTCGAGAAAGTGCTCTTGAGCAAGCTCAGGTTTAGTATCGAATTCCGCTATATTTGCAGGATTATTCTTAATCAAGTCTAAGGTCGCCTGCGGTTCAAACTGCATCAAGCTAGGATGCTTTTGAAATAAACGTATTGCCACTGGAATGGTGAAGAACTTGTGTAGATGGTTGATATAATAACGTGATACAGGGCCACCACCTCCTACCTTAGCTTTGTAATTTTTATGCTCACCGTAGAAGATACCATTAGCTACCTCATCCACACCAAGCTTATGCATTGATACGGAAAAATAAGAACCATATAAACTTAAAACACTTACACCTTTGCTTTTTGCTGTCACTACAAAAGAGCGTAAGGCCTTTAGTTTAGCTTCTCCTCCCCCAACGACTGGACTACATTCATCGATATCACTCGGCCATACGATTAGCTTCTTATGTCCTTGAAAGTCTGTAAGTAACTTTTCGGTAAACATTTTAGATGGTGCGAGTAATATAGGAACTACGGCTAGGGCGGGATCCATTTTTTCTACAATTTTTTTTGTCTCATTGGCGAAATCAATATTAACTTGTAACCATTCTTTTGACTTGTCATCATCAAAAAAGAAATAGGGCGAAGTAATAAATATAGGAGTCTGATTTTTTTGAGGCAATTTCAAAATTTCAGAGTACTTTTTCAAGGCAGCCGCAAATCCAGAATCGACTTTTGTCATTTGAAGCTGGACACTTTTTTGTGCCAAATCAGGAACTAGGGCCTTAGCTTCTGCCGCGGTCAAGGCAGCAAATCCTTTTGAGTCAAAATAATCAAGGATACCGTAATTGACGGCCATTTTTTTAATTGAAGGCTTAAAGCCGAGACTCTTATTCTTTTTCTCTTTGTCTGGTACTTCCGTAAGATAGTAGCGTATGGTTTCTGCTGTAAATATATAAGTCATCGGATCTATGAAATAATCGTGATCTATATGATTAATAGCCGCGATAGTCGCATCAGGGGAATACGAAAGAATATGAGCAGGCACGACGATACCGCAATATAGCTCTTTAGTAAGTTTGAGGGTATCCCTGTCCTTATGAAGGCCAAATCTGATGAAGAGTGAGTCTTTACTCATAAGTTATATTCTAAGCCATTGAAAGCGATAAAGATGATAAAAGGTTATTTTTGTATGTATTCGATATTGAGTCGTTTGTGACCTTAGGAGGCAAAACGATTTTGAAAGTGTTATCTGGGCTTATTATCATTAGTCCCACACCATTACTCGCAAACCTAGATATATTGTTTATGGCGGGCATAGCATAACGCGAACACAAAGCAACGTAAGATTTATCAACTGCAAATTGGTTTAAATTGGCTTGCCTAAGAGCGGTCTTCCAATCCTTAATCTTTACTTCGATGGCTATGAGTTCATTATCATTGGTTTTAAGAACAATATCTATTCTTTTTCCAGCGACATACACTTGATTTAGGGCAAGATTGTAGCGCCGGCTATCTATCAGACCTTTCGTGAGGATATCTTCTATCTGCTTTTCGCTAAGCATCTATGTACCCATCCATTTTGCTCTCGTTCTTAACATAGAGTACCACAAGCACTATATCTACTAGGAATACCACGGCCCAAGCTGCAACAAAAAACTTACTCCAAAAATCTGAGTATTGTACCTGTTGATAAATAAAGAATAGTGCGGCAATAACAGCATGTACAAAACCAGCTACCATGCCGTAAATCAACAATCGTCTTGTATGCTTATAAGTCCCATTATAATCGTACTTGTTTCTCCGTGAAGTGATAATTTGATCTTGAAGCTCGGTGAATTCAATCGACTCTTCTAGCAAGCTGAAGTCCTCATCCTTGAGCAGAGTCTTTTTCCTCTCTTCGTATTCTTTTACGTGCGTCGGTGACTTTGTGGTCGGCCCTTGGCCTAAAGATAAGGTTTTTTCTAAAAGTAGATTATTAATAGTAGCGTATAAGGGTTTTATTACGTTGTTAAAGTTTTCTGCATCGTATTTATCGATAATGTTAACCTTATCGGTATGGTGCGTTTTGTTAAATTTGAGTAGTAGCCTCGCTGAGGCGCCAAATAAGGCCAATGGCACTCCGAACCAAATTAGGGGGTTTACCTGATTTATATCTTTGATAAGTTCTTCTACGAACATATAAATATTTAAAGGGTGTCTTTAATTATAGATTTAACTGTCATCTCTGGATAAGCACTATATACATACCGCAAAAGATCCTTCAGCGTTAGTGGAGTATACTTTTGCTTTACTTTTTCTACACTCTGTTTAACATCTGCTGGCGCTGCTCTCCAGATTTCCTCAGCCAACCTTTTGCCTTGCTCGGTAAGGTTAAACGTTGCCGTATTGTATTTATTCAGTTCAACAGATTTGTCCTCAGAGCTGGCAAGGTCTTCAATATATTGGCTCTGTTCTACATTTGTGCCGGATTGTACGTGTCCTTCTTTAAGCTCAACTAAGGGATTTTTGGGGTCTGGAAAAGTAGTCAGGAACTCAAGAACAGGATTTATCTGAGATGAATATGGACCCATTTTGTAAGGCGTAAACTCGAATCCTTTATAGTTATCGCCTGCTTCTTTTTCTAACAGGAATAATAGTTTGTTTAAACGAGTAACGCCAGTAATAGGCTCGCCAAGCTTTCCGCTGGATCCCCTAGCGTACAACAACATTATTAGTATGTCGGCCCTTTGTTCGTTCATATCTTATATTATAGGCTTTTTTATTTTTTAATTTGACCTAAGTGTATAATGGCAAGTTCTTATTGTCTATAACATAAGCGTTTTTAACAATAACAACTTCTGTAGCTGGAGTGTACAATCTATGTCGCACAATCTATGTTGTACGCATACCCCTAACAGGGGCCAGTGTCATATTTTAAGCGTAACCTTACCTGTCAAGTAAACTCGCATAACTCCTCCACCCCTGTTAAAAAGTATATTATAACATATTGAGTTTTTTACAGTCTGCCGCCATATTTTCGAGCGAATGACTCGGCAAAACTCTTCATTAAGCCAGAAACTATTAATAGATAAAGCACACCTACAATAAGGCCGCCCTCACGAAAAGTAAGATAACCGCCAGGGATTACCAGTAACACAAACCCGAAAAAGAATAATTGCTCTTTCTTGGATCCATTACCACCCCAACCCAAGCCACATACATATGCCCCTAATAAACCGAGTGCTATTCCTAACCAAAGCATGCATGCCTCCTTTTTGAGTTATTAAATGGAGGCAAACAAAAAAGCTCGCCGCCAGCGATGCCGAAGCACCTACAACCGTTTCCAGTTGCAACCATCGAGAAGAAGGCTCTGACGACGAGCTTAAACTTCTCGATGGATTTTTGACCATACCTTCGCTTGCGCGTGGCTCTAGGTCTAGTGGTAAAACCACATGCCGACATTATAACCTAAGGGGCACCCCCACCCCACCCGGAAATGCCAACTCAGTCAATCGTATATATAGTTAATGGCTGCTGCCCCACGCGTGCATAAAAATTTTTTATTAGGTACCTATAGGTACTTTCTAGCTAGTTCTTGTAGCCGGCGGGCGGGGCTGAGAGGTGATGAGTTAATGGTGCTCTGTTTGTACATCTCTTTTGAAACGATCACTAACTCATGGACAGTAAGCTCTACCTCTCCTCGCTCCGCCTTATCGAATACCTTGCTTATCTGTAAGTTTGCTCTCTTAACTAAGGTGTTGATGCTCTCTAACCGCTCAATGGTCGCTTCGGATTCAAGGGTTTCGAACTGCTCATAGTTTCTACGCTTTATTTTCTTTATCGTCGAAGCGGGCACGCCTGTCTTTACCGCGATATCTGCATACTTCTCCCGGGCTAGTATGAGCGATATGACTTCATTTTCAGTGGTAGGTAGTGTTTTCCTTGGCATACTTCTATTTTACTCCCGTATCAGTTCGCTCGAAGTTATACTTATGTTATGGCGCAAGAGAGTAAATCACGTAACGAGGCGAGCCTCACAAAACTCCGGCAATTACTTGAAACTGAAAAATTCAAGAATGAGATAGAGCGATTACGCGAATACGAAGGAAGAAAGACTTTCCTACTTTCAGGAGAGGTATTGTTTATCCTACGGGACTATGGCCTACCGATTACATTCTCAGGGGTAATTCATCACCTTATCAAAACAGGCGAGATTAACGAGCACTTAATAAGCAGCCCAGTGGAGGTTGTATCTCACTATCATAAGACAGTTGAGCCGAGCGATGAGCCAGAAGAATTATATCGGGCCTATGCATCCCTTGGGCATGGCGGTATTACGCTCAGCATTGCCCCTGACGCTACAAAGAATGAAATATTGATGTTCGTAGAGAAGTATTATTCCACGCTTATAAAACCCCTTCAGAACGATTTAGGAGGCCTCCAGCGCATTACTTACAAGGACGCGAAGGAATTAAAGCGTAAAGTATTGGAGGCCGACAAAAAGGGTTTGAGCGCCACTGCCATATCTACCGAGTTTGATATATCCATACCGCGCGTTTACCAGATACTAAACAAAAAGAAATTATAGGCTTAATACCCCCTTTGGCCTAGACGATTTAACGCGTCGAAATGCTCATACTCTCTTGCATGAGTAATAGGCTATTATCACAAACCGACATACCACGAATAGATGACAACCTATTGACTTTTATTGATATTCTTAAACACATAGATATTACTGCACCTCTTGCGAAGCTGAACGAAACAACGATACGCGACAATAACGGTGGGCGCATAGAACTGTAGCTCCTCTTTGAACTTGCAGTACAATTATTAAGATGGAAGACGAGCAAGAAGAACAAGTAGATATACGCAAGCTGAGATATGCTCTCTATGTACGTAAGTCTACTGATGACAAGGAACGCCAGCAACGCTCTATTGATGACCAAATAGCCGAGTGTGAAGAAATGGCCGTAAAACTCGGTATCCAAATAGCTAAGCCCTATTATCGTGATGATGGTTCCGCGAAGGTGCCTAATAACCCTAAACGTAATCGATTCAAAGATATGCTTAATGACCTACAGGCCGGAAAAGTGGACGGTGTTATAGCTTGGCACCCTGACCGCTTAGCACGAAATATGCAAGACGGTGGTAAACTCTTTGGACTGATAGACGATGGGTATATCAAAGACCTTAAGTTCGTAACACACTATTACACCAATAACTCAAGCGGAAAATTGTTGCTCGGCATGTCATTTACATTGGCTACTTATTACTCTGCCAACCTTTCTGACAGTGTCAAACGTGGACATAGACGCGCTTTCAAAGAAGGTAAATCATCCGGTACTCCAAAGCACGGCTACATACGTACCGATGAAGGTATTTATGTTCCTGATGATGAAGGAAGAAACTACGAGCTTATCGTAGAAGCATGGCAGCTACGCAAGGGCGGTATGGGTCTACGAGAGCTGGCAGACTACATGAACGAGCAAGGTTATGGCCGCGTAATTAAAGGCTCGAAGGCGAAACGTTATGGCGAAAAAATCACGATGACTTACCAGATTTTAAGCGAGTTGTTCAAGGATCCGTTCTACTATGGGGTTCTTTTTCAAGCGAATAAAACAGTCAATCTTTCTGATGCATATGACTTCAAACCAGCCGTGAATGAAGAGGACTTTAACGAGGTGCAACGGCTTTCAAGGGCCATGCGTTCGCCACTGGTAACGAACAGACGAAAAACATTTTATCCATTAAGGGGCTTGGTGAAGTGTTCGTTTTGTAATCGCAGTATGTCGCCTGCCGCTTCAAAAAGTAGGCTTGGTAAGCGTTACCTGTACTATCGTTGCACCAATAACGAATGTCCACGCACCAAGAAATCCATACGTGCTATCGTTATATTCAATTTCATATACAAGCTGCTAGAAAATGGCGTGGGCCTTACCGAGAAGGATTATAAGTACTACTACGAGGGACTAAGGGGGCAGGCCGATAAACGAAGGCTGGCTCTTAGAACTGACATAAACAGTAAAGAGGCGGCGCTTAAAGCTACCAAGCGTAGGAGCAAGGATATCGGCTTGAAGCTTATCGACTCCAAGCAAAGTAGTCCGGTTTGGAAAGTAAACAATGAGCAGATGTTGAAACTTGAAGCTGACGCCAAAGACCTTGAAAAGCAGATTAAGGAACTGCGCTCAGAATTGAGCGACCCTGAGCAAGAGCTACTAAGCATTGAACAATTTTTGAACCTAGCTAAAAACGCCGGTTCTAAGGTGAAAGCAGCCGATGAAGTTGGCAAAGATCATATTTGCCGAATAATGTTTTTAAACCTAGTAGTAGACGAGGAAAAAGTGGTGTCCTATCAGATGACAAAAGCCTTCTCTAAACTAGAGAAGGCTCAAAGTGTCTTAATTGGTCGGGGAGACAGGATTCGAACCTGCGACCTGACGGTCCCAAACCGCCCGCGCTACCAACTGCGCCACTCCCCGGAATATTAATGGTTTAACAATTCGTACCAGTTAACAGGGACAAATTATAGCAGCAAACTTTAGATAATACCAGGGTTAGTTGGGGTAAATTTGCCTGATTTGCCGAACGGTCGTAGCCAAACCGGTTTCCGAATCAACTTCCGCCAGTACGCCATTGAGCTGCATACGGCCGCCGCTTTCCAATACGTTGCGGCTGGGGCGGCTGTTTTTCCAACGATCTATGATAACGTCAAACTTCACGCCTAAACAAGAATCAAGTGTACCGCACATACCGACATCCGATATATGCGCCGTGCCCTCAGGCAACACCATCGCGTCGGCAGTTGGTACATGCCAGTGGTCACCGACTACGAGGCTGGCCCGGCCGTCAAGATAGCGGCCGATAACGAACTTTTCGCTGCTAAAGTCACCGTGAAAGTTGACGACAGTGGCAATTTTTGGCGTGTCTTTCTCCTTTTCAAGAATAGCGTCGATAACCTGCAAAGGGCTATCGACCGGCTTGGCGGCGTCACGCCCAACGATCTGACCTAACAAACTGACAATCAGTACGCTACCTGTAGCGTGTCGTAAATACTTATACGCTACACCTGGCGTACCTTCGGGATAATTTGCCGGACGGATAATCGGCTGCATCGGGTCATTCATAGCCTGCACTATCTCGTCCAGGTGCAGACTCCAGTTTCCGCCGGTACAGAAATCGACGCCAGCTTTTTTGAGGCGGGCGAAGTCTGCTATCGAAATACCCTTTCCGTCTGTAGCATTTTCGGCCTGTGCAATAACGATAGATACCTGCAGTTCGGTACGCAGTTTCGGTAACTCGCGTTCAATCAACCTAAGGCCAGGTTCGCCCATGATATCACCAAGATACAGAATGTTCATAGTCTTATTGCCATTCCGGGGCATAGACCCATGGCATAAGGTCCTGCCACTCACGCGGTGAATCGATACCAATACCACGACTGGCGTAAGGGTTATCAGGGCGGGTTGCAACCGTAACATGCAGGAATGCTTTATGCATCGGGATATGAAGCATGGCGTAAGCGCCGATAGTGGCCCTCGTGATGTCATATGATTGGACTCTAGCTACTAATGCTTCGCGCGGATAGACGGTTTGGTCTACTTGCTTTTCCTTCGCGACGCGGTACAGGAAACTGGGGCGGAAGGTTAGCTCGGGTTCGGGTAGTGACGCGAAATAGCCCTGTAACTGGCCTAATTGTTCATCGGCAAGTTGATCACCCACCGACGCCGGGATGACCGTGACATGATGTTCGTCTTTCATCGTGAAAGCATCGGCCGCGATCTGGTCTGCTACGGCTGGCAACAACGGCGGTAGCTCTACCGGATGAATAACGGACCTAGTATCGGTATGTACTTCGTAGCCAGGCATTACTTCGCGAACTCGACAGCCCGCGTTTCACGGATAACGTTAACTTTGATGGTTCCCGGATACTGCATACTCGACTCAATTTTAGTGGCGATGTCGCGGGCTAGTTTGATGGCACTCAGGTCGTCAATTTGGCCCGGACGGACGAAGACACGGATTTCGCGGCCGGCGCTGATAGCGTATGACTTTTCGATGCCTTCGAAGCCGTTAGCGACATTTTCCAGTTCGCGCATACGTTCGCCGAAGTTTTCGGCTGAGATGTTACGGGCACCCGGCCGCGAAGCGCTGATGGCGTCCACAGTGCGGACAATCAAAGCTTCAACAGTGGTTGCCTCGACGTCATCATGATGCTGCTCGGCAGCCAGAGCCACTTCTTCCGGGGCGCCGTACTTACGCAGCATTTCACCGCTAATGTGATGATGTTTGCCTTCCATCTTGTGCGTCAGCGCCTTACCTAAATCGTGGACCAGGGCCGCGTATTTAGCGGTCTTAACATTAGCGCCAACCTCTTCGGCGATAATGCCTGCGATGTGAGCCATTTCCGTGCTGTGCTTGAGAACATTCTGTCCATAGCTGGTACGGTATTTGAGTTCACCAAGCAAATGCAGAATTTCTTTTGGAATGCCGATGATACCAACCTCACGGGCGGCATCTTCACCGGCCCGAATGACATCTTTTTCAACATTCTTTTGAGCCTTCTCCACCACCTCTTCGATGCGGCCAGGGTGGATTCGGCCATCTTTCATGAGCATTTCCAGCGCCATGCGGGCAACTTCACGCCGAATCGGGTCAAAACTGCTCAGGACAATGTAACCAGGAGTGTCGTCGACCATAATGTCGACGCCGGTGGCACGCTGCAAACTTTGGATGTTGCGGCCTTCCTTGCCGATAATACGGCCCTTCATATCTTCATCTTCCAGCTTGACGCTGGTAACAGTCCGCTCAGCAGTCACTTCGCTGCTCATGCGTTCCATAGCGGTCGTAAGAATAAGGGCAGCCTGTTCTTCCGCCTGGTCGCGGGCTTCACTCTGCAGTTTGGATACCAGCCCGAGCAGATCGCCGCGTATGTCACGCTCGGTCATCTGCATCAGCTTTTCAGCCGCTTCCTGTTTGGAAAGCTTGGCGACTTTTTCCAGTTTTTCCTGCTGCCGGCTGCGGATTTCCCTAATTTCGTTCTTTAGCTTTTCAACTTCATCTTCACCGCGGCGCAGGCTTTCGCTACGTTTGTCGAGGTCGTCGAGTTTTCTGTCGAGAGTCTCCTCCCGGTTAATGAGGCGCTGCTCCAGGTCTTTCAGCTCTTTACGCCGCGACTGTTCTTCCTTACGGGCAGTTTCCGCCACGCGCGTCGCTTCCTCACGGGCTTCATCGAGCAGTTTATCAGCTTCTTTTTTAGCCTCTTGGCGTTCTTTTTCCGCCTGATCCTGCGCGGAACCAATCCGGCGCTTGGTAATAACGGTGGCTCCACCGAATCCAGCGCCAAGGCCTACTAGCAGGGTCAGAACAATGGGAATTATCTCCATTGTCGTTCCTTTCTGTCGTACTCTGAAAACCGCCTATTGGCAATCGCTATCACTTCACTAGCCAGGATAAAACGGTGATCTGAAAATCAATTTGGTATTAAGGGTGATTAAACATCATCGGAAATGCGTCAGTATTTTGCAAGTCCTACCATGAACTATACGCCGGGCCAGTCAAGGCCGTCAATGCTTCGGTACAGTGATATGGACGTCGGCGCCATACTCGGGCATAGCGACTGTTTCAGTTTCACCTTTCGTGAGCCGCGCGCAGCCGGTTTCAATCCACTGCTCACCCGTTTCCCCGACGATTGGCCTCCGCAGACTATACGCCAAGGCATTAGCGATGCTAAGCCCGATTCTCAGCCCCGTGAAGCTTCCCGGCCCCTTATAGCAGACGATGCCGTCTATGTCTTTAAGGCTCTTTCCATTGCCGGTTAGCAAGCTGGTAATCTTTTGGTGCAGAGTTTCAGCCAGGGCCCGGTGCGCGTGCCAAGTCTCGTAAGCTGTTTTAGTCGCATCTTCATACAGTCCAACTTCGGCTTCAGGTTTATCGGTACGGATAGTGAGTATGATCATGCGGCTTGCTCCGGGAATAAGTAACGCAATGTTTCGGGATAACTGAAAGTAAGGCGACGCTCATTTTCGCCGGTCCGCATAATAGTAATAATAACTTTATCGTCTGGCAGGATACCTTCAACTATAACGCCCCACTCTATAGCTACCACCGCTGCCGTGTCATGAAGAAACTCTTCCAGCTCGGCCGCGATAACGCCGGGTTCCTGCAGACGGTAAAAGTCAAAGTGATAGAGTACCAAGTTTCCTGCCCTGTATTCCCGGCTGACAGTAAACGTTGGGCTGCTGACATGGTCCGTACTGCCCATGCCGCGGGCCAGTCCACGCACAAAAGCAGTTTTGCCACCGCCGAGATCGCTGCTTAGCACGATTACCTCGCCGCCGCGCAACTTATTACCGAGCGAGCTGGCGAACTGCTCGGTTTCTTCTAAACTTGTGGATTCGATTGAGAATGTCATGTCGGTACTCATACGCACCGTATAGTACCGCGAGAATAGCTACGGCAGCAAGTACGTAAATATGAATTTTGGAAGTTGCCGCATCTTCTTCGAAATGAGCGCTGGGAGACTGGGCCGTCTGTGTGGTTTTTGAAGCACCCGCCGTTGAGCCCGCAGTCTTTGTAGAAACCGTAGTTTTAGTTGATTTTTTAGTGGTCGTCGGTGGTACTTTAATAATATTAGATTTATCGGGGGTAGCTTCGGTGGTCCACGCCCACTTGCCGTTAGCTAATGCCCACACCTGGCCATCCTTGGCAGTACCGTACGGGGTAGACTGCCCAATGACATTCGCGAAGGGGTCTAGTAGCCACACCTGGCCACCACTATTGCTCATACTAATATGCGTATTCGACGATCGAAAGGCAGTAAACCCGCGGGCGGCAAGCAGAGTACCAGTTGGGAAACTATAGGTTTTGGCTGAGGCTGATGTCGTGGAGGCGACTTGCAGCATAAATCCTGAGAGATCGAATATCGCGTCATTAGGGTTGTAGAGTTCAATAAATTCATCCGCGTCATCACTCGCGGGGCTGGCAGGATTGGGCAGAAGTTCGTTGATAAGCGGTGCCTGCAAGCCACGGTCACGATCCGGGATAAAGGCGCCTGTTACACCTGATGCAGAACCATCATCCATAGATATAATCTGCACGGGCGGCACGCTACTTGCCTCGGCAAACTGCTCAGTATCAATGCGTTGCACGTTTTCACTTCCTGCCCCCACACTATAGACGCAAGCTTCCGTAGCAACCAGCTCGGCCTGCTGCCATCCGTATCCGCCTGCGGAGTCCTGAGTGGAGTAGCGGTACCAGACAGCGTTCGGAGCCTTAGTAGACGTAGGAACATTGCTGATGCCGCCACTCGCCGTTGAACTCCACGAGACAGTATCAAGCACTTCCTGTCTTACTGCCCCATTCTGCATACTCGTTTGGGCCAGCTGTATAAAACCACCGCTATCACCGAGGCCGAGATTTAACTTGCCTGCGATTGCCGCGCCGCAAGTTGCCATACCGTTAGCGCTCAATAAGAGGCTTTGGCCACTGCCGAGCGAGCCCGCAGGTAATTGCTGTGACGAGTTGCTTACGCCGCTGGCCAAAGGATTTACGTTGTTATAGTAGTACAGCCAGTAGCTACTTAAATTGGCGATAGTAGACATGGTGTTGTTTCGTACGACCAGAAATTCATCCCCAGTCATCTTGATTTGTGTCAGCGTCAGACCACTGGGCGCCTCGATACTGGGTTCTGCGGTAGCGTAGACCGCCCTCGACGACAAGACTACGAGGAGCGCCAGTAGTACGCTTGCCACCGTCCGAAATAAATGATTCCCTCGATACATATTGCCATTCTAGGAATGGAGATTTGTGGTTGCAAGCTACAGCATAATCAATCGGATTCTATGACAGCAGCTGTTAATAGTTGAGGCAGATTCTTTTGGAGCCGCCGGGCGCGGTATATACTGTGGGTATGCTCCAACTGGCCGAAACCATTCTTGATAAATCAGTACTGTCACTTCGTACCGGTACGCCTGTAGCGGAAATTACCGGACCGATCATTAATCCGGATAATTTAAAAATTGAAGGGTTCTACTGCCAGGATAACGTGGATAAGCAACAATTGATCTTACTGTACCAGGACATACGAGACGTGTTGCCGCAAGGTCTCGTTATTGACGACCATGACGTGCTTGTTTCCGCAGAAGAGTTAATCCGTTTGCGTGACGTGATAGAGCTTAAATTCGAACTTATCGGCAAGCCAGTTGAAACGGTTAATCAGGAAAAAGTGGGCAAGGTTAACGACTACGCGCTTGAAGCCACGACGATGTTTATCCAAAAACTGTATGTTTCACAGTCCATACTCAAAAGCTTCACGGGTGGAAATTTAAGCATTGACCGAACGCAGATTCACGAGATCACACCTAAAAAAATTATAATTAACGAACTGCTTGAAACTGTTCCCGCCGGCGCCGCGGCAACAGCCTAATATTCAGCCGTATTATTTAGGACCGATTTTACATCGTCATAATTATAACCTTGGCGTACTAAGTACTGCATGAGCTTGGTATCATCCTGGTATCGGCTCTGGCGGCGCTTACGGTCAACGAGTTGCCGCAAGGTGTCGCGGTCGGTTGTAGTGTCGTCCTCTAAGACTTGCGCTATTATACTGTCCGATACATGCTTTTGTTTGAGTTCAAGCTTCAGTCGCCGCCGGCTGACTGGCTTTAATAGCCGCCGGTTTTCAACCCAGCTTGTGGCAAATGCCAGATCATTCACATAATTAAACCGCTTCAAGCGGCCTAGGATAACTTCCGCGGCATCCTCGTCTATTTCCTTGCGGCGAAAATAGTCCCGCAATTCCCATTCACTACGCTGCCGGCGCGCAACATATGCCAGAACGAGATTGTAGGCTTTGTCGAACTGCGACGCGTCTTTATAGCCCCGCAGCTCGTCGGCGGTAACTTCTAGCCCAATGCGTATTTGCTGCTCCAGCAACGCGCTTTCGCTCAGTGAAAACGCGTACTTGTCATCAACAAATATAGAGAACCTGCCAGCACGTTTAACCTGCTGCTTGATAGCGGTGATTTTCATGACCGATAGAGTCCGGCTGGTTTAAACCAGCCGACTAGAGTGTTGACTCCTGCGCGGCACTTTCACGGACTTTAGCGGAAATTTCTTCCATAACCGTTGGGTTTTCGACCAAGTAGTTCTTGGTAGCTTCACGGCCCTGGCCAATCTTACTGCCGTTATAGCTATACCAGGCACCTGCCTTCTCAACAATATTACGGTTAGCCGCTAGATCCAGGATATCACCGGCCTTGGAGATACCCTGGTTATACATGATGTCAAACTCAGCTTCGCGGAACGGCGGCGCGATCTTGTTCTTAACCACTTTTACGCGGGTGCGGTTACCAATAACCGCGTCACCCTGCTTAATTTGCGAGATCCGGCGGATATCCATACGGACTGAAGCGTAGAATTTCAGGGCGTTACCACCAGTGGTAGTTTCAGGGTTACCAAACATCACGCCGATCTTCATACGGATCTGGTTAATGAAAATAACTGTAGTGTGTGATCGTGAGATAACACCAGTCAGCTTACGGAGAGCCTGGCTCATCAAGCGTGCCTGCAGCCCCATGTGGGCGTCACCCATCTCACCCTCGATTTCAGCCCGGGGTACTAAGGCGGCGACAGAGTCCACCACAATAAGATCGACCGCATTGGAGCGTACCAGCGTTTCGGTAATTTCCAATGCCTGCTCACCGTTATCCGGCTGGCTGAGCAACAGGTTCTCAACATCAACACCAATGCGTTTCGCATAGCTTGGATCCAAGGCATGCTCGGCGTCGATAAATGCCGCCGTACCACCTTGTTTCTGTATTTCAGCGATGGCGTGCAGCGTCAACGTAGTCTTACCGCTCGATTCAGGGCCATAAATCTCAACTATACGGCCCTTGGGGATGCCTCCGCCCAATGCTAAATCAAGAGACAGGGAGCCTGTTGGAGTCGTTTCAACATTGACATGCGTTGATTCGCCGAGCTTCATAATGGAGCCCTTGCCGAATTGCTTTTCAATTGTCTCAAGCGCCAGGCCAAGCGCTTTATTTTTGCCTTCGCTCACGGCCGATGCCGCTGCCGCTGCTTTAGCTTCAGCTTTAGTAGTTTTAGCGTCGTCCGCCATAATAGTACCCTCCATTGTAGTAGTTATATACCTTCCCCGATTCTTCCGGTCGTTATATTTATTATACTGCCTTTGCTTAATTTTGTCATCACAAAATTAGTAACTTAACCTTTAGGTTAAATATATATTAGTACTGCTACATAATCGAATGCTTCTCCTCGTATTGGCGTAACAAAGATATAGCAGACCCATTGGGCCTACGCCAAAACTATCAGAAATTCTGAAATAAATAGTTAATACCGAACCTCTTAAGTAAAGCGTTTATGTTTGTGACGTATCCTGCTAAAATAACTTGCAGGATGGGTGCACCCACACAACAAGGGAAAGTACATGCGCATAGCTGATGTTTTAGTCGAGAAATTGTTACGGTCCACTAACTCGTTTAGTGACGACCAGATTAAGACGTTCCGTGAACAGGAAGAGGCTGAGAAAAAGCCGCTGCAGGACATTGTTATCAAAGCCGGTGCTATCAGCGAAAAAGAGCTGACAAAACTGTACGCTAAAGAAATTGATGTTCCCTTTGCGGAGTTCAATCCACGCGAGCTAAGCCGTGATGTCTTAAAGCTTATACCCGAGCGGATCGCCCGCCAGTATAAAGCGGTTGTTTTTGCCGTAGACGATGACGGCAGCCAGCGGATCGCGCTTGAAGACCCTGACGACGTGCAGGCTATCAATTTCCTGCGCAAACAATTGGGTTCAAGCATTACATTTCACATAACCACCACTTCTCTTATCCAAGGCGCCCTCGACCAGTACCGGGGCAACATTTCCAGCGAACTGACCAAAGTTATCTCAATTGAAACCGGTAGTGAAGAGGTCGACGAGGAGATCAGCGAAGACGAGGTCGCGGAAGACTCGCCTATCGCCCAAACAGTGAACCTTATTATTGAATACGGCGTTAAAGCCAGTGCCAGCGACATCCACATCGAACCGCGCGAAGACCATGTGGTAATCCGCTATCGAATCGACGGCGTACTGCGCGAAGCTAATAAGCTGCCCCGTAAAGTCCTCGGCGCTCTGGTCAGCCGCATAAAAATTCTGAGCAATTTAAAAATCGACGAACACCGCGCGCCGCAAGACGGCCGGTTCAAAGTAGACGTCGGCGGTATGGTCTATGCCTTGCGCGTTTCCACTCTGCCAATTGTTGACGGTGAAAAAGTTGTCATGCGTATCCTTAATGAAACCAGCAAACCAGCCACGTTGGAAGAACTGGGTTTTTGGGGCATCGCGCTGAGAAATATCCAAAAAGCTATGGTACAGCCGCACGGCATGATTCTGGTTACCGGACCGACCGGCTCCGGCAAGTCGACGACTTTATTTAGTGTACTCAGTATCCTTAATAACCCATCGGTTAATATTTCGACGGTCGAAGATCCTGTCGAGTATCGCATTTTCGGTGCCAACCAAACTCAAGTCAATCCGGTTGCCGGCATGACATTCACTAATGGGCTGCGCGCCCTGCTGCGCCAGGATCCAAACGTCATTATGATCGGAGAAATCCGCGATGGCGAAACTGCCCAGCTGGCAGTCCAGGCCGCCCTCACCGGACACTTGGTATTCAGTACACTCCATACCAACAATGCCGCCACCTGTCTGCCCCGCCTGCTTGATATGCAGATCGAACCATTCCTTATCGCCAGCACAGTGCGTGTCGTTGTGGGCCAACGCCTGGTTCGCCGGCTGTGCGTTGATTGCCGCGAGACATATCAGCCCGCCCAGGAAGAGCTGGAGCACTTGGAGAAGAGCTTCCATCTTGACGAAACTGAAACTATGAAAAAGTTGCATGAGCTGGAAAAAGAAGCGATCGCCGGCGGCATTGGCGCTCCCGATAAAGGCGAAGCTGAACTTGGTAGCACACCAAGTGGCATTATAAAATTATGGCGGGCCCATAATGATGGTTGCGACCGCTGCAATCACACGGGTTACCGCGGCCGTATCGGTATTTACGAAGTACTCGACAATACCTCAGGCATCCAAAAAATGATTGTCACCAACGACACCAGCGAAAACATTCAGAACCACGCTATAAAAGATGGCATGGTTACCATGCAGGTCGACGGGCTGGTAAAAGCGTTGCGCGGCCAGACGACTATCGAAGAAGTCCTGCGCGTGACCAGCGAAGAATAAACTAATGCAATATTCATACAAAGCAGTTAAAGATGGCAAAGAAATAAAAGGCACGGTCGAAGGCGGCTCTAAAGAAGCGGTACTGGCCAACCTCGTCCATCAGGGTATTCACCCGCTCAGTATCAGGGAAGGCGCCGTAAAGTCCGGCAGCCTCTTCTCCCTGTCCGGTGGCAGTAAAAAAGTAAAACTAGCCGACCTGGTGATATTTACCCGGCAGTTATCGACTATGATCAGCGCTGGCGTACCGCTGGCCCGTTCCCTTGCCACGCTGGGTTCGGATTGTGAAAGCCCGGCCCTTAAAGCGGCGATCGCCGGCATTGTTAAAGACGTTGAAGGCGGCACACCCCTCGGTGATGCTTTTGGTAAATATCCACATATATTTTCTGAGGTGTACGTCAACATGGTTCGCGCCGGTGAAGAAGGCGGTATTCTAGACGAAATCCTCAAGCGTCTTGCCCTTCAAGTTGAGCTTGATGCCAGCATCCGCAAAAAGATTAAAAGCGCCATGGCCTATCCAAGTGTGCTTATGGTCGTCACCGTAGTGGCGTTTTTTGGAATTATGCTGGTTATCATGCCTAAAATTAGCGCTATCCTCACGGATCTTGGCGGTCCCAATGCCAAGTTACCACCCTATACTCAAATACTACTGGACATGAGTAGTTTTATGACGCATAACATCATATTTATCGCCATCATACTCATTGGGCTAATCTTTAGTGTTATCCGCTATATCCGTACGCCGAAAGGAAAATACAACTTCCATTTACTGCTCATTAAAACGCCAGTCGTCAAGAATATTGTCATTAAAATGGCTGTGGCCCGGTTTTCACGTACATTCGCCTCGCTGATGTCCGCCGGCGTGAGCGTACTGGACGCCCTGGAAGTTACCGGGGGCGCCATCGGTAACAAAGTGTTCGAAAAAGAACTTCGTGAGGCCGCCAACCAGGTACGGAACGGAAAGCAGCTCAGCGAACCGATCAGTAAGAGTAAGATCTGGCCGCCAATTGTCAGCCAGATGCTTGCCGTAGGCGAGGAAACCGGCGAAATCGACACCGTTCTCATTAAAGTCGCGGATTTCTACGAAGAAGAGGTGTCAACGCTCATTGATGGACTGGCTTCCGTTATCGAACCGATAATGATCGTGATACTCGGCGGTGCCGTGGGACTTATCGCGGCCAGCGTTATGGGACCGATAGCCAGCTTAAGCAAGAACATTGGCAGTTAGCATGTGTATAACTTGCTTGACTGTATAAAGCTTATGTCTATAATCACTGTTAGATACTGGCTCGTAATCTAGTAATAGTTACAGTCCAAGATCAAAAACAATAACATAATCATAAGGAGGGTGGGTCCTCATGAACTCACTTAAAAAAGTATCTCAGAAGGGTTTCACTATCGTGGAACTGCTGATTGTGATCGTCGTTATCGGTATCCTTGCCGCTCTCGTCATCACTACCTATAGTGGTATTCAGCAAAAGGGACGCAACACCGAACGTCAAACCGACTTGAAGGCCGTCCAGGGCCAGCTCGAGGCTTACTACGCTCAGAACGGCGCGTATCCAACGCTCGATAACCTGAACGACAATCCAACTGCCGACACCGGCTTCATCAAGAAGAACATGAAGGGTCTCGACGTCGAAGCCCTGCGTGATCCTAAGGCCGATAAAGGCGTCTACGTACTCGGCAGCTCAGTAGGCGATAAGCAATACGCTTACGAACCTACTTGTGACGACAGCGGTTGTACTGCGTACACCTTGACGGCGAAACAAGAAGGCGATCCTGCAAACATCGTCCTGAAGAGCCTGAACTAATCGTTCAACTCTAGCTATAAAAACCCTGGAGCAATCCAGGGTTTTTATTTATACGGCCGACTTTATTGAGCTGCCGTAAGGATAAGTGGTATACTAAGCGCAAGGACTATACTGGAATACATCGGTGGGCATAAGTAAATCAGCATACTTTTTCAAGGACAAGCCAATATTCGGCTTTGACGTTGGTCATGGCTCGCTTAAAGCGATGCAGATTGACAACAGTGGCAAGCGGCCCCGAATCACCGGTTACGGCACGGCTGCATTTGACGCCAATGCTATTAAAGAGGGCGTTATCGTAGACCACGAGCCGATCGCCACCGCGGCGCTCAAGCTCTTTAAAGGCAACCTCATCGGCGACATAACCACTAATCGGGTGGTGATCGCCATACCGTCCTACCGCACGTATTCCCGCCTCATCTCACTGCCGCCTTTAGCCGATAAAGAATTGCATGAAGCCGTTATTCTTGAGGCCGAGCAGTACATCCCCGTACCTGTTGACTCGTTATACATCGACTACAATATCATTAGCCGTGATGCCGAAAAAATCGATCTGTTCGTTATTGCGGTACCCAAACAAATCGTCGACTCGCACCTGCAACTGATGAACATCCTGGGGTTGGAGACGACCGGCGTGGCCACGACCATTGACGCGGCTGGCCGGTTATTCCTACAGGACAAACAAAGCGACGTACCCGCCGTACTGGTTGACTTCGGTTCACTTTCAGCCGATATCACTATTTTTGATCACAACATGGTATTCAGCGGCACTGTTTCCGGCGGCGGACTGGTGTTCACTGACCGGATTCGCGAAGCGCTAAAAGTCACGCCGGCCGAAGCCCAAATTATAAAAACCAAATACGGCCTTGGCGCCAGCAAACGGCAGAAAGAGATCACCGCCGCCCTAGATCCGGTGCTGTCCCAACTTGCCCAGGAAATCCGCCGTATGATCCGCTACTATGAAGACCGCTATGGTTCGGAACGCAAAGTCACTCAGGTAATCACGCTCGGTGGCGGCGCTAACATGCCCGGCCTTTCAGAGTACATGACCAATACCCTGCGCCTGGCCGTACGGGCGACCGACCCGTGGGAATACTGTGACTATCAGGGTCTCCAACCGCCTTCCCGCGCCGACAAGCCAATGTACGCTACCGTAATGGGGCTGGCCCTGACAAATTCATCGGAGTTGTTCTCATGATCAACCTGCTGCCCCCTGAACTAAAAGATCAGTACCTGTACGGTCGCCGTAATGTTGTGCTACGACGCTGGGCAGTAGCGCTTGGCTGCGGCCTGCTGGGCGTTATGGTCGTCACTTTTGGCGGCGTATTCCTGATGCAAAACTCTATTAACACCTACCAGAAACAAGTAGCCGCTTCAGAAGCGACACTCAAGGCTCAGGACCTGGAGGGAACCCGGCAGCATGCCAAGGAAATTACCGGCAGTATTAAACTTGCCACCGACGTATTGTCGCGTGAAATTCTCTTTTCACAGTTGCTGACGCAAATCGCTACGGTCATCCCCGCCAATGCCAACTTAACAGAACTCAATATTAGTACCGACAAAAATTCGATAGAACTGAAGGCTATTGCCGCCAGCTATGCCAGCGCCACACAGCTGCAGGTCAACCTGGCTGATCCCGACAATAAAATCTTCAGCAAAGCCGATATACAGTCTATTAACTGCGACGAGAGCCAGGACCCGCGTTATCCGTGCGCGGTTACCATCCAGGCGCTGTTTAATGATGAAAACCCCTACTTATTCATTAATAAGGATGATAAATGATGAACAGTCAACGCATGTCATATGTGATGATCGCCAGCTTGGTCGTACTGACGCTGGGAATTATCGGCTGTACCTACATGGCGAATAGCATGTTGGAAACAAGAGCCAAGATACTCAGTGACCTAAAAGTTAAAGATGAAGTCCTCAATCAGGAAAAAATCAGCCTCATAAAAGCAAAGAAAGATGTAGCTACTTACACACCGCTTGAAAAGATCGCTGAGACCATCGTTCCTCAGGACAAAGACCAGGCGCAAACTATCCGCGAAATCGTCAATATTGCCGCTGCCAGCGGAATTACACCCTCATCGATTACTTTTCCGAACTCCAACTTAGCCGGCACGAGCAGCACACTGACCACACCCTCCACATCAAAAGGCATAACTCAGTTAACACCAGTGAAAGGCACCGCCGATTTGTACGTATTACCGATTACCATCAGCCAATCCGCGACTAATCCCGTGTCGTACACCCGATTTGTTACTTTCCTGTCGAACTTGGAGCAAAATCGGCGGACCGCCCAGGTTAGTAACATTTCTCTGCAACCGGACGCCAAAGACCGTACCCAGCTGTCATTTACCCTTATCGTTAATCAATACATTAAGCCATGAAAAAACCCCACACTAACACACCGCCAAAAGTCCGAATAGTACGCTACCTGCGCGTAGCGAAGAAACACGCGCCAATCGGGCTGGGGTTATTCCTGCTCGCTATATATGGCTTCCTGTTTTACCGTATAGCAACACTGACCAGCGCCGAGCCTGACCCTACAGCTGTCAGCGCCGGCCTCCAGACCATCGGCATCCCTAAAGTAGACCAGAATGTCATTAACAAGATGCAGCAGCTTGAAGATAACAGCGTTAACGTCCAAACACTGTTTGAAGGCGCCCGCAGTAATCCGTTCCAGGAGTAACAAGGAAAATATTACTCAGCAACAGGACGGCCATTTTTGAAAGCCTCAACAGCATTGTTGAGTACGGCGATCTGTTGTTCAGGATGGCTGGCATACGCGAAGCGATATGTGGTTTCATCACCTTCAGTCGACAGGCGCAACTGGCCGTAATTAAACATGCTCGGGATTATACCGTCCTGGCTGTAGCTCGCGTCCTCCACATTGCCCAGGCTGACGGTCTGCTGCCGCTTAGTGAACAAACTGGTCTGAATGTACTGTATGACACTCTCATTCGTCAGGAAAAATTTATTGGCATTATAAATGCTGGTTTCGATAAATCCGAACAGCAACGCGACCATACCTAGCAGTAATAATGGTATAGCGATGACTTCTATCGGGAACTGGTCCTGGCCGCTATCATTCTGCAGTACGCCCGCCGATACGGCAGCCAGGACAGCAAACAACAGCGCGAATACAAAGCCTACTACGACCCAGATTTGAAAAAGTCCGATTGGATGCCGTTTAACAGCACTAATAACATATTCGCCCTCGCTTAAATTAAGGTATGGAAAAGCTTTTTTGGACTCTTCGTGGCGCTGTTTGGCCTGCTCACTGACATGCTGCGGCTGAGGGTCCATCGGACGTGTGACATAGACAATCTGCGGCGTCGCGCCCGGTACAGGCTGGTTAGGCACCTGAGCGTTATTGGGAAAGGGGTTGTTAGCCTGTGGCTGTTGGCCGGCAGGCGGTTGGTTCTGTTGGTCCATATGACGCCTATTATACCACTGAAGTTATTGTTTGTGGCGCTTATGCTTCGGCGACAGGCGTACGTTTCAGATGGGAGTAGGCCTTAGGCGTCACTTTACGGCCCCGAGGCGTACGTTCGATCAGGCCAATCTGCATCAGGTAGGGTTCAATGAAGTCTTCGATGGTAGTGCGTTCTTCGGCCGTCAAAGCGGCAATGGTCTCTACACCGACCGGACCGCCTTTGTAGTTATCAATAATGGCCATGAGCATAATCCGGTCAGCCGGATCAAGGCCAAGGTCGTCGATATCAAGCAGAGCCAGGGCCTGTCTGCTGATAACACTATCAATAATGCCGTCTCCGTTAACGTCAGCGTAGTCACGAACCCGCTTAAGCAGGCGGTTAGCAATACGCGGCGTCAACCGGGAGCGTTTAGCCAGTTCGCCAGCGGCTTCCTGATGAATCTTGACACCTAATATATCGGCGGCCCGCTCAATGATCTGCCCGATCTGGTCATGGTTATAAAACTCCAGGCGGTGAATCATACCGAAGCGGTCGCGCAGCGGCGCGCTCAACGCGCCGGTGCGCGTGGTAGCACCGATGATAGTAAACTTCGGCAGGTCTAAGCGCAATGAGCGCGCCGAAGGGCCCTTGCCGATCATAATGTCCAGCTTAAAATCTTCCATAGCCGAGTACAGCACTTCTTCGACCGTACGGTGCAGGCGGTGAATTTCATCAATAAACAGGATGTCGCCGTCTTGCAGGTTGGTGAGCAAACTCGCCAGGTCGCCCGCCCGTTCAATTGCCGGGCCGCTGGTAATACGGATTTGGGCGCCCATTTCGTGAGCGATTACACTTGCCATAGTGGTCTTACCAAGTCCAGGCGGACCATACAAAAGCACATGATCGAGTGGCTCGCCCCGTTTTTTTGCCGCTTCAATTGCCAGCTGTAAATTCTGCTTTAAGCGATCCTGGCCGATGTAGTTGGCAAAATCTTTCGGACGCAGCGTATTCTCGAGCTCCTGTTCCTGCTCGGTGACCACGGGGTCTGGACCCTCATCAATACCCGTACTAACTATGCGATCTATCACTACACCCTATTATAGCGTAGTCCGCCAGTTTTTGCTTATGTTTGCTAGTACTGTTAGCCTCTAAGCGCCAACTTAACACGTTCTTCGGTTGGAAGCGACGGATCAATATCTTTCAAAGCCTGCGCCGCGTCCTGAGGACTGAAACCAAGTGAAACCAACGCCTCGGCCGCCTCGTCCTTAAGTATCATGCCTTCACCCTGCAGTAAGCCGGTAGTGCTGAGGTCGACACCCTCTAGGCCAACTTTATCCTTCAGTTCAACCACAATACGCTCAGCGACTCGTTTACCAACACCTTGAGCCTGTTGGATGAACTTTACGTCACCTCCGGCGATAGCGGTCCGCACTTCAGAACCACTGCCAATACTCAGTACGTTGAGCGCCATCTTGGGTCCGACACCGTTAACTTCGAGTAATTGCATGAAGAGTTGCTTCGTATCCAAGCTGACAAAACCGTATAGGTCATAGGCTTGTTCGCGGATATGTTCATATACATACAGTTTAGTGCTCGTACCGCCTGGCAAACGGCCGGCGTCCTCGTTGGTCACCTGTAGGCCGTAGCCGATGCCGCGGACGTCCAAAACGACCATGCCGCTAAGATGTTCTGAGACTGTGCCGGTAAGAGTTACGATCATTGCCTGTATTGTACCATTTAGAAGTTGCGCATCGTCATGCCGTGCGTAATCGCGGCCGCCAGGGCATCAGCGGCATCATCAGGCTTGGGTATTTCTTTTAGTTTAAGAATAACGCGCACCATTTCCTGCATCTGCTTTTTATCAGCGTTGCCGTAGCCGGTGGTAGCCTGTTTAATTTGCATAGGCGTGTACTCGGCAATAGTAATGCCGGCCTGCATAGCGGTTAACAGCACGACGCCACGGGCCTGGGAAACCGTCATGGCGGTCGTTACGTTGCGTGAAAAAAATAGTTTTTCAACCGACATCAGTTGCGGCTTGGTTTCAGCGATGATCGAGGTTAATTCATCATAAATAGTCAACAGCCGAACGGCATCATCTTCCTTGACCGGGGTACGAATAACACCCGCGTCCACGAGCACCGGTCCGGAGCGGTCAATATCTATAACACCGAAGCCCAATATGCCGGTGCCAGGGTCAATTCCAATGATACGGGTCATGTTTATAGTATAGTAGGCATAGCGATGAAAACGCCATTTTCATTTTATACTGCTCCTGAATACCGCGATGACCTGCTCGTGGCTTTACAGAAAGCCAAACCGGGAGACCGCGTTTTGCTTATGAGCATGACCATGGAACCGACCGAACCAATAATCGGTGCTATCATGCGTCAAGCTGAGTTGGCGGCCTCGCGCGGCGTTCACGTGACTATCGCCATTGATGCTCACAGCTTTTTAGTTAATGACCGGCATGTGCCCGGCCCGCTCTGGACGCGCCGCCGACTGCCTGAAAAATTATCACCATACTATAAACATAAATTGCAGATACTGGAGCGGATCAGCGCCTTTCCGACAGGACACGCGGTTATTATAAATACGCCGAAAAACCGTCTAAGCCTGCCTATCGCCGGCCGTTCCCATATAAAGGCGGCTATTATCAACGATCGGATATATATTGGCGGCTGCAACCTGCAGGCGGCAGCCAGTGTTGATCTGATGGTGAGCTGGAAGTCACAAAGCGACGCTGACGGCCTATACGCCATGCTGCAGCAAATAATACACGGCAGGGATGCCAGCCGCGCGCTGGCCGGTGTTGACCGCTGCCTCACCATTTCCAACCATGCGAAACTGTTCATCGATTCCGGTAAGAAACACCAGTCAAAGATTTTGGACGAAGCTTTGAAAATGATCGACAATGCCGAAGAATGGTTGGTAATAACCTGCCAATTTTTCCCGAACAGCATCACCGCCAAACACCTGCTGCAAGCTCAGCGCCGCGGTGTCAAAGTCGAGATTATCTACTCGCATCCTGCTTATCATGGCGCGATTGGCGGCCTCGGCCAACAAGTTAGCATCTTGCGGGAACGAACCCGGGTACCCCGCGAATTGTTTGCCCACGCCCTGGGCCGCGAAGACCCGATGCTGCACGCTAAACTAATCGCCACAGACAAGGGAGTTATGGTTGGCAGCCATAACTACGTCAGGGCCGGCGTTATGCTCGGAACTGCTGAAATAGCTTTTCAAAGCATGGACGAAAATTTGTCACGATCGGCCGTAGAAACACTGCACCGGGGCCTGCATCGCCACGTGCCACAAGGATAGACATTTAACCCAGCAGGTTTTCCGGGATATCGAAATTAACGTGCGTGGCGCTCACGTCGTCCAGGCTTTCCAAAGCATCCATCAGGCGCATAATCTTACCGGCGGTAGCTTCGTCAGTCACTTCGACCGTGTTATTTGGTACATACGTCAGTTCAGCTTCGGTGATTTCAATACCAGCGGCTTTCAAGGCATCACGGACTTTCGCCAAATCGGTTGGCGCCGTATATACAATAGACTCATCACCTTCTTCCTGCACATCCTCGGCACCGGCGTCAATCGCCTGCATGAGCAGGTCGTCACGGTCGCCAATATTTGCTTTAACGCGAATCATCCCCTTGTGGTCAAACTGAAAAGCCACAGCCCCTTTTTCGGCGATGTTGCCGCCGTGCTTACTAAAAGCCAAACGAACTTCGGGATACGTGCGGTTGATATTATCGGTGGCACACTCAGCTAAAATTGCTACGCCACCCGGCCCATAACCTTCATACAAGATTTCCTGCAACTGCGCGGCGCCCTTGTCCTTGATGCGGTCAATAGCACGCTGGATATTGGCTCCCGGCATGTTAGCCGCTTTCGCTTTATCAATTGCTAAACGTAAACTAAAGTTAGTATCCGGATCAGTGCCGCTACGGGCAGCGAGCGCGATCGCGTTGCCAAGCTTGGTAAAAACCGCGCCGCGCGCCGCGTCTTTGGCGCCTTTTTCACGCTTAATAGTTGACCATTTTGAATGTCCAGACATGGGAAAAGCCTCCTTGCTTAGTGCATTTCAGCGGTCGGTAAAAATTCGGTTCTGAGCCGTTTAGGACCGCCTTGTTCTGTATTTATTATAGCATAATTGTGGCGGCTTGCTTTGGAGCGTGTGTACAATAACAGGTTAAATCCAAGCACTAGAACGTACGAAAATATCATGCTCGGCAACCCGAAAGGAATATCCTCTACGAAAATATGCGGGATATTCGCCAGTACATGGGCTGCGTCCAGCATGTAGGTTAACAACATGGTTGCCGGCCAGGACAACCAGCCCGCGACAGCGAACAAAAACGTACCCGCGACACCTGCTATAACAGTAAACAGCATCGCTAGCGGCACAAAGACGGCAATGACAACATTCGCCAGCAAACTGACATGGGACATCTACCCAAACACATGTAATACGATAGGCAGCGTCATGACTTCCGCGCATAAACTTTCCATGCCAATACCTACCAACATGTTATCGCGTACCAGCGGTGGCAGAAGTCTCTCATGGACCAGCGGCCCAAGTATCATGACCCCATAAAATGCCAAAAACGACAGATACCACCCCATGTCTCCCCATATATATAACGGATTCACCAAAGCCGTGCCGGCGGCGGCCAATAATATCAAAGTAACCGGTTTAAACGCACGTCCGTAATACCAGGCGGCGATACTCATAGCACTGACGATTGAGGCACGCACTATAGAGGCGCTGGAACCGGTTAATAATAGGAAAACACTAATGAGGGAGATTGAAAATACCATTGTCTGGTACTTTGACCGGCTGCCAAACAATGTAACGCCAGCACGTAAGATAATCGTCAGGTTATACCCCGAAACTGCGATGATATGCACCAGGCCGACATGGAGCAGGTCTTCCGAAGTGGCTTCAGGCAATCCACTGCGCTGGCCAATCAGCAGCCCCATAGCGAATGAACCAAGCGGCTCCGGCAAAGCGCTCAGCATTCCCGCACTAAACTTATGGCGTACCTGCTCGATCAGGGACGTATCACGCCGGACAACGCGCAGCTTCGCGAAACTCATCCAGCCCTGATGCGAGCCGGTTCCGGCGCGCATTTTTCCCGAGACTTCGAGTACATCCCCGCGGAACACCATATTTTCGCCAAAACCGCTGACGCCGACTGAGCCGACTAGACTTTGTCCGGTCTCTTTAACCATAAGGCCGTTGAGGTCAAACGTCAGGGCCGTTTGTTTTCCATACACGCCATCGTTCATCGCCGTACCCACGAGCGTAACCGTCTGGTTGTAATACGAGTCGAATAGGGCGAGCTTGCGCATATATATGCTTCCCTGCCAGCCGCCAATATATAGCCCGGTGAGTAGTGTTATAACTACTGCCATGGCGCTTCGTCGCCTTACGGCACCGATCATTATACTTAAGAAAAGGCCGGCCAAAAGCGCATCAAATTGCATACGGCGCGCCACCCCGATACCAATGAGCGTACCGGCGCAAAAGACCGCAATAAGAGTTGTCCTCCGATAATAATGTGCCTTCCGCCGTCTCATTACCGCCGATCATAATCCTACGAAGAGGCGCCGGCAAGCATAGCTATATTGAGTTCAGGAACAATTCATATTTCAAAAGGTCAGTTGGCTTGGAACTTTTGCTGATAGCTGGTAATAGTCCACGTTCGGGCGCCCGAAGATAAGGTCGTACCGAACGTTACCGTACCGGCCCCGCTCATATCAACCGTTTGGCCCAGCGCCGCGCCAATACTTCCGCTTCCCCCAATAGTTACCTTGCCCCAGTAAGCCTGGAATACCATGCCTGGCAGGTTAACAGCTCCGCCTACACTAATCGTTTCCAAAACTTGTGAGTTCTTCAAATCATTACCACTTAGTGCAGTACAGGCGGCCGCGCACGAAGCGGCACTTTTATAACTGATAAACTGGATGCCTGTGCCTTGACTATTAGCAATAATCCGCCCCGAGCCGCCGACCGTTATTTTACCGTCTACGACAATTACCGGCCGCTTCGTACCTACGCTTTCATCCACAGTAATCTTCGCGGCACCACCGATATTCAAGTCACCCGTGATGTACGCGTCACCTTTTATCGTTACTTCACAGCTGCTATTGATCGACACATTGCCGGTGAGCTTTAAATTAGCCGGCCAGGTGCGCTGAAAAGGCCAGCTGGCACAAACATAATTGTTACTGGTACCAGTTGCCGTAGTAGTCATCCGGCCAATATGAGCCGACCGGTCATAGGTCGGCATAGATGTTACCGGTGCCGTACAGCCTACCGTCAGACCCTGCCCCGTAGCTCCCGGCTTGATGTTATTATTTGGTCCGGTACTCGTTTGGCCGGTAGCGCATACCGTGCCATATATAGCCGTACTTTGATCCATGGAAATAGGTTGCGTCGTGCCGGTACAGACCTGCGGATATGTCGCCCCGGGAGTCGCTCCGGCAGGGCATGCCTGGTTAGCTACATACACTTTTAGCGGCTGGGCATTGGTACCGATTTTTGCCGCGCCAGTAAGCTTGAGCGTACCGTTTACAAATACATCCGAATTCGTAATGTTGGCGCTGCCGCCAAGGATCAAACCGCCCACGCCGGTATGTACCGAATAGCCACTAGAACCCGTACCGACAGCAGTAACTTTTATGATGCGTTTGCCGATAACTTTCGTGCTGTTTTTACGATAAACCTGGCCGGTGGAAGTAATGATTTTCTCGTTGCCGCTGGCGCCATTAACTACCGTCGTCACGAACATGCCTCTTCCCTGTTCGGTATTGTTAAAAAACTCTTGGCCGGTAGGGTAACCGCTAAATCCATCGTCCTGATTAAGCTGCTCCATTGACTGCTCGATACCCGCTTCGGCAACAAGGTTAGCATTGGCGTAGAAAACATTTTGCGTCGTCCTGGCATACTGGCTAGTAACAAACACCGCCAACGATAAACCGATAGTGGTCAGAATTCCAGCGATAATAATAACTGCTATTACCACCACTCCCCGCTGGTCTACCATCTTTTTTGTATTGGAATTTTTAGTCATTTCGGAATACCGTCCTCGTCGTGTACGCCGCCGTAATGTCATGGCGGTACTTTGTCGTTTTTAATTGCACGCTCAACTCTACCGACCGCGCGTCGGGCGGGCTAACAGTTTGGTTTTGCCCATTTAGATATCGCACACTGAAGCTTTTGACATTATGCAACAGAGTCTTGTCGGCCGGACAGTTGGCCGTGGCTTTAGCAGCCGGGCAACTCGTCTTAGTGCCATTGGTAGTTACTGGAGCCGCCAAAACACGCTTGTACAAAACGCCAGACCGTACAAAAAAGATATAGTTATCCTTTACGGTGATGTACTTATGGGCATCTTCAAACAATATACCCCCCGCGTTATCCTGGGCGGCCGTTGCCAGAATTACGGTAGTACCATCGGAATGCCAGCTAAACAGGTTGCTAGGAGCTGATGGAGCGTTGGCATCCTGCCAGCGATTATCATCTTCAGCGGCAGCGGAAAGGCGAATATCATTCTGTGCCAAATCAAGCGCCGTCTGGGCTTCAAACAACAAGTCGCTGCGAGCGCCCTGGATGGCACTGTTAACTAGGCCATTAGCCATAAAATTCATTATAATTGTAACTACCATGCCCATGACCAGCATAGTTATAAGCAGCTCAACAATCGTGAAGCCTTTGAAACCTGAGTTGGGCCGTATCACTGCGCGATTCCTATCACACCGATGAGCGAGCTCAGTTTAACCGACCGGTTGCCGCCACCGTCATTATACGTTACTGATACATCGACCCGGCGAAGCCCCGATACCGGTTCGGTCACCTTGACGATACCGCTGCGGCTAGCCGGCAGCGTTGTTGGTAAACTACTCGTAAAATTAATATCCTGCCCTGGAATAAGACTATTGTAGTTATTATTGCGCAAGCTCTCGACTTCCCGCTCGGCTGCGCGGGTAGCTGACTCGAGATAAGAGGTTTGGACCTGCACACGCTGAATAGTCATAAAGAGACTGGTAATTCCAGCCGATATAATACCGATCACCGAAATGGTAATCAGCAATTCTACAAGGGTAAATCCAGAGTCACGCGGGCCATGCGGTTTCATCTGTCCATAGTATAACCTATAGCATAAGAGGAATGTAATGACGCTTGTTTACTGTGCTGCCTAGACGTGTAAAAGAGGGTCGTACATTTCGAGCAATTTCTCCACGTTTGGAAACAAGTCAACTTTACGGGCGTCTTCCACGCTAAAGAACCGTAACTCCTGGCATTCGTCCGATGGCGTAAAATCGAGATTTTCAAGTTTGATTTCGTAGATAACATTTGCCATATAACTGTCCTGCCCGACTTTCGGCGAAGTTATGAAGTATTTCGGCGCGGGCGACACATAAGTGACCACCAGGCCGGTTTCTTCGTGTATTTCCCGTTTAAGCCCCTCTATGGGGTCCTCGCCGTGATCAAGGCCGCCGCCCAGCATTTCCCACTTGCCATTATCCTCTTTCGATAACAAAAAACGACCAGCTTCGTCCACTACGATACCTTTGATGCTGACGCGGTAAAAACACGGTTCGTTCATATAGGGAGTATAGCAAAAGCCGTTTGGCTAAATCGAGTCGAGAAGCCGCTTCCAGTAGGCGTACTGGCTCGATATCTTTCCCATATTTTTTATCCGATGCACTTTGAGCGCCCGCCGTAATTCCTTTTCTGATATCAAAAAAGCCGCGGTGGTTTCGTTCTGATCCAGCAAAAACTTAATGCGTTCGTGCGGCAGGCATACCGAATAATTATAGATAAATACCCTGTTGATCTGTGTTTTTGTACGATGATTTGATTTAGTCTTACCAATATAGCGCACTTCGCCTGCCGCTAAGTCTATACCTAATTCTTCCGTAACTTCCCGCCGAATGGCCTGCTCTGGCGTTTCCCCGGCATCAACACCCCCGCCTACGGAAATCTCGATTTCATCAGGGTGATATTTCAGTGAAGGAGCCCGCTTTTGCATAATAATGTGCCGGTCCGGAGTATAGATAATGACGTGCACTCCCCGGTGCCATAAACCCTGCCCGTGTATTTCGCCGTAGCTCGCCGTGCCACCAAGTAAGTTATCATTTTCATCGATCCGGTCGAAGTACGTTTGTTCCATTCATGTAATTGTAGCAAACAAAAAAACCCGACGCGGTGGTCGAGTTGATACTGATTAGTAAATATGTTCTGTTTCAAATAAAATATAACTATGGCGCGCTGGGAAGTCTGGTCAGCAATAGTATTAATGACGGCTAGGGACTCACATGAAAAACAAACTTATACATATTGCTAGGCAACTTCACCCAACTCGACTCACGGCAATAGCGACCTACTTGCTCAAGGATGAGGCAATAAGCGGTAAACTTATAATTGGCGCAACATTGCTAGCCCTCATAGCGGTGAATACTCCTCTAAAGTCGTTATACGAGGGCCTCTGGCATACTAATCTGAACATAGGATTTGGTGACTGGACGCTATCCAAAGACCTTCGCCACTGGGTAGACGAAGGCTTAATGGCACTATTTTTCTTGGTTGTCGGACTGGAACTAAAGAGAGAGCTCGTTAAAGGAGAGCTTCGCAAATTAAAGACTGCAACCCTTCCATTTGCTGCTGCAATCGGTGGCATGGCTGTTCCTGCTCTGATATATGTTTGGCTTAATACGGGATCGGACAGTGTTAACGGTTGGGCAATTCCGATGGCGACCGACATTGCGTTTGCAATAGGAATACTTGCTCTGCTTGGTGATAGGATACCGTCGTCCATCAGATTATTCCTACTTACGCTGGCTATTGTTGATGATATTGGCGCAATCATTGTGATAGCCCTTTTTTATAGTTCAGGAATCAATGTAATTATGCTGGCATTGACGGCATTGCTAGCCGTATTTTTACTGCTACTTCAAAGGGTCAAATTACTGACTTTGCCTATCTTTATGTTAGCAGCAATTGCCCTTTGGCTCACAATAAACGCCTCTGGAGTGCATGCCAGTATTGCCGGCGCGATGATTGGATTACTCGCTCCTGTTACTGCTTCCAGGTCACAAAAAGAATCCATATCGGAACGACTTGAAAGGCATACCATTCCTATATCAACGTTACTGATAGTTCCACTATTTGCTTTTGCTAATACCGGAATTGCGCTGTCCCTCAGTAGCTTTCAAAACGACGCAGCACCTCAGATTGCGGGTGGAATAATTTTAGGGTTAGTTATCGGTAAGGCTTTAGGCATCTTTGGAGCATCTTGGTTAGTAATAAAATTCAAATTTGCAGAGTTGCCGTACGGGTCTAGCTGGAATCATATTATAGGAGTGGGATTGTTATCGGGAATTGGATTTACGGTTGCTATTTTTGTCACTGAATTAGCTTTTGTCTCTGAAAAATACGTGACTATTTCGAAAATAAGTATTTTCACCGCTTCGATTATAAGCGGGCTAATCGGTCTTTTAGTATTAGGCAAATTAAAAAAGGTCCGTTAATCACTCGGAAATTATAAAGACTCACTAGCCACATTTATATACCCCACCCTCCCATAAACAAAAGCGCCACCATTGCGGTGACGCTTTTGCTTATCTGTTATACAACTCTTGGAGGGTCCAGTGGGACTCGAACCCACGACACCCTGCTTAAAAGGCAGGTGCTCTAACCGGCTGAGCTATGGACCCACAAAATGTGTTGATTGCTCAAATAACTCCTTATATTATCGGTATTTTCGCCTAAAAGTCAACTGGGCAACTGGCTAATCGCGCCCTAGTGATGCTTGCCGCCTTCATCATCGTGTTTCTTTTTCGGACGCTGCATCCAGAGAAACAACAGACATAACAGCGTCGTGGCGGTCAAAATAAGCGTTTCCAGGCTTTGCAGCTTGTCCCACAGCCCCAAACTGGTAATCGACCCGGTTAACTCTTCGGATAGCAACGGTACGGCCAGTAAAGCGGCCAGTACACTCACGCCAAGCGCCGGTAACGTGTTAAAGGCTAATTTTGCTCCCTTAACCGTGTGGATCATGATAACCATAGTCAGCGCTACCGGCAAAAGCAACAGGGCCAAATTAATAATTGATTGGCTGGGCGCTACTCCGCCTGGCGTCCGGGCGGTAGTACTCGATAAAATCGTCGCCGCGTCAGGGCCAACGAACTGGACAAGCACGTTTCCGAGGCACAAGGCCAAAAACACCAGTGAAGCGTTGATACGCAGCGCCATGAGCGCTATGAATGGCACAGCCAGCATAATTAACAAAATATACAGAGGATCCATCAATTCACACTATATAGCATAAGCGTGACGGATTGAAGACCGCATAGTGTTAGAAGCTCAGTTGCCGCCCTGCCTGCAGGCCGTTCTTGGCCGCGCTGCCGGCTGGCAACTCAATGACGTATTGAGCATCTGCGCAGTAGCTTTGCGGGTACGTATCCGGGCTGAGCTTAGGTTCGATGCGCGTAATACGCCTGTTGGCGTCTGCCCAGATTATGTCAATCGGAAAACGCATGTCTTTCATCCAAAAGCAGCGCTCAGTAGAGGAAGTGTACAAAAACAGCATGCCAGCCTCCGGCGCCAATAAAGACCGTCCACTGAGACCCTTCTGCTGACTGGCCTCGCTACTCACCGTTTCCAGGTAAAAGTCCTGGTTTTTAGCACGCAGAACCGTATTGGTGTTAGATTGTCTCAAAAATATGAGGCCGGAAACAAGGAGGACTGCCAATAGCAGCAAAAGTCCCACCCGAGTATAAATGGGAGAAGCTTTAAGCGCCGACTTTATCTTTTTTAGGCTTACTCTTGGCATTACGTTCGATGTACTCGATTATTTTAGTCGCGACGTCACGCTTAGTGACCAGTTCCGGCGTTTTAATACTTGCCGAAGAATTTACTTCCAGTACCTTTGGACCGTCCTTAGAGCGCATCATGTCGACGCCGCACACTGGCAGGTTCATGGCCTTGGCGGCTTTTACGGCTGTCTTCTCCTCTTCAGGTGTAAGCTTAGTAGCCTTGCCGACGCCGCCTTGGTGAGTGTTGGAGCGGAAATCGTCGTCCAGGCTTTGGCGTTCAATGCTGGCCACAACCCGGCCACCGACGACTAAGGCCCGAATGTCGGTACCAGCAGATTCAGCCACGAATTCCTGCACCATGAAGTTCACGCTCTCGACATAGAAAGCCTGCATTACCGCTTTGGCTGCTTTGCGGGTTTCAGCCAGTACCACGCCGTTGCCGTGCGTGCCGCGGGCCACTTTAATAATTACCGGCGCGCCACCGGCAAGCTCAACAACTTCGTCCAGGTTGGCGGTTTCCCGGGCGAACACCGTCTTTGGAATGCCGACGTCCTGACGGGCTAAAATCTGGTAGGAACGCAGCTTGTCACGGGAACGGTTGATAGCGATAGAACTGGCCGTCGTAAACGAACCCTGCATTTCAAATTGACGCACAACCGCCGTACCGTATTTGGTATAACTTTGGGCGATACGGGGGATTATGGCATCAAAATGGTCGAGCGCCACACCTTTGTAATAAACAACCGGTTTGCTGCGCTCCATGGTCATGTAACACTTGGCGTAGTTAATGACATGAACTTCGTGGCCGCGGGCTTCAGCGACTTCACGCAGGCGTTTGGTCGTGTAGTTGAGTGAACCCTTGGATAAAATGGCTATTTTCATAATTGTTTATCTCCTTCGTCATCATGTTCCTGGTTAATTCTGACGTCAACCAAAAAATTGTTTTCACGGATAAATTTGCGGCCGATAAGTACTTGCCGCCGCATATCGGAACGATCACTCAGTCCAATCTGGATAGTATATTTTTCGCCGGCGATTTCAATAACTGTATCGATTAAATAACGCGTCGTCTGGTGGCCAGACGAACTGCGGACGATTTTACGTTTATACGAAGTGGTTTCCATAGCTAAAGCCGGGTTGCCGAAAGGGACAAATCGTAAAACTTTCTTGCGGCTGATGCCGACACGGACTACCCGTATATCCGTACAATGGATTGCCCCGGAATACGCGCCGGTATCAACTTTGGCGATTTCGTCACGAATACTGAATTCCGGAAAAGAAACGAGTTCAAAACTGCCTAACATATGTTCCTGGTTCATGCCGGCTCCCCACCATGTAAGGCTTTATCAATCATAGGAACCAGATGCTCCACGATATCAAACTGGTTGCCGTCACGGCAGCAATAAAACACTCCCAGATTAGGAGACATGTTGAACTCCAAAAAAGCGTAATTATTCGTTGTTAGTGGCTTGGTAAAGTCTTCAATCAGTAAATCGACAGCCACGAAGCCCGGTCCAAATTCAACCGCTAACTTTTCGGCGACCCGTTTATAACTTTCATGCACCGCGCCAGTCACATTATAGGCGGAGGCTCCCCGTCGGACCATAGCGCTACGCCCCAGCTCCAGTATCTCGCCATCGGCAAGGACTTTGGACATGTCTAAACCGGTTAAATCCACAGTGGGTGCTTCAAGCTTCGGGTATACGATATACGGAAGCTTTAAATCTGCCCGTTGCTGGTTTTCCTGTTCCAGTAACTGCCGGACCGGGAGGCGGCCGTCTCCGGCCAGCTGAGCGTTACGACGGTTAATAACGGCCACGCAGGTGCCGTCAAGCACAGCCATGCGAACTTCCTGTCCCTGTACCTGCTTTTGGATCAAAACAGTGTCAGAATGTTGGCGCGCGAGCGTAATTGCTTCCACCAGGCTGACTTCATCGGTAACATTCATAGTAAGCCCGCGGGACAACGTCGCGTTACTTGGTTTAACAATCAGCGGCTTGTGCGCGGCGACTTCCTGCCACGTAGCAGCAGCGTCCTCGACAGCCTGCACTGTCCGTGTGAATGGAATGGTTATGCCTACAGTTTCAGCTAAAGCGTAAGCCGTTCGCTTATCCTTGCTGACTTCCTTAGCGGTACTGCCGATAAATGGATAGGTGATACGCGCGTTGGACGTCACCCATTTACAGCCGCGTGGAGAGGTATACCGTGAAAAATAGCGGCCATCGAGCACTAACGTCTCGTGCTGGTAGCCAATAGCCTCAAGACCGGCTTTCAATAAATTCGTGGTGGTGTAGATGTTTACTGGATACATGGTAGAAGATACGATAACAATTTATTATAACATTTATGATTAAAATATTCAATACTCGACCATTACTTGTTGGCCGTACTTTCATAGGATAAGATGTTTAGATACCATGCACTCAGTAATTTACATCATCGGCAAGCCTTATCCTCACGCGGAGTCGGTTGAGGCCCTGCGAAAACTGGGGTATTCACTGGGTATATTTCTTGATAGAAACGCTTCTCTGCGCCATCCGGAACATTACCAAAACGTCATTCCTTTGGATTTTTCAGGTACAGTTCCACTCTCCGAGCAGCTTAAAGCACATACTGATATTACAATCGACGGCCTGTATTGTCTGTATGAAAATTACATTCTCGCCAAGGCCGAAATAGCCCGGTTTTTCGACCTGCCCGCGCTGAGCATCGACGCCGCGCGGAAAAGTACCGACAAAAACCTGATGCGGGCCGCCTTCACTGCCGCCGATCCGCGAATCACGCCGCGCTACTCAGTGGTCACTTCCGAAGCCGAGGCGTTATCATTCGCCTCTACCGCCACATACCCGTTAATGTTAAAACCAACGAATCTCGTCAAAAGTTTACTGGTTACACGCTGTGACAACGAAGCGGAACTGGTAGCAAACTTCCGATACGCCGCTCAGAGTATTGCGGGTCTTTACGAAAAATACCATATATATGGCCGGGAACCCCAGCTAATACTGGAGGAGTTTATAACTGGCCAGTTATGCTCAGTGGCCGCTATTGTCGATCAAGCTGGAAAGCCGCACTTTTGCGACGGCATTGTCGGCCTCACTACAGCGAACGACATCGGCATTCAGGACTCCTACCTGTACGAGCGGCTTTTACCAGCAACGTACGAGAAAAGTCTCGAGCAACAGATATTTTCAGTCGCTGAAGCCGGCATCGCCGCGCTTGGACTTCAATCGTCACCAGCCCACGTGGAACTAATCCACAATGACAACAAGGTAAAAATCGTTGAAATCGGCGCCCGGACCGGGGGCTATCGAACCGATATGTACCTCGATTCTTATGGCATAAACTTACTTGAACAAGAATTACGGGTCGCTATCGGGCAGCTGCCGGACCTTACGGGAACATGGAACGGCTACAGCAGCGTTACTGAGCTTTTTCCTGAAACAGAAGGCGTATTTGGCGGGATAACCGGCGATTATGACCGGGCAAATTTTACCTACTTCAACATCAAGGCTAAGCCCGGACAGCCGGTCGGCCCCGCCAAACAGGGCTATAAGGCGGCAGCTATAATCCGCGCTGTATCCGCGGACAAATCTGAACTCGACAGCGCCCGGCAAACTATCGCTCAGTTAAAGGTACGGGTCGACTGATGAACATCGCGCATGTGCTGCCTTATGGAGCGGCATTTCCCCTGCGAAAACATAATGGGCGCTATGAATGGGCGCTGCGACTGGCTGCCGCTCAAGCAGCCGATGGCCACGACGTAACCATATACGCCGGACCCAGCGTACCCACCGACCACAATAGCATTTCCTTCAAATCTTTAGTACAAACGGATGATAGAGATAAAACCACCACGAACAGCAGGCTGATGCTGCAGGCCTTTGCCGCGAGCGAGCACCAACTTTATCACAGCCACTTCGATAGTTTACATTTTGACCTGGCCGACCAGACCGCCCGCTCGGTGGTAGCCACCCAGCACTGGTTCCCAACGAAAGATATCGCGGCATCCGTGCCGCGAAACACCCACCACAACGTGGTTACCGTACCGGTTACCCGGTACATGGCTTCGGCAGACAAAAAACTGAGCATTCCCACGGCTGACTATATTTACCACGGCATCGATCTTGAGTTATTTAAAACATCACTAGAGCCACGATCCGACCGCTTGCTGTTCGTTGGACGAATCGCTCCGCACAAAGGCGTTTACGAAGTCGTACGGGCAGTTCAGGCAGCCGGTGCCACACTCGATATCGTGGGTAAGATCAACCCGGCGGATCAGGCTTACTGGGAAACTATCCTGCCTATGGTCGACGGAGAGCGCATCGCCTACCACGGATCACAAAACCAAAAACAAGTAGCCGCTTTTATGGCCCGGGCGCGCGGAATGGTATTTTTTCCACAGCATGAAGAAGCATTCGGTCAAACTATCATCGAAGCGCAGGCTTGTGGCACGCCGGTAATACTTAACTCTGTGGGAGCTAACAGCGAGTTGGTTCAAGCTGGCGTAACAGGCGTGATTGCCGACGACCCGTCAACATTTCAAACTGCCCTGACAATAATTGATTCGCTCGATCCGCTCAATTGCCGGAACTTCGCCGAACGCTTTGACTTCGCCACCATGGTAAAGCGCTACTACGAACTGTATGACACCTTAGTCTAGTTCTCCGCGTTATCCGAAGACGGCGTATTTATCATATCCCGTATCAACCGGGCCATAACTGCAGTCGGGTTTTCCCTAGGACTGAATAAATGGCTGGTATCTGTAGTCAGCAGGCCGTACCGGTGTAACCGCAGCATATCGACAGGGTCAAAGATCCCTTCCGCCAATATGGTCTTTTGAGTGTCCAGGTCAGTCGATTCAAGCGTCCGGCGAACGGTCGCCGCCTCCACATAATTAAGGGGCTGGCTGTTATGCCCACCGAACCGCTTCAAACGGAGCACCCGGTCCGCGGCTAACTTATATATTTTCGCCCGGTCATCGGTATCAGTTTCCGGAGAGTCTTTCAGGTAGTCAATCGCGAAAGCCGCCACCGCGCGGCTGACCGTTCCATTCTCAACTAATACTTCCATGGCTTTAGCGTACGCGGACTGCGCCTTACGTTCCTGGCCAAAATAGCGGTGCATAGCGTCAGCTTCCGCGGTAACGCCACCGGCTTCGCGAAGCGCGGTCGCGCGTTTGCCTTTATACTTTGGATGGGTTCCAATCCGTAAGGCCTGATCGTTTTGGGCCGCATTTACATACTGCATGACATGGCCCGGCTGGTCGCCGCCAATCTCATGTTCTACAATTGCTACCGCGCCACTCGAAGGCGATGTCTGGGCCAGCTTCTGGCTATAGTCCCGTGGAATTTTAATCTTTTTATTAATGCCTGAGATTTTAATCGAATTGGTGTCGGCCCGGATTTCCGGTTCCCACTCCGTGATGCCGATTTCTTCCATATATTTTTCTATAAGCCGTTTCAGACCGTCGGCATCCAGTGAAAAGTTCTCGAGCCGTTCGATTTCGTCTTCCTTGAATACGGATTCAACTGTTTCACGACCCGTTCGGTTCAATGCTTCAACGTCATCAAAAATCCGCGCGTCGATAGGCGTCATGCGCCCATCGTTATAGGCAGCGCCGTTACGCACATAATCCAACCGGCGAATGAATGTAGCCTGGATATCACTGCCAGCAAGTGCCGCGCGGGCAACGTTTACCATAGCTCTCGCTAGCTCCAGCTGTGATGCGAGTTCCTGACGGTCTGGCTCGCTTTGAGCAGCCTCCTGCTGCAATAACTCCTGCAGGCTGGGATACATACCCGCCAAATCGGAATTGATCCGGTCACGATAAATTTGAGTAACGACTAATTTCGCCTGGGTTACAGGACTTGTACCATCCGCGTCCGATTCCGCCAAACGCTTACGGACCTCATGGATAAAGCTTCGGTTGGCAATCAGGGCGGTCAGCTTGCCGATAAACTTCTCGGGTTCACGCTTAATCGATACCGTGAGGATATCCTCAATCTCAGTATCATCCTGGGCGGCTTCCTGATACTGCGATTTCGCGTAACGCATCGAATCGCCGGAAAATGCTTCTAGTTCTTTTTTCTTATCAGCTAAATAAGCGAATGGTAGCGAACGGAGCGCGTGCACGCCGTCTGATTCCGACGCCGGCTCTGTACTATCGGGAGCAAAATCCGCGAGAGCCTTTTTACCCTGAGGGGTCAACAAATAGCTTGGCGCGAAGGTATACGAGGTATCTATGACGCTTGGAACCTTATCAAGGCCAGGGGTGCAGGTTATATCCTCGAAGTGTCCGCTGAAGAGTTCTTTTTCAAAAGCCAGAACGTCTCTTTTGCCTGCTTCGCCAAGAGGTTGTTCCGGAGGTAATTGCACCGCTTCGACAACGTCACCAATGACCTCGCTTACCCGTGGCCAGAATATTCGTTGCGAAGCCGCGGGTACCGCGTTATTGTCGTGCTGAGACATCTGGCTATTATAGCATTTTATGAGTGTAAAGTCCAGTTTTGCTTGCTTACTGCATACTGGCTACCCGGCTGTAGACCAGGTAAATAATAAAAGCGATTACCGCGATAATACACAGCATCATAGGGATAAAGCCCCGTTGATCGTCGGCGAGTTGAAGCTTAAGCTTTTTCATCAGTTAACATTATGCCCGATAAGAAAAGTCTTGTCTATTTGTAACCTATATCACTATTTGACATATATACCAATTTCTGTATAATTACTCCACTATGTCTGTAATCAGCAACGAACAACACCTTGAGATACCGGATGACAATGGCAATTACCTGGCTATTGATCCGGCTGACATGAGCATTGAAGCGGTACAGGCTCGTGACCGCGCTTTCGCTGTTGCCGCCAAAATCGCAGCACTGCAAATCAAACTGGGCATATCGGTGACTTCCAATACCGAAACCACACCTCCTGACGCGCAACCAACCGTAAGCATTATTGACATTTAGCACCTTTTGGTGTATAATTGTGTTAATGACTGAAAGTATGTCTACTCACTATCCTCAGCGAAAACCCATGCCGCCTTCACACGAAGAACCACGCAGCATGGAATTTCTTGCTGCCGACGCGCTGAACCACCGCAGCGAAAGTGAGTTGACTATTTCCGGACTACGGCGCCAACTTGTCGAAACTCAGGCGCAGCTGGAACGCGAACGCCAATCGGCGGCCGAATACGCCGCTATGATGGACGACGAAATCGCTGCCCGCGACGCCCGTATTGAAACGCTAGGTGTTGATAAAGTGACCGGATTGCCGACACGTCGGAAGCTGGAAGAAGAGTTCACACTCCTTACGCAGCCGCATGAATTGCAGCGCCGCAACGACTCTGCGGAAGGCCATTCAGTAATCTTTATTGACGCTGATAACTTCGGCCAGATCAATAAGACATTCGGTGAGCCTGTTGGTGATAAAGTACTGGGCCGAATTGGGGAAGCATTACGAAACCGTACCCGGCGGAGTGATGTTATTGGCCGTTACGGCGGCGAGGAGCTCTTGGTTATCGCGCCCAACACGTCTATAGAACAGGCAATGGTTCTCGCTGAAGGCATCAGGGCTGAAGTTGAACAGTATGTCCCCGATGAAGAAGTCACAGCCTTAACGGTCAGCGTTGGAGTTGGCAACTTAGGTAACGAGCTATTACTTGAAGATGCCGTAGTTGAAGCCAATCAGGCTATGCGTGCCGCTAAACTGGCTGGCAAAAATCAGGTGGTTAGTTACGACGACCTGCCTGAAACCGGTAATTAAGCACTAGTTCCAGAACTTGCGTTTTGGTGTCGTTTCCTTACGAAACTCCTGTAACAGTTCCTGCTGATGCTTTGTCAGTTTCTTCGGCGTATCAACGATAATCGTTACGATATGCGCGCCGCGACTGCCGCCTTTCATGTGCGGTACGCCGTGTCCGGACAGTTTAAAGTCACTGCCGCTCTGTGTACCGGCCGGTACTTTCATGCGGACAGGACCGTCAACGGTGGCGATTTCAATCTCAGTACCAAGTGCCGCTTCGACCATATCGATGTGCTCGTCGCTTAAAATCAGGTCGCCTTCTCGGGTAAACTGCTTGTGCGGCTTAACACGAATATTTACATACAGGTCGCCCTTCGGGCCGTTAGCTACAGCCTCACCATGCTCGCGCAACCGGATGGTGGCGCCGTCATCAATACCGGCGGGAATTTTCAGCATGACGCGCTGATTCTTCAAGCGGGTGCCCTTGCCGTGACAAACCGAGCATACTTTTTCGGGGATTTTGCCGCGGCCATTACACTTTGGACAAATGGTAGCCTGTTGAATATTGCCAAAAATAGTACGGGTGACATTAACTACCTGCCCCGAACCTTTACACTGGTCACACGTCCTGAGGTCATAGCCAGGTTCCACGGTGGAACCTTTGCAATGGTCGCAGGTATCTTCGATGTTCAGGTTAAGCTCGGCTTCAGTGCCAAAAACTGCCTGCTCAAAGGTGACTTCGACGCGGGTTTCGACGTCGCGGCCGCGGCGCTGCCGCTGGCCCTGGCCACCACCAGCTTGCCCGCCGCCGAAGAAACTGTTAAAGATATCGCCGAGACCCAGGTCACCGAAATCAAAATTAACGTTCTGGTTACCACCGAAACCGCCGAAACCTTCGTATGGGTTGCCGCCGGCCGCGCCGCCGACACCAGCGTGGCCAAACTGGTCATAGCGCTGTTTTTTTGCCGGGTCTTTCAAAACTTCGTAGGCTTCGTTAATTTCCTTAAATTTAGCCTCGTCACCGCCACGATCCGGATGATGCTCAATAGCCGCCTTGCGAAAGGCTTTTTTTATTTCGTCCGCGCTGGCACTCTTACCAACACCCAAAATATCGTAATAATCTCGTTTTGCAGCCATAATTTATCTTGTCGCTCCTTGGGAATTGGCGTTTGTTTTCTGCTGCCACCAGTTCACAGCCGCGGCCGATAATGATACCAGTGGAATCGCCTGCAGCACAAACGTTTCATAACTGTGTAACTTCGCGACTTCCGCTTCAACGCCGGCGAAGTTTTCATGCAAACTTTCCATAATCAGTTTTATTTCGTCAGCCTCTTCCAGGCCTTCTTTCCAGTGGTACTTTGACTTGATGGCGACGAACTCGGCGCAGGCTATCAGGCGGGTTTCTAACAGCCGGTCGGCAATTTTCTGAGCTTCCTGCCAGCTACCGCAGGTAAGCACCATCTGTACGAAATTAGTCGGCATGGCGCTGCTCCTCATGCGGACGGGCGGCCTGCAGAATGTCGTTACGGTTGTACGTCACCATCCGGTCGGTGGCATGGCGCAGGGCTTCGTTTGCTTCCTCTTCAAAACACATATATATAACTTTGGTACCCGACCGCCGGACCACGTCAAGCGCGGGGATCATGTCAGCGTCAGAACTGAACACCACGATAGTGTCCGCGAGGTCATGTACCGCCGCCATAACCATTTCAGTAGCAAGACGGACATCAACGCCTTTTTCCTGTAAAACCAGCGTGCGCTTGCCGCAGTGCACGCAGGCGTTACTCTCGTGAACCTTGAGGAGCCCCGCTTTAACCACTGTGATATTTTGTTCACCCAACGTTTGGATCCAGTGGCTTTGTTGTTCCTGGATTTCAGTTATTTTATCGCGCAGTTTATCAGGAATATCATATTCCGGCTGGCGTACTTTGGTGGTAAAGTACAGGATTTGTTCGGGCTCTGCCTGCAACGCGTCGCCGATCAGCTTACGGACATCGACCGTGAAGTAATCTTCCGAGTCGTGGATGCGGCCAGCGTGCAGTAACACGGATACCAAGCGGTGCCGTAGATTTTCGCCGTCAATGAATACTTTCATATCTGTCCTATTGTACCCTTTTATATTTACGCGCTAAAGAGCTGGCCATAATTTACCCTACTTGCTCCACGCCATCCAATGACGCGATCTTGAGAGCTGTCTCAACCACGAACTCATCTTCTGCCGTAGGAACAAAAAAACCGTGTTGAAATGAAAAATCAACGTTATCCTGCATTTCTTTCTTATCTTCGTCGGTAAGACGTTCCCAGTGGGGTACTTCACTATGCAAAGCGCCCCGTAATCCCTGTTTGGCTATAAAATAGCTAGCCGAATTGATTAACCCCGTGTCGCGTCGTTCCGCGCTTAAACAAGCAAGGTTGAAGACCAGCGGCGCGATACGTGCGCGGCGCAGTCTACTATCGGCCTGTTCTTCAGCCAGTTCAGTGAGAAGATACCGGTACGGAGACCGCGCCCACGTAACGCGACGAATGTGAGTCCACTGCGCGCCATGCGGTGACTCAACAGGGGCTACCCCCGCGGTCAGTTGTTGGCATGTTTGCCACAGCGGACTATCGCTTTCCGGCCGGCGTAACCGGGGCACCCGTATCATATGCTACTTCTTGTCTTCGTCAACAACTTCGCCTTCAACGGTGGTGTCGTCATCGGCTTTCTTGTCTTCAGCAGCATCTTCTGCCGGTGTTTCATCAGCCGATGACTGTTCGTACATCTTGGCGCCAATTGGCATGATTTTATCGTTCAGTTCCTTGGCGGCCTTTTCGAGGTCATCTTTGGACGCTTTATCGTCTTTAACAACCTTTTGAGCCGCTTCAATGGCTTCATCGAGCGTTTTCTTATCTTCGTCGCTTATTTTATCGCCATTATCCTTCTTAAGCTTCTCCGCCTGGTAAATGGTCGAGTCGAGCAGGTTGCGGGCTTCAACGGCCTCTTTGCGCTGCTTGTCTTCTTCGGCATGGGCTTCGGCTTCTTTAGCCATCTTTTCGACTTCAGTTTTGTCGAGGTTGCCGGAACCCTGGATAGTAATGCTCTGTTCTTTACCGGTACCCTTGTCTTTAGCCGTTACATGCAAAATGCCGTTAGCGTCGATGTTGAAGGTCACCTCAATCTGCGGCACACCGCGCGGCGCTGGTGGGATACCATCGAGCACAAAGCGGCCGAGACTCTTGTTGCCCTCGATCATGTCGCGTTCACCCTGGCCAACATGGATTTCAACCTGGGGTTGGTTGTCGGCAGCAGTCGAGAAAACTTCGCTCTTGGAAGTAGGAATAGTAGTGTTGCGCTCAATCAGCTTGGTCATGACGCCGCCCATAGTCTCGATACCAAGACTTAACGGAGTTACATCGAGCAATAGTACGTCTTTGACGTCGCCTTGCAGCACGCCACCCTGGATAGCGGCACCGACGGCCACGACTTCGTCAGGATTCACGCCCTTCATCGGGTCCTTACCAAAGATATTCTTAACCTTTTCCTGCACGGCGGGCATGCGGGTCATACCACCGACCAGTACGACGGCGTCGATTTCGGAGGCCTTGAGGCCGGCGTCTTTCAGTGCTTTTTCACATGGGTCAGCCGTTTTATCGACCAGGTCAGCGACCAAGTTTTCCAGCTTGGCGCGGGTCAGGTTGTGTTCAAAGTGCTTTGGACCATCAGCATCAGCCGTCAGGAATGGCAGATTGATGTTAACTTCTTGGGCAGCCGAGAGCTCAATCTTAGCCTTTTCAGCTTCGTCACGCAGGCGCTGCATGGCAGCCTTGTCGTCAGAAATGTCCAGGCCATGTTCTTTCTTGAATTCGTCAACAAAGTAGTTAACAATCGTGCGGTCGAAGTCGGCACCACCGAGGTGGGTGTCACCGTTGGTGGACTTTACTTCGAAAACACCGTCGCCGAGCTCCAGAATAGAAACGTCGAATGTACCACCACCGAGGTCATAAACAGCGATCTTTTCGTCGGCCTTGCTGCCTTTGTCGAGACCGTAGGCCAATGCGGCGGCAGTCGGCTCATTGATAATGCGCTTAACTTCAAGACCGGCGATTTTACCTGCATCTTTAGTTGCTTGGCGCTGCGAATCATCGAAATACGCAGGAACAGTAATGACCGCTTCAGTAACAGTGTCACCCAGGAAACCTTCGGCGTCAGCTTTCAGCTTACTCAGGATCATAGCACTGATTTCTTCAGGGCTGTATTCCTTGTCGGCCATCTTTACTTTAACGCCGTTGCCGCTTTTAATGATTTCGTAACCCATCAGCTTCAGGTCGCGCTGGACTTCTTTGTCATTGAAATTGCGTCCAATCAGGCGTTTTACTTCATAAATAGTGTTTTTACTATTGGTCACCTGCTGGCGGCGGGCAACCTGGCCAACCAGACGCTCGCCATTTTTGTTGACGGCAACTACGGAAGGCGTCGTGCGCGCACCTTCGGAGTTAGCGATAATTTCCGGCTTACCGGCCTGCATAACGGCCATTGCCGAGTTAGTCGTACCTAAATCGATTCCGATAATTTTACTCATGTATGATTCCTCCGTGAAATACCGATAGTGTTATTAAAAAAGTGGTTCCTCAAAACTAATATCCATGAATTCCTGCCGGGCCGTCCTCATTTCTTCTTCGGTGGGCGGGGTAGCAATGACCGGTTCATCACCATTTGGATTAGCAGAACGACCGTGTGTAATCTCAAACCATTCTGCCGCGGTATAGTGACGGTTTTCTCCGCCTTGCTCTATAGACATTGTGATTCTCCTTTAGCAATGGTATTAATTGAGTGCTAATACTATTTTAGCATAAAAAATTGGCACTCAAGTGTCAAGAGTGCTAACTATAAATTTTGAATTTCAGTCATATCACGTATCGCGAGGTACGCTATATTGGCGGCGGTATACCCGCTGAGCGTGTACCGGCGTCTCATTTCCTGACTTATTTGATAGTCATTTTCCAGCCGGCAGTTGCCGGCAAGCGCCAGCGGCTGCCCTAGCTGCTTAAGCATAAACTGATAGGCTGACCGGGCCTGATCCCCCGCCAGTCCGGAAGGCAAATCGAGCGGCTCGGGGCAGCGATCGGTGAACATACCTACTGGAGTTTTACCTTTACCATGGCGTGCCGGATGATTTCGTCACCAAGCGTATAGCCGGACTGCAATTCTTCGCTGACTACTTCTTCGGTTCCATCACCTTCTTCCATTTGGACCGCTTCATGGAATTTCGGGTCGAAAGGCGCGTCGACTGTTTTAATTTTTTCGACACCCATGTCAGCTAAAGTTTTTTCGAACTGCTTAACTACGCCTTGAACACCCTTAATATAATCGTTGCTTTCGAGCTCTTTTGGCACGTGTTTGAGCGCCCGGTCAAAATTGTCGATAACTGGCAGCAGATCACGTACTACATTAGCTTTAATCATGTTACGCATGCCAGCAACCTGCTCTTCATGGCGGCGGCGGATATTGGTGGCGTCAGCCCGTTCGCGCTGCAGCGCTTCGGTTAACTCAGCCACCTGTTTTTCAAGCTGAGAGCTATCGGCTGATGAATCCTGTAAAATGTCTTGTGAAACGTTTTCCTGCGCCGCGTTTTCGTCGTGTGGTCGTGATTGTTTAGCCATATAACACCTCCTCAAGTTCTTCGCCGGCATGGCGTACCAGCGTCATTACTTCTTTATAACTTTGTCTGGTTGGTCCAAGCGTACCGATGTAACTGCGGTCGCTGAATGGGCTGCGGAAGCGCGAAATGATGAGCGTACAACCTGCTGCCCGGCCAATAGGGTTTTCACGGCCAATATAGACGCTGAGCGGTTGATTTGGCGCGGCTTCCCGCAACCATGGCTCCAGATTATCCAGTAATCCGGCGACTTGCCGTACCTGCCCGGCCTGGATGAATTCCGGCTGCCCGAACAGGTTTAACAGGCCACTCATATATAACTGGCCGCCAATGGTCGCCATGCCAAGATTGTGCGTCAGTTCCACTAATGTGTCGACGGCATTGCGGATTTTTTGCTCCGGCATACCAGCGCCCTGCACGCGCATGCTGAGGGCTTTTTCGGCGCGGCGGGCCGGTAAGCTGACCTGTTGATCGCTGTCGGCCATATTATTAACATAAAAACGATAGCCCTTATCGGTTGGAATGCGGCCGGCACTGGTGTGCGGCTGAGCGATAAAGCCGGCCTTTTCCAGCTCGACCATTTCGGCGCGAATGGTAGCCGAAGATACATTGAAAATCTTAGCCAGAAGCTTGCTACCCACCGGGCTGGCTACTTCGGCATATTGTTCGACTATAGCTGAGAGAATCAGTTTTTGGCGGTCTGTAATAGGCGTCATACCTAAATTGTATGTCGTTTAGCACTCAATAGTCAAGAGTGCTAACCGGCCTACTGGAGCTTGGCGCCGTCTTGTAAATCCTCAAGCAACTGCTCTGCCCAGTGTTGGAAACTGCGATCTACGGTCGTAAATTCATCACCGGTCGTCGCGCGATGTGCGATTTTGTCCACGGCGCCCACCGCTTCATCGATATTGGCGTTAACCACGAAGTGATAGTAGGGCTGGCGTAATGCCTCTTCCAATTCGGCGATTGCCGTTCGCATACGCTTAGTTATGTCAGCCGGATCGGCTCCCTGCACGCCATACCGGGCATGCAGCCGGCGTTGCCACTCTGCATAATCCGGCGGCAATATGAACAGGGCCACGACATTTGGAGACAGGGCTTTATATTCGGCTACTCCCTGAACTTCAAGATCGGTAATAGCTATTTTACCTTCCCGCTGCGCCTGCTCAATTTCCGCCACGCTGGTACCGTACAGGTTATCACCGTATTTTTTGGCTTCTACGAACGCGCCGCTTTCCAACATATCGGCCGCTTCTTCTTTGTCAATAAAGTGATAGTCCGCGCCATCGCTTTCCATGACGCCACCATTTTCACGGGGCGCCCGGGTAGTATGTGAAACAATGTGATGATACTTGCCGCCTTCCAGCAACCGGTGCTTTATAGTATCCTTGCCAGCACCACTGACGCCAACCAGCAAGACGATGGGCGTGGCCCGGACAACTTCAGCCGCCTGAGCGGAAATCCGGTAATTATCAACAAGTTGCTGCAAACGTTCTTCCATCGGCAAATTATACCATAACCTCTAGTCACGCTTGAGCATGACCGTGAAAGCTTCAGCCGGAATATCAACCTTACCAAAGCGTTTCATACGCTTCTTGCCTTTCGCCTGCTTGGCGAGTACCTTTTTCTTGCGCGATACGTCGCCACCATACAAACCGGTTGTCACGTCTTTACGGTACGCGCTGATGTCTTCGCGAGCGATAAAACGGCCGCCTATGGCCGCCTGCAGCGCGACTTGGAAATTTTGACGAGGAATTACTTCTTTCAGTTTACCGACGGTTATACGGCCGATACTGTCGGCTTCACTGCGGTGCACCATAATACTCAGGGCGCTTACCATTTCACCAGCCACGTAAAAATCAACGCGCACCAGGTCTTCGGCGCGGTAGTTGTCCAGTTCATAATTGAATGAGCCGTAACCGCTGGTCAGGCTTTTGAGTTGGTCGTAAAAATCGGTTAACAGGTTGGCCAGCGGTGCCTCGAAGGCGACCAAGGCACGCTCTTCGACGTAGCTTAAGTTGGTCTGCAAACCACGCTTGCCGGAAATAAGTTGGATAACCGGCCCGACATAATCCTGCGGCACGATAATTTCACCGCGAATCCATGGTTCGCGGATTTCTTTTATACTCGCCGGGTCGGGCAGATCAGCGGCGCTTTTAATATCCAGTTCATCACCATTCAATAAACTAATCTGGTAGTCGGTCGACGGGTTGGTAACGACCAGGTCAAGATTATATTCCCGCTCCAAACGCTCACGGACGATATCCATGTGCAATAGCCCCAGGAAGCCGATGCGGACACCGAAACCAAGCACCGGCGAGTTTTCCGGCTCGAATTGCAGCGCCGAATCACTGAGTGACAATTTCTCGACCGCGTCTTTCAACTCCTGATAAAACTCGTTGCTTTCAGGGAAAAAGCCGGCGTACACGAACGGCTGGACGTTTTTGTAGCCCGGCAGCTGCGCCGTCGACGGATTACTCTGCAAAGTAATAGTGTCACCGACTTTGGCTTCGCGGGTAGACTTGAGGTTGGTGACAATGTAGCCGATTTCACCAGCCTGCAGGCTTTTGCCGGCTGTCATTTCCGGCTTCAAGGCGCCGACTTCCAGAGCAAGGCCATTAGCGCTGGTAGCCATCATCTGAATACTGGCGTTTTTATCGATGAAACCATCAAAGACACGGACATACAGAATTACGCCGCGATAATCATCGTAATAGGAGTCAAAGATGAGGGCACGGGTTTCGTTACGCTCGGATGGTTTCGGTTCGGGGATGTCTTTGACGATGCGCTCCAGCACTTTGTCGACGCCCATGCCGGTTTTGGCGGAAATTTCCAGGATGTCTTCACGGCTGCAGCCGAGTAAGTTCATAACTTCGGCGCTCACCCGCTCGACATCGGCTGCCGGTAAATCAATTTTGTTGAGCACTGGAATGATTGTCAGGTCAGCCGCTATCGCCAGGTACACGTTAGCCAGGGTTTGTGCCTGGATACCCTGGGTGGCATCAACAACCAGCAGAGCACCTTCACAAGCTTCGAGACTACGAGAAACCTCATATGAGAAGTCAACATGCCCGGGCGTGTCAATCAGGTTAAGCTCAAAGCCCTTGTACTCCATCCGGACAGGCGCCAGCTTGATAGTAATGCCCTTTTCGCGCTCCAGGTCCATACGGTCGAGCAGCTGCGCCTTCATGTTGCGTTTTTCGACGGTACCGGTTAGCTCCAGTAAACGGTCTGCCAAAGTGCTTTTGCCATGGTCAATGTGCGCGATGATGCAGAAATTTCGAATTGCGGATTTTTTTATTAGGTCCATTAACTATATTATAGCATAAATAACAGAGGTACGTTGGCTAGTAAGGAATCCCGACGGACTTAAATAAAATGGCTTTCGCCCGCTTAAAGATCGGCCTGACTTCTTCCAGGCCGAACAGCGCCGAGACACCGATATGGACACCCAGCGTAACGACGGCAATAAGCGATAATTTTGTTAGTACGGCAAAACCCTTGTCGCTGATTCCAAGCGGGTAAATAGATACCATGATAAAACCTGCTATCAGACTAAACCCGGAAACCGAAACAATCTTGACAATGCCGGACCAAAACGACGCGTCAAGCAACTTCGGGTCGCGGTACAGCATGACACTGAACAAAATAACGACTTCTACGGTAGCGACAAGTGACTGCGCGAGCGCTAAACCGGCTAGGCCATACGAATTGGGTTTAGTTAAGAAATAGACCAGCACAATATTAAGCAAAATGACAAATACCGATACGGCCAGCGGCGTCCAGGTATCTTTTTGCGCGTAGAACCAGCGGGAAATAATAGCGTAAAGCGTACGGAAGAAAACAGCGACTGTCAGAAAACCAAACAGTACGGCGATTTCCGGAGCGTTCTGGCTAAAAATAAAGCGCGCCAGGTAACCGCGGGCATAAAAGGCAATAATCACGACTGGAATGGCCATCCAGATAATAGCTCTGAGAATTTTCAGGAAATCACGCCGGAATAAATCCTGGCGGCCTTGGGCTAAGCGGGCGTTTAAACGCGGGAAGGCGGCCGTAGAAATAGCGGTTCCCAGCAGCAAAATCGGCGCCGTATGCAAAACATAGGCATTGTTATAGTTGCTAATACCGGTCGCGCCGGCAATGCTTGAGGCGAAGCGCGTGTCAACCATGCTTTGAATCTGGTCAGCACCCTGGTCGAGCGACCGTGGCGGCAACTGGCGCAACATCGACTTAAATTCGCTGCTACGCCACATAATTTTCGGTTTCCAGTGAAAGCTAGTGTTAATCAGGCCAAGACTGACGATTAACAGTTGCAACACACCGCCGATAAGCGCGCCTATGCCGAGTCCCACGATACCGATTTGGGTATCTTTGAATATATATATGCTGATAATGATCGAAATGTTATAAAACAGCGGCGCGATAGCAAAGAAAAAGAAACGGCCGATGGTTTGCTGGGCGCTCGTCAGAATTCCTGAAACCGTAAACAGGAACGGATTAAGCGCCAGTAAACGCATAAGCGTGGCGCCGTTATGCTGTTGTTCGGGAGTCAGGCCAGGAGCTACAAGTTGTATTAACGGATGCGCGAAAACAAGAATAATAATGCCTACACCGAGCATAATAAGTGCCAGCAGGTTCAGAATGCTGGTCGCGAGCTCCCACATACCCCTTTTATCACCTTTGTGCAGCCGGTCGCTGAGGTACGGCATGACGGCCACGCCGAGAGCACCGGCAGCGATAGTATAGAAAAAGAAATCAGGTATATTAAACGCCGCGAAGTATACACCGGCCTTTTCACCGATCGGCGTATGCGGGTTGTCGAAGTTGGCATTGATAAGTTTAGTACGCAAAAAGCCCAGTAACTGGCCGACAAGCGCCGTCACAACCAATAAACCCGCGACACTGCCGACTGATACCTTTTTGGACTGTTGCTTAGGTGTTGTACTGCTGTTCATTTATATGGTGCGCCGGTAAATCGTCCGTGGCGCCCTGCTGAGCTTAAGTATAGTCCAGTCGCTGCCGGAGTGACACCCCTTTTAGCGTAAATTAATGACCGTTTCTTCGTTTGAGGGAGTAGGTAATTTTGCTTGTTTCGGTGCCTGTTTCACGGGCTGAGCAGCGACGGACACTTCCGTTTGAGCCGTAGTCGGTTTACGTTTGCGATTACGCTTTCGCTTCCGTTTGGCCGGAGCTTCCAAAACTTCCGTAGCTTCGGTTGGTTGTGATTCAGGAACTGCCTGTATTTTGGAATTGGGTTTCACCACCGGGGTTTCATTCACCGGCTGAGGGCTTGGCTTCACAACCGGTTTTGGCGCTGGCGCAGTAGTAACTACAGGAGCGGGGCGCGCCGGTGGTTGGATAGGCGCTTCCTGTAAAGCCGCCTGTTGTTGGGCCTTCGGCTTAAATTGCGATACAGGTGCCGTAGACACGACCATATCTTCCAGCTGATAGCGCTCATTAATGTAGCGTTGAACATATTCACGGCTCGAGCCATACAGCGCGCGGCTGTTATCTACAATGGCGGCGCTGTAATCTGCCTGTTGCGGCGGCAAATTAAGGGAGATCGCCGAAAAAGCCGGCGTTTTTTCACCGTTTATGGTAAGCGAGATCACAAAATGCCGGTTATGCATGTGGACCAGGTCATATTCTTCAAACCGCGGCTCAAAGTAACGGAGCATTACCCGGGCATCATCAGCGCCCATTCGGAAAGCAATAATAGAACCAACGTTACCGAATACGGCATCTTTAACCTCAATTGCCATTTGGGCGGTATACTGGTTGGCAACCGTCAAGTTAAGGCCGTATTTACGGGCCTCGGACAAAATCGTAGCAAAACTGTCGGTCGCGAAGTTCTGGAATTCGTCGACATACAGGTAAAATGGCGTACGCTGCTCTGCCGGCATGTCGGCCCGGCTCATAGCCGCCAACTGTATTTTTGTCACGAGTAGCGCTCCAAGCAGCGAGGCATTATCTTCTCCCAACAGGCCGCGGGACAAGTTAACAAGCAGTATCTTATTCTCATCCATGATCTTTCGGATATTAAAACTGCTCTTAGGCTGGCCGATGATATTGCGGACAAGCGGGTTAGCCGTAAAAGCACCGACTTTGTTAAGTACCGGCGCTACAGCTTCAGCGGCGAACTTATCGTTCCAGCTGGCAAATTCCACGTTCCAGAACTGGCGCACCACCGGATCCTGCACGTAACCGATTACCTCCTGGCGGAATTTGCGGTCTGTCAGGATGCGAGTGATATCCAACATGGTCGCATCGGGATAATCAAGTAGCGCCAAAAGCGAATAGCGCAAAATATATTCCAGGCGCGGACCCCAGCTTTCAAACATCCGTTTCAACACGCCAATCAGTTCCGAAGCGGTGTGGGTTTTCAATTTCGGATCAGTGACTTCCATTGGATTGAAAGCCATAGGAAAGTCCGTGTCAGCCGGATTAAAGTAAATCACATCAGCCGCCCGCTCGGCCGGAATGCGGCGCAGCGTATTAATAGCGTAATCACCGTGAGGATCAATGACCGCGAAACCGTACGGGCTGTATATATCCGAAATAGTGAGTAATTCAAGCAGACCCGATTTACCGACACCGGTTTGACCGATAATGTACAGGTGGCGGTTGCGGTCAATGCGCGTCAGGCCGAACATGGTATTGTGACCGCGGAAGTTAGTGGTCGCTATCGGTGATAAATCCGGCCGGTATTCATTGCCGATCATCGGTAAATTAGCCGGCGGTTCAGCGGTCTGTGAACTGGCCCATAAAATATAGGGCGTTTCCACCGTGGTATGTGGCAAGTGATATAAAGTAGCGATTTCTTCTATGTTGGCCGTATAGCCGTGCTTATTAAACAGCCGCGACCGGTACATGGCAAGAATTGCCGGGTCATCGGAAATGCGCTTAGCGTCAAAACCATTAAGATAGGTCGAATTGAACTGTTTATAACTAGCGACAATGGACTGCATACGAAGCCGCGCCTGGGCCAACGGCGTATTGCCACGGTAGACAATGCGCAGCTGCATTTCAAATGCCAGTTTCTGCGACTTCTCTTCGGCGCCTTTGGCACGTACCTGATCATACTCCGCCGGTTTGGCCGCTTCAGTTTTATATTCCGGCGGAGCCCATAAGGCACTCATCAGGCCGGTTACGCTCGTTTTATTCCCACCCTTTAATTTAGCGATATACTGCTCACTTTTACGGTGCCAGTTTTGTGTGGCGGGACGAATAGTCATCTGCAGCCAAGCCTGCTCGTCAAGTTCAAATTTAGCCAGGGTCGCGGTTATGGCCGCTAACGGGTCGACCTCAAAACTCTGAAAAGTTTTAATCGGGAGCATTTCCGGGCCCGTAAACTTTAGCTCGGTGGCAAGCGTGGAGGCATATGTCCGCGCCGGTCCCTCGGCCGATGGCAGTGTGTAATCCGGTACTTCAGAAATTTGGACGCTTGGATACTGAGCATAAATCTGCTCTTCGACGAAACTTTTCAGGTACTCGGGCACCCATACGTAAAAACCGATACGCTTGTCAATAACCGCGATTTCAAAGCTTAACCGTTCGCGGACAGTGGTTTTAAACAGCCCTTTTGCGGGAATAGTCAAAAGTCCGTAGAGACTGGCAAACATCTGTTCAGCGGCCAGCTCTTTTTTATCATTGGTACGGGGGACCTGGAGCAGCAGGACAACACCGGCCTCAAGAGGCTGGTTAACAGTGTCCGTTTGCGGATTCGTATCAGCCATTACACTATGCTCCCCACTCTAAACAGCAACGACGTATCATTGTCTTATTGTCGCACCTTTAGCTCACAAAATACAACAGCGCTTAGTATAGCGCGGCCGTCTTCGGCAGTACCGCCGACTGGAAGATGTCAGCGACTTCATCGGCATCAACGGTCTCTTTTTCAAGCAAACGATCTTTTAACACCTCAAGTTTGTCTAAGTTACCTTTGATGACAGCCCGGGCGCGCTCACCTGCTTCGGTTATGAGCGATTCAACTTCCTGGTCAATAACCTTGGCGGTGTCTTCTGAATAAGTCCGTTCGGATACCATGCGCTCCATCATCATGCCTTCTTCGACATGGAAGACCTGATCACGAAGTTTCGTACCCATACCCTGGTTAACAATCATGTCACGGGCAATTTCGGCAGCTTTCTGTAAGTCATTGCCGCCACCGGTGGTAATGCGGTCTTTGCCCAGAATGACTTCTTCGGCGATACGGCCACCGAGAGCACGGGCTAAAACATCTTTGAACTCAATGAGCGAGGTATATACCTTATCTTCCGGTGGCAGGAACCAGGTTACACCACCGGTACCACCACGAGGGATGATAGTAACTTTATGTACGGGGTCGCTATCCGGCAAGACGTGACCGACCAAAGCGTGGCCAGCTTCGTGATAGGCAGTAGTGACCTTGTCAGCTTCGGTCATAATCTTATTCTTACGTTCCGGGCCAATGGCAACGCGCTCAAAGGCTTCAGTGACATCATGCTGGGTAATTTCGGCGTGATTATTGCGAGCGGCGATAATCGCTGCTTCGTTAGCGATATTGGAAAGGTCCGCGCCAGAAGAACCGGCGGTTTTAGCCGCGAGAGCGTCTAAGTCAACAGACTTACCAAGTGGCTTCTTTTCGAAATGGATCTTCAGAATAGCCAACCGGTCAGGACGATCCGGCAAACCAATACCGACACGACGGTCGAAACGGCCCGGGCGCAGTAAGGCCGGGTCAAGCACGTCAGCGCGGTTGGTCGCGGCAAGCACGATAACGTTCTGACCTTGTTCGAAACCATCCATCTCAACTAAAATCTGGTTGAGGGTTTGCTCACGCTCATCGTGGCCGCCACCCATGCCGCTACCACGACGACGGCCGACAGCGTCGATTTCATCGATGAAGATAATACATGGGGCATTCTTTTTAGCCTTTGCGAACAGATCACGGACGCGTGACGCGCCAACACCGACGAACATTTCTACGAATTCAGAACCGGAAATGCTGAAGAACGGAACGTTCGCTTCACCGGCGACAGCGCGGGCCAGCATAGTCTTACCGGTACCAGGAGGACCTACTAACAGGACACCCTTAGGAATGCGGGCGCCAACGCCTGCGAATTTCTTGGGAAATTTAAGAAATTCCACGACTTCTTCGAGATCTTGCTTAGCTTCAGCCTGGCCAGCGACCTGGTTAAACATAACCTTGTCTTTTTCATTGCCATACAAACGGGCGCGGCTTTTACCGAACGACATAGCCTGGTTACCCTGGCCCTGAGCGCTTTTAAGCATAAAGTACAGTAAACCGCCGATAATAATCACCGGCAGCAGTGAAATCAGCAAAGAACCCCATAATGAACCCGAAGAAGAGTCGGGATCGTTCTTGACCTCAAACTTCGAAGTATTGAAGCCCTCTTCCTTTAGCGTGGCATTTGGATCAATGTACGTCTTAAGAGTTGGTGTTTTCTTACCATCTTCGGTAATTAACAGCTCGTTACCCTTTTTCTCAATCTTGGAATAGCGGCCGGCATTAGCGTCCGTGACAGCCTGAGACGTCGAGATTTCAGTCTGCCGCTTCGGCTGCCCGTAAGCAGCTATGATAACGAGCGCGAACAGGACGACTATGGCGATAAATGCCACATTTTTCATGCCGCGCTTTTGTGGTTTGCCCCCCTTCGGACTTTTTAAGGGTTTTTTCGAAGAAAACGGTTTTTTATCCATATGTTTGGTTATTATACCCTCTCAGTATGCTTTAATCTAGCGCCCTCTAGCACTATGAGGTTTCGAGTGCCAAAAACTCTTGGCTAATTCTCAGGAACACCGACTTTCCGACAGGCAGACGGCGGCCTATAGCATGTATTTTAGCCCCATGAGTCAAGCGTTCAAGCGTTTTTTTATCAAAACTACGGATATCGTTATCACGAAGCCACTGCGCCATGACTTCTAGGGACACATTGTGTGGCAAGGTAATGAACCACTTGCGGTCCAACTCCATGCCAGCGGAATAGGTTTGCAGCTGTCGGCCTAACAGTTCGTCCAGCTCAATGTTCACTCCCCGCTGCCTACTGATGATGTCATGTAGTCGATGCTTATCTTCACTAGCAAACTTGTCGGCCACCACCTGGCGGACATAGTTACGCAGATAAGCTGGATTACTATTTGTACTATCCTCGCGCCACTGCAAACTTCGTTGACGGGCATAATCCTGCAGTTCTTGTTTGGTAATATTTAGAAGTGGGCGCTCAATAAGACGGGTATTCTGTAAACTGGTCAAACCTTTTCTACCCGTTCCGCGTGACAAGTTGATAACTGCCGTTTCTAAAGCGTCATCCTTATGATGGGCCATAATAACTGCCCGAGCACCGCTCGCCTGTCTAACTTTATGTAAGAATTCATACCGCCCTTTACGGGCCGCCGCCTCACTGGCTTGCGGTCCCAAATGGCCCTCAGCATACACAAATGGCAAACCGTAGCTTTCGGTAATTCGCTGCACCAATTGACGGTCCTGCCGCGAATCCTCGCGGATACCATGGTCGAAATGGGCAACTGTTAATTTCAATCCTGTCCGATTATGTAATATATGCAAAAGCACTATCGAATCAACGCCACCAGAAACGGCGACAACATAGGTACCAGGGTCTAATGTAATGTCCATTTGTTATAATCTTAGCAAATGACCGAACTAACTTTCGCTACTGGTAACGCCGAAAAGTTTCATATCGCAGAAAAAACCTTTACTAATCATGGGATTACACTATTGCAAGCCAACCTAGACATCGACGAGATCCAAGGCGAAGACGGCGAAGCAATCGTGCTCGATAAAGTCCGAAAAGCCTATACTGCCGTGCAGAGACCAGTGGTAGTTAATGACGATTCTTGGTCAATTCCGGGCCTCAAAGGCTTCCCTGGGCCATACATGAAATCGGTCATACATTGGTTTACGGCCGACGATTTTATCCGCCTTACCAGCTCTCTTACCGATCGGCGAGCCATTTTGTCCCAGCGCATTGCCTTCAGCGACGGCCAACAGGAAAAGGTGATTTTGATCGAATATACCGGCGAACTGCTCCCAAAAGCCCGTGGAAATTACGGCACTAGCTGGCAAAGAATCCTTACCATGCCCTTCGACAAAGGCTTGAGTGTTTCCGAAGTATATGACCACGGTATCGACGTATCAGACCGGGAGGTCTCAGAAGGTTGGAAAGCTTTCATTGCTTGGTATCAGGAAATTCAAAATGCCTAGTTTTCGAGCGTCCACAGTCCGTGTCGGCCTCGCCTGTTTTGTGTGGAAAGACAATAAATTCCTTATGCAGCAGCGATTTGGTTCACACGGCGAGGGAACCTGGAGCGTTCCAGGCGGACATCTTGAAATTAACGAAAGTTGGGAAGACTGCGCAGCACGTGAAGTTTTTGAAGAAACCGGCTTACACATAACCAATGTACGTTTACTGACACTTACCAACGACATATTTGCTGCCGATAAGCACTACATATCTATATGGATGCAAAGTGATTGGTTGAGCGGCGAGCCTTCCATTACCGAACCGGACAAATGTAAAGCTCAAAGCTGGAATACATTCAAGGATTTGCCCAGTCCCTTGTTTGAACCATGCTGGCAGAACCTACGCCAAGCTAAGCCTGAGCTGTTTTTATAACCCTCCTTAGGAAAAACCCAAAAAGTGTGAAAAAATAGAGCTAATGCTTCAAGATATCCTGCTGATTTGCGCCGGCATTATTGTTGGTGGTATGAACGCGATTGCCGGCGGCGGCATGCTGATTGGCTTTCCGGTGTTGGTCGCGCTTGGTTTACCGCCGCTTGTCGCTAACGCCACCGGTAATATCGTGACTACTCCCGGCCAAATAACTTCTGCTTTCGGTTACCGCAAATATCTCGCAAAAGTACCCCTGCGCTATATCTGGCTGATTATTCCCTGTCTTATTGGTGCGATTGCCGGAGCACTAACGCTGCGTGGTACACCGGCAGATCATTTCGCCCATATTGTCCCGGGACTGGTCCTGTTTGGCGTCGTATTGTTCATTTTGCAGCCATTTCTGCATTTCCACCTGCACCGTCATGTTACCGGCCGTAGCCGTGCCTGGTTGCCCATGCTTATATTGGCTTTCGCGTTAATTCCCTTGGCCTTTTACGGCGGCTACTTTGGCGCTGGTTACGGATTTATCATGCTGGCTTTTCTCGGTTTTACCAGTTTGCACGACGCGCATATGATGAATGCTATGAAAAATGTTTCGGCAGTTTTTATTTCTGGCGCCTCGGTGGCCTGTTTGTGGAGCACTCACCTCATCGATTGGCACTTCGGTATTATGATGGGCATTGGCACCACTATTGGTGGTTACGTCGGTGCCCGCTGCGCTCAAAAAATCTCGTCGCACTGGCTGAGGGTTATCATTATTTGCATCGGTTTGGCTGCAGTCATTTACTTAGGTATTCAAGAATACTAGATTTGTCACAGATGCTAGCCAACAGAGGGAAATCATGCTACAATCTTCGAGTTAACCACGCTTAACAGAAATAAGGCGGCATAGCTCAGCTGGTTAGAGCGTCGGACTCATAAGCCGAAGGTCACTGGTTCAAGTCCAGTTGCCGCTACCACAATAGAATCATTAGCGTCTTCGGGCGCTATTTTTTGTAGCAACAGATATGATTCGTTCAGCTCAATAGTTCCAAAACCATTTTCGAAGTCATAAGCCAATCCGTATGGGAAAAGCGTGTGCTGAACGGCCTTTTGTATCTGTAGTGGCGCTCTGTTCCAGAACTCGGACGGATCATTCATAAACAGCATCGCATTATCCACGATTTGCTCCTTTTGGTCGGCGTACTCGTCGGCTTCAACTTTCTTTTTCATAAAATTGGCAATCTCAGCGTCAATATCGCTAATTAGCTCCTGCTTTTCAGCAAAGCTGTACTCATCACGAGCGAATTTGCGATTAACTTTTGCACGCTCGGTCTTTAAGGCATCAAGCTCCTTGTTAACTTGGTAGACCGCTTTAAGTGCGTCGTCATACTCATCGCACCAGCGCTGCAGTACAATGCGCTTGAAGACTTTGAGGTGATTCTCTTTATAACGAATTCGCGACAAGATTTCACGAAACTCTTTATGTACCTGCTCGCTCGATTTGCTAACCTTTTTACCGATGACCGCGGTCTTACAGTAGATACAGCCGTAACGTGGATATTTGATGCCACTCGCCCCTTTTGGTGCACTCGCGGTCACAAACTTAAGGCAGTGTATGCAACGTAGAAAATCACGTCGCAATGGGTAATCATTCTCATCTCCTCGGGTAAAACCTTTTTGCTTACCAGCAAGAATACGCTGGTTTTTATTGAAAGTCGCTTCGGTGATTAAAGGTTGGTGCAAGCCGACATACCGATTGCCATAGGTATACTTTGACTGAATAAACCCAGCATAGATGGGGTTCTTGATTGTGTTCTCGACAGTTTGCCATGTGCGCTTTGCGCCCCTACCGTTTCGTATGCCCAATTCATAGGCAAGGTCAGCGGCTTGCTTGACCGTGTATTGGCCAGTTGAAAAGGTTTCTAGGAACATGGTCAGCTTGGCCGCCATCACTGGGTGCGGTGCAATGGTGGTTACGCCCTCACGTGTCCGAGCCTTTACGTAGCCAATGGGCGCGTCGTGAGGCCATCCACCCTGCTCTAAACGCTTTTTCATACCCTCAGTCGTGCGGTGTGTTCGCACCTCGTTATCGAACTGTGCGAAGCCAGATAGCACAGTTTCCATTAGCTTGCCGGTCGGGCTGTCGTCAATTGGCTCAGTGACCGACACCAACGATACACCATTCTTGCGCAGAATGGCACGGATCATCACATGGTCGTCAGAGTTACGTGCAAACCTGTCCAGCTTCCAGACTATGCACTTTTCAGTATTGCCTTTGTTCTTGCGGCAATGTTCCAGCATAGCCAACAGTTGCGGCCGATTAGTGGCCTTTGCCGATTCACCCTCATCACGAAAGATGTTTTCTTTGGGCACATTCCAGCCATGCGATTTCGCAAACTCTAAGCACTGCTTCTGTTGCATATCTAAGCTCGTGCCCTGCACTTGCTCATCGGTCGATACTCGGACGTAGACAACGCTATTCATACTTAGAACTATTTTAGCACTACATCAATCTGTTTTACTTTCTTTTTATTTAAAGATTTGAACTAGCTTGATTGTGTACTGGGCAATAAGATCAAAGTCTTCAATAAGCTTCTGCACTTCCTCGTCAGTCATGCCAACACTCTCGTCTCCAAGCAGTTCGCGAGCTTCTGTAATTGTAATGACTTGATTGCCCTTAATTAGCATTCGCTTATTTAAGCAAAGCTGTTGGCAAGTGAATCCTCGTGACTTATTAAAGTGTAGTTACAGAAAATAAAAAACTTTTGTCGTGATTTTGAAGACTTCCAGGCCCATAGTGCGATGCTTTATAGTAGCGTCAATTCTCGAAATCGTTCCCTGCACTGCTTTTGCTGTTTTAAGGCCATTCGTTTCGCTTTGGAATTTGCCCGCCAGTTCTACTGGGTAAAATTTAGTGGTCTTTTTTGGTTGCCCATTAGATTTTTTAAACATAGTTCCTAGCAAGACTGCTTCATTACCTTCGAATTGTATTTTGAAGAACTCGGTTATGTAAAGTTCATTTGTATTATGGTCAAACTTAAGCTTAAAAAGTTCACTACGTACATATGTAGTCCTACTTATGTCTTGCTGCAAGTTATCAATTTTCATGCTAAATAAATCGACCTTTAGTTCCAAGTCTAGCAATTTCAGGTACATCAGATTCAGTAATTCTGTCGGAGTCACTTCTTTCATGCCGTCTTTACTGGTAGCCATACTATTGCTATTAAACACTATGATTGAATAATGGGCCTTCTTTCACCTCTGCCCATAATCATTTTGACGGTTTCAGGATCGCGATGAGAAAAGAAGCTGCTTTCTTTCGTATCAAGCTTTGCAATCTCTTTCATATCTTCATCGGTTAGCACAAAATCGAATACGTCAAAATTTTCGATAATTCGCTCTTTATGAGTCGATTTAGGGATTACTACAACCTTGCGCTGTATGAGCCACCTAATTACTACTTGTGCAACTGACTTACCATATTTCTTGCCGATTGATTCGAGCGTTTCATTGGTAAATAGATTATTGCGACCTTCCGCGAATGGCCCCCACGATTCAATCTGAATCTTATTATCTTTAAGAAACTTTTGATCTTCAGTTCGTTGATAATACGGATGCGTTTCTATCTGGTTCACGGCCGGTATTACTGTGCTCGTTAATATTAAATCTTGCACGCGGTCAGGATAGAAGTTGCTTACACCTAAGGCTCTTACCTTGCCGTCTTCGTATAATCGTTCTAGTCCTCGCCATGCGCCATGCACATCGCCAAACGGTTGGTGTAGCAGGTATAAATCAACATAATCAAGCTGCAAGCGTTCTAGCGATTCGTTGAACGCGGCGACTGCTTTTTCTTCACTAAAATCAGTTACCCACAATTTAGTCGTTATGAACAACTCATCTCTCGAAATGCCGCTCTTCTTAATTGCCCTGCCGACCGCATCTTCGTTTCCGTATGCCTGAGCAGTGTCTATTAACCGATAACCGGTAGCCAAAGCATCTAATACGCTTTGTTCACATTCGTCTTGGTCGGTTATTTGGTAGACGCCAAATCCTAATAGTGGCATTTTCACCTCATTGTTAAGCTCCACAGATTCCATATATGCTTCTCCTTTAATCTTTTGGGATTAATTTAACCGTGGCCGTTTTTTGCTTTTCACCGAGCATCATATCTAAATAAGAGCCACGGTACTTCCCATACTTCTCTGCGTAACCTGCATCTATTAAGTCATTCGTTTCCTTGTCGATTGGAAATTCAAACGTAACATCTTTCTCGACTCCACCTGATGAAATGTGACCGTGTCCGACGGCTTTTGCAGACACATACCATCGGCTTTGTGTGCCATTATATCCACGCGTAAACAGCTCATTACCAGCCTGCGCAATCCATATCCATGTTGGCTTGTGCATAGTGCCGTCTTGATTCGGGATGGATATATACAGATTTTCATCTTTAGCAATCGCTTCTAGTTCTTCTTTTGTCCACTCGGCCATGTTATGCGCTGACACCTTTCGCATAGGCTTCCTCGTTGACTTCTTCAAGCCAGGTTACAGGACTGCCGCTTTCATCAGCTTCTTGAATAGCAACATGCGCCATTAAGCGATTTGATGTAGCACCGTGCCAATGCTCTTCGTCTGGCTCGATAAAGACTACGTCGCCTGGACGAATCTCTTGTACCTCACCATTACGTCGAGAGACATAACCTATACCGTCAGTTACATACAGTGTCTGACCTTTAGGGTGCTTGTGCCAAAATGTCCTCGCACCCGGAGTAAAGCGCACATGTGCAGCACCAACTGCGGATTGTTCATCTGGGTTTTTAATTGGATCCATGTAAACATCACCAGTAAACCAGTCAGCTGGACCTTTACCTGTTTTACCTGAACTTTTAGTATATTTCATATTCTTCCTCCTAAATTTATTTAGTAGCCGAAATCAATCGAGTAAAATGAACGTCGAGTTCATCGTCAAGAATGTCGGTCAACTTGTTTCCAAATAATTCTTTGATAGCTGGTTGTTGCTGATGCATCTCAAGATCAGCCTGAGATTGCCACGTTTCGAACAGTACCAATGAACCATCTTGTTCTTCATAAACGTCGTAGGCTATACAGCCTGTTTCTTCATGGGTCGGCTCAACGAGCGATAGAAGTGACTCACGTAGCTCCTGTGCCATCGCGGGCTTTGGATGCATAAGGCAAAAGACCGTGACAGCTGCCATTTAGAGCTCGCTAACTTTTACTAACGTTTTGATAGCGCGCCGTTCATCCATAGCTGCATACGCCTCGGCAATATCATCTAAGCTGGTTGTTAGGTCAAATACTTTGCCTGTGTTAATATCACCGTTTATTACGGCATCATAGAGATGTTGCATATAGGCGCGAACGGGTGCAGGGCCACCACGCATACCGACGTTACGGTAGAAAGTACCAGTAGCGTCAACTTCTGCATTGTGCGGTACGCCTACTCGACCAACGATTGCCCCGGCTCGTGCAATAGCGAATGCCGTCTTGTAAGATTCGTCAGAACCCACGCATTCGAGCACGGCATTTGCACCAACGTTATCAGTCAAATCCATAAGGACTTTCACCGCTTCATCGCCACGTGCGTCAACAATGTCAGTAGCACCCCACTCACGAGCAAGCTTGTGACGATCCTCATGTGTACTTCCAAGTACAATAATTCGTTCAGCACCAAGCATTTTAGCCGAGATAACGCCCGATAAACCAACTGCGCCGTCACCAACAACGGCAACCGTATCGCCAGCCTTGACGCCAGCGCTTACAGCAGCGTGATAGCCTGTTCCCATGACGTCGGTTAGCGACAGAAGAGAAGCCAAAGTTTCGTCTGAGAAATCTTTACCTTGGACAGTAAACAGCGTGCCGTCAGCATAAGGGACACGAACGAACTCTGCTTGACCACCATCACCCTCAGCACCTTGGCCGAAGAATCCTGCATGGATACAAGCTGTTTGAAAGCCAGCTTTACAGTTCGCGCACACGCCATCGCTGTATGCAAAAGGAGCGATAACAAAGTCTCCTTGTTTGATGTCTTTTACATCTGTGCCGATTTCTTCGACGATACCAATGAACTCATGTCCGACAGAACCTACTGGGTGGTCTGAAACACCACGGTAAAACCATAGGTCTGAACCACATACACATGCCAATACAACGCGGACAATAGCATCAGTCTGCTCTCGAACGGTTGGTTTTGGTCGCTCTTCTACTACAACTTGACCCTTACCTTTAAAAATAGCTGCTTTCATAATTCCCCTCAAACTTTCTTTAATTCTTTCGCTAATGCCCTTGCTTGGGCAGCGATTTCATTTGTACGTTCTTCATTACCGCTCTCACGAGCTTTCCAATAATCAATCTTGAGTGCGACGTACTCTTGCTGCACCTTTATGTGACGCTCCTCTTCGTTCAGTCTTTTCTCCTGTGCCTTGAGGAGTGCCACCTGCTCGTAGGTATCGATTTGTTTGTCGGACAAATTGGCAATATACGTCTTCATGTCTTCCAACTTCATACCTGTAGCGTTGAGGCAAGATATTGTATCCAACATATCTACTTCCGCTTGGTTGTACACGCGATGTTTACTTGTCTCCCCTCGCTGAACAGGGTTCACTATTCCGATTGACTCGTAATAGCGTAAGGTTGATGATGGCAACCCAGTCAAACGTGATGCATCACGAATTGAATAGGTGTGTGTAGCGTGTGATTGAGTACTCATACACATAGTGTAGTAACTTAAAGCGCTTTAACTAAAGTACTTTAATAATTAATCTCCGTTCAGAAAAATTTTGTGCGAGCACCGACTAGAGAGAATATAAAAGCAAAAGAGAAGGTGGGGTCATAATTACACCGCCTATTCGCGCGGGGCAAGTCGCACAGGTTCGTGTACGACATGCATTAGCTCTTGTAGTCATCGCACATTATTCGACAATGTACGACGCCTCCCCGCCTGAGATACAGGGGGGATGTAGCGCTTACGCGTAGAGACAGAGCAAGTGTTACGGACATTAACAGATACGGCCGTATAAATGCTATGATTATGAGGTCTAGATCAGCACAGCTTGTAAACGAGCCAATCTTCGATTGGTTGTACCCAAAAAGGGCAACCTCTCGAAAGCACAGGGTACAACCTGTGTTGGTCTAGACAATCTAGAGGGGTTGTCCTTTTTTATTTAGGCCTCCCCATTACCAACATAATGGAGGAGCTGCTATGGCGGACGACATCACCCCAGACACAAGGCCAACAGTTAATAAGGTCAAAGTTTATAGTGCAGCGTTCGGTATTTTTTTATTAGCAAACCTTGGCGTTCAAGGGGGTATAACACTCCTCGAGAATGCCACTCACCAGTGGCTCTATCCCATCTTCCCTTTTACCAGTATCGGTCTGCTTATAGTTACGGTGTTAGCTACAAATTATTATATTCGTCGTCGCACAGGCAAACCTAAGTCTAAGCTTTGGTGGCGAATTACGAAGCCAATACTACTAATTCTAGTCGCCTATGGGCTCACAATGGGTGCTTGGTTGAGTGTATCTCAGGCGGATGCAGACCGTGCCGCTGCTGAAGCCGAAAAGACCCGACAATCTCTTCCCGCCCTACCAGAGCCACCAGTACTAACGACGGAATAACCATTACCAATACATTGAGTCCTTGCAACGAGCTATAATTATTGTATGGATTTAGAACGATACAAATACATAATGAAGCTGATTAGCGGTGGGAATTACAGAGAATACAATGGCCACCTCAAGGAAGTTATGGCCATGACCGCTGAAAAAGGTTTCATGACAGACCCGATCGCCCACCTGGAATGCCAAAAAGCCATATTGACCATACTCGAAAATGTGGAGCCGCTCATTACTCAAGGGCGTAAACTAGCAAAAGAGAAAAATGACGAATCGTATACCGAGCAGGCAGATAAAAACAAGTTAATTGCCAGTTCTTATCGTGAAATCGCAGACGGCTTTGCGTATAGAACTCTGGGCAACGACAGGGTCAGGCTGCGCATTATTGCCCAGTCCGACACACCAGGCCTAATTGCCACACCGAGTGAGGGTTCGAAAGCGGGACGCAATGCGGAATTAAAGCTTGCCCAAACCGTTACAAGGAATGGCGGCTTTGCTTTACTGCATGACATAACTAACTGTCTGCTCGTAGGTGATGTAAGTATCCTGCGGCACATTGGCGACATGCCTTACCTTGCTGAGGTAAAAAATAAGAAACTTCACACGCCGGTTTCGATTGCTAAGCAGCTTTCCAATGGTCAGTTGATTACTGACCAGAAGAGCCGATTGCTGCAAGCACAGGACATGCTAAGCAGTGAGATTATTCAATCTGGCGCAACAACAGCTCGCGTAATACGTTTCAAATTACCGGTGCAACATTTCCACTACGGTGTGCAGAAAATTATTAATAAGGCTAGGAATGATGGTTTCGCCGGAAAGTTACTCGCACCCTACCTGTACGTTGACGTAGTTGACTTGCATAAAATCAACAAAGCAAAGCTGAAAGACTTACAGGACAGGTCACAGCGAAAAAATGATACCTTGGCAATGCCATTTTCGAACTTGGATAATCTATCCATCAAGTTAGGTGGCCAGGCCGTTCGCGGGAGAGCTCCATATAGCGTTTACCCTTACAAGATTGATGACCGTGTCGACTTAATTACGGGTGAGCTATACCTTTTTGCGGAGCTATACATTGAACCGCTTAAAAAGGCGCTTCGAGCGCTGGGCTGGACTCTTACCCTAGACATCCCCGACGAATACGAAAAAATGGACAGGCGATTCGGGGGTCGAGATCTATTTCGCGAGATTTCGCATAAAGAACACTTCGTCAAACTACAGCATAATGCCACCGGTTACGTGGTTTATCACGGTGCAGAGTTTCTCACTCGGATAGGTCATGAGTTCTTGAGCGCCGAAACCGTTATTGCTCCGATAGAAGCTCATCGTAGGCTGGTCGTGTCCGGGAAGCTGCCACCCAATGAATACGTCTTTGCTATGAACACTCATGAGGATACAATTTGGAAGTAACCTATGTCTGACCCTAGCTCGCTACTCTCAACACTCAGCCAATCTTCTGCCGCAATGGTAGCGATTATCGGTGGGTTTCTTGTCAGTAAGCTCGTCGCAATATCCAGCGAAAGAGAAGCGCTCAAACGACAGCTTAAATCGGCAAGGCAACGGTTAAAGCATGTCCAGCCTGCTTATGATGAGGCGTACAGGTACAGGCTCGAAAACTCAAAAGATACTTTTGCCGGTAGGATACTGGACGATTTAGTTGAAGCCGGACTTAATGAGGTAAATTACGAAACTATCTCGGCTGAGAATATTCCACGCGGAAGCTCATTGTCAGAAATGCTGCCGTATGCAATAACACTTCATGAACGCGTAAAGAAAGCGTACGATAAAATATCTCCTCTGCTAAAGGGCGAATACTCTGACTCCAGCTTGGATATCGATGACCTCAAAAAACGAGGGCTGAAAGTGGCCGAAGCTGACGAATCGATGTACGAGGATGTTTTTTACAAACTTAAATCGCAACTGCCCGAACAGCCGACAACAAACTTCATGGGGATTCTAACGAAAGTGCCTAGCTACAATATGGGCGCAATAGGCGCAATCAGGCCAGCATGGAGCCATGACATTGACGCACGCAGGCTTGATGAATCAATTAGAGAAGAGCAAGACCTAAAAGAACAGCTAGTGGCCACAGAAAGCGAGATAAGCCGTCTTACTTATGACCTAGCAAAGCTAGGTAAGCCAGATGGAGTATTGTCTGCTGTATTCATACTATCTTCGCTTTCTCTCCTAGGTATTGTCTTTCCAGTAATAGTCATGGCTTTTAACCCTACAAAACTGTCAGGTGGGCTAGCTATTGCTTTAATCGGCTCATTTGTTGTAGGACTGGTCTCTGTTCTAGGCTACATAGTTTGGTACTTAAAGAAGATTAGTCACTAATAGGGGTTCAACTACGCCCGCTTAAGCTAACCGCTGATACCTCCTGTTGGTATCTGGTGACAATATCAGCCATGTTAATCAGTTCTGCCTTAATTAAGTTCCAACTGGTTCTATTGATGGCTACCAATTCGTCCACACCAAAAGACTTCCACTCCATGAATGGGAGTCTTTTTATTTACGCGAGGACGTTGTCAAGATGCGCCTGCAAATCCGCTGGATCGTTAAATATGGCGGTCGCGCCGTCCAGATCGGCATCGTCCCAGCCGCCAGAACGCACAGCTACACAGTGCACGCCAGCTTCTATGGCGGCATCTATATCGTACGGCGTATCACCAATCATCAGTACTTCGTCAATATCAAGGCCGATCTTGTCCATGGCCACCTGTAAAATATCCGGATCCGGTTTGGAGCTTTCGGCGTCATCTGAGGTGGTCGCTTCTGTTAACAGTTCGTCGACGCCAGCAGCTTTTAAAAGTACTTCGAGTTCGTCCTGCTTTGACGAGCTGGCCACTATGGTCCGCAGCCCACGTTTTTGCAGTTCCAGTACCAGACCCCGGGCACCATGAGTCGGCTGCAGTTCCGGCGCGTATTTGTCGAGGAATATTTTAGTGCGGGCCTCTTTTACAAGTCTGCCGTCACCTTCCTCTTCATCGAGGTCAGGACGGATTGACGAAATGAGTTTGTCACCGCCCATGCCTATTAAACGGCGTACCTCCTCGAAAGGCACCTCATAACCATATTGCGCGAATGCGTCCACCCAGGCATGCGCGTGAGCGCCGTTGCTTGCTACGAGCGTGCCATCAACGTCGAGTAAGATTCCTTTTATCATAATTGCAGTGTACACGCTTAAACCTTGTGTAAATGTGAAATTTTTATGACTTAGGTGCATTCTGGCCTGCTTTACCCCATAATGGTCCCTATACTAGCGGAGGGGTGTATGGCACCAAAAGCAAATAGCGACAGCAGGGATGATTACCGGCGGTTAGTTGAATTGTCCCCTATGCCAATTGCCGTCCACGCCAAAGGAATTTTAGTATTCGCTAATGAGGCGACCGTCCGCATGATGGCCGCGAACAGCGCGGAAGACCTGGTCGGTAAAAGCATCATGCGGTTCCTACATCCTGATTCGCATGCGTTAGTGCAGCAGCGCGTCATGGAAATTTATCAACAACAGAATGACCACACGGCGGTCGTCGAGGAAAAGTTCATCCGCTGCGACGGCGAAGTCATCACCGTGGAGGTCGTGTCATCACTGGTACATTACGAGGGCCAAGAGGCCATTCAACTGGCAGCCCGCGATGTTACCGGGCAACGCAAGGCCCAGGCAGCCCTCAAGGAAAGCGAGGAGCGTTTTAGGCAGCTGGCCGATTCTATGCCGCAAATGGTCTGGACCGCCAACCCGGACGGCCGTATTGATTACCGCAATGAACGCTGGTACGACTTCACCGGTTACACGCACGAGAACAGTATCAACGACTGGGCGGCCATGCTTCACCCCGATGACCGGCAGCGCTGTGAGCGCGCCTGGCAATCCGCCGTAAAAAGCGGTCGCAATTACCAAATCGAATACCGTTTTAGGGACGTACGGCACCCAAAACGCTATCACTGGTTTCTCAGCCGGGCTATTGCCGTCCGTGACCAACACGGCAGGATTACTAAATGGTACGGTACCAGTACCGACATTGATTCCGTCCGCCGGACAAGCCAGCGCAAGAAAGAACTTGAGCAGCTTACCGTGGCCCTGACCGAACAAAGCGCCCAATTGGTCGCTCTCAATAATGCTAAAGACGAATTCATATCCCTGGCCTCACATCAGCTGCGCACGCCTGCTACCGGTGTCAAACAATATATCGGTATGGCACTGGAGGGTTACGCGGGCAATGTCTCTCCTAAGGTGCGAAAATTTCTGCAAAAGGCCTATGAAAGCAACGAGCGGCAGATAACCATCGTTAATGACCTCTTACAGGTCGCGCAAGTTGATGCCGGTAAAGTGGCGTTACAAAAAGAACCGATTGACCTGGTGATGCTGACTTCCAGCGTTATCCATGAACAAATGTCGCGCTTCGCGGCCCGCGAACAAACCGTAACGTTTAAGCCGCAGTTAGCCAATTTTACTGTCATGGCTGATCCCAGCCGCCTCAGGATGGTACTGGAAAACCTGGTTGATAATGCCAGTAAGTATACGCCCGAAGGTAGAAGTATCAGCGTCCGATTGCAACATACTACCCATAAAGCTCTCATCGTCATTCAAGACAAAGGTGTCGGCATAGCGACAGCAGACATAGACCGGATCTTCCGCAAGTTCTCGCGGATTGATAATCCGTTGTCAGTCCATGTTGGCGGAAGCGGGTTAGGTCTGTACTGGGTTAAGAAAATCGTTGATTTGCATGGCGGCACGGTTAGCGTGCGGTCAAGACCCGGCCATGGCTCAACCTTTACTGTCAGCCTGCCGATTTCTTAAACGTCTACTCTTCCTGTTGTGTTTAAGAAGCGGCGGGTTTACGGCTGCGCTGCAGGGCCATGATACCAAGCACCAGCGCTACTACACTGAGCGCTAAGGCGACCCGGGAAGTGCCACTGGTTGTCTGCGTAGTAGTGGCCGCAGGCTCGGCCGGAGGCTCTTCGCTTACTTTGGTTACCGAGTACGGACCACTGTTTTCACCCTCAGCCTCAGCCGTGGATGGCGCCTGATCCCAGGCTACCGTAGTACCGTCGGCATAGGTTTGGTAAGCCTTCCACTGTAATTCGCCAGTTTGTTCAGGAGTTTGACCCTTAAGGGTAAAATCATCACGTTGGCCAGCCGGAATTTCTCCGCCAGTCCATTCAATAGCACTCACCTGGTCACCGTCTTTGATAATGTTGATCGACCATCCGGCATGTACCGTCGGTTGCACTTCCTGCATACCGGCAGGAACTTGCAGCTTTAAGCCTGTCACCGCCATATCCTTTTCGTTCGGAACGCTCATGGTAAATGTAGTGCGGGTCGCTGTTACGGCCGTTTGAGGCGTAACCACCACATGAGCACTAGCCAGCGGCGCTATTACGAAGCTTGCGCTTACAAACAATGCTACACGTGAGATGAAAGATCGAATCATGGTCAGTAAATATCCTATTTAGAAGTTGTCCTAGTAGTATAGCGCCCGCCGCCAGCAATCGCATAATAGCCGAGCACGGCGACAATCACCAGGGTAGCAACGCTAACAAAAATGACATCAACACCACCGGCTACATTGGCGGTACCACCTGCCGCGTCGACCCTGACAACGAACTGTATAGAGAACTGCTTAGCTGCATTGCCCGCCACTACCAGGTCATAAACTCCTTCTTTAGGGAAACTCAATTGCGACGTGACAACGGTTTTTGAACCCTCGAGCGGTTTCAGCTGATATGTTGACACAGTTTCGCTTGCCTGCCGCACCTGCAACGTACAATCGCACTTCGCAGTGTCCAAATCGCCAGTGGAGCCACCAAAAGTAAACTGAACCAGCGTTTGCTTAGCGGCAACGGGGTTATCGTCCGGCAAAATATGCATAACGGCGGAGATACCGTTACTCGTTGCCTGGACATGGGCCATGGCCGAAGGCACGAAGCAACTCAGCGACGCCACCGTAGCCGCCACAAACAGGCTTAGGATTCGGCTAACCTTCAACATGCGTATCTTCCTTATGGCTGTTGAGCAGGATGTTATATCCAAGATGCTGCGACAAACCATAGTTAAGCACGGCCGCAGCGAACAGTACGGCATAAGTGATAGTGATTACCTGTAAATTACCGGGACGTTCATGCCGCAGCATAAGAATGACGTGAAATGCCAGCAACACTACCGCCGCTAAAGCTACTGTTATTAATGCCGGCCAGCCGACGGCATGCGACCCAATCATAAAAGCATGCAACAGAGCCAGCAGCAAAGCTACATACACCAACCGGTGCAAGCGGAACCACCAGATACCCATTTTATGGAACGCCCTATCGAACGACGTGAATGCCATCAGCAGCAGAATAACCAGTGCCACCGCTCCGAGTAAAAATGCTTTTTGGTAACTGTCAGCCAGCGTAGTCGGATTGGGCAGTTTAAATAATGCTATATAAGCGATACCTACGTGTAGGGCCGCGAAACCGGCGCCTGAGATACCAAGCATACGGCGGGCGTCACGAAGCAGTCCTTTGCCCGGTAATTTCGGGAACAGCTTTAATGTGGGGCCAATAAATACTGCGACGGTCATCAAGCCCAGCGCCAGCCAGGCGTACACTTCCTGCATTCTGATAGTCGCCAGATTGCTTGATCCATAGACAGCGGTTGCCCACCACCAGACTTCCGCGGCGATAAGTACGGCAGCAAGGGCGATATAGAGGCGGACACCTTTTGTCCACTCTTTCAATTGTTTGATAATCATCTAGTACTATGGTATAGAATACATGCGAAAGTTGCAACGCTAGCGACGCGTTTCCCTGCCCCGCCCCACGAAAAGGCCCCGCGTGCAGCGGGGCCTTTTCATTAGCTGTTACAGCTTCAGATTTTGCTTAGAAAGCGATCAAATTTGGCTATACTCCGATCGCTGGTAGCGATGAGTTCGAAAGATAGTCCGCTCTTAGTTTTCATTAGTATGTACTCCTCTATGTTTGGGTGCCCTTGACGTCATGGTTTTGTTTTTTGATAGTTTTTGTTTGTTGTTACAACACTTATTATTATACACAAGTTTGATTATTTGTCAATGTGTTTTATAACATTTTTGTTGTTTTGTTTGCCTATCATACGCTGTCCATAGCGCTATTGCAACATATATGTGGTTTAAAGTAAGCATAACCGTATAAAACATTAGCATCTCTATGTCAATATCCCGTCAATAGTATTATACTTATGATAATGGCAAGTGTGGGGGAACCAATTTTAGCGCAGCCGTTGGTGTTCGTGGATATCGAAACCAACGGACTTAACCATATCCGTGGCCGCGTCATCGAAGTGGCGGCTATTCGCGTGGAAAACGGCCGGATCACCCGCACGTTTAACCAGCTAATTGATCCTGGATCGGAAATTCCCGCCTTCATTACCAGCCTGACCGGCATCCGCAATCAGGATCTCAAAGGTGCCACCAGTTTTCACCAAATCGCTGCCGAGCTGTATGACATCCTGCAGGGCGCTGTGTTCGTAGCCCACAATGTCCGCTTTGACTACTCTTTTTTGAAGCAGGAATTCAAACGCACCGGGCGGACATTCTTACCAAAACAACTGTGCACCGTTAAGTTATCGCGCGCGCTTTATCCTGAGGAGCGCAGCCATAAGCTGGAGAGCCTTATTAACCGGCATGGCTTTACCTATCAGAGCCGCCACCGCGCTTACGATGATGCTCACGTTTTGTGGCAGTTTATTCAGAAAGTCCATCAATCATTCCCGGCCGATGTCGTACAGATGGCAGTTGCCAAACAAATCCGCCAACCTGCCCTGCCTAAAGACATTCCCAGTGAACTGATCAAGGATTTGCCTGAAACATCCGGCGTTTACATATTCGAGGATGAAGCTGGCAAGCCACTGTACATTGGCAAAAGCATCAACATCCGCAAACGTGTGCTGCAACACTTTGGACATGACCATGATGACTCTAAAGAGTTTAAAATTGCCCAAACCATTAAAAATATTTCCTTTACGGTTACGGACGGCGAACTAGCCGCGTTATTATTAGAATCCGACCTGGTTAAACAGATGCAGCCGCTGTACAACCGCAAGCTGCGCCGCACAAACAAGTTGTTAATCGCAAAGTCTGTTTACGACGAAAACGGCTACGTAACAGTGTCGCTTGAGGAAGCGCATCAGCTAGAACCCGAAGACCTATCCAGTACGCTGGCGGTTTTTGTCCGTCGCAGCCGGGCCCGTGACAATCTCAACGAGTTGCAAAAAATGTACGAACTCTGCCCGAAACTTTTAGGATTAGAAAAAAGTAAAGGTGCCTGTTTCTTAAGCCAACTCCACAAATGCCGCGGTGCCTGCGCCGGCAGAGAAAGCGCGGAAAGCTACAATCAGCGCGTGCTGCGGGCTTTTGAACGCCAACGCATCCGGGAATGGCCCTACAGCTCACCGATATTACTACAGGAGATTTCAACTGACAGCCAAGCCCCCAAAGCTGGCGTAATTATTGACCAGTGGTGTGTTGTCGCCGAAGTCGCCCAGGATGAATACTGCGAACCGGTTGTCGCTATTGTTAACCGCCGCAAAACCTTTGACCTCGATACTTACAAAATCTTGCAATCATTTATGGAAACCAAGCTGCATAAACTGCGGATTCAACCTCTAACGCCAGTGCAGTTAGCACAGTTCGGCATATAATCCCTAAGGTTTTACATTATCTAGAGCGGCCCCTGCTAGTCGCATTGGACAACTAGGAGGACTGGACTAAGTTGTGGGCGGCAAGCCATGCCAATCAGGACGTAATGTTAGTCTCAGTAATATCTACTCCGTCCCAACGATCGGTACGAACCCTTACCAGAGCAGTGCCGCTCCAGCGATCAACGACGCGTGTTGGTGTGACGGTACCAGCAACCGTAAGGTTAGCATTGAGGCTGTTGCGGCCCGTGGCAGCGTCCCAGGTTGTGTCGGCAAGGCGTACCGAGAAGACGGGGTTGCTCTGCAATGACGGTGTCGCATCAGGTATGGCAAGGTGTACGCTATAGACGCCCGCGTTGGTTGGTGCCGCGACTATCCCCGTGATTGTGGTCGTACCGCCCGGTGTTAAGTCACGGAAGTCGCCAGGCAGACTCCGGATAATGACATTTGACCCGTTAACGAACATGACTTGCCAAGGGCGGGGCCGGTAAGGAGCGGCCCACCCATCGTTGCGGATCTGCACGGAAACGGACACGTTCGCGCCAGCCGCCGTGCTAGTAGTACTAACGGTGGCCGAAACCAGCGCGGGCCGGTAGCCGAGTCGAGCGGAGGCATCGCCTTGACCAGTTGAACCCCAGGAAGACAGGACGTCCGGATGATAGATCGGATTAAGAAAAGTCCACCGATAATCAGACATTTCCGTTGCTGCAGTGCTGTAATCCGAGCGGGGCGGGTTCAAATTAGCCGACTCCCCACCCTGTGGATAGTGACCAATGGTGTTCCGGGACATCAGCCAGGTCCGGTTCTGTGCCGCCGTATACCCGTTCGAAAAGGTTTCGTAAGTACCCCAGTCTTGCGCGTCGGCCAGGAACGCGTCGTTATGGTGTCCAAGGCGAGTGGCATAGGCTGTATTCGACGGTTCGGCGTCAATAAGACGCCGAGTGGCACCGATGTAGCGTATAAGTACAAAGATACGCGAATCTAGCTCGTTAAGCAGAGTATCTACAACGGCCTTACGGTCAGACCATTGCTGTATAGTAACGACGCCAAGATCGCCAAAGTTGTCTGTGTAATACCACTCACCCCACATGCCGATAAAACCCGCTTGGAGAGCGTCAATGATATCGGCATAGGCGTTAAGCGTAGGAGCAAGCTGTTGGATATGTCCAATTACACGCGCCACAGGGGGGTCTACATTATACGGCGGGGTCATATTGCCAGAGGTAGAGTAAGTAAAACGCAAAATCATCTTCACGCCGGCAGCGCGGCAGGCGGCCAGGTCGGCAGCAACAAAGTTGAGGAACGACTGATCTATGGTATTGCTTGCTAAGTATTTCTCAAGAACGTAATAGCGAAAAACCAGAGTACGCCCGTTACTGGTGCGTTCGGTGGTCAACGTCGCTTCTGTGAGCGGGCTGCGGCCGCTGTCATCCGCAAGCTCGTGGGTTTCGGTGTAGTAAAAAAATCCGCGCTCTGGATTAGTAATTGCGGCAAGCGCCGGAACAGACGTGATCGTAGTAACAGTAACGTCATCCCAGTTACCGGTAGCGATGGCGGCGGTATCCATATTAACAGTTACCAGCGACACATCACCGCTGTCGTAGGTAGCGTCGGTGGCGCTTACATCCCATGTGGCTGGTTCGGTAGCGCTTGCCAGCCACCGACGAGCACGGATCGTGGACCCTTCGGCCTCAATCCGAATCTTATAATCCGTGGTGGCGGTCCAGATAACGTCGAATCGTTCCTGTAAAACGGTCTCATTATATGCGGTGACCTTCATCAACTGGATACCATTATAACTCGGAGTCAGCGTCAGCCGGTAACCGTTGCCAGTGTTTGGGTTCCACCGCAGATTAATCCGCTGGGAGACGTTGGTTACACTAGAAAAGTAGGCAGTAGCGATTATCGAGGCATCGGTAATCGTCTGGTTGGCACGGTTTTCCACTGCCAACCAAGTGCCCGTACCGGGGGTAGACTGCTGGCCACGGTTGGACCGGATACTAGAGCTGGCAGACACCTGCGACCAAGGGGAGGGCCAAGCGGTTCCATCGGTTCCAGTAAACGATGTGGAAACTAGCGTGGCCATCAGGCGTCATGTTCCCAGATATCACCAACAACCATGTTCGTAGGCCGCGAGGTGCCGCCGATCCACCGGATGCGGGCATAGCCGGCCGGCCTCGCACCACCGCCAGCGGTACCGTCATGAATTTTAAGGCCTTCAAAATCGGCGGTGCTAGGAATACTCGGTTTGCCCGTCAGGTCGGCATAAGTGCCAGTGGTAGCCACCGTGGCTAGTCCGGTAATGGTCGAGGCAGCTTGGGTACCGGTGTGATTGGCCCTTGCTTTCGCATTTGCGATGTCCTGCGCGTGCGTGGATAAATCTACTTTATTCGCGAGATCAGCACTGTCAGCTTTGCTATTCAGCGCAGTCTGAGTAGCCGTGGATACCGGCTTATCCCCATCGCTCGTATTGTCAACATTGCCGAGCCCCACATCGCCTTTAGCGAGCGAAACAGTACCGGTCTTACCCGCCACGCTGGTGACCTGGCCGCTCGCGACCAGCTCCTTCCAGTCGGCCAGAGTAGTTGGACTGTCGGAGGCTAAGATATATGTCTTGTCGGTATCCGTCCGGATGGCCACATCACCGCGCTGCGCGGTGAGAGCCAGCATGGCCGCCTGCGAAGCAGCTGTAAAAGTGTCGTTAATAGCAATAGCCGGAAGCTGTGAGGCGGGGATCTTGCTGTCGGCACCGAGGGTGGCAACGCCGTTGGCGACACCCTTCTGGTTGGCGTCAAGTTTGAGCGCTAGTGCGGCGTTACTTTCCGTTTCAGTGTAGTAGCGGTCGTCGTGGGTATGCACTAAGGCAGCGTATTCACTGTGGAGGTGACTACCGAGAGCTACAGTAGTTCCGCTCGTACCTATGGGGATGCGGGCAATATTAAGGGTATCGCTGGTGATCCTGGTGGCGCTGAGGTTGGGGATGCGGGCTGCGTCCAGGGTGCCGCTGGTGAGGTCGGCAGCAGCGTGGGTGTGGCTGGTGTTCGCTTTACCGGCCAAACCGGTGGTCAGGTCGGTGGTGCTAGCTTTAACGTCGAGGCTGGCCTGAAGGTTGCTGACGTCAGAGACGACATGGGTGTGGCTGCCCAGGGCCACCGTGGAGCTTGTGGTACCGGTTGGAAAGCGGTCGAGAGCGAGTGTACCACTCGTCAGTTTGGCTGCGTCAAGATTGGGGATGCGGGCCGTGGCGAGCGTGCCGGCCGTGATATCACCAGCGGTCAAGACAACGTCACCAGTGCGCCCGGCAACGGTGGTGACGGTCGTACTGCCCTCGTTGTCACCGCTCGTAGTGGTGGCCGAGATCGTGGTTTCACCGCTAACGGCATCGTAGGTAATACCGACGTTACTACCAGCGATCAGCTTGTTGCCAATGGTGTCACTGACCGACTGGTCAAAGTCGGTAATGTTGTCGGTGGTATGGACGTGGGTGGTAGCAGCCTTACTATTCAGCGCGACTTGCAATCCAGTAGTATCAGCAATGGAGTGGGTGTGGCTGGTGTTCGCTTTACCGGCCAAACCGGTGGTCAGGTCGGTGGTGCTGGCCTTGGTATTGAGGTCGGTGCTGCTGGCCTTGGCGGCCAAAGCACTGGTTGTCGCCGCGACGTCAGCCTTGCCGTCCAGCGTGGACTGTAAGTTCGTCACAGCGGAGATGGGGTGGGTATGCGTGACGCTGGCTTTGCCGGCCAAGTCAGTCGTAAGGCCGTTCACCTTACTCTGGGCAATGGCGGCACCGGAAGCGACGTCACTATCGGAAATAGCCAGCGGAGCCAGCTTGCTTTTGGCGATGTTTGCCGTCGCGTGGATGTTGTCACCGGTGATGGTGCCGGTAGCAATGCTGCCGCCCCCGCCGCCCGTGACGGCTCCGGGCGCGATGAGCGGATTCAAAGCACTGCCGGTCAGGTCGCCAGACAGGCGGAGAATGCCTTTGGTAGTCGTGCTGGCATCTGGGGCAGTACCGCTGGCAGCGGTATCCGCATTGGCCAGGGAGGCCTGGACGGTGGCGTCAAGGTCGGATACGGGGATACCATTTTGAGGTTTTTGGTAAGCACTCGTAATGACGACGGCGCGCTTGAGGGAACCGTCGGTATTATGTTCGACGGCAAGGAAGTCATTGAGGATAGCCCCCCACTGACCATCATCACTGCCAGGCCGTGGGAGACGAGTTACCATATAAATTACTACCTTTCTTGTTTAGTGTAATTATAACCGCCATAGCGAGTAAGCTCAAGGTTTATGGCCTACCGGCTACTCGGAAACGCTCAAGTGTATCAATCCGGGCCGCCGCATGGTCCACTATTGGCTCCGGGTAGTCCTTACCGATTACACAGCCGACTTCCTGCTGCACGTCGGGCGGCATAGTCCACGGTTCAGCCAGGTATTTGTCGGGGACTTTTGAAAGTTCAGGAACGTAATAGCGGACGTAACTGCCATCTTCGTCATAGCGCTTTTGCTGTGTCATAGGGTTATATAAACGGCGAAAAACCGGTGCCGGATCAACGCCCACGCTGGCGATCCACTGCCAGTTACCATTATTGTTGGCCTCGTCCCCATCCAGCAACATGCGCATAAAGTGCGTTTCACCAAGCCGCCAATCCAGCAACAAGTCTTTGGTTAAAAACGAACCGACGATCAGGCGGGCGCGGTTGTGCATCCAACCCTCAGCGTTCAGCTGGCGCATAGCCGCGTCGATAATGGGGTACCCGGTCTTGCCCCGCTGCCAGGCCTTGAGGGCAGTCTCGTCATAACTCCACTCCATGCCACGGAAACGTTCCTGGAATTCTTGAGTAGCGTTGTCGGGATAATGCAGCAGTACATAATTATAAAAATCACGCCAGGCCAGCTGGCGGTGAAAGCGCGCAGCGCTGTCTCCGGTCATTGTCCGTAACATGTCTTCGATTTCGCGCGGCGACACACAGCCAAAATGCAGGTATGGACTAAGCCGCGACGTGCCATCAGGCGTCAGACTGTCGTGCATCTGCGCGTAATTATTGATGCCGGTTTTCATAAACTGCTCCAAGCGTTCCCGACCGGCGGTTTCCCCACCTTTGAGCACATTCGGGGATAAGTCGGCTTGAGATATATGTTCGGTGACAATCTCCAATGAGTCGCCGGGCATGTTTTGAGGAACAGTTAATTTCGCTGGAGCGGGCAATACTTGCCGCCGCTTCAATTTCGCCCAGGTACGCCAAAACGGCGTAAACACTTTATAAACTTTGCCGCCACCAGTTAATACACCTTCGAAGCTGTCGGCAATCAGGCGCCCAGGATGTGCCACTATTTCCAGCCCGTCGTTTTCCACGGCACGGGCCACTTCCCGATCACGCTTCCGGGCGTACGGCGTGTAATCAATGCTGTAGTGCAGTTCGCTGGCGCCGGTTTCCTCGATGAGTTTGCTTAACACTTCTTTTGGCTCGCCGCTACGGATAAGCAAATCACCGCCAATCTTTTGCAAAGACGACTGTAAATCCTGCAAACACTCCACTAAAAAACGGTTGCGGTTAGCAGAGGCATGTTTGCCGGTTAATAGGGCTTGGTTAAATATAAACAGCGGCACGATTCGGTCTGCGGCGGCGATCGCGGCCATTAACGCGGGATGGTCGTGTACGCGTAAGTCATTTCTAAACCAGACGATGGCAGTTCTCATACAAAAACTATAGCGTATGAAAGATCGAAAGCATGTGAAACTATTCACAAACTTAACCATCTGATTATTGTTACAATAGCTGCATGGAACTTGTCGACGACATCCTGCTGGCCTTTTGGTTTATGCTACCCGCGGCAGTGGCTAATGGCGCACCAATTTTGACCTCTCGGTTTCCAATTATTGATAAGTGGAATGCTCGCCTTGACTTCGGGAAACAGTTTCACGGCCGGCCATTACTCGGCTCACACAAAACCTGGCGTGGCCTTATAAGCGGCATAATTTTCGCCACGCTCGTCTTATGGCTGCAGCAGTTGTTTGCCGCTCATGTAAGTTGGAGTGGAAACGTAACGGCTGGCGTTGACTACGGTCAGTTTCCCGTTTTACTGCTAGGACCTTTATTCGGGCTCGGCGCGCTGGGTGGCGATGCCCTGGAAAGTTTCTTTAAACGCCGGCGAGGCACGCGCGATGGCGGCGCATGGGTTCCTTTTGACCAGCTGGACTATATCGTGGGAGCCGTGCTGGTCAGCCTGCCCTTCGTAGTCTTAAGTTTGCGCCAATACGTGCTGCTATTCATTATCTGGTTTGCCATGCACTTCGCCTCCACCTACGTCGGTTGGAAACTTGGCCTCAAAGAACAGCCCGTTTAGCGCCCATACGATGTTTGCCAGTATTGGCGGACATAGCCGGCTAACGCTATCGTACTCAGGATAAATGACGCCACTACTATTACGGCCGGCACGATGATGTAACGGGTATCCGTCGACATCGACTCCGATCGTTCTGCCAACTCCGCGGCGACCAGGCTGACAATAATCGAGAGCCAGATAAGCGCCATACTCAACTTACCGGGCAAGGATGGGTGAAAACTCTTACCGTGCCGGTATGCCGCCAGTGCCAGCGGCGTAATCAACAGGTGGGGCACTAATAGTAGGACTACGAATAGTAATGGAAAGTCCGTGCCAAGCCATAAACCCAGGAGCACGAGCCCGGTACTAATTTTGTCGAAGGAAGCATCAATTTTTTCACCCAATGGACTCTTTGTGCCGGTCTTGTCGGCCGCCCAGCCATCGAGCAGATCACATAGCCGCCCCGCTGCCAAAACTATAGCCCCCGCAAGGTAGTGCTTGCCATCAATAATGAGCCACAGGCCAATCGGCACGCTTAATAAGCCAAGAACGCTAAAAAAGTTACCTGGTGTTACGAAACCCTTGGTTGCGGCCGCCAATTTTTGCCAGCTATTGCGGTCTTTTGGTTTAACTCCAGACCATTCCGGTTCGCCCTCGATACGATGCAGGTTCATGCTCAAACTATATCACGGACCAAGCAGCGTATATAAGCTGCCTGATTAGTTATAGTTTAATGAGTGCGCGCAGTTCAGTGGTATTTTCAAATGGAAGTTTGTAGTACATACCGGAGCTTAACTTATTGCGATCCAGGATGCTGTATAACGACTTGCGCCACGGCGCCAGATTATGGCGGGTGGTCATAATCACTTCGGTCAGAGAAATGAAGTAAGCAGCAGCGTAAGGGTCAAAATCGAGTTCGGGGCTAGTGCCGCGCAGGCGCTCCAGTTCGCGTGGAACGTTGGGGGCGTCGTGGTATCCGAACGTCAATACGACCTGGCTGACACCGTCGGCGTATTCCAGGCTACTGCACTGCGCCCGCTCATGTTCCGGTACGTGGGCATGTTCTGACACTTGTACGTACACGATGGCTACTTTGTCGGGCAGTTCCTTAAACTTTTCGACCGCGGCATGCAACGCCAACGGTGTTAAACCAGGATGATGACCAATAAACACAGCCTGTCCCGGAACGCGCGACACATCGCCAAGTTCGTGCTGGTGCAGTCGGGTAATAAAAGTCTGCAGCGGCCCTTCCAATTGTTTACGTTCACGGACTACAATCCGCTGTCCGCGGCGCCAAGTATCGATTACCAGCAGTACTCCTGCGGCCGCCAGTAACGGCACCCAGCCGCCGTGGACTATCTTTGACAGATTTGCGCTCACCAAGATAATATCGACACATAAGAACACTCCCGCCAGTACGGCAAGTAGCCAACGATACACCGGAGCCGCGCGCCATAGCGTAAATGCCAGGGCAAAGAATAGTATAGAATCCACCGCGATCGCCCCGCTTACGGCAATCCCGTAAGCGCCAGCCAAACGTACCGACGACTCGAATAGCAGCACGACTAACATCACGACTAGGAACAACAGCAGGTTAACCATGGGGACATAGATCTGCCCTGATTCGCGGTCCGAGGTATGAAGGATCCGCATGCGCGGCAAAAAGTTCAACTGCACCGCCTGGCGGGTCAGAGAGAAGGCTCCGGAAATAACCGATTGCGACGCGATGAGGGTAGCCGCCGCAGCCAAAACCAGTAGCGGGATATGGACAGCTGCCGGGAATAACAGGTAAAACGGATTATTCACCGCTTCGGGACTCGTCAGCAACAGCGCGCCCTGCCCCATATAACACAGGGCCAGCGCCGGAAACACTACCAAGAACCAGCTACGGGCAATTGGCGCCCGGCCGAAATGACCCATGTCCGCGTATAAAGCTTCGGCGCCCGTGATCGCCAGCACCACGGCCCCCATGGCCGTGAAAGCGGTAAGCGGCAGTTCACGCGCAAACTGCAGGGCGCTGAACGGATTGAGGGCCTGTAGCACCGCCGGATAATGCACAATCTGGTTAATCCCGCCGGCCGCGATTACCAGGAACCACAGCAACATTACCGGGCCGAATACTTTGCCAATAGTGGCAGTACCGTATTTTTGAATCCAAAACAGGCCAATCAGAATGGCGACCGTTAGCGGCAACACTAACGAAGACAGGCGCGTATCGACCACGCTGATTCCCTCTACTGCCGACAGGACGGATATAGCTGGCGTAATGGCACTGTCACCGTAAAACAAGGCGACCCCTAGTAGCCCCAGGAACACTAAAACAGGTTTATGCCAGCCCGTCATCGGACTCTTGCGTACGCGCGCCACCAGCGCCATGATGCCACCCTCACCAGCGTTATCGGCCCGCATGATAAACATAATGTACTTAACCGAGACGACCAGGGTAACTGTCCACAGAATAAGTGAAATCAGCCCCAACACCGCCAACCGGGTAATTGGCAGTTGGTAATCAGCCTCACCAAATACCACTTTCATGACATACAACGGGCTGGTTCCAATATCGCCAAATACCACGCCGAGAGCCCCTACCAGGAGCCCCAGCATAGGGGTACGTGCCTTTGTCATAGGCTCATTATACTCAAGCGGCGCTAAAGACAGAAAAGCTTATGTCAAGGAGCCGCCATTCCAGTTGTATTATTTCATTTTGTTGTAGGAATAACTATAGTGGATAACCCGTGGGTAAATCATGAACAGTTGAATCAGGTGTTGTAATAGCCCCTTACAACAGTTTTTTTACAACGTTTTGTGCTTTTCTATCAAAGCTTCCAACTGGTTCCAGGTGTCGGTCACACCTTCGATCATGCCCATTTCAGTCAGCTTTTCAATCTCTTCAGCATTTTGGTACTCGCCAACCATGCGCAACGTGGTTTTACCGTCATGTTCATCAAAAGTAACCAGTGTCAGGCCCTGGGGCAAATCCGGATTGACCGTACCTGCTTCGTCAGAAAAGACGTCGATATAGCTCAGGCTGTTCGGCTCGTCAATTTCCTTGAACGTCGCCTTGCCCCAATACTTGGTACCATCAGGGCCCTGCATGTAGTAGTGCCACACGCCGCCGGGGCTGAAATCAAATGAGACAATAGTGGCCGGCATACCGGTTGGACCCCACCAGCTTGCCAGGTGTTCGGGGTTCTTGAACATTTCAAAAACGAGGGTTCGCGGAGCGTCGAATTCCTTGCTGAGAATCATTGTGTTGTCTGATTGTTTTACCTGTACGTCTGCCATATTTCCTCCTTAATCTTTTTCCTGCGAACGGATCCGGTTGAGATACACATCCAAATTGTCCAGATTAGCCTGCCAAAACTGCTTGTATTGTTCCAGCCACTGTTCGGCCTCCTGCAAGCGCAGCGCTTCCAAGTGGCATTCGCGCTGTTGTCCGTTAACGGTTTTTGAGACTATACCCGCCTCTTCAAGCACTTTTATATGTTTAGAAACAGCAGGCAAACTCATATCGTAAGGTTCTGCTAACTCGTTAACGGTAGCGCTACCGCGGGTCAAGCGTTCGATAATGGAGCGCCGGGTAGGATCAGCCAAGGCAGTAAACAACTGCGTCAGTGGATCATTATTAACTACTTGGTTAATTAACATATTGGTATAATACTACAGACCAGTTTTCATGTCAATGGTTATTGATTAAAGCACTAAAAAGAGGCTCCACACAGATGGAACCTCTTTTTGGTCAATTCAGTCGCTCAGTCGGAAGACTACTTGAACATGCTTATTTGAACATATCAGGCTTGGAAGCCACGATACCTTCAGCTAAGGCATCAGCACCGCCGGAGATCTGGGTTAGAGCCTGGTTTTCAAGCTCATAAGACTTCTGGAAGTTGCCGTTCTTGTATTCGGTAATCGAGTCGTTCAGTAAACCTTCGTGTTGGTTAAGCGCGTCGTACAACGTATCGGAAGACAAGCTTGGGATTACGCTATGGAAAACGTCCGCGACTTTACGCAAATCAGCCTGCAGGGCAGTCAGGCTCTGTGCCTGGGCAGCAGTGTCACTATTAGCAGTGGCGGTCGCGTAGGCATTCGACTGTTTGATGTGGTCAACAAACGGTGCAGTGATGGCAGTTTTTGCGTCATCACCGTACACGCTACCCACAGCATTGGCGATAGCTACGGCATTGGCAGTTTGAGCATCGATTGATCCCTGTAATTTCGCTTCGGGCGCGCCGTCAACGATATTGCGGGTAACTATTAAGCTGCTACTGACGTGCTCACGAAGCAAGCCTTCGAGTGTGGAGCGCAAATCAGCTGCTTTGGTTTTTGTTGATACTGTCGCGACGTTTTGAGTATTGCTACTGTCGTCTGACATGTTCTTACCGAGTGGATAGGCAATAGCCGCCCCAACCACGAGACCAAGGACCAGCAATAAGGCCATCAATCCGCCTTTATGACTTTTTCCATCGTTCATATGAACCTCCTGGAGTTAAACATTACTGTTTACTTTACAAAGTAAACTATTAATAATAATATATAGTTATGTTCATGAAGTCAATCAAAAACAACAGTAACGATGGTCCGGCCGGGTCTTTGTCCGACATCGCGACTTATCACGCCGGCGTGGCCCAGTCCACTGCCCAGCGGTTGTTGAAGAAAATTACCGAGGACAACTTAAAGGGTCATGGCATCAGTATGATGCAGTGGTTCATCATCGGTACCATCCATGACGCTGGCAGCGCTGGCGTGACCGTTACTAATTTGAGCAAGATGGTCGACACCAATGTCCCCTACATTACCAATACGCTCAACCTGCTGGAAAACAAGGGTATCATAGAACGTAATAACCGCGAAAACGATAACCGGACGCGTTATGTCACCCTCAGCCCAGATTTCGAGACGACATTCCAGCATATCGAACAGGATCTGCGCCAAAAAATGCGCACTATCCTATACGCGCAACTTACCCCTAAAGAGCTGCGCACGTACGTTAACGTATTGTATAAGTTAAGCAACATCGTGGAGCGTGATCACTCTTAAACCTGTTATGATAAGGGCATATGACGCGACCATTCGAAACACCACAGCCACAGGATTTTATTGATAAGTACGGCCCTGACGTACAGGTGGCAATGCCCAATGGCGATCTTATTACCCTTGGTGATGCTTTGGCAGCCGAAGAATTGTTCTGCCCTGCCGACGAGAGCAAACGGCAAGACCCCGCCAAGCGCGTACAGTACATGGCCGGCATGGTGGCAGCCGCGGGAAACCTGCAACCTGAAGATGAATATTTAGTCGCACACACTGACTAAGCGCATGGAAAGCGCACACACCAGCGACAACCCCGAAGCTTTAACGCAGCCGAGCTTTTTAGAGATTTACGGCGAACAGGAACTTACCATGTTCGGTAAAACTGGTCCTCTGAAACAACTGTTGGAGTGGTGCCCCATACCGCCCGATGACCCACGAATGACTCCGGAGGCTACGAACGCCGTAGTAGTAAAAGCCATGAACGCCAGCGGCTGCGAGGTTGAAGCCGAGCATGCCGAGCAATTCAGCGCGGTACTGTCCAAGGCCGGCATCGAGCAAAAGTTCAAGGTTGCCTCGCCCGAGCCATCGACAGAGTTAAAAAAGCATCCCAAACCTGCCGCGCCGGCGAGCCCGGACATAACCACAGGACCGCGGGAAGCCGTACCGTTAAGGAGTGAACACAACCGGCTTGCCGCTATGGCAGTAGCCGAGTCGCAGCTTGTGTCGCCAGTTATCCCGCCGCCTATAGCACTGCAGGCCGCCAGAGCTCACTATGAGGCAGTTACGAACTCATTACCGGAAGTTACCGGGTCGGTTATTAGTCCTGCAACAAAAGTAGAAAACATCGCTGGCGAACCAGTCTTATCGACCGAACTGCCAGCACCCGTACAACCCGCCCCCATGTCCAGCCTTGAAACATTCGACGCCTCAATGGTTCCCGAGACACCAGTAGCTGCCACCACATTACCCGTACCAGTTCCCGACGTGGAAGTGGCCTACATAGAAACCGATTCCCTGGAAAATAGTTTTGAAGTGCCGGTGATTATCGAAACTGCTGCCAGCACGGAATTACTGGAAATACCGGAACCAGACTTCGTGGAAGCGGCTCGGGATTTCAGCGAATTGCTGTCTTCCGGTATCGCCATCAATGAAGACAAACCGGCCACTCAACAAGAAATTGATGTCGCCCCCATTACAGTAACAGTGCTAGAGAAGTTAACACACTTAGAGCCTATCGAACAAGAAACCGTAGCACCTGTTTTGCAGGAAATTGTCAGTGTCGTACAGGAATTGCAACTACTATCCGAGCTTGGCCTGGGGCCGGAAATGACACCGCTGGCTACAGAAAAGCTGGAAGAACTATGCGTTACGCTTTTGGAATCACTCAACATCCCATATGAGGAACAGGCTGTGCAAGAGTTTGTGCGCCTGCTGTTACATAACGATGTATCGCAGAGTTCACCGATGAGCCGTTTACTGGCGGCGGACCCCTACGATATGATGCATGAAAAAAAGGTAGCCACCAATCAGGCTACCAGCCTTACGGCTATCGGATCACGGTTTCATCGCCTGCTGGGCATGTTCGCCCTGCGGCCAACTGTCGTATCGGCCCCCTAGAGCGCGGCGTCCTTATTTTTCTTTGGTTTCTTGATTTCTTTTTTACCTTTATCTTTGGACATAGTCGATTCCTTTTACGTTATCTAAACAGTGTAGTCTTATTACCGGCACTTGGATAGACTAACCGCCAATGACCACTCGATTGCCAGTAAACCCGGCCGGGTTGGTAAGCAAAGTTTCTAAAAATAAAAGGACGGCTCTGATTTTAAGCCGTCCCTATCTATTAAACCCGTCAGCTACTTTACGTCGTCTTCAAGATCGATCTGTTCCTTACGAAGTGTTTCATTAACATCCTGTTGCTCAGTGACAGTTGTTTTACCAAGCTTGACCCGCTCAACCGGAACGGTCTTTTTGGATACCACGACTTCTTCTTTATTGAGCGTCATTTCGTGTTCTTCTTCGGTTAAATCTCCGCCATCCATAGCCTGGTCATGATTAGCATCGGTGATCGGTTCCCGCTCTAGGCGTACTTCTTCATGCGACACCGGAACAGTAGTATGGACTTCCTCGGTTACGATGTATTTCTTAAGGCGCATCCGGCCAGCTTCGGTTTGTTGCTTGCCGACTTCGAGCTGTTCTTCAGAGCGGGTCATGGCATCATCAGTGTCAGGGCCGCTTGTATCATGCCCGGAACCTTCAGAATCAGACTCGGAATCAGTCATAGCATAATGTTCGTACAAAGTGCGTTCGTCTTCCTCCGATAATTCTTCGTCAACTTCTACCGAAGGCGCATTTTTAATGTGGTCGCTATCGGCGGCAAATGCGATGCCGTCGTCGGTCTGTTGGGCACCTGCCAGTGGCGCAAAGTGCAGCTTAGAGCCGAACAAACTCGATGATTTCACCGTTGCCCAGGTCGGTGCTTTTGAATCTTCATCGTAATATAACGTATCGATTTCCCCGACTTTTTTGCCGTCTTTATCATACGCCGTCGCACCACTTAAATTTGAATAATCCATAATATGCACCCACCAATCTTTGTTTGGAACTTAATTGTTACGTAGATCATGCGCTTATAGGGATGTTTGGGCAGTTAAATTTTTGTAAGTGCCGCAAGGATGCATGCTGAATGATAATAGTTTTTGATTAGCGCAGCGAACAATTGGGACTACAGTTTTTTCTGCGCGCGGAGCACAAGGGAACCCAAAGTTTCTCGAGGGAGCCACATTCCTATAGAACGAGTCCAGCGCTGTCCGGAGTCCGGATCGAAGCTTCGGGGAAGATTTGCTGGCACTATCGACATAATATCTAACTTCTTAGCCTGCATTACCACCCTACCTATGTGATGGGCCTGTCCAACCATAAGTGCTGCTTTCAAGTTTTCACGTTCCATGAAAGCTTTAGCTTCTTGGAGAGTTCCCCATGAGCCTACTCCCTGGCCGACGCCATTAGAGACAGGGCCTTCTACAATATAGTCTACTTCTTCGTCCTTGCCGGGAAATGCTTCAACAAGCGTACGATCGGCTACAATCGGCCGACCGTACGCGTTCTGCAATATAAAGTCAGCTATAGAACGGTTAGCACTGTTTTCACCAGTCAATGTACCGAAAGAATGACCTACTATAACATCTGCTTCCTCAGGACTACCGACAGGTTCATACCGGCCAAGAGCCGAATTAACAATGTTCATATTGAAAAACTATATCATAACGTTATTTACCCCGCATTAAACTTGTGCGACGCTCATAATATGCACTAATCCATAGCGGCTTCTTTTCTGAAACAGCTACTGATTATTGATAGTAGTCTTTTTGAGCGTAGAATTTGGCTCTGGAGTAGAATTGTTCTTTCGCACCACGTTATAATTCTCTTCTTTTTGTATGACTTTCTCAATCGGATCTACCTGGTGGTCGATCTTCACAATAAAGGCGTCGCGGTCTTCGTGAATTGCCTGGTATTTGTTTAGTTCCAGAGGTATTCGAGCACTGCAATTCTCATCGGAGCACTCGCACTTAAAGCGAAGCAAGAGAAGTTCGTCACGGACAAGATGTATGTTTCCATCTTCGATATGCATCGCGTCTAAAGCGCCGAGATCGTCACCAACTTTTTCGTTTAAACGCCTGAATATCATCTCGTTTTCAATTTGTCGCCGTTCCGCAATAGATATGTACATACCACCATCTAAGCACAGCATAGCGCACTTGTCTGTTCTATCTCATACATAAAGGTGCGGCAAACATCTTAAATAAAAAATGACCTCTATAATCTTTGAGCTGCAAAACCTCATTGAAATAAATGTACCGGAGAGCGGCCGCAAGATATAATGAATCTAATGGGTGAATATACGAACAAGATTATTAACGAAGACTGCGTTAGCGGACTTAAGAAATTACCCGATAATTCAGTTGACGGGTGCATTACCGACCCGCCATACAATTATGAATTCGTGGGACATAAGTGGGATGCCGCAGAGGTTACCAGACGATTAGAGAAAGCCAAATCATCCAGTAATGTACTCGTGAAGAACATACCCTACGGAAGCGGGCTTGCGGGCGGAGTAAGAAATCCGGGTTGGTATAAAAAATATCAGGAGAATCTGGACAATTATCAGGAATGGATGGAGGTATGGGCAATTGAAGCATACAGGGTCTTAAAGCCGGGTGCCTTTATAATGGTATTTAATAGCTCTCGTACGGTTGCGCATGTGCAGGTTGCCTTGGAAAAAGCAGGTTTTTTTGCGCGGGATATAGTCGTTTGGCGCAAAAACTCAGGTATTCCAAAAGGTCTCAATTACGCAAAGAAGTTAGAGAAAGATGGTCTTGATGGAAGTGAATGGGTAGGCTGGCACAGCGCCCTGCGAAATGAATGGGAAGGTATTGTCGTACTTCAAAAACCTTTAATTAATAATTACGCTACTACCATTCAACAATTCGGTGTTGGGTTAATGAAAGCTGAAACTGAAACAAACTTTTTATCTAATGTTATAGAGAATTTCAAAAGAGAACCTAAACAGGATTTTAACGTTCATTGTACCGTCAAACCCGTGAACTTGATTGAGTACTTAATTGAATTGATTATACCTCTCGAAAAGAACCGCATGGTGCTTGATCCTTTTATGGGCTCAGGAACTACTGCCGTAGCCGCGATACGTAAAGGCATAAATTTTGTTGGTTTTGAGGTCGTAACGGACTACTGCAAAATCGGCGAAGAGAGAATCAAACATGCCAGCGACGGAGTTAACCTCGAGTTAGTGTAAATTGGTTTTTCTGCGAAGCCAGAAATGCTTTAATATCAAACCCTGTTTTTTCCTGGATATAGTCATAGCATTCATCGCCAATTTTTACAGACCAACCGCCTACTTTACATGCCTGGATAGCAGCATTTAGATTATCTTCTCTCATAATCAAAATTACCGGTTGCTTACCTTGTTCTTGTATCCACTTACCATAAGTTTTGAATTTTTTTAACGTACCGCTATCGCCAGAGCCAATTCGATATTTTGTATCAATCGCATCATTGCCTATAAATAAATCGATCGGTTCATCAGCTCCCACTTTGATTGGCGGGCTGTAATCAGCACATCGACTCTCTGCTACAAGAGTTACGATTCGTTGCCAGCACATACCCAGCTCTCGACCCCAGTACTGTCTGTTCTCGCGTTTTAATTCCGGTGTTATCCCAAAAGCAGACATTAGTAAGTCAAGGTCATCATTTTCAGTTACATACACTTTTGAACTGAATGCTTGTTGATATAACTGCATCGTTAGGGTCATCTGTGAGAGTAGCTTATCATCCATAGCACTATGCTACGATGATGCGCTTGAATTAGCAATCTGCAGATTAGCGGACATAAAAAAAGAGTCCTCAGGGGACTCGTTTGTATAGCTTGGTTGCGGGACCAGGACTCGAACCTGGGACCTCGTGGTTATGAGCCACGCGAGCTGCCGCTGCTCCATCCCGCGACATCAGATATATATCTGGTAGAACTTATATATTCTACTAATTACGATGGTTTATGTCAATTATTCCGCGGCTGTCGTACGGTGCAGGAAGAAATCCACCCACGCCTGGAAGTTTCGCTGGTAAAATGGCTGGTCTTTAGTGGTAGCTGCTTCCTGGTCGGTAGAAATGGTCGGCGCGTCGGCCGGTATGTGCGCTTGAGCAACGCTTTTTGGTACCAGTAGCTCCTTTTCGCCAGGCATGGCCAGGCCAAAGTTCTGCCGGGCCGATAACTCAAGATACTGCGGCGTATTGTAGTACTCATTTTTAAGCTTCAAGTTCTCGTTTTTGAGCTTCTGGATGTCGTTTTCCTGTTTGCGCTGGGCGATCTGCTGTTGTAGCTGGTAGTTAGTGTGGATGATTTTGACGCCGCTATAGCTCATGAGCAGCACAATAACAGCAAATACGACTAGACCCAGCATACGAGGGTCCTGCAGCTGCTGCACTACTGGATGGTGTTTGTATTTTTCGAGATCATCAAGCATATCCGTTATGTATTATAGCGCGTCGACAGGATTGGAGCGTCATCTGTTACCCAGCGGCTCAGTTATTTGCTATAATGCACCCTGTTAACCACTCATTTAACCATGGGGGCATAGCTCAGTGGTTAGAGCAGTCGGCTCATAACCGATTGGTCGCTGGTTCAAGTCCAGCTGCCCCCACCATCACACTTAAAATTCGCCGATAACTTCATTAGAATCCTCAAACTGATGCCTTACAATAGCATTGACACTCTGGCTGCTTCGGGTTATATGCTAACTCGTGCCGGTAAACACTTTTTAATTCTGAACTATCGTTAAATGTTCTTGGTATTCGTCTGATTGAGCTTTGTCGCGCGCTGGGGCGGTGTGTGGAATTTTTCAACGATACAGAAATTGGTGCTTTTGCCGATGACCAGTTCGATAGTAGATACCTCATGGCCGCAGACTATCACAAAACGATCGCGGTGCTTATGAATTTCACTATACTTGCTCGGCTCCAACCGCACTCTCCGGCGACAATTTTCATCGGAACATTCGCAGTAAAAGTAAATTGGTTCGTCACTAGCATAGCCAAGATCATGTTGGCCGGTTTCAGCGGCCAAATCATTGAGATCACTCACGCTTTTTTGCATGTTCTCGTTATACTGCCGGAAAACTACTTCATTTTCAGCCATACGGCGCTCGGAAATGGATTGCGTCATGGCTCAAGATTAGCAATTATATGTAGCTTAAGCAGTACAAATTTACATAGCATTAGCGTTTTATACATGTACTTTAGTCACCTTATTTCTGAAAGAATTCGACCAGCGTAGCGTTAAACTCCTCAGCATGGCTCACGTTAATGCCGTGGGGACCACCGGTAATAACATGCAGCTCGCTGTGTGGGATAGCGGCGTGCGTGCGCTGGCCGCTACCGGCAAACGGTACAGTGCCGTCGGCGTCACCATGGATAACCAGCGTTGGTACCGTCACCTTCGTGAGATCTTCACGAAAGTCGCTGATGCCGAATGACTGTAATGCTTCCAGAGCGGCGGCTTTGTCAGCCTGCTTACATAGTGCCAACGCCTCTTGGCGCTGTTCTTCGGTGACAACAATGTTACCGTCGGCATTGGGCGAGAAAAACTCTTTAGTGAACTGGTCGTAGAATGAATCCTGATCCTTAGTGAGATCCGCGGTCATCTGGGCTGCCTTGGATTTTTCTAAAGGGCCTTCTGGATTGTTCGGCAAATTCATCATCATAGGCGTAACGGATGATGCGAATACCACGCTATGGATGCGGTCTTCACCGTACTTAGCAATGTATCGGGCAGCTTCACCGCCGCCCATAGAAAAACCGACGAGCGTGACGTCATGCAGGCCGAGTTCTTCGAGTAAACCGGCGAGATCTTCCGCTAACGTATCGTAATCATAACCAGCCTTTGGCTTATCGCTTTGTCCAAAACCGCGGCGGTCATAGGTAATGACATGGTAACCGGCATTCTTGAAAGCTTCGATCTGCTCTTTCCAGGATTCGCCTGATAGTGGCCATCCATGGATCAGCACCACCGGACGCCCTTCACCACCGTAATCGGCAACATGGACCTGCACGCTTTTAAGACCAAGTAATCGTTTATTGACTGTAACTTCTGACATGGGTAATACTCCTAAAAATTATTTGAACTGAATGACAACTTTGTGGATACCGGCTTCACGCTTATCGAAACGCTCGTACATATCCGGGGCCTCATCGATGGCAATGTGGTGGGTAACAATTGTTCCCGGGTTGGCGCCGCCAGCAATGATTAAGTTACGCAGGTCCGTGTCATACATTTTTACCGGGCACTGGCTACCGCCGACTGTAATGCCCTTATTCCAGATTTTTCCGATCGGATACGGGTACACGCCTTCGGCGGCGTCGCCGGTTTCACCTGGATCCTGTGGCAAATAGACGCCGATCAAGCCAATGTGGCCGGTTGGCAACACCAGGTCAGCCAGATACTTAACCGATTGCATGTGGTCTTCCTGACTCATATCATCCTGGCTGTGCGACTGGTAACCGACAGCATCTATACCGCAGTCTACGCCTTCCAGCAGTTTTTCTTCGCCTGGCCGCAGCGCGCCGGCAAGCAGCGTATTCTTTTTGCGCATAGTTTTAATTTGTTCTACAGGATCAACCTCGGCCATATTTACCGGAATGGCACCCAGTTCCCTGGCCTTTTCAAGCCGTGACTCCACATGGTCAACGATATATATCTCGTTTGAACCGAGGATTTTAGAACAAGTCACAGACAGCAGTCCAACCGGACCGGCACCAATAATGACTACCGATTTACCAGTCGCGACGCCAGCCAACGTAGCCGCATGGTAGGCGGTTGGGAAGATGTCAGCCAACATAAGGAAGTCATCTTCGTATTCGTCAAAGGCTTCGCCAGGTAACTTGAGCGCCAGGTAATCCGCTGCCGGAACGCGTACGTACTCTGCCTGCCCACCGTCGTATGGCCCCTGATCCGCATAACCAAAACCCGCGCCGGCATGTTCAGGATTTAAGAATAAGCAGGCACTGCTAAATCCACGCAAGCAGTTATAGCACTTACCGCAGGCAATATTAAACGGCAGGACCATGCGGTCGCCCACTTTCAGTTGCTTAACACCATCACCGACTTCTTCGATAATGCCCATGATTTCATGACCCATGACCTTTCCGTCTTCCATAGGTGTCCGGTTTTCATACATATGTAAATCTGAGCCACAAATTGCGGCAGAGGTTACCTTAACAATCGCGTCGGTTGACTGCTTGAGTTCCGGCTTCGGCACATCAGCCAGTATTACTTTATCGTCCTTGTATTGAATCGCTCGCATGGTCGGCAGCCTTTCTGTTAATCAACAATAACCTTACTTTAAGAGAAATGAGGCTGGCCAACTATAAAATTGTTAACTCGCTTACATACGAAGTCGGAATATGCTGCCATAGCTATTTCATTAGTTCTGTCGGCGGGAACGTAAAAACCATAATAATCCCGCCAGAATGAGCACGATTACAATTACATTGGAAAAATCGGCCAATTGTGAAGCCAAGTCCTGGTAATTACTTTTGATCGTATATCCGGCATACCCGAGCAAAACCGCGTCGATGATGTTCCCGGCTATCGTGCATACCAAAAAAATACCCCACGGCGTACGGCGCAGGCCGGCAGGAATGAGTATTGCCGTTCGCAGACCCGGCACAAAGCGGCCGAAAAAGAGTGCCACTTTAGCATTACGGTCAAACCACTTGCCTGCCCGTTCAACCTTATTGCGCCTTAGACCGGCTACTCGGCCATACTTATCAATGGCCCGATATACCGCTTGCGTGCTGAACTGCCGGGCGATAGTGTAAATGATTATTGACCATAGCGTCGAGCCAATCGTGGCTGCCACGACAGCCCCGACAAACGACACGGAATGCCCAGACGCGGCATAACCTACGATTGGCATCACGGTCTCAGTCGGAAAAAACAGCGAAAAGAAAAAGATACTAAAGTACTTCGTGGAGAGAACGGCCTGGTAAATATAATCGTACACGATTAGGTTTATTGTACTGCAAAGCGCTCTAACTTCGGCCAACTGGTAAAATTAAACCATCATTTTGAGTTTTTAAACCATTAGTGGTATGATGCGAATACTAACCTAAAACAAAAAACATGAAAAAACTATCCACGTTTACATTGTCCTATGAATTAGCACCTAAGCCGACCTATAAGGTCAAAAAGACGCGTAAACAGCGTTAATTAGCGTCGCGCTTCTGGAATAGCAGCAAGGCGACGAGACTGCCAACAACCGCATAGGCCAGCACGGTGATGACCGTAGTTTGCGTATCGGTTTTCATCCATATTTGATTAAGCGATGTAAACGGCAAATACTTCGAGTTGTCTTTGAGCAGTAATGTCAGCAAACTCTCTCCGATGCCCGGGACGAGTATGAAAGAAACTATGGCGCCAACCTGGCTTCGAACGATGAAAGCTACGATAAGGGCAAAAATCGAATACGCCCAGCTGAATAACAAACCATGCCACAATATATCAAGGTACGGGAATGATTGAGCAACCATATCCGTACCGTGTATTTGCAACCCTATTATAGTCAGTAAAGGCGCCAAGGCGGCGAATAACAGTGACGCTACCACAGTAAATACTGTAACCACGATAAACTTAGCGAAAAATACCTGCGCGCGGCTACGGGCCGCGGTAATCGTGTACATGATGGTGTTGTAGCGGTACTCATGCGTGATCAGCAGCATGCCGACAAGCGCAATGAGCAACCCCAACGACTGGAACGCGCTTCTGGACTGTTCGGCCAGTTTGCCTGGATCATTTACGAAATTCGTTACACGGAAACCTTCGACATAGAAGGCGAACAGAATATCGGCGGCCAGACAAAACAGAAGGAAAACATAGGTGGAACGGATCGTCAGCAGTTTTTTAAATTCAGATTTTATTTGCGCGATCATGACTTCCCCTTTTTCGCTTTGCTATCGGTGTGAGCGGTATGAGCTTTATACTCTTGAGCGCCGCTGGTAATCTCCAGGAATGCCTCTTCCAGCGAAGTATTATGGCCGGCCAGTTCTAGAATCGGCACACCTGCCGTAAAGGCCGCCTTGCCGATGTCATCAGTTTTTACTCCGTTAACCTGGAAACTACCGGATTGTTTGCTGTATGTGAACGACTGTTGTTTTAGAACGGCTTCCAGCTTAGCGGAGTCACTGGAACGTACAGTTACGCTGGCATGGCCATTACCGGCCAGCATGTCAGCCACTGACGTACTGGCGATTAACTTACCTTTACCGATGACCACGATATTGTCGGCCATTTGGGACATTTCGCTCAACAAGTGGCTGGAGACGAACACGGCGTTGCCCTGTGCGGCATAATCTTTAATAAAGCTGCGAAGCCAGGCAATGCCTTCAGGGTCGAGTCCGTTAGCAGGCTCGTCAAGCAGCAGGTACTTTGGCTGGCCAAGAATAGCGGCCGCGATGCCAAGGCGCTGGGCCATACCAAGTGAAAATTTGCCCGGCCCCTTTTTGGCGACATCAGCCAGGCCAACAATGTCAAGTACTTCCAGGACCCGTGAAGACGGGATGCCACCGGCGGCGGCCAGAATTCCCAAATGGTTTTGCGCGGAGCGGGTCGGGTGGAAAGCTTTAGCTTCTAATAAAATGCCGACAATCTTGGATGGCTGAGTGTAGGCTGCTAGCGGTTTGTCATCAAAAGTCGTCTTTCCCTGGCCGGAATCAAGGCCGAGCATTAGACGCATAGTCGTGGACTTACCGGCGCCGTTCGGCCCCAGAAAACCAGTCACTTTGCCGGTTTCAACTTTAAAAGATATATCCTCGACCGCTATTTTCTTGCGGTAATGTTTAGTGAGATTCTGGGCAACAATCATACTGCCAGTATATGTCAGCCTGCGGCCAAAAGCTAACTGATTTAAGGTTTAATTAATCTGCATTTCAGATTTCAGCAGGTCATCCAGCATGCCCAGCGTTTCGGCGATACTCGTACTGGCCATGAGTTCTTCACGCAGTTCTTTGGCGCCGTCAAAACCATTGATATATATCTTGCAGAATTTGTTAAGCGTATGGATAGGTCGCTCGCCCTCCTGCCAGGTGGCCTTAAACAGGCTAACGTGGCGATGGAATAACGCGATGCGCTGCTGGCGGCTGTATGTTTCCCATATACTTTGCCCGCTCTGGTCGCTATCACGCGCGAACGCGAACGGATCCTGAAAAATACCGCGGCCGATCATAATGCCATCAAGGCCATGCTGGGTAGCCAGTTCTACGCCCTGAGCCCGGTCCATGACGTCGCCATTGCCGACAATAAGCGTTTGCGGAGCCAGTTTATCGCGTAGCTTACGGATCTCACCGATTGTATCCCAGTTGGCTGGAACTTTGCTCATCTGAGCCCGGGTACGGCCGTGAATGGTCAGCATATCCAGGTTGTGGCTAAGCAGGAATTCATGCCACGTCAGGTCAACTTCACCGAAGCCAAGCCGGGTTTTTACACTAACCGGCATTCTAGCGCCTGCCCCATCTTGAGTAGCCTGAATAATATCGTGCGCCAGCGGACGGTCTTTGATAAGCGCGCTGCAGACGCCATGGCCAACAACGTTTTTCACCGGACAACCCATGTTCAGATCAATGCCGACAAAATTCCCCAGCTCGCCGCTAACCACCTGCTGAGCGGTTTTATAAAAGTTTTCAGGATTTCTGCCCCATATGTGCGCCACCAGCGGCTGGTCGGTTTCGGCATGCTTCATTTTTTTCATAAGCCGTGTGCGGCCAGGGCTTTGCAGACCGTCAACATTGGCAAATTCCGTAAAAAACAAGTCGGGCGCGGCAGTACTGGCGACTATTTGACGAAATACGGTGTCCGTGACGTCGTCCATGGGCGCCAGCACGAAAAATGGCTTGGGTAAGTCATGCAGCATGCTCAGGGCCGGGCTTTCCGCTCACGGCGTGCCCGTTCCAACGCTGACAGATAGTGGTCGCTGCCCTGCTCTTCGGCGCGTCTTTTTAAAGAACGGGCACTTATCTCAGCAGCTACAGCATGAGCGGCGATCCAACCGGGCGAATCGGGCCCCGCAGCTCGAGCCTGCTCTTCCGCGGAGGGCTGGACCGTACCATTCCAATAAGGATCGTTGCCGGGATCGGAAACAAATGAACGGACGCTGCCGCTTCGACCGGCCGGAGACCTGAATGTTTGTCGCGCGGGGAGGGTGTCATCGGCTTGCGGCCTGCCGGTTACGACTCCGGCCGTTTTGCGGCGGATATCGTCTGCTGTCCAACCCTGACGGTCAAGTGTTTCGACTCGCGGATCATCTGCTTCAGTGGTTTGGAGGGGTTCTGTTTGTATGAATTCTTGGTGTGCGGAAGTCATGTTACTATTATAGCACTTTTGCTTATAATTTTCAATACGCTCCGACGGTTGTGCGGTTTATTCCCAGCGGAAAACTTTGAAAGCGATAGCATAGATGACCACGATCCAGAGAGCGATCAGGCCAAGCTGCGGCCCAAGATCGACGAAGTGCTTGCCTTCGGTGGCGATCAGACGGATGCCGTCAACCACCGGCGTCAGCGGCAAGAATGCCGAAACGTTCTGCAGCCATTCAGGCATGAGGAAGCGTGGGAAGAAGGTGCCGGATAGGAACATCATTGGGAAAACTACGATGTTACTTAATGGAGCCGCCTGACGCTCATTTTTAGCCCAGCCGCCGATGGCCAAACCGATGCCGAGAATAGCGAAAATGCTCAGCGTAAGGAACGCCGTCAGCTCCAGCCAGTTGCCAAGAACGCGCAGGTCAAATACCGCGATAGCGACGGCGAACATAACCGCCAGTGACACCAGGCCAATCACGGCCTGTGACAACATGGTCGCCAGGAAGTATTGCCAGGTTTTAAGCGAGGTAGTGTGCAGGCGGCGCAAAATACCCTGTTTTTTCAATTCCGGAAAAACATTGACCGGTCCAAAAATGCCTAAACCGATAATCGAGAAGCCCAGCAGGCCGGCGAAGGTATAGTCAAACGGACTGAGACTCTTTTGGTTGAGTTCTTTGCCTTCGGCGGTGAACGGTGGCGTGATACCCGTCAGTTTGATGTTTATGCCGTCTTGCTTGGGATCGTTAAACGAACCGTTTAACTGCGTGGCTAATTGCTGGCCGGCAGTAGCGTTATTGTTAGTGTAGTAGACCATGAGCGTACCGCTCGGGTACGTCTGACCCTGTTTGACAACGCCAAAATCTTTTGGCAGCACCAGCGTGGCGTCCAGCTGGCTGCGGCCCATCTTTTCACGGGCGCCGTCGAGAGTTTTAATGTCCGGGTCAACCTTAAATACTTCAGACTTTTTAATCGCGTCGGCGTAATCCTTGGCAAAAGCCGACGGCGAATCATTTACCAGCGCCACGCTAAAGGAGATGCTGTTGTCCTGGCTCCCGAAAATGCCGCCGAATACGAACAGGAAGATCAGGGGGAACAGGATGCCGAAAAAAATCGACAATCGGTCGCGGAAAAAACGCCGGGTATTGAGTTTGCTAAAAATAAGTACGGTGTATAGCTTTTTCTTCATATTAGTCCCTCAGCGCCTTGCCGGTGAAATCAATAAATACATCTTCCAGGTTCGCCTGCTCAACATGCTGTTTCTTGGTAAAACCTTTAGCCAGCAACTGTTTAATAAGGTTTTTAGGAGTATCAAGCGCGATCAACTTGCCCTTATCCATAATGGCTACCCGGTCGCACAGCAATTCGGCCTCATCCATATAGTGCGTGGTCATAACTACCGTAACGCCCCGGTCGCGGATTTGCTGGGTGAGATCCCAAAGGTTGCGGCGGGCCTGCGGGTCGAGGCCAGTGGTCGGTTCATCCATAAAAAATACCTTGGGGCTGTGTACCAGGGCGGCGGCGATGCTCAGGCGCTGGCGCTGGCCGCCGGACAGGTCTTCGGCGTACGATTTGGCCTTTTCGCCAAGTTGCACATCGTTAAGATACTGCATGACATCAACTTTTTCGCCGTACGCAGCCGCGAACAGCTCAATGATTTCGCTCAGGCGGGTCTTGTCCTGGAATGCCGGCGACTGAGGCTGGATACCGATAATAGCCTTAACCTGGTCGGGTTGTTTGGCCACGTTGAAGCCGTCCAGCGTAATTTCCCCGCCATCGATTGGCCGCAGCGTTTCAATCATTTCCAGCGTCGTGGTCTTACCGGCGCCGTTCGGGCCGAGGATACCGAAAATTTCGCCCCGTTTTACCTCGAATGAGATGCCATCGACGACCGGTACGCCGTCATATACTTTTTTCAGGTTTTTTATACTAAGAATTGAGTCGCTCATAATTTTCAGTATACCAGCACTGCCTATGTTAAAAACAAACCTCCCGCGCATATATGAACGGGAGGTTTTAAACTGAACGCGTACGCTAACTAAGCTTTGTTAGAAACAGTCAGGAAGCCGTTGCGTGGGTTTTCCTTGACTTGCTTGCCATCTGGCAAATCAACGCCTTCCGGGCGCTCATCCTTAGAAAAGTAATAGATTGGCTGCTCTTTACCGCCGCGTAATGTAACCTTCTTTGAATTCAGGTAGTATGTTACGCCTTTCGAATTCGTGTGCTTGTAAGCCATAGTAAGTTTCCCTCTCTTATGGTTAGTGGTGGTACCCCTAAAATACTCTGGGGGTATTTTATTTGTCAACACCTTAGAACGCTAAAGCCGGTTTATTGCGCCCATTACGGTTATGTATTACACTATGTGCTATAAGCATAAAAGGGTAGGAAGTATATATATGGATTTTCGCAACCGTGGCGCTGGGCGACCCGCCGCAACACCTGCAAGCTCTAACGTAAGTCCGAGCGCCAGCAGTGTATCAACTAACAGCAGTAGTAACGGTAGTAGTCCACGCCCCGCTAAACTGAGCCACGCGTGGTTACAACGGACAGCCGTCGCTTTGCTGTTTGCCGTTACGGTACTGATCATCGCCATAGCCGCCTTCGCGGTATTCGGCGGCAAGAGCCAGGCAAACGCCATCAAGAAAGACAGCTACCAGGCAGTTTTCCTGAACAATGGCCAGGTATACTTTGGTAAAATCAAAGATCTAACTAATAAGTACATCAGCCTCGGCAGTATTTACTATCTTCAGACAAATGGCACCGCTACCGAACAAGCGGGTACCGACACCACTGACTCCAACAATAGTGTACAGCTGGTGAAACTGGGTTGTGAACTCCATGGTCCTTACGATCAGATGATCATTAACGAGGATCAGGTGTTGTTCTGGGAAAATCTCCAGGGATCAAGCCAAGTCGTTAAGGCTATCGCTCAGTACCAGAAAGATAATCCTAAGGGCCAGACTTGTAGCACCACAAGCAACTCTACACAGCAGGCACCAAGCTCCAGCACTCAAAACAGCACCTCTACTGGCACAGGAGCTACTACAACACCTACAACCGGTAACAGTACCACAACTAAAACCCCTTAGTTCCTTCAGCTATACAAATAGCACTAATAGCTCCTTCGCCTCGGCAGGGAGCTATTTTTATAGGCCGCGGATGCTATACAATACTGATATATGCTACGTTTCATAATGGCACTGCTCTTATTCCTTGGCACCGGCGTTGTACTGCTGCACTTTAAAGATAAAGGGCGTGGTGGCCCCGGTTCGGTAAGCTAGCTAAATAAACATTAGACGCGGCGCTTAATCCAGCCGCGAAGCGCCCACCAACTGGCCCCGACTACAGAACTCAGGCCAGCCAGTAGCAGGCTAATGCCGGCAAAGTCAGGCGACCAGGTTGGCGAGATAAAATCAAACTTATACATGGCGTCGGGAATAGTTTTCTGCTGAACACCGTGGCTCTCGACATACTCTTCAATGCATGGCACGCGGTTGCGGCCGGAGAAGTCACTGGAATTCTGGGCTTCGCAGTGGGCCTGGGCATCAGCGTAAACCTGTTCGTTGCTTGCCTTGGCGTTGGTTTCCCGTAACCGTTCGTACGTGTATTGCAACTGGATAGGCGGATATACGCCGTTGTCCGCTGCTAATTTAGTATTCATGTGCGCCGTTACGTACCGTTGCAGGTTCGTGAGCGCGGCGCTGGTATCACCGTTATTTTTATCTGCTTCGTACACGGCGTTCCGCAACTCATCCATGTGCATGTAGTTAGCACGCAGACCAAATACTCCCAGCACCAGGAACAGTCCGGCGGCAATAAAAAAATAACCTGGTTCAACAGGCCGGACTTTAGTCCACAAGTGATGCAGTTGCCGAACATTCATATACTTATGATTATATCCTACTTATGTTTGTATAGCTCCGACCGTCGCAGTGGACTATTCGGTTGTGGCCGTTTAGACTATTAAATATGCATATTTACTTCTCAGGTATCGGTGGTACCGGCCTTGGGCCTCTAGCACTGATTGCCCATCAAGCCGGTTACATCGTTTCCGGCTCCGACAAGCAGGACTCGCAGTATATCCATTATTTACAGGACCATGGAATCCAAAACATCCATATTGGCCAGACCACCGAGCAGATTGAACAGATACATACCGCTCAACCGATAGACTGGTACGTATTTTCATCGGCGGTAGCCATTGAGCAGCCCAACGCGCCCGAACTGGTATTCTGCCGGGAACGCGGTATTAAAATGACCAAGCGTGACGAACTGCTGAGCCATATCATGATCGAAAAGAACTTGAAGCTGCTTGCCATTGCCGGAACGCACGGCAAGACCACCACTACAGCCATGGCCATCTGGCTATGTAACCGTTTGAGTATTCCTATCAGTTACTCGGTGGGGGGCAAAATTTCATTTGGCGAAATGGGCCATTACCAGCCTGGTAGTGAATACTTTGTATATGAAGCCGACGAATTCGATCGTAATTTCCTCACCTTTCATCCATACGTTTCCGTTGTCACTGGTATCGACTGGGATCATCCTGATATATATCCTACCCGGCCTGATTACGAGCAGGCTTTCGCGCAGTTTGTGACGCAAAGTGTACATACCTTACTATGGAAAGAAGACGCGGACAAACTGCAGTTCAAGCCAACCGAACAACATACCGTACTGGCCAAAGACGCGCCGGAAATTGCCGGCCTCAAACTTCCAGGCATCGTTAACCGCGAAGACGCCTGGCAGGTCATGCAAGCCGTTTCATTTATTACCGGTAAGCCGCTCGGCGAACTACAGCCGCACATGGAGGCCTTTCCGGGCGTTTCCAGGCGTTTTGAACAGCTGCTGCCGGGTTTAATCACCGATTACGCTCATACACCGCCTAAAATCCGTGGCACGCTGGAAACGGCGTCTGAGATTGCCGAAGGTAAAGTAGTGGTTGTCTACGAAGGCCTCCACAATACGCGGCAGCACTTTATTAAGGACGAACTGCGCGACCTGTTCGATGGCGTCAAACAAGTATACATTGTACCGAGCTACCTGGCCCGCGAAGATGAATCGCTGGCCCTCCTGACACCGGCGGACTTGCGCGCGCTGCTCAGCGACACCGCTCAGGCAAAAACCGTGGCCAGCCAACTTGGGCCGGAACTCAAGCAGGCCATTCAGGATCATTTGCTTGCCGGCGATACGGTAGTCTGTATTTCAGCTGGCGGTGGCGGCAGCCTGGACGAATGGCTGCGCAAAGAATTCGTTACAGCCGCTTAGTTTCTAGCGGTTATCGCCTGCGCCTTTAATAACCTGCCGTTTTTGGCGGTCCTGCAGTTTAGCCAGATTTTTTTGCATGATTTCGTCAAAGGACAACCCAAGCCGGTCGGCAAGTACGGCGATATACCACACGACATCGCCGAGTTCCTTACCTAACTCAGTTTTGTCTTCATCGGTAATTTCCCCGCCCTTGTAGGCCACGATCTTTTTCCATTTTTCAATCACCTCGCCTGCCTCACCAGCGACACCCATCGCCCAAATTGTTTTGTCCATCAATGGGTCCGGATTGGTTACGGCCGTCGTCAGTGCCTGCTTTTGGTAGTCGTCGAATGTCATGCGTGCCCCCTGTTAATCCTGTTAGTCTTGGTCAATTATAACAGCGCCCTGGCGCACGACTTCCACGGCATCATCTATAATTCGAATAACCGTTGATGGCAGCCGGTCGGATAAGTCACCGCCTTCGACGTAAAAGTCAGCTTTTTCGCCGAAGTACTCCTGTGCCTGCCGAAGCGTCGTTGAAGTTGGCTGTCCGGCTAAATTGGCGCTTGAAGTCATAAGCGGACCAGTTTCCTGCAGTAACTTGAGGAGTTGGTCGTCTTTCGGGATGCGTACCGCCAAACCATACAGGCCTTGATGCAAATAATTTAATTCTTCACGGTTATCGACCGGAATGATCACGCTTACCGGCCCCGGCCAATACTGTTCAACCGCTGTCAGGTAGCGGCGCTTCAGACCAAGTTCGACGAGTTGGTCAACACTGGCCGCGATAACCGTGCCCGGTTTGTTTTCGCGTTGCTTTAGCTGGAACAATTTTGTGACAGCGTCAGGATTGCCAGCCGAGGCCATAAGGCCGTAGACCGTGTCACCTGGCAATACCCCGACAGCGCCGGATCGCAGAGCGGCCACGACGGCAGGCTCAGTTAGTTGGTGAAAAACAGTCATAATCTACTATTATACAATATTCTACGTGTTTAGCCGAGTTGATATAACTCAGACTTATACTGGAGCATTTCCTCCCGCACCAATCCGTCCAGTATTTCGTCAAGCCGCTCATCACTGACTGCGCCTTTAAGCTGGGCGAGCGTCTGCGGACCGGCAGCAAGCAACCGGATGACCGCGCCGCGCAATTGGCGTTTTGAACCCTCGAAGGCCGATTGTTTGGCGTAGTGTTTACTAAGGCGGCTCACATTACCGACCGTAGCCTTCAGGTGGCTGCCGTAGTCCATCATTGCCCAGTAGAACTGACGCGGCTCTAGGCCTTCGCGGGCGGCTTGCGGTAACACCTGCTCCATAGCCGAGCGAACCGCCGCGTCCGGGACGGCATCCTGATCGGGGAAAAAGTGGTGGATTATAACCGTTCGGACGTTGGTTTCAATAAATACGATTGGCTGGTTATAGGCGTAAGCCATGATGGCACCGGCCGTATTCGGACCTATGCCAGGCAATTTCACCAGACCTTCCAGCGTATCAGGAAATATGCCAGCATGCTTTTCCATAACCATCCGGGCTGCCTGCCAGATAAACTTAGCGCGTCGATTGTAACCAAGGCCGTTCCAGAGCTTTAAAACCTCGCTCAGTTCGGCTTCCGCTAAACTTTCAACCTTAGGAAATGTAGTTAAAAACTCTACATATTTTGTCGCTACCCTGGTGACTTGCGTTTGTTGCAGCATCAACTCAGAAACCATGATTTTATAGGGATCAAAATATCCGGTCGAATCACTCACTGACGGTTGGCGCCACAACATATCATGCCGGCCGCTATGGTCATAATACAGAGATAATGTTGTTATAAACTCATCAATTTGAGCATGAGAAAAAGGGTTTCCGACCATTACTGTCAGTATGACAGAAACAGCTAGTACTGACCACTGCCGCCGAGACCGCCTACAGCGGTAACGTCGACGATCCTCCTGGCTTCGCCGCCGTCCAGGCTTTTAGCGTACGAAGCGGTTTCCTGTGAGGTGGCAATACGGTACACTACTGTCCTGCTATCCAGCCATCGCAGCGGCTGCGTGAGGCCGCTTTGCGTTGTTAGTACAGTATCTTTGCGGCTAGCAGTGTCGTAAACCAGCAGCGCGCCTTTGCCATCCCGGCTTTCAGTCCATAATGAGTGCTTACCGTCGGCCGCGTCCAGGTACGACCGCGTCTCGTAGCTGCTCGATGGAGCCTGTGCCAGCTTTTTGGCTTCACTGTCACCGACGTGGTACAAGTACCAGTTGTCCCGGCGTTCCTGATTGTTATAGGTATACAAGCTCAGGTCGTCATAAGATGTCCGGACAATATTCCACACTTGCTGGCCGAGCAACGTTTGCTTACCGGTATTGTCGGCGTTGACTTTTACGAACTGCGACGGACCGCCCCGGTAATTATCCGAAAAGGCGTAATAAATCGTGCCCTTAACAGCCACGATGTCGTTGAAATAGTTCGCGGCGGCCAGTTGTTGCCGGTTAGCGGTCTTGTAGTCGTAGGATATCAGCTGAAAACGCTCGGGATTACCGGCACTGGTGCCCGCTTTGATTTTAAGGTAGACGAGCTTATCCCCTACCCAGTCAATCAGCCGGATTTCTTCTGAAGAATCCAATGTTAACGTAGAGCCGTCACTAACATCGATGATTGTCAGGGTGTCGAGTAGATAACCGTCTTGATTACGTTTGTCATTACGGGATGATACGAGAGCCGCTTCATTGTCGCTGACGTGCGACACCAGGGTAAGCTGCGAACGCTCAAGGCCGGTTGCCGGTAGCAGTACCTGCTTGTTCTTGCCGTCGATATCAATCTTATAGACGTCATATTTGCCGCTTTGCTTCGATACGTAGACTTCCTTGCGGTCAGTCACCATTGTAACCGGCGTTTCTTTGGCTTCAGTCGTATTGATGGCGACCTTTTCCGTGCGATAGTGTGTTTTGGCAACTTTAACGTTCAGGGTCGCGGCCTCGATTTTACCAATCGTCAGCACCACGTGTCCCTTAGCGTCCGACTTGGCGTTAGCTTCACCGCTTGAGACCTCCGCGCCCGAAACAGCCTTGCCCGACAGGTAATCGGTCAATTTAAACGTAAATTGGGTGCCGACTGCCCGCAGGCTGAATTCTCCTAATGGATTGCTGCCGAGGCCGAGCGTTACGGTCTGCGAGACTTTGGCAAAGCCCAGTTGCCGCACCGTTAACAGCTGCGAACCAAGTTTGACCGATGACACCTGCACCGTACCCTTGCTGTTAGTCCTGACATTTTGATCACCGAGAGTAACCGTGACGTTTTTGAGGGGCAGGCCGGTAGTCTTGTCGAGTATCGTCAGAGATGCCTGCGCTCGCACACCGGCCGTATTAAGCATAAAATAGCGGCTGGACGGTATGACGCCAGCGACTATGAGGAGCGCGGCCACTCCGGCGATAGTGCCGTAACGAGCTTTTTTATTGTGCCACCAGGCTGCAAAGAAATTCTTAACCTTCTGCTTAAAAGTGAGCGGCTTGTCATTAAACGCCCGGGCAATTTCAGCGTCCTGGGCAGCCAGCAGTTCATTGCCTTCATTGGACACAATGTCGTCTATCAGCGGATCGATCGAGGGACTTTCAACTGAAGGATCAGCGGTAATATTTTCGTTATCCGCGGCTGGGTCGGCGCTGGTGGTCTCTACTTTTTCAGTCTTACTGTCGTTATCGGTGCTTTCAATACGAATGTCCTTGCCTTCAAATATATCTATTTCGGGCAGGTCGGGAGCACCGGCAGGCGCTATGGAAGTTGCTGGCTGCTCATCGGGCAAACTTTTGTCCATCATCCGGTCAACGTGCTTCTCGAGCTCGTCGTTCTTTGCGTCGTCCTCGCCACCCGATACCTGAATAGTCCTTTTGTCAGCCATAATTAAGCATAAGTGTAGCAGAAGCGGCACGGCTGCTGCAATGTGCTTATGCCTTTTGGGAACGGCGTCTAAAGAAGCGATGAATTTTAATGCGGATATACTCAGCACCCAGATAGTAGTACGGGAACACGAGGATAACCAACAGTGTGCTGGAGAGAAGGCCAAAGATCAGGACAATGGCCAAACTCTGCCAGAAAGGGCTGGTAACAGCCAGAGGTATCAGCGAGAAGACGGCAGTCAGGCTGGTAGCGACCAGAGGCCGGAACCGTTCGCCGAGAGCGCCGACAACAGCGTCAATAGCCGGCATACCGGCGCGGCGGGCCTGGTTCGCGTAATCGGTCAACAGGATAGTGTTCTTAATACTCAAACCGATCAGAGCGAAGAAACCAAGCATCGCGAAGAAACTGAATGAGTTATTGCTAAAGTACAGGCCGAGAGCGATACCGAAGAAACTGAATGGCAAGGCCATAAAGATCAGCAGCGGCTGCAGGAACGAACGGAACTGGACGAGCAACAGGATGTAAATCGCCAACAGTACCAGCGGGAAAGCATACAATAACGCTTTGAACGAATTTTGGAAGTCTTCCTCCTCGCCGATGTCCGTCGAAACGTCGCTGGCCTTCAGGCCAAAGCCCTGCAGGTAGGCATCGGTATAGCGGTCACTCACGGTCTTTTTGGCCAGCGTCGTTAAGGTGCTGACATCACTGCCATCGAAAGTGGCGTTAACGGCGATTATGGATTTGCCGTCATTGCGTTGATACAGGTCGGCACTTTGAATAACCGCCTCGGTAACAGTGGCCTGAGAACCGTCGGCGCGGGTCAATTTATGGCCTTTTAAGTACTGCACCATATCAGCCGCCACCCGTTCGGCTGCCGGCCGGTTAGCGGCGTTAATATTGACCGTGAAACTGGAACTTGACGGAGCGATATCAACGGTAGTGGCACTGACTTTAGCAGCCTCAAATCCCTTAAAGCGGTCTGAAATATTCTTTGCCAGATCCGGCGCCGTCGCATCACGTTCACCGTAAGGGATAAGGTCAATATACAGCGTGGCCGACCGGTTGTTGGCCTGTCCGTAGTAGGAAGCCTTATCAAGGTTAGCGCCCAAAGCATCCTTCGTAACCGCATCTACATCGTCAGCAATGGCTTCAGCCTGGGTTATAGTCGTATTTCCAGGATATGTAATGGAGACTGAGATTTGGTTCGTATCCTTGGACGGTGGGAAAATATTGAACGGAACCTTACCGAATACGACTACACCACCTCCAACAAACAGCAGTCCGATAAGGACGGCGGCGATACCGACAGCAAATTCTTTTTTGCGCGAGTGCCGGGCCCATAGCATCGGCTTGGCGATGGTGTTGGCTATTTTGCTTTCAAGTCGGCCAGCCGCCGAGGGTCCCTCAGCCTCGCCCATGTGTTTCCTACCTAGCAAGATGAAGCGGGCGAACAACGGAATAAAGATCAGAGCTACAACTAAACTGACGAGTAATGCCGAAATAATAGTAACCGGGATAGCCCGGATAAAGCCACCGAGGATACCGTTCACGAACAGTAACGGAGCGAAACTGAGCACGGCAGTTAAAGTAGCGGCGATCATGGCCCGGCCAATTTTACGGGAAGCTTCTTTGACGGCTTTGGCGCGGTCGGTATTATGCCGCCGGGCACTGTCGATAGCTTCGATCATGATAATCGTATCATCAACAATTAATGACAGGCCGAGAATGAGTGCGAATAACGTAATGACGTTCAGGCTATAGCCAAATACATATATAACACCCAGCGTAATAGTAATAACCGTCACCATGGAAATGACCGTCACTAAAGACGCCCGCAGGCTAATGACAATCGAACCGACGATGAGCACTGCCAGCAGGCCCTCAAGCAATACGCGCTGCAGTTCAGAAATCTGCTCGTTAATAGAAGGCGCGTAACTGGCCGTGATGGTCGTCTGTATGTCATTAAACTGGGACTGCCGGTGCAGGTCATCCAGCTGGTCGCGAATCTGTTTATCCAGTTTTATTACGTCAGCCTCACTGACACTGGCTACACCGATTGTAACGGCTTTATGGAACTCGGTCCGGCTACCACCGTGGTCCGCGTAACGGTCGAAGGTACGCTGTACGGTTAGTTCCTGGCCGGTTGCTGGATTGGTAACAGTCTGGAATGGATTTTCGACAAAGTAGTTCTGGACCAGGTCACCCTTGTGTTGGTTAAGGTATTTGACGGCCCTGGCAGCCTGGTCGGTAAGCTGCTGAAGACCGACATCCTTATTATTGCTATAGACTGAGATAGTAGCGTCAATTTTCTCTATACCGCCGCCGGTAACGCCAAAATATGGTGCCGCGAATGTCAGTTTGGCCTGATCCGGAACAGCACTATCCGCCTCTACTGCTTTTTGCAGATCATCTTTAGCCTTGTTGGTATCGGTGCCGTCTTTGTACTGTACCGTCGCACTGAAGAAATTACTTTCACTACTCGTGCTTACCGACGATACGCCTGCCTGTTTAAGGGCAATGTCGGAAACTGCCGCGGCGACTTTACTGTCAACGACAGCCGGATCATCAACGGCGTAACTTCCCTGTACGATCACCAAGGGGATTGAAATGCTTGGAAAACCTTCACGCTTTAAAAATGTCGTGTAGCTAAGTACGCCGAACACCAGTAATACCAGCCATATGAAAGTTGTCCGGAGGGGCCGGTTGAAGAAAAAGCCAGTCAGGCGGGGTAATAGTTTAGCTCGCTCATCAGTGACGGCACGGGTTTGTTTGCTCATTACTGTATCGTACCAAAAAACCACCTATACTGTAACCATGCCCATCGCCAATAACCAAACGATTTCCGCTGCCATGCAGCAGCTTAGCGCCACTGATCCGGTACTGGGCGCAGTAATAACCCGTGCCGGCGCCTGCACGCTCCGGCCTCATGAAAATTACTATCAGGAGCTGGTCGAATCGATTATCGGTCAGCAATTGAGCCTGAAAGCGGCCGCCGCCATCGAAGCCCGGTTTGTCGCGCTGTTTGAAGGCGTTTTTCCAACCCCGGAGCAGATTTTAACTCTGGATGAAGACACTTTGCGCGGCGTTGGTTTTTCCCGCCCTAAAGCACGTTATATCCTTGATCTGGCGGCTCATGTATATGACGGCCGGATTATCCTGGACAAATTCGACGCGCTTTCTAACGATGAAATCATAGCCGAACTTACTACCGTGAAAGGCATCGGCGAGTGGACCGTACACATGTTTTTAATTTTCTGCATGGGACGGCTCGACGTGTTGCCGACTGGCGACCTTGGCATCAAAAATGGTATACGCAAGCTGTACGGATTTGATTCCGCGCCTACAGTCGAGGATATGCGCGAAGTAGCTGCCGCCAACCAGTGGCATCCGTTTGAATCGGTGGCAAGCTGGTATGTTTGGCGCAGCCTTGAACTGGATTAGTCTTCGACAACAGTCTTAACGTGCAGCTCTTTCAGTTGAGCGTCATCAACGAGGCTCGGTGACCCCATCATGACGTCAATGCCTGAGCCATTCTTTGGGAAGGCCACGACTTCGCGGATATTGTCTTCGCCGACAAGCACCATGAACATGCGGTCGATACCAAAGGCACAGCCGGCATGTGGCGGCGCGCCATACTTGAACGCGTTAATCATGGCACCGAACTTATCGTTTACGTAAGACTCATCGTACCCAAGGACACCGAAAGCTTTGTACATGACTTCCGGATTGTGGTTACGTACAGCGCCGGAACAAATTTCATAGCCATTCATGACCATGTCGTACTGGTCGGCGACGACTTGTAGTTTGTCTTCGGTATCTAAGCCGGTGGTACCACCCTTTGGCATAGAGAAGGGGTTATGCCCGAAATCGAGCTTATTTTGCTTATCGTCCCATTCATAGAACGGGAAATCAACTATCCAGCATAGGGCGACAATATTAGGGTCTTTAAGGTCAAGATGAGCAGCGAATTCGTTGCGCAGGCGGCCGAGCACCTTGTTAACAACTTGGCGCGTGTCAGCGCCGAAGAAGACAATGTCACCGTCCTGTGCGCCCATTTTTTCCTGGATAGCCAGTAACTCATCCGGGCTCAGGAATTTAGCAATGGGGGATTTTATTTCACCGTCCTGGAATGTAAGGTAAGCCAACCCACCAGCGCCTTCACTTTTTGCGATGTCAGTAAACTGGTCAATTTGCGAGCGGCTTAAAGTAGCAGCGTTTTTAACACAAATGGCTTTGACACACTCGGCATTCTTAAAAACGCCAAAACCGGTATTTTGCAGCTCTTCGGTGAGTTCGGTAAGCTCCATACCAAAACGGAGGTCAGGCTTGTCAGAGCCGTACTTTTCCATAGCTTCGCGGTAGGCAATACGCGGAACTTCTTCGCTCAGCAGTGTTTTACCGGCAAAATTGGTGACTAGATTTTTAATCAACGGCTCGACCGTCGTTCGAACTTCTTCGCCGCTATCAACGAATGACATTTCCAGGTCGAGCTGGTAAAACTCACCGTAGAGGCGGTCAGCACGGGGATCTTCATCACGGAAACAGGCGGCGATCTGGTAATAACGTGGTACACCGCCGACCATCAGCAGCTGCTTGAACTGTTGCGGAGCTTGCGGCAGGGCGTAAAACTTGCCGTCGTGGACGCGTGATGGAATCAGGAAGTCGCGGGCGCCTTCCGGGCTGGAGTTTGCTAGAATTGGCGTGGCAACTTCTATAAAGTCACGGTCTTCCAGGTAAGAACGCATCTGCTTGTAGTAATCGGCCCGCTGCTTAAGGCGCTGCTGCATTTTTTCACGGCGCAGGTCTAAGTAGCGATATTTCAGTCGCAGGTCTTCACTGGCCTGGGCTTCGCCGTGAATTTGAATCGGTAGCGGCTCGGAACGGTTCAAAATCTCAAGCTCACTAACTTTAATTTCAATTGCGCCGGTTGCAATGTTTGGGTTTTTTAAGTGCTCTTGGCGCTCGCGCACTAAGCCAACAGCGCTGATGACAAACTCGTCGCGCAGTTGCTCGGCAATCGTAAAAGCGGACTCGGTTTCTGGCTGAATCACCAGCTGGACAATACCAGTGTGGTCCCGCAGGTCAATAAAGATCAGGCCGCCGTGGTCGCGGCGGGAATTCACCCAACCTTTGACGGTCACGGTTTCATCGGTCTGGGCGGCGGCTTGTAATGCGTAGGTTCTCATAGAGAACTATTCTACCACCTCTGTTACAGTATCGGAAACTGATTTATGCGTATCGTGCTCTTTGGCGGCGATACTTCGGGCTACGGCACGCATGTCGTCGTAGGCGTCGAACTCATCGACAATTTGGCGTCCAATCACCTGCTCGAGCACGTCTTCGATAGTCACGATACCGACGAATTCTTCAAAACTATTCACTACGACAAACAGATGATGTTTAGTGGTAATAAACGCGTGCAGCACCTGGTACAGCGACTGGTCTTCGTGTACGTAATACACCTTTTTCTGGACCAGCTCCTCAACATTGCCGCCATGCTTAACATCAACCAGATCTCGAAGGTACAGGATGCCGACAAGGTTGTCCTGACTGCCTTCACGGTTGTCATAGACCGGAAAACGGGAATGGCCGCTTTCATGCAACTCACCCATGAGAATTGGCCCAATTTTATCCGTTATACTAACCATTTTTACGACGCGGCGCGGCACGGTGATGTCACCGACTAACCGGTCACCGAATGTCAGGGCGTGCACCGCGATGTCCAGCTCTTCCGGCGCGATCCGGTTATCAGGCAGCTGGCGCTGGGCAACTAAAAGTTCTACCAGGTCTTCCCTTTCATACAACCGGCTGTGTCCTGTAAACGGCCGGCGCTTTTCCACGAAATGAGCGATTTTATAAAACAATGGGTGAACGTAATTGAGCAGCCAGGTTACAAATGGCGTAATGGCCACCACTAAGCGAGCCGCGAGGTCAGAAACCCGGGCGGCAGGCATCCAGCCAAATCCGTAGGCCAACAAGGCTAATACCGCGAAGAAAGCCAGCATTGGCGGAGCTATCCGCGCGAATAGCACAAACCCTGCCGCCGCCGTTACGAATATAAACGTGCCGAGTAAAACCCGTAAGCTCGGGCCGTAAGCAACCGCGCTATAAAGTACTCGCGCGACCGCGTCGCCGCTGCGGGCCTGTCGCTTAAGCTCTTTCTCGGGCAAGTAATTGTACGTTTTACGGATGGCAATACCGAACAGGGAGAGTCCGAGTAGTATGAGCGCAATAATAAATATGGTCATGTATAAATTTTAATCGTGCTTTAAGGCTATTCATGGTGCTGGCTTTCAGCTAACCATGTATACTTAACTATATATTAAGAGGTTGATTGGCACCATGGATAAACGGTTTTGGGGCATCGTAGCGGCTATTGTTATAGTACTTGGCCTGGTATTTTTCATTACAAACAAGCAGGATGCCTCGGCACCAAGCAGTAGCGTTAGCGCCACTAACCATATTGAAGGGGGCGGTTCCAGCGGTGTCACCCTAACAGAATACGGTGATTTTCAGTGCCCGGCCTGTGGCCAGTATTACCCGCTTGTCGAACAGGTAGTAGCTACCTATAAGGACCAAATTCACTTCCAGTTCCGCAACTTCCCGTTATACCAGATACATCAGAATGCCATCGCCGGTTCCCGGGCCGCCGAAGCTGCCGACATGCAGGGCAAATTCTGGGACATGTACCACAAACTGTACGAGAACCAGAATGACTGGAGCGGAAGCAGCAACCCGACTAACCTGTTTAAGCAGTACGCTGAAAGCCTCGGCATGGACGTAGCCAAGTTTGAAACCGACTTTAAGAGCGCCACCGTCAACAACCGCGTACAGGCCGACCTGAAAGAAGGCAATCGCCTGGAAATTACCTCTACGCCAACCTTCTTTATCGACGGCAAGAAAATCAGTACCCCGACATCAGTCGAAGCTTTTAACAAAGTAATCGAAACGGCAATTACCCAGAAAACCGGCAAAGCACCGACTACTACTCAAACCCAGACCGAAAGCAGCGCGGAAACACCGACTGACAGCGCGCAGTAAGTAATCCGTATCATAATTAAAAACCCCGGTATGTCCGGGGTTTTTAATTAATACTGCATATACTGCTGCCACGACGGGCGGCGAATGTTGACCATTACCGGCACCGTAATAGTGTCAGTAACTTGAACTTTAATGGGCATGTACTGCTCCCTGTACTATGTCATACACCTCGTATGACTTTTTGTTTTTTATAGTTTTTGTATCATGCCTACTCTCTCGCTGAGCATCTATGATAGGAAAAATTGTAACAAAAGCGCTTATGTTTGGCAAGAATTTTATATAGATTATTTTAGTGCTGCATAGGCCGGCGAGGCGTACAGCCATTCCTGGCGCGAATAACGCCGGACACTTGCCAACAGCCCTTTAGCCGACTGATTAGTCCGCAGTGCCTGTCTAATGCGCGATGATGATACGTCAGGCGCGTACGAGTTGAATACAACCAGATTGCTCGGCTTTTGTAATGGCCAATCAGCAATAAGAGCCTCTACCGCTTCACTGTTATGGTCAGCCCGAAGCCCAACGACAAGTTCCGCGGCGGATAACAGGCGGTTGACATACGGCCAGAGAGGCAGGCTGTCTATGGTATCCGAGCCCATCAGCAGTACCAGTTGCGCGTCAGGAAATGTGACCTGCAGGAGCGGTAATATACGGCGCACGGTAAAGTGCCGGTCGACAACTTCCATGACAGCAAGGTTAGGATGCGGCGCCAAAGCGGCCTTCAGCATGGCGACACGGTGGGCATAATGTTCAACGCTCGGTTTACTGCGTGGCCGGCGCTCAGGCATAAAGACTACCTGGTCCAAAGCGGAGGACTGGACGGCCTGCAAGGCAAACGCGACGTGCCCGGCATGTACCGGATCAAACGCTCCGGCATAAATGCCGATGCGCAGTGGCCGTTTTAATGACTTTTTGTATCGTAACTTCACTTGTATATTATACCGCCATTAGTTGTATGGGCGGCGTTATTTTGCAGATTTTTTGCTAATATCTGTCAGCCGGGAAACGAAACTCAGAGCCGCCCCGTCCAAACCGAGCACTCTAAGAGCACCGACCAGTACATTAAGTTCGTCAATCGCCGGCTGGCCGGGCGCCGGTTCCAGTTCAAGCTTGCGGAACTGGTCGTCAACTTTATCAATCAGCCACTTCTCCTCGTTAGGCAAAACAGCTTGTGGCTCAATTGGTTTGTCAGTATTGGTTACAACTTCTAACGACCGGGCCGAGCGGTCACGTTTTCGCAGGTGGCCGCGCCGGATAAGACTGTTCACATGCAGCGATACGGTCGCTACTGACGTATACTGCAAGCCGTTCATGATTTCGCGGTAACTGGGGCTATAGCCGTGTTCGCCGATAAACTGCTGAATAAAGTCCAGGATTTCCCGCTGTTTTTTAGTAGGTCGAACGGTGTCAGTGCTCATATTTAGGCCTATTATACGCCAAATCTAAGCTTTAGCAGGTTTGAATACCCAGAAGCGGTACCATACATAATTCCAAACCGTAAAGAATCCGGCTGCTACGAACATCCCAATATATGGTGTTACACCGAGATGTACGAGGCCGCCGACAATCAAGTAGTCTAAAACAGTATCAACTACGGAAATAACGATGTAGCGCAACCGGTTGGCAGTTTCCTGTTTCTGCAAGTCTTTGCCGTTAAAAGCCCAGTAACGCTGTACCAGGTAGTTTAATGTCCAGCCGATGGCGTCGCCCAGCAGCTTGGCCTGCCACCACTGCCAATGAAATACGCTGTAACATAGACCGAACGTCAGGTAGCCGCTGTAAAAGAAAACATTGCCGCCAATAAAGTACGCTGCAAATTGAATGAGGCGGGCCTTCATGCTAGCCGTCCATTTCCTTCTGAGTGCCCAGCCCAAGCATCGCCCCGGCAAACCCCCACCACATGTACGCGATGGTGTCATCCACCCAGGCGTGGGATAGCATGTTAACCGCTAAGATACCTATAAAGCTGGCCAGCAGCACCCGGGCCAGTTCATGCTGCCGAACAGCATGCAGCCGACGCATAACAACGACGGTAATTGCTATAAATAAGCCCGCGCCCAAGACACCGGCTTCCTGCCCGATTTGAATATAGTAATTCTCAGAAATCCGTGCTGGATCGCTATTGTAAGCCGATGCCGGGCCTGCGGTGCCAATACCCCTGCCCCATGGTTGCCGCGCGGTATCAACCAGTCCTTCCTTGATGGCCGTAAAGTGACCGGTATTGGAGCTTTCACTGGCTAACGAATGTTCATTCGTATGGAAGAAAACATTTTGGAAGTAGTCATTATTCCGAAGGCCGTACATCGCTCCAGCGGCTAGCACCAGCGTGGCGGCCGACGCGACTATGAGCAGCTTACGGGTTTTTGGCGACGTAACAGCCTGCCAAAGCAACCACAGCAGCGCGAAGACCACGCCAATCCAGGCGCTGCGTGAAAAGGTAAAAAACAGTGCCAAGAGGCTCAGTATAAAGAACGCGGCCGTCTGCCAAAACGACTTATGAAAACGGATCAGCCGGGTACCGAGCGCCGCCAGAACCAGGATAAGATAGGTACCGAAAGGATTGGGTCCCCGAAGCGTGGACTGGACGCGCTGAAAATCGTTTTTCTGGTCGACCGTGGCTACCGGATTGATACTTGCTGGCCCGTAACCGAAATGGCTCAGCACGTCGGACGGCAGTGCTGCATACTGCAGCGTCGCGAAACCAACCGTTATAGCCGCCGGAATAAGCAGTAGCCTCCGCCAGGCACGCACTAATAAGTCGGAATAATGGGCAGTAACGGCGGTAACAATAAAAAAGAGTAGTAACCGGCTGTCGAGAAGCAGCCCATAGGCGGCAGCCTTGGGCGTTACTGTGCCAGCCCATAGAGCAAAAAGGGTTACGAGAAGCAGCAGGCAGCCATAGGCGAATATCAATTGCAACAAGCGGTCATGGAGCAATCGGAAGCGTAACTTTTTATCCTGTATCACTAAATACAAGGCACCAATACACAATCCTGCCAATACAAACTCCTTCCATAACCTTAACAGCGTGTAATGACCCACTAAACTCGATGCCCAAACGGTTAGAAACGCGTGAAACGGCATAAGCACGATGATCAGTGCCGCCAAACGGCTCATATATCGGGCAATTGTATCAGTTAGTATGCGCATAGGGTGTTACAATCTAGTATAGCGGTTATTGTCCACGACCGCGATAATACCCATGAAGAACAACGCTTCACAAATCTATAATCTGTTCTTAATAGTCGGCGACTTCCTGGCTTTAATTGCTGCCTTTGTTGGCGCCTTTATTCTTCGTGTCACCCTGAGCGACGTACCTATCGCCAATGCCGTTCCTGCCCGGACTTATTTGGAGACATTCGCCCTCGTCCTGCCGTTTTGGATTGGTATCTTTGGTCTGCTGGGACTATATAACAGCACCATTTATGAAAAACGCTTTGTTGAATTTGGTCGCCTGCTGGTGGGGTCTTTTATCGGCCTGTTGTTCGTTGTCTTCATCAGCTTTTTATCCAAAGAACCCCTGTTCCCTGCCAAACTGGTACCGATCTACGGTTTTGGACTCGGCTTCCTGTTTTTGCTTATTTTCCGCAATTTAGCCCGGTTAATCCGAACCGAATTGTTTTCATTCAAAGTTGGCCTTAATAACGTAATAGTCGTAGGAAACACTACGATGACCGCCGAGTTGGTCGATCTGCTCATAAACAGCCGGCAATCAGGTTATAAGATCGTGGCCGTTATCGGTACTAAATTTGCCCTTGGTGAGCATACCCATGTCAAAACATATAGCGACTTTAAAACTGCCTTGCCACGTGTTAACGAGCCCGTTCATACGATTATCCAGACCGAGTTATACGCCGACGAAACGCGCAACCGGGACATTTTAGAGTACGCCCAGGTGAATCATGTAGCCTACCGCTTCGTACCGGGCAATACCGAATTATTTGTCGGGAACATCGACGTGCAGCTGTTCCGCGGCTCAATCCCGGTTATAGCCGTCCACCAGACCGCTCTGATTGGCTGGGGACGGATCGTAAAACGCATCTTTGACTTCGGCATGAGTATCCTGGCGGTCGTACTGTTGTCACCGCTGTTCTTGCTCATTGGCCTGCTGGTAAAACTGGCCGATGGCGGCCCGGTGTTCCTGCGCCAGATTCGCCTGACACGCTACAATAACGAGTTTCGGGTTTTTAAATTCCGTACCATGAACGCCACATATAACGGGCTACTCCCCGAAGAGGCCTTCGCTAAGATGGGACGCCCGGAACTTGCCATAGAGTACCGTAAAAACGGCGATTACCTTCCCGATGATCCGCGCATTACCAAAATCGGTAAGTTTCTCCGGGCTACCAGCCTTGATGAGCTGCCGCAAATCTTCAACGTCATCAAGGGTGACATCAGCCTGGTGGGGCCACGCGCGCTAGTCCCCCGTGATCTCTCCCAATACGAAAAGCGCCACACCATCTTAGCCGTAAAATCAGGTATCACAGGGCTGGCGCAGGTTTCCGGCCGTAAAAACATCAGTTTCGATGAACGCCGCAAGCTCGACCTTTACTACGTGCAGAACTGGAGCTTCTGGCTGGACGTCACTATTTTGATTAAGACTATCCGCGTTGTTCTGGAACGCACCGGCGCGGAGTAGATTTTACCCATATAGCCAGTTACAATACACGTAATGGCTACTAAAACTCCCGAACCGCTCAAAACCATGAAGGTTGCCGTCGTACACGACTGGCTGATCGGCGGCGGCGCGGAAAAAGTAGTACTTGAACTGCATAACATGTTTCCGTATGCCCCGATATACACCTCATACGCCACTAAAGAATGGAAAAAACGCCTGCATGGCATGGTTAAAACCGGGCCGCTGCAACATTGGCCCTTCAACCGCTTACGCAAGTTTTTGCCGCTGCTGCGCATTTGGTGGTTTACCCGTTTGAAGCTCGAAGGCTACGACCTTGTCATAAGCAGCTCCGGCGCTGAAGCTAAGGGTATTAACGTACCGGAAGGCACGCTGCACATAAATTACTGCCACGCACCGACGCATTACTATTGGAGCCGCTACGACGAATACATGAAGCGCCCCGGCTTCGGCGTCTTTAACCCCCTGGCCCGGCTTGGACTACGCTTACTGGTAGCACCGCTGCGTAAATGGGATTACAAAGCCGCGCAGCGGCCGGACTACATTATCGCCAACTCCACGCACATCAAAGATGAAATTAAGAAGTATTACAGCCGTGATGCCTCGGTCGTATTCCCTCCCGTAGACATTGCGCGGTTCAAGACAACCGAACCCACTGAGCGTTTCGGTTTTGTTATTACCGGCCGGCAAACACCCTATAAGCGGGTTGACCTGGCTGTTGCCGCCTGCAGCCGCTTGGGTTTGCCGCTGAAAGTAATCGGCAGCGGGCCGGACTACAACATGCTAACCGCTATGGCTGGCGCGTCAGTCCGCTTCCTGGGCTTTTTGAAAGAAGAAGAGGTGGCTCGCCATCTGCAGCTGGCCGAAGCCTTTGTTTTTCCAGGTGTTGATGATTTCGGGATTGCTCCGGTCGAAGCTTTAGCTGCCGGCACTCCGGTTATCGCCTACAAAGCCGGCGGGGCACTCGACTATGTGAAACCGGGTGTCAGTGGCGAGTTTTTCGAAGAGCAAACCGTGGAGAGCCTTATGGAGACACTACAAGACTTCAAACCCGAGAAGTACGACAACAAGAAGGTGGCGAGCGCCGCCACGAAGTTCAGTATCGCGGAATTCCATACACAGCTCGAGAAAGAGATCCGCCACTGCATAGAAACGGCGGAAACGCAACGATGACATCCGGCAGGCGGTATCTGATTGTCGGTGGCAGCGTCTACCTGCTTGAGTTATTAATTATATTTATCGCTCAAAAGCTAGGGGCGAATGACGTTCTGGCAGTGGCGCTCAGCTTCTGGATCGGCCTCACAGTCTCATTCGGCTTGCAGAAGTTAGTCACTTTCGGCGACAGGCGCCTGCATCATACAGTGCTTTTGCCTCAAGTCCTGGCCTTTAGCCTGCTGGTGCTGTTCAACTTTGGATTTACCATTTTAGTGACAGGTTTACTCGACGGCGTCGTACCAGCGTACATCGCCCGGACACTGGCGCTTGGCGTAACGACAATCTGGAACTTTTACCTCTATAAAACGCGGATTTTTAAGACAGATACGCCCGTTATAGATTAATCTTGCACTACTTCGTGGCCGGTGGCCTGGTTGATACGCGTCGAGGAGTCAGACTTACCCTCACCGGCATCAAATCGCATCTCGATATTGTACCGCTTGCAGATTTCAGCTTCGGGAACTTCTTTTTCGCTGTCACGGTCGCCGCCATTCGCGAAGACCAGTTCATCACCGGGATGCTGCCGGGCAATCATTTCCAAGGTATTTATAACAGATGGTTCCTCGTCGATCGAAAGTACCACCTCGTTAACGTCCCGCAGCGCCCTGAGCAGCCGCAAACGATTTTTTTCATCAAGGATGATCTTACCTTTCTTAAGCAGCTGCTGCTTGTCGTTATTGACGATAACAATCAGCTTATCACCCATGGCACGGGCGGCTTCGATCATGTCCAGGTGGCCACCATGCAAAGGGTTAAAGTATCCGCTAACAATAATTACTTTCATGAACTTTCCAGATTAATGATGTATATACCCTCAAATTATAAAGCAAGCGCAGAAATCCTGTATCATTAAAGCACTAAGACCGAGGGAGTACTACATGGATTTGGTTCCTGATTCTATCACTGCAATCTTCAAAGCTTATGACATTCGAGGCCGGGTGGGCACCGAATTGACCGCCGATGTCGCTAACAGTATCGGACAGGCCTTTACCGGCTGGCTGCCTGAACATGAGAGTAAAACTATCGCAGTTGGCCGCGATATGCGTCCTGACTCCGCCGAACTGGCCGCCGCACTCATAGAAGGAGCCCGTTCCCAAGGGTATACCGTGTGGGACATCGGTGAAGTCACCAGCGATATGATTTACTTCGTCGTCGGCCATTACAACCTGGCCGGTGGCGCCATGATCACTGCCAGCCATAACCCTGGCGAATACAACGGCATTAAATTATGCCGCGCCAAAGCCCGCCCTATCGGCCAGGAATCCGGCCTGTTCGACATCCGCGACGCTGTTATCCGGAATGAATTTACTCCAGCCCACGAACAAGGCGGCTTGGAAAGCAAAGATGTTATTGAAGATTGGATCCAGCACACGCTATCGTTCATCGAAACCGACAAGCTAACCGAATCACGGATTGCCGTTGATGCCGGTAATGGCATGGCCGGTAAAATCTTCCCGGAACTCGAACCATATGTGCCATGGGACGTCACGGAAATGTATTTCGAACTCGATGGAACTTTCCCGAACCATGAAGCTAACCCGCTTAAATTCGAAACATTATCCGATCTTATTGCGACCATTAAAACCAATAATCTTGACGGCGGCATTGCTTTCGACGGTGATGGTGACCGGGCATTTCTCGTCGATGAAACCGGTGAAGTCATACCTGGAAATGTCATGATCTCCTTACTGGCCGAGTATTTCCTGGAACGTTTCCCGGAATCGAGCATTCTCTATGATGTCCGTGTATCTAAAAGTGTCCGCGAACTGATTGAAGCTAAAGGCGGTTACCCGGTACGGACTAAAGTCGGCCACTCTTTCATTAAACAGGTGATGCGTGAGAAGAACGCCCCGTTTGGCGGCGAAGTCTCCGGCCATTTCTACTTCCGCGACAACTTTTATGCCGACTCGGGCCTGATTGCCGCAGTCATTGGTTTATACGTCGCTAACCTGCGCGGCAAGAAACTTTCAGAAATCCGCGAAATGTACTCAGTATATCCAAGCATTCCGGAGACCAACTTTACAGTTGAAAATAAGGACGAAGTAATCGCCCGCATTGAAGCAGCATTCCCTGACGCACAGTTTGACCGGCTCGACGGCCTGACCGTCGCGTTGCCTGGCGGCAGTTGGTTTAATGTACGCGCCAGCAATACCGAGCCAGTGTTGCGGTTGAACGCCGAGGCTAACAGCAACGCCGACTTGGATCAATTAGTCGAAAAAGTAACTTCCCTAATCAAGGAGTCATAAGGTGAAAGTATTAGTGACGGGTGGTACTGGTTACATTGGGAGCCATACTACGGTAGAGCTGCTGGCGAATGGCCATGAAGTAATTATCGTCGACAACCTGGACAATAGCAGCAAAATTGTTCTGGACAGAATCGAAAAGATTACCGGTAAACGCCCTGATTTTATAGAGGGCGATGTACTTGATACTGATTTCATCGTCCGTGTCTTAAAAGACAATAGAGTTGACGCTGTCATCCACTTCGCGGCCCTGAAGGCTGTCGGTGAATCGGTCGCCGATCCGCTGCGCTACTACCAGACAAACGTCGGCGGTACGGTTTCGGTTTGCAAGGCAATGCTGGCAACAGGAGTAAACAAAATCATATTCAGCTCGTCGGCGACCGTATATGGTGATCAGCCGATACCCTACACTGAAAGCACACCCCGCGAACCGCAAAACCCTTACGGCCGCACTAAGTTCGTGTCAGAACTGGTTTTAGCCGATGTAGCGGCCGCGAATCCTGATTTTTGCGCCGTAGCACTCCGTTACTTCAACCCGGTTGGAGCCCATCCATCGGGAGAAATCGGTGAGGATCCAAACGGCATTCCTAATAATTTAATGCCCTACATCAGCCAGGTAGCGGCCGGCCAGCGCGAAAAGCTGTCGGTGTACGGCAATGACTATCCGACAAAGGACGGCACGGCTATTCGCGACTACATCCACGTGGCCGATCTCGCCGAAGGACATCTGGCAGCCTTACAAAAAATATATGATCCCGGCTTCCATACTTTTAACCTTGGCGCCGGTCACGGTGAAAGCGTTCTAGAGGTGATCGTAGCCTTTGAACAGGCTACCGGACAAACAATTCCCTACCAGTTCGCTGATCGCCGAGCCGGTGATCTGGCAGAATACTATGCTGATGCCGCGCTTGCTGAATCCCAACTCGGCTGGCGTGTGAAACGAACCATCACCGATGCCAGTGCCGATGCCTGGCACTGGCAATCTGGCAATCCTAATGGCTATAAAAATGTTGTATAAAATGCATATGTTGCTGTTTTTACAAACTACAACAGATTAAAGCGAGCCTAAAGCAGCGAGGAGCGTTACAATACCACTATGAAGAAAATGCTTGTTACAGGAGGCGCCGGGTTCATCGGGTCGAACTTCGTGCATTACACCCTCAAGAATCATCCCGACTATCAAGTTACCGTCATTGATAAGCTGACGTACGCCGGCAACCCCGCTAATCTGTCAGCAGTACTCGATAAGATCGAGTTTGTCACCGGAGATATTTGTGACGCCGAGCTGATCGATCGCTTAGTCGCCGACACCGACATCGTGGTACATTTCGCCGCTGAATCGCATAATGACAACTCTCTCAAAGACCCGTATCCGTTCGTGGAAACGAATATTATCGGGACGTTCCGCATTTTGGAAGCCGTCCGCAACCATGGCAAACGCCTGCACCATATTTCAACCGATGAAGTATTTGGTGACCTCGAGTTGGACGATCCTAACCGCTTTAAGGAAACGACTCCCTACAATCCATCAAGCCCTTACTCTGCCACCAAAGCCGGCTCTGACCACCTGGTCCGGGCCTGGATCCGCAGTTTTGGCGTCCAAGCCACCATTTCCAACTGCTCAAACAACTACGGCCCCTTCCAGCACGTCGAAAAGTTCATCCCACGGCAAATTACTGAAATACTGGAAGACCGGCAGCCTAAGCTGTACGGCACCGGCGAAAATGTCCGGGACTGGATCCATGTGGATGACCACAACTCCGCGGTCCACCTTATTATCGAAAAAGGCAAAATTGGTGATACGTACATTATCGGAGCCGACAACGACCATACCAATAACAAAATGGTCATCGAGATGATCCTCGAGCTGATGGGCAAGCCGCGCGACTGGTACGAGCACGTCAACGACCGTCCGGGCCATGACCTGCGCTACGCTATGGATTCAAGCAAACTTCATAGTGAACTTGGCTGGGAGCCGCAGTTTACCGACAATAACGGCATGGAACGCGGCCTCCAAGAGACAATTGACTGGTATAAAGCTAATCCTGACTGGTGGAAGCCGCAAAAAGCCGAAACCGAAGCCAAATATAAGGCCGCAGGACACTAAAGGAGCATATGAATGGCCAATCTTCCAACTACCGAATTCAACGTTCGCCAAACTGAAATACCGGGCCTGCTGATATTCGACGTGAATTACGTCGGCGATGACCGCGGGTATTTCCAGGAAAAGTTCCAAAAAGCCAAGCTGGTTGCTGCTGGTATGCCCGAAGCTTTTAATGTCGTCCAAAACAGTCTGTCCTACAACAAACAGGCCGGCGTGACACGCGGATTGCACGCCGAACCATGGGATAAATATATTTCTGTCGTGAAGGGCAAAGTTTTCGCCGCTTATGTCGATCTTCGTAAGGGTGACTCGTTTGGTAAAGTCGTTACCGTGGAAATCAATCCGAATGTGACTGTATTTTTGCCACAAGGGGTCGCCAATTCATTCCAGACGTTGGAGGACGATACCTATTACCTCTATAGCGTTAACTCTCACTGGAGCGCTGACAATTACGAAAAATACTGCTTTGTGAACCTCGGAGATGAAAGCCTGGACATACAATGGCCAATCAGCCTTGATGAAGCCAATGTTAACGACCGCGACCGCAACCACCCGCTTTTACAAGACATAACACCAATGGAAGTCTAAGGTATGGACAGTTCTAAATTTTTGATAATTGGCGCCAATGGACAGCTTGGCACCGCATTACGCCAGAAATACCCCGATGCGGCTGCCGTCGACTCGTCAGAACTTGATATTACGGATTCTAAAGCGGTCGCTGCCTATGACTGGTCCAACGTATCTGCAATCCTGAATGCCGCCGCTTATACCAATGTCGATGGGGCCGAAACCGCCGAGGGCCGCATTATTGCTTGGAAAGTTAACGCGGTTGGGGTCGCTAACCTGACCCGAACAGCAATTGCGAACGACATACCATTAGTACACATATCTTCAGAATACGTGTTCGACGGCACCCAGGTGCCACACCATGAAGACGAATCAGTTTCACCGCTAAGCGTCTACGCCCAAACGAAGGCCGCCGGAGACACTGCCGCGCTCATACATGGTAAAACGTACGTCCTTCGTACAAGCTGGGTAATCGGCGAGGGCCAGAACTTTGTCAGAACTATGATCGGCCTGGCTGGCCGTAACATATCCCCTACCGTTGTCGGCGACCAGATTGGCCGCTTAACATTCACTTCAACGCTGGTTGATGCGGTTGACCAGGTGCTCAGCACCAGTGCGGCTCCTGGCATTTACAATGTCAGTAACGAAGGTGAGGCAGTGAGCTGGGCCGACGTTACGCGCGCCATTTTCAGCCTGATGGGCCGTAACGACCTAACGGTTACTGACACGACCACGGCCGAATACTTCGCCGCAAAACCGGAGTCAGCGCCGCGCCCATTGCAGAGCGCTATGGACCTCGCTAAAATCAAAGCTACGGGCCTTGAACTGCGCGATTGGCACGATGACTTACAACAGTATATCCATAATGAACTTAACCAGGAGGTTAAATAATGAAGGGAATCATTCTTGCTGGTGGCTCGGGCACACGTTTGTATCCAATTACCAAGGGTATCTCTAAGCAGATTATGCCTATTTATGACAAACCGATGATTTATTACCCGCTGAGCACCCTCATGCAGGCTGGCATCCGTGAAATCCTTATCATCACTACCCCGCAGGATCAGGCTCAGTTCCAGCGCCTGCTCGGTGACGGCTCAGAACTTGGTATTAATTTGCAGTACGCTGCCCAGCCAAAGCCGGAAGGCCTGGCCCAGGCGTTTATTATCGGCGAGGAATTTATTGGCGACGATAAAGTTGCCCTGGTGCTTGGTGACAACATCTTTTACGGTGAAGCATTCGGCCAAAGTTTGCAGGAATGCACCGACCCGGATGGCGGCATCGTCTTTGCATACCAGGTCTCAGATCCTGAGCGCTATGGTGTCGTAGAATTTAACTCCGAAAACCAGGCAATCTCCATCGAGGAAAAACCAACGGTCGCTAAGTCCAACTTCGCCGTCGTAGGCCTCTACTTCTACGATAACTCGGTTGTCGATGTCGCTAAGTCCATCCAGCCCTCTGACCGCGGTGAACTGGAAATCACCGCCGTTAATGAAGTATATTTGCAGTCGGGCAAGCTCAAAGTCCAGGTCATGGACCGCGGCTCCGCCTGGCTCGACACCGGCACTTTCGAAAGCATGAACGAGGCCAGCGAGTACATTAAGGTTATCGAGAAGCGTACGGGGATTAAAATCGGCTGTATCGAGGAGGTGGCTTACCGGCAGGGGTTCATCAATTCAGAGCAATTACAGGCCTTGGCCGAGCCTTTGAAGAAGTCGGGTTACGGGCAATATCTGGTGAGCCTTTTGTAATTAACATGCCACTGATACAATAAAGCATAACTTTATGAAAAAACTTATCTCTTACGTATTTCCCATATATAACGAAGAAGGAAATATTGATTTACTGTACAAAACTATGGTTGATCTATTAGAAAAGCACTCATCTTACGACTATGAACTCATATTCGTAAATGATGGCAGCAAAGATAAATCGCTAGAGATGCTTATTGACATTCAGGAAAAGGACTCACGAATCACCGTCATCAATTTTTCCCGTAACTTTGGCCACCAGATTGCCGTTACGGCCGGGATTGACACTGCAAAGGGCGACGCAGTCATAATTATGGACAGCGACATGCAGGATCCTCCTAAAGTAAGCTTCGAACTTATAACGCAGTGGGAATCGGGTTACGAAGTAGTATACGCTCAGCGAAAAACCAGGAAAGACTCTCCTTTCAAGCGATTTACTGCCTTTATGTTCTACTATGTACTTGACAGGTTAGCCGACATAAAAATACCGCGCAACACCGGTGATTTCCGCCTTATTGACCGCAAGGTCGTTGAGGTCTTAAAACAGTTCGAAGAACACAATCGTTTTCTCCGCGGCATGGTCAGCTACGTTGGATTTAAGCAAATTGCGGTTAGCTTTGACCGCGATGAACGCCATGCAGGCGAAACAGGCTATCCTTTGAAAAAGATGATCAAGTTTGCCACTGATGGAATCTTAAGCTTTTCATGGGCGCCGCTGAAGTTAATCACCCGCGTAGGCTTTACCGTCGCCGGTATTAGTTTCTCGGGCATTTTGTACGCCCTAGCGGTGAAAATCTTTTACCCTGAAGCGAGTGTCGAAGGTTGGACATTTATAGTAATCTCAATATTGTTTACTGGCGGCATGCAAATGATTATGCTGGGTGTCTTGGGTAGTTATATCGGTAGAATATATGTCGAATCACAGCGTAGACCACTATATATCGTAGACACTATTTATTCTTCAAGCAATAAATAATGGCCGGGTTAAAGCCTAACTTAACCCAGTTAAGATTCGCCCTGGTGGGCATGGTCAATACGGGGATTGATTTTGGTATATACTCGTTACTTATCTTGTCCGGCCTCAATCCGTTCATAGCAAATATCGTATCGACTTCTGTCGGTATGGGAGTAAGCTTTGTCCTCAACAGGCGTTTCACGTTTAATGCCAGTATGACCAACCAAAAACGACAAATTGCGTTATTCCTCTTAGTCACCATAAGTGGACTTTGGTTATTGCAGCCTATCGTCATTTACGGCTTCAAGTCAGTCGTAACAGACTTATTACATGTTGATGGACATGATACTGCTATTGCCCTTTTGGGCAAACTTTTGTCAATCGGTGTATCGCTTTGTTGGAATTACTTTTGGTATAGTAAGTACGTATTCAGTAAACCAAAAATACATGAAGAAAAACGTACTACTTAGCAAAATTTTGAGAGGCTTAAGGTCAAAAGAATTACATCCTTTTGATTATATTTATATAACCGTTTTCGGTTATTTAGCCCTATTCGCAATATTTGCGACGCGTTACCGACAGTTTCAGGGAATCATTTTCCTTGATGCCATTATTGCAGTTGCCCTGATGGTCGCACTTCGGTATTTGGTACGTTCAAGTCTTTTAGGTAAACTGGCCAACCTGTTAGAACATAAGATTTTTGTTAGCGTATTCTTTGTAAGTGTCTTGTTAGTGCACCTTTGTATAGCGTATTCCCTGTCAATTAATCCGTTAACATCAGGTTGGGATCCGCAGACTATGTACCAGTCTTCAGCGAACTTTACTGAATCGGTTAAGCCATACCCGGATACGACCGGTTATCTGGAGTTATTCAGTAATACACTTGGCATCGTAGGCCTCCTGAATATACTTCATGAGATCGCCAGCCTGGTGCATGTATCTGACTTCATAGACTTTATTATTGTTGGCAATGTACTAGCGATGAATGCTGCTTTTTTGTTGCTTTATTTATGCGCTCGACGTATTGGTGGCAATCGAGCGGCTTTGTTAGCGATATTTTTCGGGTTATTTTTCATAACTTTTTCCCTTTGGTCGCAGACATTTTACAGTGATACCATCGGCCTGCTATTCCCAATCGCATCGCTGTATCTTATATTGCGTTTGATGGACAGTCGGAAATTGATGGGTCGAATCTTATGGTCAGTCTTACTCGGCCTCTGCGGCGGTATAGGTTACCTGGTAAAACCGACCACTATTTTTGTGTTGGTCGCCTTCCTGGTATTGGTTGCGGTACCATTTTTACATTTCCATCGAATACACAAAAACTTTGCTGTATTCAGACCTATGCTCCTGGTCCTGCCAATCATCCTGTTGGTTACCATAGCCGTGACCATAGGAGGACAAAAAGTATTAGCTAAATCGATGGACCTGACGCTTAATACCATGCCGGCTAGTCACTTTGCCATGATGGGCCTATCTGAGGACTGCAGCCAAAATGAATGCCGGTACGGCGCGTGGAACTTACCGGATGCCCTTGCGCTCAATCAATTCAAATCAATACCTGTTTACGAAGACTATACGGTCGACACTATAAATTCCCGCTTGAGCAACTACGGCGTTGATGGTTATCCAATATTCCTGAGCAAAAAAGGAGCCTGGATACTCGGTGACGGCACTTTTTATGCTTATCATGAAGGCACCGGCGCTCAGGCGCCTTTGCTGCACCGGAGTAGCTTTAACCGCACAGTACAGACTATCATGCACCCCACTGGAGCGGCCTTTAGCGTGAGCCGCAATATACTGCAAGTTGCATGGATAGCCGTCCTTCTTGCCAGCCTGACACCTATAAGCCTAAAACGTCCCGGCCAATCACTGCGTACATTAACCTTGATTCGCCTGTCATTACTTGGTCTCTTAGCCTTTTTGCTACTATTTGAAGCGAGATCCCGTTATCTCTATTTGTATGTTCCTCTGTTCATACTGCTGGCGTCATATGGCTTAGTGCATTACAAAGTTGCCAACTCTAATTCTGCTAAAAAAGCTCAGTAGTTTAGCCTATTGTCGTTTTTTAGCTATGACCTTGGTCTCTTCAGCGTACAGTCCTGCACCCGTCAAACGTAGGTATAACTGTTGGGTCATGAAACAAATTATTCCTAATACCGCTAGTGCGAGGATAGAATATGATATTTGCGGAATTTGGCTACCACCCGTAAAGTACGAATTGTAAGTGATTATAGTGACTATCTGCATAGTAATTGCAGCCCATACAAAACGCGGAAGAACAAAGGATGCTACTAAGGCTATTATTTCGGCTGAAAACAAATATCTTTCATGGATGCCTGGAAGTAAAAATGGGACCACGAATAGGCTGATTGCCAAGATATTGAGTACTTGCTTGTCGCTAAACTTATCTTTAAGAAATGCTAAAGATACTACCAGCAAACCTGCTACGGCACCCATTACAAGCATTGCCTGTTTAAAATAGTGGTAGAAAAATCCCCCGCCCGGTAATAGTTGCCCGAAGGTCGGGGAATACCAGGCAAGCGCCGGTTGGCCGCCGACTGGATCTTTAGCCTGCAATAGGTATATACCCAGAGTGCTAGACAACGAGCGGCCTTCCAATATAGGAAGCACTGAGAGCACTGCAAATGCCGCTACCGCCACGAGCGGAGCATACCATCGCCAGCGTTTATGCAAACTATAGAACAAGAGGAATGGGAGGAAAAAGATGGCCTGTAACTTAAACGAGAACGCTATTCCCCATAGCAACCAGGCTGCAAATTGCCGGTTACGCAGACAAAAGTAAAATGCCCAGAGACCGAAGCTGGTATATATAGCATCGCACTGTCCCCAAAGACTACTATTAAGAAACACTGTCGGCAAAAATAGGGTTGCCAAAAAGGCGATGTAGGGACTATAGCTCTTAGGCCGATAGTAAGCCACGATCGCAAACACAGCTGCGGCCAAGACAAAATCAAAGCCAATTGATAGCAGTTTAATTCCTGCCAGCGGCCCCAGAGGAAGCAGTGTAATAATCCATAATAAGAAAAGATACGGCGTGTTGTAGTTGGCAAAATTATCATGGAAGGCGCTCAAACCCTTCTGTTCTAAATATTTATGCCAAGGAAGCAGGAAATTAGTGTAGTCAAACGTTTCAGCCGGCATCAGCTTAAGACGCAGATAGCACGCCATAAGTACTAATATGATAAAAATACCGCCAAGATACTGTGTACGCCTGTCGACACCTTTTAGTATCTTGATGTAATTTGTCAGTTTATTCACCTTAGTCATTAACTATACATTATCCTTTTAGACAGTCATAATTAGCATGCCTTACCTTGCCATATAACAAGGCGTCACTTATAATAAAAACATATGCTTAATAGATTGCAAATACCAAAATCGTTTAACAAAAAGTGGGTCCTGGGATTAGTATGTCTCGTCGTGATTGCCCTAGTAGGCACCTACTTATACGTCCATAAGAAGCCTACGCCTGACGGCGCAGTGTCTACTGCCAGCCAAAATACTAAAGGCGAGGCAAGTTCAAATGGCTCATCTGCAGACAAAACTTCTGATACCAAAACCGGCGCCAGTACTGAACCAGGTGATGAAAAGAGTAATTCCGATACCGCAACATCTTCTACCGAACCGCCTTTAACGCCGGCAGGTAACTTTATTAGTAACCACCATCCAAACCTGAGCGGATCACCCGCGCCAAACACTATATCTTCAGTCTGCACTACAAGTCCTGGTGCCAGCTGCGTTATTTCGTTCACTAAAGACGGCGCAACAAAATCTCTAGAAGCACAAACGACCGATCGAGGCGGTGCTACATATTGGAACTGGAAATTGCAAGACATCGGTTTGACCAGCGGATCATGGAAAGTTACTGCAACCGCGTCGCTGAACGATAAAAAAGTATCAAGTGAGGATGCAATGAATTTGGAGATAGCACAATGAAACGTTTACTACACATAGGCCTGCTCGTGTCGCTGGTCATAGGCTTTGGTACGTCGCAAGCACTGGCAGCTGAGGCCTTTAATAGGAGCAAGATCATCGATGATGCCGTTTTTGACAATGTCAGCACAATGACCGCCCAGCAAATCGATGCTTTCCTTAATAGCTTCCCTAACAGTTGTATCAGCCCGAACAGCGGATTCGCGGCCTTGGAACCTATTGGTTACAACCCTTCCCAGGGATATATATATGGCAATCATGTTTCCGCCGGCCAGGTAATATATAGCTCAGCTCAAGCATACGGCATCAATCCCCAAGTTTTATTAGCGACTCTACAGAAAGAACAGAGCCTTGTAGCGGGCGCTAGTGGCAGTTTTTGTAATAACGGTAATCAGAATAAATATGTTGCAGCCGTTGGTTACGGTTGTCCTGACAATATCGAAGACTTTAGCTACAGCGGTCTTGACCTCTATCAACGCAATGGTGTAACGGTAACAAATACCGGCGTAACCTGTGTTAACAGCGCCTCGAAGGCAGGATTTTCCCAGCAGGTGATTCGTGGTGCCTGGTTACTGAAATTCGGCCAGCAACGTGCCAAGGGAAACGTTGGCTGGGCAGTTATAAAAGGAGCCTGGAATAATTCAGACGACCCTCAGTCATGCTACGGTGGTCCGATGACCCAAGGTACATTTGCCCGTTGCCCAAGCGGTGCGACTACATACTATGACGGTTATACGACAATTGACGGAGTAGCTACACACATAGACAACGGTGCTTCCGCTGCCTTATATTGGTATACTCCTCATTTCTCGGGAAACCAGTCATTTTTCAACTTATTCTCCAACTATTTTGGATCGCCGTACCAGTCCATAGCCGTCAGCTACGATATCACTGATGACGCAGTAGATAATAATGGTGACATAGCTATTATTCCAATTAGATTGGCGACCCGGCCTCTTTCTACCGTCCAGTTAAACTACGGCCTCAGCGATACTTCGATTGCTAAAATCGTTGGCACAAGCTCGTTGGTATTTAATACATCTAACTGGAACCAGCCTCAAAACATCGTAGTTCAAGGATTACCGGGTTCAAGCAGTACGCGTAATTTCAGCTTGCAAGTTCTCTACATTAATAGCCCGGATGGCGCCTACTCGCAGTCAGCAACCCAATACATCAAGACACTACCTTTGCTCTGGTCTAACGTTGACGAGGAAGCCGTATACAGGCTATACAACAACTCTACCGGCAAACATGGCTACGCGGTTGGCGCGGCTACCGTAAGTGCCATGCAAAATAGCGGTTACGCCATTGAGGCGACACTTGGCTACCAATGTGCCGGCAGTACCGACACTCCTCTGGTTGTTGACAATACCGCCGGTCTGGTACGAGGCTTTGGCAGCCCGGATATTCTCAACAGGGAAACTGCTGCTCCAACAATTTTGTACTCCAATGCCAACGGCAATAACTATGTAAATATATTACGGAACGGCAATATCAACGATAGCCTCTTGAGTGGTAATTCTGCCGAAATAGCTGCCCTTAAACAGAACGGCTACACATCCGTCACTTCGTTCATGCTCTGTAGTCTAGGAGACCGTCCGATATACCGTTTGGGCGATAGCGCTAACCGTACACACTTCTACACATCATCAGGCAGCGAGAGCGGCTCGGCCGTCAATGTCGGCTTTAGCTATGAAGGCGTGGGCTTTTACACTAATAAGAACAGTACGTCGCCTATATACCGCCTGAACGATACGGCGCACCGTACGCACTTCTACACTGCCTCTAAAGCCGAAAGTGATGCTGCGGTCAGTGTTGGGTTCAAATATGAAGGTATCGCCTTTTACGGCGGCACTACCGACAGGCCCGTTTATCGCCTGAACGATACGGCGCACCGTACGCACTTCTACACTGCCTCTAAAGCCGAAAGTGATGCTGCGGTCAGTGTTGGGTTCCTGTACGAAGGAGTCGGCTTTAACCTTAAATAAACAACCACATCCGAGAATCTTAGAGTTTTAGTTGTGGCCTCATATGGGCTATAATATAACTACACGTGAAAATGCAAGCACTCGATCCAAACCTAGCAAAAAATGTATTGATCTTAAGCTACGGTCCTGTTCCAACTCCTGAGTTTCAGAAAATTGAAGGCGGCGGCATGCGCTGTTGGGGACTGGCTACCGGCTTAAGGGACAACGGGCACAATGTAACGGTCAGCGTATTTCAGGAATTTAAGCAGAATATCGCTTCACATGGAGGCATAAACCTGCATAACTGGGCCTTGGACGACGACTTCAAGGCATTTATGAACAGTTTTGACGCCGTAATTGTTAGTTACAGCATGGGTGATCCATCTGTGTTTGTAGCCGACAACTTGTCACATCACATCACTCTGGTACTCGATTGCTATGTACCAATATTTATTGAAATTTCAGCAAGGGACTCAGCCGATAAAGCTGGCGAGCTAAGAGGTTACCTACATGAAGTTCCCCGCTTTAACCATGTCCTCAAACGAGGTGACTTTTTCTTGTGTGCCAATGAGCCCCAAAAACATATGTACGCCGGCATACTTGGGAGCCTGGGTGTACTCAACCCGTATACCTATCGTCAAAACCGTATTTTAGTCGTTCCCTTCGGCGTCGAAGAAGACACAGACGACGCTACAGCCAAGCAATTAAACCCTTACAAAACATCCAAAAATGATTTTGTGCTGCTATGGTTCGGGGGGCTCTACCCATGGTTTAACTTTGAGCCGTTGATTGAGGCAGTCGAAAAATTATCAAAAAATCCAAACTTTAAATTTTATCTCGTAGGGGGCAAGAATCCTTATAACGATCATCCTGATTTTGTTAAGCAGTACGAGCACGTGCTGCAAACCTTTAAAAAGAACGCTTTATTGAACAAAACCGTGTTCATGGTTGATTGGATTGATTTCAAAGACCGTGTGCAATGGTATAAAAATGCCGACATAGTAATCAGCATCAACAGCCAGGGCGAGGAAAACATATACTCGTGGCGCACCCGTGTCATGGACTATATATGGGGCGATCTGCCCATGATCAGTAATGGTGGAGACCCTCTAAGTGATGAGTTGATAGCTAATGGAGCAGGAGTAAAAACCGGCCTGTCATCCGATGAAATCGTTTCGATCGTCTCCAACTTTATGCAGCATCCAAAACAATTAGCAACGCTTCGAGAAAACTTAGCAAAAATCAAGGAAAGTTATCGATGGTCTAAGGTAACTAAGGTGCTGAGCGATCAGCTGGTTTCAGACAATAACCTTCCTTACGTACAAGGGCTGCATTTTATTGAAGAGCATGGCATTGAAAAACCAGATACTGGCAGCTCTTCCCACAAACTCCGAAAAGTGGCCGGCAGGGCCCAATCTCTTGCTGCTCGTGCTAAACAAAAAGGTATCATGCGAAGCGCTCGTTTTGCCGCCTCCATGGTAAAAGCGCAGGCTAAGGCCGTACTTAACACAGATAAGAAAAACGCCAAGCCAAAGGCGGTTTTTCTATCCCACCCAATCGACCATACCGGTGCGCCACTAGTGCTAATTGACGTCATAAACGATTTCGGCAAGACAATGCCTCATAAAGACATCCATCTTGTTGCTCCGGCAATCGAACGGAAGTTACTTAACCCGTTGCTTGCATCTGGTTATAAAATTCACAAGATGGCCGATGGGATAGGCGGCCGGATAATTCAGGCTGGCCTGCAAATCAACCCCAACGATTTCGTCTTAATGAATACCCTTGCTTTGTACAGCAATTATAAGAATTATCTCTATTGGATGCTGGAGACGGGCCGCCTGAATAAAGCCCACTGGTTTATCCACGAAGACACACCTAAGAACCGTTTTGGCGACAAGCGGGAGGTGGCAAAGATTGAACGGTTAGTCAATGACAACAAACTTAATATTGTTGTTCCATCAATACAGACTGCTAAAGAATATAACGAATTTTTTAATACGAACCGTATAAAACCAGTCACTCTACGGGTCGACATAGCCGCCAAACTTAAGGTCGAACGAAAAGCGAGCGATTTTAATACTATCCGCTTCTTTATATCCGGTATTCCGCTCGATGGCAGAAAAGGCCAACTTTTATTCATATCGGCACTACAATTATTTGAAGCGCGCTATAGGGCTGCAAACCCACAAAATTACCGTGAATACACACTTGATCTGGTAGCCATTGGCAAGGACTACGTGTCTGAACAGATCACGACAATCGGCCGGTCAGTCATGGGCAAAAATCTGCATATCCATCCCATCGTAGACAGGAATACCGCTCTCGATATTGCTAACAAGTGTAACGTTACCGTTTGCAGCTCGTTAAACGAGACGTTCGCACTATACGTCGCAGAAGGCATGCTCATGGGCCATCCAATCCTTCGGAACACCACTTCCGGCTGGCAGGAACAAATAGTCGACGGCGCCAATGGCTTTAAGTTTGACACGCTCAAAATAGATGAGCTTGCGGCCGCTATCGAACGTATACTAAACAAAAGCCTTAACGGTAAAGAGCTCGTCCGTATGAGCTCGGAATCGCAAAAAATCGCCTCCACTTTCAGTAAAGCCGATTACTATCAACAAATTTTGGCAAAGGATTAGCGTCAGTAATGCAGACAGCAGAGCCACTCGTATCGTTCATTGTTCTTGGCTGGAACAATAAAGATCTACTGCCCGAGTGTTTTAATTCTATCCAGACTCAGACCTATAAAAACTTTCAGATCATTTATGTCGATAACGGCTCTTCGGATAGCTCCCTGGAATTTGTCCGTAGCAATTATCCTAGTGTCATTGCAGTCGATGCTACAAAGAATACTGGTTTTGCAATTGGCAACAACATTGGTATCGCCAAAGCATTTGAAGATGCCGATTGCCGCTACGTCGCCCTAGTTAATACCGATGCTACCTTAGCGAAAGATTGGCTTGAGACCCTGACGGCATTCGCAGCACAGCACGAGCACTGTGGCAGTCTGCAAACGCCCACGTTCGATTATTACGACCATGCGGTACTTGATTCTTACGGCATAACCGTCGATCACTACGGCCGCGCGATGCAGCTTGGCTATCGATCAACTGGCCCCTTGCCGGCCACGCAAAAAGTTTTTGGCACTAATGCCGCTGCCGCATTATTCACCCGGGATTTTTTAAAATCCCAGCCTTTCGGAGATGATTACTTTGACTCAGACTTATGGATGTATCTTGAGGACGTTGATCTGGCGGCCCGCGCCACGATTATGGGATGGGACAATTGGTACGTTGACCAATCTGCGGCATATCATATGGGATCAGCTTCTAGCAGTAAAAACCCGGGCTTTTCGGTATACATGATATATCGGAATAATTTTCCAATGATAATTAAAAATTTTCCGGTAACCATCATCCTAAAAGTCTTACCCGGCTTGCTCGCAACCGATCTGAAAACAATATTCAACCTTTTTCGTGGTCGCAATAAACGGGCGCTGATTGCGCTGCTAAAAGGGCGTATACATGGGCTTAAATTTATTCCCCTGATGGTAAAAAAGCGAAAAATGCTCAAACATGCCATAGGAAATAAGGCCCTGTGGGAGTTGATGGCCAAGTCCCGTTAGTTAACGTTTAGCGAGTCGCTTAAGCCGATTGACGACTTGAACAACCTTGTATCCCGGCGATGACTTAATCCTGAGCAATTCCTGCTCGTAAACGCGCGCCTTCTCGGACATGACGGCCAATTCGGCCTCTCGTTCGTTGGCTAACGTTTCGCGATAATTCCGATCGACAAATATCGCATCTCTGTCTTCTATAGTTTTTTTAAACTCCCCGCTTTGGTAAACCAAGAAATCTTTTGCTTGAGCAGGATAGGAGCGTATGACAGCTTCCACAAGTTCACCGCTGTGGCTTTTGTCCAGATTAAGGATGGTGTACATAATGTGGTGTAGATTGTCGTGTAAGACTTTTTTGTACTGGGCATTGGTGCCATAAATTTTCTCAAGTTCTACGAACAGGCCGATGTGCACAAGGCCCTGACGTTTCCAAAATGCCGCGGTACCTTTTTGCGCCTCCCACCACAAACCGCCGACGTGTCGCCGATAAGCAGACATAGCGTCCGGGATAAAGCCTATCTTACCAAATTGAGCATGGAATAAATGTAAGTACCAGTCCATTGGCATTACCGTATCAATCAAGGTTGCATAATTTTGCTTACGATACATGACCGAATTGGTCTGGATAAAATTTTCTTTAAGGAGCTGCTTGATGGTAAAGGCTTTAGAGTCAGTTGTTTCAGGATATACAGAATCAGGCTTTTCATGGTTCTCGTAAAATACTTTTACCGGATGAAAGCAAACTGCGTAGTCAGGGTGCTTCTCAAGAAAATCAACCTGCTTCTGTAACTTCTGAGCATCGATCCAGTAATCGTCACCCTCGCAAAAGGCTATGTACTTCCCTTTGGCGCTCATAAACATATTTTTCAGGTAATCAGTTATACCTTGTGAGTATTGGTTCTCAGTTTCAAATACCGTATTGAAGCTAATTCTTTTATTTTTATTAGCAGCGATGTAGTTTTTAATTAACTTTACCGTGTCATCGCTTGACGCATCATCATGAATAATGATTTCAAAATCAAAGGTTGTAATTTGCGACAAAAAACCTTCCATAGCCTGCGCGATAAATTTGCCGTGGTTGAAGGTAGGACATAGGACGCTGACAAGTGGATTGCTCATAGCGCGCCTGCCTCTGTCTTAGCCTTAGGTATGGCATATAGGACCATTTCCCATGACATATACTGGTGGTGGCGCAGGTAAAGCGTATAGTCGCTGCTGAGCTGTTTAATATACTGTGGCAACACAATGAGGTCATCCGGTTTGTGATAGGCGCAAATAGCAAGGGTCGGCAAATTTTTCGTTATTGTCCGTGCGGCTCCCTGAAGAGCTTCATATTCTGCCCCCTCTATGTCCATTTTAATAAATGTTATGGGGTCGTCGCCGACCGTTTCATCAATAGTGGTTACCGGTACGCTGAAATCAGCATCAGCCTCACCTGAAACAATCACCGCCATATTGGCATTTGAAGAAAAACGCAGTGTAGTAGCACTTGACCAGCAACCCGCATTGATCGTGTCAATGTTTTGAAGGCCTTTGCTTTTAACGGCAGTGACTAGCTTTTCGTAATTAGCCACATCAGGTTCAAAGGTATAAATATGGCCGTATGTACTATTAACATTTTTTACAAAACTAAAGACGGTATCACCGTCAAATCCGCCGCAATCTACAAAATATTCACGGTCGCTGAGCTTAGTCGGTTCACCAAAGTATTGGTTAAAATCAGTAAGTTTATACAACCCGCTCGGATCGCCACTGATTTTAGCATTAATAAACGCGGTAAAAATCTCCTTGGATTTTTCATCAGCCAGCCAACCAAACGTTTCCTCGAAAGATTCCACATTGTCCTGAATATACTGATGATCAAAAAATCCATACTGGTTGGGGGCATCTATAAAATAGACGTCGGCATTATCACTTAGCCGGCCAAGGGTTGCACGTGCTTTAACATAATCGTTGAATCCGATAACCACATTAAAATGCGCGTGTTTTTGATAGGCACTCTCTATAGAGCTTAACGGAGTCCCGTCAAAGGCCTGCTGCTCAGGGCTTAGATATGACTCATCGATGCAATATTCATCAATCGTTACATTATGGCTATCGAGAAAGCTGGTGACATCCCGGGCATAGCTGCCAGCTCCATACATAACTATTGGGTCTGTGGTTTCCTGCAATTTTTTAACATCGTCGAATTTTCTGTCAGCCGTATCGATTATTTGATCCATCATTGCCATGTCATATTCTCCAATCTAATAATACTTCGATAGCGTCGACGTCAAAGACGGGTATTTTGAACCTATCGTGAACATACTTCCGCTCTGTAAAAGCATTATCAATAAATATAGCACCCTCGGGATGTTCCTCCATAAGATCTATCTTATTATCGTCAGGAGCAAGGTGAATAATCTTTGCAAACAGTGCGGGATCTATAGCGTAATTTCGAAGTGTTTGCCGTATATCATCTGCATGTTTCGTGATCAGCACTACCTCTTTTTGCATATTCTTACACTGATAGAGAAACATGATGGAGTACGGGTGAACTTGCTCTCTTATGATGAGGGTGTCATCGAAATCGAAATATACTGTTTGATAGTTATAGTCGAAGTTGTACCTATTTATAAGCATCCGGTCGACGGTAACGTCCATGTCATTCACCAGCACGTCAACATCGTAACCCATAACAGTATAGACACTGAGGAGCGGTAAGTTTGCTCCCCGTGCCCGGGTAAGGCACATGGTCCCTGCGCAGCGTGTTGAAATCTCCATAAGTTTTAACCGCTGCTCATGGTCTGCTTTTACTTGAAAGAACCATAGTCCTTTAAACTTTAACCGATCGTTAATCGTCTGCGCTATCTCTTGAATCTCTTGCGTTAAGGCAACAGTTTTACCAGCTACGGAAACTCCGGCCAAAGTGCGGTCGCGTGAACGTGGTGAAACTATTTTAAGCTGTCCGTTTTTATCGGTTAAGCAATCGACGGTATACTCTTTTCCAGACAAGTATTCGGTAACTACATAGTCCTCGAAAATTATACTATGCAAATCTTCTTCATGCTCAACTAAACGGGCCCCGACTGACCCTTGGCCAATGCGCGGTTTTATGAATACCGGTAATTGCCCAACTGCATCAACTAATTCAAAAATTGTCGGGATGAAATGTGTGTCCGAAAAGGTCTGATACGTTTTCATCTTGTCACGGCATATTGCAGCAGTTTCAGGAGCCGCGACGACCACCTTAGCACGAATATCATCATGATGTTCAGCAAAGTAATCTGCGACCGTGTCATGAGTGGGGAATACGACATCAATGCGATTATCGGACAGTACCTGGTTGAAGTGTTCTATGAATTGAGGATCTGATATAAGTGGTATCTCCCCAATGTAGTTACGAAAGACAAATGGACCATGCCGGTCAACCGAAGATCCGCCAAAAACTTCGACGTTTACCGAGGTTGATAAAGCGTCGTGTAATTCTATGGAATTAATTTCGCCTGCCGGGAAGATAAGTACTCGGATAGTATCAGCCATGTATAACCTCTAAAATGCGATTCATATGTTCAATCCCGTAGCGTTGGTCTATGGGTAGCGGCAAGATACTCTGAGCAAGTCCATACTCTGGCTCATCGGGGCTACACCACTCAAAAACATTGGGCCAATATGTAGCTACGAATATATTTTGTTCTATAAGACGTTTTCTTAACGTATCGTCGTCAGTTTGATACGGATATACCATCGGACCTCTGACCACACCATCAAACTGCAGTTTATTGGATGACTGCAGTTTTTCATGTAAGACGGCGAAGTTTGCTTGCCGTGTTAATCTGACTTTTTCCAGGTCAACGCCCTGAAGCAAACGTCGGCTCAACTGCGACATATTTTTAAGCGGCTGCCCGCTTAACTGACCGTCGTTTTCCTTAAAATCCGCGTAAGCAGCTTGCGGGCCGATATCGATTCTTTTTAACAAATGCGAGGCTCTTTGATAAGATACGTCGGTTTCTAGACCGCCCTTTAGAGTAACGTCCGTATAGACTATCCCTCCATCCGGCATACCGATGAACTTTCGCGGGCTGTAAATGGTATGTGCATTTACATCATGGTCAAAAAACAGCGCTTGGCTGGCATCAATGACCAGCCCCCTGCCATACTGTTCAGCAAGCTGCACTGCATATTGGTCTTTTACGCCAAAATAATTGACGTATACCAGCAGCTCATCATCATGAAGATTTATCGGTGTTTCAATTTCTAAGGCGTTGTTTAACGCATAAAATTCGTACGGAATATTTAATCTTGCGAGCGGCTCAAGCATGACATCACAGGTAAATTTAGATATATATATCTTCTGAGTTCGCCGGGCCTGCAATATATATTCAAAAGCACTGCGTGCACTATTAAGCAACACGCCGTCATCAAACCGATTGGCAAAACTACCGAGCTCAAGCTCAAGATAACCGCCTACGGGACTAGAGGAGTTCATAATCGTCCAGCATGGTATTTATTGTTTCAACGTCATTAAACATCATGACATCTATGATTGAAAGGCCAGGCTCAAATGGTTGACGCCGTTGGTCATAGGCATGCAGATTAGGTTTTTGAAATTGCAACGTAATACCGGCATTGGCATACTTTGCACGGTTAAAGAATTCCATACCGCCAGGTGGATTCCAATATTCGTCGACACCTTCTATCGCCTTACATATATTAAGCGCCCACTCGTCAGGTTCATGTGCCGCCTCAATTTCCAAGCCCATCTTGGAAAAAATCGGTAGTTCCCGTTCTATGCCTAGATACAGGCATACTGCTTTTAGGCACGCCTGGTTGAGGCTGACAATGTCATCATAATCTTTCTCAAATACTGTTTTGACCAATGCGACTACTTGATGATAGTAGGGCGCGCTTTTTTTGTATGGCTGGAGCTGTGCAAACATCTTGTCTTGCCATGGCTGACTATTATCTACCTTTATATCCATGATCGTTATTTCACGGTCATGGGGAGCTAATGGAACTTTTACATACAGCCAGCTGTCTGGATATTTCAAGACCCTGTTCCGCTCTATCCAGCCATGACGTATGAATTGCACCGTATCAAACAGTATGAACTCGTCCGTTGCTTTAATAAGGCTGAAGTAGCCTATATACGGGAAGAAGTAAGGCTGCATGATACCGATTTTTTTCATGCAATTTCCTTTTGGATGATTTTGCATATACGTACTACAGTTGCCTTATCTAACCCGGAATAGAGAGGAAGACACATTATTGACTCAGCTACTTTTTCTGAATGAGGGCAACGTTGCCTCGACTGCAAATACGGAAGCAAATTCAATGATGGGTAAAAATATCGGCGTGGAAATATGTCTTGAGCTTGCAATGCATTCATAACTTTCATAAGTTGAGCATTGTTTGTGCATATGACGGGATAGTATGCATAGTTGCTGGTTGTTTGCGGCTGCTTGTTTGGTGTGCGCAGGGTTCTCGGAAGCATTTCGTCATACCAAGCAGTGATCTGCTCACGCTCGGCAATAATAGCATCGATATACTTTAGATTACACAGACCCATGGCGGCCTGGAATTCACTGGCTTTAGCGTTAATGCCGAGCATGATGTGCTCGTCACCGTTATGGCCAAATCGCTTTAGGAGCTCAATCTTCTCACTTACTGCTTTATCTTTTGCAATCATGCAACCGCCCTCGATGGTGTGGAAAAGTTTAGTGGCATGAAAACTACCGATTGCTATGTCACCGTACTCATACAGCGACTTACCTTTATGCGTAGCGCCAAAAGCATGTGCTGCATCGTAAATAACTTTGAGGTTGTGCTTTTTAGCTATGGCATCAATCTTTTCGACGTCGCAGGGGTTGCCAAACACATGCACTGGCATGATAGCCTTGGTACGCGGCGTAATGGTGGCTTCTATTTGTGCTGAATCAATACACAGCGTATCAGGATCTATGTCGACATATACCGGTTCGCAATGTTCCCAAAGGATTGAAGAAGTAGTAGCCACATAGCTAAACGGCGTGGTTATTATCTCGCCGTCTGTTATATCGAGCGCGCGCAGCGCCAGCTGCAGGGCGGTCGTACCGTTGCTTACAAAATGGAAATTCTCTACCCCTAGATACTTTTTCAGTTCCCGTTCTAACTCAAGCACCAACGGACCTTGGTTCGTTAACTGGTCATTTTCCCATATTTGAGCAACCCGCTCATTAAACTCGGCTATAGGTGGCAAAAACGCTTTAGTAACGTTAATTCTCTGACTCATGGCTTTATCGTATTAGCTTTATCGTATTTCCACGTATCGGCTAATTTGACAGCCGCTCCCCGCATCGGGTCGCTACCCTTAATGACGAACTCGCTTCCCCGTTTAGTAAATGCCAGTAGCTCCCGGTTCTTGCGACGGAACAGTGCTGCGGTAACTTCATATACACCACTGTTATATAAGCTGGTATCTACGGTGTAATGCAAATTTCCTGACCCCACTAATGCATACTCAGGATTGGTGACAATTTCAGCGAACGTTTTACCATCTCGTATCAGCGATATGCCCACAAACGTTTCATCCTGCCTGGATTTATAACCTACCTCTATTACGACGCTCGAGTCCGTTTGTTTAGCCAACTTCGTACTGACACTAAAGCCGCTAGGTTTTTTTGCCGCATCAAGATTCGATTCGGTCGGTTTAGGTTGTTCAGTCGCTATATTTTCCTCGCGGTACAAATCAGCCACATCATTAGGTGTCCCGTCAAGAATCATATCACCGTTCTTAATGTAGATAGCCCGCGTACAAAATCGTGTTACAGCACCCATGTCATGGGAGACAAAAACTACCGTCTGATTACGAGCTTTAAGTTCTTCGAAGTAGTTGTAACATTTTTGCTGGAAGGCGGCATCACCGACTGCCAAGACTTCGTCGAGAAGCAATATGTCCGAGTTTGCCCGGATCGCAATTGAGAATGCCAGGCGAACCTGCATGCCAGAAGAATAATTTTTCAGTTTCTGGTCCATAAACCTTCCAAGTTCGGCAAAAGAGACGATGTTATCGTACATCCCTTCCATTTCCTTACGGCTGAATCCTAGGAGCGCGCCATTTAAGAAGACGTTCTCCCTACCGGTTAATTCAGGATTAAACCCGACGCCCAGCTCAATAAAAGGCGTCAGTTTGCCCTCTACCTGTATGCTTCCCTTTGTGGGGTTGTAGATGCCAGCCAGCATCTTAAGTAGCGTGCTTTTACCGGAGCCGTTCCTACCGACTATGGCAAAAAATTCGCCTTTTTTGATTTCAAAAGAAACATTCCGTAGCACTTCCTGGCTTTCATACGAGCGGTTACCACCCCTGACCCGGCTGATCAACACCCCTTTTAAAGAGCTTTGTTTTTCATGAGGCAGTTTAAACGTCTTACTGACATTATCTACTTTTATTGCTATATCATCGGCCATTTTATATGTTCTCCGCAAAACTGTCAGCCTGGGATTTAAAGTAGGTAATCCCACCTATTAATAGAGCTATGACAATAACAAACGGTATGAGCACGTACCAACCACCATCAAATACATTGTGTATCGTAAGTGTCTGATGGGTGACTGCGCTATAGCGAATATCCTGGATTGCTTGAGCGACAGGGTTAATAAGTATAAGCTTCTGTAACGTTTCGCTTGTAATCATTGAAAGTGGGTACAGTATCGGCGTCAGATAAAAACCAGCCTGCAGAACCACTTCCCATATGTAGCCAATATCACGGAATTTTACGAAAAATGCAGATAGGAACAGGGAAACCCCGAGAGCAAACAGGTACACCTCGAGAAGCAGAAACGGAACGAACAACAACGTTCTATATACATCAACATGGTTAATAATCATGAAGAATGCCACAACAACAAGGTTAAGCCCCAGGTTGATCAAAGCCGAAATACTCGTACTGACGATAATAAGCCAGCGGGGAATCCGAATCTTCCTTATCAAGTCTCCTCGGCCAACTATCGATCCGAGACTCTGCACCGTCATTTCGTTAAAAAAGTTCCAGACAACAATACCGAGCAACAGATATACCGGATAATGCTGTATATCGCTTCCGATTTTCAAAAACTTAACAAAGACCACGTACAGGATGACAAATAGTAGCAAAGGGCGCAGCAGCGACCAGGCATACCCCAGCACTGACCCCTGATAGCGCAGCTTAAAATCCGTCCGGACCAGCTCGCTCAGCAGCGTTCTGTTTTGTTTCGAGAAATATTGCCTCATCTTTTGAGGTATTATAGTAGAAATGGACACAGACGTCGATGCTAATAAAGTTAATGTTGTTGTAGTTATTCCTAACTGGAACGGCGCAGATGGGTTGGCGAAGTGTATCGCCTCTTTGGAAGCTCAGACGCTCAAGGCGCATATCATCATGGTCGATAACGGGTCAGCCGATAGTTCGGTTGCACTGGTGCGTAAGCAGTTTCCGGATGTAGAAATTATTCAGAACGCTAAAAACGAGGGGTACGCCGGCGGCGTAAATCCTGGCTTCAAACGGGCAATTGAGCTACAGGCTGCGTATGCCGCCCCGTTCAATAACGATGCCATCGCCGACAAAGATTGGTTGCGAAATCTCGTCCGCTACGCCGACGAACATCACAAAGCCGGAATCGTAACCTGCAAGCTTCTCGGCGCCAATGGCGACCATATCGACAGCACCGGTGACTACTACACCAACTGGGGCCTGCCATACCCCCGTGGCCGCGGCGAAACCGACACAGACAAGTACGATGCCCAGACTGATATCTTCGGTGCCAGCGGCGGCGCCAGCCTCTACCGCGTCAGTATGCTACAGGAAATCGGCCTGTTCGACGAAGATTTCTTTGCCTACTACGAGGATGTCGATCTCAGCTTCCGGGCCCAATTGGCCGGCTGGAAAGTCGCCTATGTACCCGCGTCAGTTGTCTACCACGAGATGAGCGTTACAGGGAAGCGCATCAAGGGGTTTTTCAGCGAACAGACCATCAAAAATCTTCCCTGGTTACTCATTAAAAATGTGCCTGCCCGCCTGCTGCCCAGGGTCCTGGTACGCTTTACGCTGGCGCACCTACTTTTTATTGGCCGCGCGGTGTCGCGTGGGCATGCCTGGTACGCCCTAAGGGCCTTGGTTAAAGTCATGTGGCTCACTCCTAAGAAACTGTCGGAGCGGCACCACATCCAAAAGAGCCGTACAGTCACCAGCGGCTACATATGGTCTATGATGACCCATGACTTGCCGCCGAATGCCCATAATTTACGAAAACTACGGGCTGCGTGGTGGAAGGTAACTGGAAAGGCAATTTCATGAGCGAACAAAAACATATCGTTATCGACGCCCGCGAGCTCCGTACCAGCACCGGGCGCTATATTGAGCGGTTAATTCACTATCTACAGCAGATCGATACCGAACACCGATACACCATCCTCCTCTACCCGAAAGACATGGACGGCTGGCAGCCGACCAACCCGAACTTCCATGCGCTCGCCTGTCCGCATAAGGAATTCAGTTTTGACGAACAAATTGGCTACCTCAAGCAGCTCAACACGCTGGGCGCGGACTTAGTACATTTCGGCATGGTGCAGCAGCCTGTCAGATACCGCGGCAAAACCGTTACGACTATGCATGACCTGACGACTATTCGCTTTCGGAACCCTAGTAAAAACGCTGTTGTTTTTACAATAAAACAACAGGTCTACAAGTGGGTAAACCGATCTGTTGCTCATAAATCTGATGTAATTATAACACCAACTCAGTTCGTCAAAAATGATGTTCAAGCCTACACCGGCGTATCGGCCGACAAGATAACCGTCACCTACGAATCAGCCGACGTCATCACTGATACGCCCCAGGTACTGCCAGACCTCGAGGGCCAGCCGTTTATCATGTACATCGGCCGGCCGACGCCCCATAAAAATCTCAGTCGGCTTATCGAGGCTTTCCAAACGCTTCAAACGACACATCGGAACCTTAAACTGGTTCTCGCGGGCAAGAAAGACGCTCTCTACCAGGCACACGAGCAATCCGTGCAACAAAAAGGTATCGACGGCGTCGTTTTTACCGGTTTCATCAGCGACGGCCAGCTGCGCTGGCTGTACGAAAACTGCCAGGCCTACGTCTTCCCCAGCCTCAGCGAAGGCTTTGGCTTGCCGGGTCTCGAGGCTATGCGCCACGGCGCGCCGGTTGTGAGCAGTAACGCTACCTGTCTTCCCGAGGTTTATGGAGAAGCCGCCCGCTACTTCGATCCGCTCAGTGCCGCTGATATGGCCGGCACAGTCTCTGATGTCCTGGACAGCCCCCAGTTACGCCAGGCACTGGTTGAAAAGGGAAGGGCGCGCGTTGCAACATACTCCTGGCAACGTATGGCCGAACAAACAGTATCGGTTTACAAGCAAGTCCTCAACGAGTCTTAAATATACAAAATACGAACACTTGCGGGGATTACTCTGCCGGTTTTAACACGATGTGCCGTTCACGGCCTTCACCAAGCGATTCGCTCACCAGGCCGGCATCAGCCGCCACTTTATGTACCGTCCGGCGGTCAGCAGCGTTCATAGGCCGCAGATCCATTGACTTGCCGCTTTCAACCACCTGCTTCACCCACTCTTCGGCTGTTTCGCTCAGGCGGTCAGCCCGCTGCTTCTTATACTCGGCAACATCTACGTTAACCCGTGTGTAGCGGTAATCATTGTTCTTGAGGGCATTAGAAACAATAAACTGCAGTGCCCGCATAGTATCGCCGTGCTGGCCGATCAAAAAGCCGTTCAAGTGAGTCGAGGGAATGTCGAGTTCGATGACCTCGCCGTCTTCTGTGGTGGCATGGATATCCAGGTTGACCCCAAAGAAGGAGAGTGTGTCTTCAAGATACTTTTTCGCGTACTGAATCGCTTCTTCAATGTCATCATGATTAGCCAGCATTACTTCCTCCTCTTTTTGGGTTTACTGCCTTTCTTTTTAGAGGATTTTTGCCCATTTGTCGAGTTATTGGTATTTTTCGCGTCGTTTGCCGCCGTATCGACGACTTCAGCTTCGGGAATATTATTAATACTAATCTTTGACGGTTGCGAGACGTGCTTACCGGACGATTTGGACGCGGCACCGGCAGGCTGGGAGAGTTCGGCCATCTCGGTCTGGTCCTCGCGCAGTACGATCGACTGCTGGATGTAGGCTACTAATCCGCCGACAAACCAATACAGGCTGAGCGCCGATGCCAGACTGACGGTAAACACAAAGATAAGGGCCGGCAGGAAGAAAATCGTCATACGGGAAACAGCGGCGTTAACCTCTTGCTGGTCGGCCTGCTCGCCCTTACCGGCATCCTTTAATATGGCTCGGAGGCCACGGGATTCTTTATCTTGCGGCATGAGCTGCCGGGCTTGCAAATACTGGACGACCACGCTGGCGATAACAATCAGTAACGCTGGGATGTACAGGCCGAGCGGGCCTACTGCCGCCCGGTGCAAGTCGACAAGTCCGAACAGGGAGGTGTCAAATTTATCAATATTAGCCCCCAGCTCTTTCATCCACGACAGGTTTTGCAGTGCCGGATAGGCGAAATCAACTATCTGATGCGGATCTTTAATGACTTTCTGCAGGCCAATATACAAACCTATTAAGATAGGGAACTGCAGCAGTACCACGCCGAATGAGCGGAACGGGTTGATACCTTTTTCCTTGTAGAGCTCCATTTGCAGCAGGGCCTGCCGCTGGCGGTCACCTTTTGTTTCTTTGGCAATCCGGCGCAGTTCTGGCTGAATCCGGCGCATCATCTTTGTCTGATGCAGCTGCCGTTTAACGAGCGGCCACAGGCACAGTCGGACGACAATCGTAAACAGGATGATGGCCAGACCGAAGTTATGGCCGGGGATAAGGGCATAAATGAGAACCAGCAAGTTAAAAATTGGTTGGACTATCAGTGTCGTAAACATACTATTGCTCTACTATATCATTATTGGCTTTGTTGATTAATTGATAATACCGGCCTTCATGAACTGGTCCTGAAGGCCCTGGCGCAGATCTTCGGCCGCTAAACTGGCGACCTGGTCGCTAAACACGGTGACTACAATATCGTACGGCTGTGCTATGTCCGGCTCAAGACCGCGGATTACTTCGTAAACACGGCGCCGGATCCGGTTACGTACTACCGCTGACTTACTGGTCTTACGGCTGACGACAACGGCGGCGCGGTAACTGTGGCGGCGCGGATTAACCAGGTATTTAATGGCGATATGCGTACTGCGAACCGTTTGGCCGCGTCCATAGACAAACCGGAGAGCGGTAAGACCATGGAACCGATGTCGACGTGCGATCATTTTACGTATATACCCCTATTCAACTACTGTCTAAACAAAATACGAACAAATTATTACTTTTGAGGTTTAGATATAGTTTGAGCCGGAAACCTTAGCAGCTCCCAGCTCAAACACAGCTTAAAGCGATTTAGGCGCTTAGCTTAGCGCGGCCCTTATTGCGGCGGCGCTGCAACAGATTACGGCCGGCTTTGCTGGCCATACGTGCCATAAAACCGTGCACGCGTGCGCGGTGGCGCTTCTTTGGTTGGTAGGTTCGCTTTGGCATGAATAATCCTATTCCCTTTTCTATGCTCACTCCCCTGCTCCTCCTTAAAGCTGGAGGGCAGAAGTCCGTTGTAGAGTGAATTTAACAATAAATAACCTCATTATTGTAACAAATTGTCCACTTTTTTCAAACATTTTAAGGAGTTTATCCGGGGTTTTCCACATATTTACCGGAGATAGCTATAAACTGTGCATAAATATGCCACATTCTTGCCTCCCCTACTTCCCTTCCCTGTAAAATCACAAAAATACTTGTGGAAAAGTCCGATATGGGCAATTATAGTAACTACTGTAAGTTGATGGTCTAGAGAGCAAGAGAGGGAGTATAAGCACTGATGCAACCGGGCGGTACTTTGTGGCAGGCGGTTTTGGGCGAAATAGAGTTATCGGTGTCACGCGGTAACTTTATGACGTGGTTTAAGCAAACACAGCTGCTCAAACACGACGACGAGTCCGCGGTCATTGGTGTCCCTAACGTTTTCATTAAACAACAATTAGAGCGTAAGTATAACGACCTGATCGCTGATACGCTCCGTAAAAACGGTCTCAACCCCGAGCGCATTGAGTATAAGATCCACACTGTTGCTGCCCGCCGGCCGGCGAATGATGCGGTTAGCCTTGAAAACACGCAGGCACAGTCAAGACAAGAGCAGTTCGTCCCCTCCCCTGCCGTCTCAAGTAGCAGCCGCCCCCATTCGCCGGCAGGTGTTTCCGGCGGCGTGTCACACACCTACCGGCAGGGCATCAATGACCGTTACACCTTCGAAAACTTCATTGTCGGCTCCGGTAATGAACTGGCCTACGCCGCCTGCCAGGCTATCGCTACCAACCCAGGTACTAAGTACAATCCGCTGTTTTTATACGGTGGCGTCGGCATCGGCAAGACCCACCTCATGCAGGCCGTTGGCAATGCTGTACTGGCCAGTAAAAAAGACGCCCGGGTAGTTTACGCCACCAGCGAGCAGTTCCTCCAGGAATTCGTTGACGCCCTGCGGTACAAGAAGAATACTGACTTCGCGAACTTTTACCGGGGGGCTGACGTACTGATCGTAGACGACATCCAGTTTATCGCCGGTAAAGAAAAGGTGCAGGAAGAGTTCTTCCATACTTTCAACACCTTGCATCAGGCCCAAAAGCAAATTATTATTTCCAGCGATAAGCCGCCAAAAGAGATTCCAACGCTCGAAGAGCGTCTGCGCAGCCGCTTTGTCTGGGGTATGAGTATCGACATGCAAATTCCGGACTTTGAAACCCGCTGCGCCATTATCCAAACAAAGGCAGATACCCATGCCGTCGAACTGCCGCGGGACGTCGTAGAATACCTAGCCAACAACGTAACCACCAACATTCGTGAACTGGAGGGCGCCCTTAACCAGCTGCTGGCCTTTTGTGAGATGCGAGCCTTGGAGCCCAACTTGGCGATCATTAGCGGGCTGCTCGGCTCTGCAAAAACCAGGCCGAAACATATTAGTGCCAAACAAATCATCGAACGGACCGCCCGGCATTTCCAGGTTAGTGTCGAAGAAATTCTCGGCAGTAAGCGTGATAGGGACATCGTGGTTCCCCGCCAAGTGGCTATGTACATCTTGCGCAGTGAACTACACCTTAGTTTTCCAAAAATTGCCCGGGAACTTGGCCGCAAAGATCACACCACAGCTATCCACTCAGTCGAGAAGATCGAGAAAGAGATTCACCTTGATACTGATATCCGCGATGCAGTCAACAACATCAAGGAGTTGCTCTATGCATAGTCTATTAGGTAAGCTATCTGATCTATTCTGTGGACTGATAGACAAAAACTGTGGAAAACTCGTGTACACCTGGTGGCAAGGCCTACGTATAAGTCGGCATGGTTTTCCCCACTCCCCACAGGTCGCTGGAGCTGTCCACTATACCCCCTGTGTGAAACCACAGATTTTAACCACAACTGTCCGTAAGTTTTCCTCTGCCATTTTCCGCCATATAACAGATGTAGCACGCTACTTATCCACCTTTTCCACACCCCCTATAACTACTACTAATAATATATAAAGAAGAAAGTAAGGAGCATGTGAATATGCAGTTACAGGTCACACAGGAAAACCTCAACAAAGCTCTTGGAATAGTTGCACGGGTGGCGAGTGCACGGAATACTTTGCCGATACTGGCGAACGTATTGGTTAAAACAGTCGGTAACCGATTAACGATATCAGCCACTAATCTCGATATTGCCATCAGTCAACATATTGGAGCCAAAGTTGTCGAGGAAGGTGCCATTACGGTTCCAGCCCGCCTCATGCAGGATTTTATCTCCAGTTTGCCGAGCGGCGTGATTGACCTGAAGCTCGATGACAATAAGCTGCATATATCCACAGATAAATACCAGTCTGTGGTTAACGGTGTGCTTGCCGACGACTTCCCCGTTATGCCGGAGATAAGTAATGGTAATACCTGGACGATAAATGCCGCCACGCTTAAGAAAGGTCTCCAGCAAGTTATTATGGCTGCCTCCAGTGACGAATCCCGGCCGGTACTTACCGGGGTATTACTACAGGTAAGCGAAGGCAGGCTGTATGCCGCGGCTACTGACAGTTACCGGCTGGCCGAGAAAAACCTCAGCAAGAACGACCAGGACGTTCGCCTGCTAATCCCCGCAACCGCTATTCAGGACCTGTTACGTATTATTGGTGATTATGATGAGATTATGAGCGTCACGCATGACGATCAGCAGATACTGTTCCAGGCAAATGACGTTGATCTGGTGGCTCGTCTGATTGACGGCAAGTATCCGGATTACCGGAAACTCATCCCCACTTCATTCGCCGTCGAGGCCCGCTTAAAGCGGGCAGATCTGGTAAACGTCACCAAGGTATCCAGCCTGTTCGCCCGCGAAAGCGCCGGCAGTATCACGATTAACGTCGATGAGACCTCTGGTGAGCTAAGTATCCGCTCGGTTGCTTCGCAGCTTGGTGAAAACACGGCCAGCGCCAGCGGAACGATTGCCGGTAGCGGTTCCATTACGCTTAACTCGCGCTACCTGCTTGATGCCCTGCACGCCTTTTCGGGTGATGAAGTAACGTTTAGCTTTAATGGCAAGCTTGAACCGACTTTACTAAAAGATCCGAATAATGATGACTACGCGCATATCATCATGCCGCTAAAGAGTTAAATCTCCGTATAATAGTTCTTAATGATCTACGATATCCGCCTGCAGCACTTCCGGTCGTATGCTGACGAAGCTTTTGAGTTTACACCAGGGGTAAATATCATTGTTGGCCCCAATGCCAGTGGTAAGACAAATCTCTTGGAGTCTATACTGGTGGTTGCTCAAGGCAGTTCGTACCGCGTGAGCGATAGTGAACTGCTAGCCTACGACCAGCCATGGGCACGGCTTGACGCCCGTGATGACACGGGGCTACGAACGGTTAAGATTGTTACCGAACCACGCCCGGCAAAAACATACGAAATCGAGGGTAAGCTGTACCGCCGGCTCAGTATGCAAAAATCCATCCCGACTGTCGTATTTGAACCAAACCACCTGTTTATGTTCTCGGGTGCTCCGGAACTGCGCCGCAGTTATCTTGATGGGCTGCTTGAGCAGATCCAGCCCGGCTACAGCACTCTCCGTAAAGATTACCGGCGAGTACTGGCGCAGCGGAATGCCCTGCTTAAAAAACTGGGCCCGGCTGCCGCGGGACAAATTTTTCCATGGAACATTCGATTAAGCGAATTGGGCGGCCGCATCGCCCGGGCACGCCTGGAGTTGCTTAATGGTATGAATGTCCAGGCTAGCGGCCTCTACGGCAGCCTGGCGCATAAGAATGAACAGCATAAGCAGACTGTAGAGCTGCAGTACGAAACCAAATTGCCTACGGATAGTTATGAGTCTGGCCTGCTTCGTTTACTGGAAGCTACCATTGACCTAGACGTGGCCCGCGGTTTTACGGGAAATGGCCCACACCGCGAAGACCTGCGGGTGCTTATTAATGGACGACTGGCCCAGACTTCGGCTTCGCGCGGTGAAACCCGGACGGCCGTACTGATGTTAAAAGTCATGGAACTACAACTCGTCCAGCAGGCCCGTGGGACTGCTCCCCTACTCCTACTAGATGATGTTTTTAGTGAACTTGACGGCGCGCGTCGTCAGGCCCTGACTAATTATCTGCAGGACTACCAGACATTTATAACTACTACCGATGCCGATGTGGTTGTTCATCATTTTATGGACAAGAGCCATATTATTCCGCTGTAGGTTATTGTTGGCCGATGTTGATGACTTGGTACCGCGCAGTGTCGATGCCTGCTTTAGCGACTGCCTGGGCAATGGCGGTGTCAGTGGCTGCTTTCTTGGCCGGGTCGTAACTTTGCGTCCGGGTACTCCAGTCATAGGTGCCTTCGCCATAATTCGGGGTGATGTACAGGTAATTACCATATATCGAGAGGTTGGATATGCCGGTTGTCGCGAATAAGCCAGCCACCTTTTTGTCTATAGCCGTGGCATCTTTACTGTCTGGATTAACGTACAGGGCCTGCCGCTGGCCCTTGGGGTCGGTAACGCATAACAGGTAGCCGTTACTGGCAATGCTTAAACCGCAGTACTGGTATTTGTCGAACAGGTAGCTAAAATAACCCTGTTGCTTATCGGCGTCATACGTCATGATACCCTGTTCGGTGACTGCCAAAACCCTATTATTTATTTCAAAAAAGTCTTCGACTCCCGATAACGTATAAAGGTGTTTCAGTTCGCCGGAACTAATGTCGTATACCTTGAGCCCGATGTCGGATACGACGCATAGCTTGTCGGTGCCGCATACCTGCGCAGTTACAACAACTGAGTCAAAGATGAAATGAGTGTTCTTGTTGTTTTTGAATACTACGACTTCACTTTTGCCTTTTGACGCTTCTGCTGACGCTCCTTCGGTGTCGATACCGGTAGACTGGTCGGTATAGACGGCAGTAATGGTGTCGCCGGCAGTCGTCACTAGGCCAACTTTGAGTTTGTCATCCTTGGGTGAGTCGATATGGAGGTCTTGGGCCTCCTCTGAGGCATCCGAAACGTACCAGGCGCGCATAGTACTGTCATAGAGCATCATGCCGTCTTTATAGGGCCGGGCAAAATAGGCGTCAGATATCGACAGATTAGTCAGTAGTTGACGCTTTGCTACTGAAAAATTCGGATTAAACGTAAATAAGTAATAACCTGCCGGGCCACTGGCGTCTTCTTGCGATTGGGCGGTAAGACCGAGCAGTTTGCCTGAGGTTTCCACGATTTGCGTAGTAGTCGATGAGCTGTTGTAGTTATCAACCGCCAGGTTTTCAACGTAAGATGGTTGCGCCGAGGATGCTGGCTGATGGATTTTGAGGTCGCTGAGCGCGCCGCCGCATGGCCCCGATATGAGACGATCGGTATAGAACATACAGCTATCGGGGTTTGATCCTACGAAGCTGCGTTCGTTCTCGGCTTCCATTGCTGCCTGGACGTCCTGAGTGCCTAAGAAACCTTTGGTCTGAGTTGTTCCCACGTAACTGCCGCCATTGCCGGTAACGACCACCTCATATGTGCCACGTGAGACGAGCTTGCTGACTGAAACACCGGTGGTTTTATCAAGCACTGGCTCGGCTTCGTTGTCATTAAACTGGTAATGATAGGTGCCGTCGCCGTTACCGCCGGCTACGGTAACGTGCAGTTTTCCATGTGTCGCCACCCAGGCTAAAACACTGACAATCGCGATCAGGCTGATGCCTGCTATTACCTTTTGTCTCATATTGTTTCCGTCCCCTTTCATAAAAGGCCTTATTGTGGCAATGCCTGGAATGCTTTAACTAAAATCGGTTGTACGTTGATGAACGGGTATTTTGAGCAAGCCGCCGAGGCGCATCCCATGCGGTTGGTGTTTGGCGGCGGTAGCATGTCGAAATGCAGATGAGGATCGGTGCCGAAAGCCGCCGCCCGGTTACCTACTTTGCCAAGTGGTGTTCCAGCGGTAACTTTAGCTCCTTTTTGAACCTGGAGACTCCCTGGCGCCATATGTTGATAGAAATAAACATTTTTATCGTCACCCATAATAGCGACATCGGCATTTTTTCCGGCAATGTTCTCGGTCATGACAACCGTGCCTGGATAGGCGGCGACAACTTGTGTGCCCTCGGCTGTCATGATGTCGGCGGCATTGTAATCGTGGTGGCAGTTAGCCATCGCGGTAGAGCACCAAGGGTACGGCTTATTGCCTTTAATGGCGCCCTGAGTAGTGACGAGTGGGAATATAAAACCGTCAACCGCGCCACCGAGAGCTCCAGCCGCGGCACCACATCCGCTGGCAACGGCGGTGGCTGGTACGGTTGCCGAAGCGTCACCGGCGCCCGATCCGTACAAGGCTAAGTAGCCAATGGCTTTTTCGGTGCGAATCGGGTGAATGGGTGGAGCCGCGTGGATTTCGTAATGCAGCTCGATGATATGCGTGGCATCAGTAACATTAGTGCTGGCGAGTAATGGGTTTAGAGTAGATGTCGTATAGCCGGTATTGAGTTCCTGCCAAATGTATTCCAACTGCACGCCAAGATCACCTGATTTTACCCCTCGCTCTTTAGCAAGGTCAGCCAGGCCCTGTTGGCGTCCTTTCGATGTCCACTGAATGATACCGTAACCGGTAACTCCGTCTACGGTGATGTTATCGGCGTGGCCGCCTCCCTGGACGATCGTTGGGTCAAACTCATGAGCTGATTCTTCCCAGATATTTCCCAAAAAGCCGGCTGCCATCCATGGTTTTAAACCTTTACCGATCAAAAAATTGTAGACTTTTTGGGCGTTATCGGAGCCTGTCAGCGCCGTGGCGGCTGCGGCGTCACAACTAGCGTAATTATTGCTTAACGGATCCCAGTTTGGCCATGGCCCCATCAAAGCCTGACAATCCATGTCGGACGTCCCAACCGGACAACTGCACTGGCCGAGGTTATCTTTTATATTCGCGGGGCATTTAACAGCTTGAGCCTGTGCTACGCCACTGGAAAGCACTGACACGGCAAAGACTACCAGGCTGATAATTATAGTTGTAATTCGTCTGGTGTGTATGAACAGGGCTTGCATTATTTTCCTCTGGTGTCCATGTGTAAGTGTGTACAACTGTCCGGGAAGTAGGCTACACCTTGCACTTTTGGTGGCAAGGTTCCGGCAAAACATTGGCGGCCGTCATACGTGCCGTACTGGCCAAGTCCGCCGCCTCCACTGGCGGCCAGTACTTCACCCGCCCTTTGGTAAAACTCTCGGATGATAGGCATGGACGCAGATTCGAAATGCAACTGATTACCTGTACCGCCGCTGCCCCCGTTCAGTGGGTTGACGCCATTGATATCAACCGCCGCACCTTTCGGATGATTGCCGCTATCACAATCATGTCCGTCTACAAACACGCCAAGTACAAGCTTGTAACTCTTAGACAGTGTGAGGATTACGCCTAGAAGCTTCGATGAGATAGCCGGTCCACCACAGTTTGCGGCATGACCTGTATCTACGACGCGCTGAAAGGCTGACTTATTGGCCGGTGTCTGGAATTTAATGCTGCCGTTCGGATCGTTAGCTTTATCCATGATTTGTTTGGCGAGGCTCATGGTGTCACCGCTCACGAGGCTTAGGTCGCCTGATCCGGCAGCTGCGTCTGTCTGTGTTGTGCTCGTCGTGTCCTTGGGCAGCAACTTTGGATCAGATTTTCCACCGGCAACCTGGCTGACCGTTTTATAGATAAAGCATGGGTCGGTCTCGCTGGCGACCATCATGCCGGTAGTCGGGTCTTCAGTCTGGCTGTCCAGGAATTTTTGTACGTAATCTGCCGGGCAGTTCTGGTTCCACCAGGTGTCATCAACATTCTCGGGAATGTCTTGCGGCAGTACGGCCAACTGGGGCACTCCGAACGGATCCGGCTGAGCTGAAACTGCGGCGAATGCCCGGCTTGGTGTAAAGGCGCTGAATATTGCCGTACTCAGGTGGCCGAATGGGTTGCTGGCGAGCTTCCCGAACGAGGAGGCGAAGTTATTGGTGGTCGGCATTGCTGCCGCCATCTGGGTTACTAATGAGTGGGGTGATTCAGTATCAAATATTCTGGCATACAGGCTTTTACTCTGGAACTCCTGTTCCTGCTGGTCGAGATAAGCGGTTCGCACCTGCGCTATGTCTTCGTCCGACACGCGGCCAGCACCGAGCTGCGTGCCCGCGCTCACGTTATACGTAGTATTGGCGCCGATCATTAGCACGTCAACCAACCGGCCGCCAGTCAGAGAGCCAAGTAAATTCGGGATTACTGATTTAGCTACCCAGGTAAATAGAGGCGTGACCCACCCGGCGACCGTATTCATAAGGTTATCCCAACCTGGAAGGAGTGATAACGCGGCGCCTGCGACATCGCCAATCGCACCGAAAGCTTTACCGACAATACTCGTCCACACATGAGCGACGTTGCTCAGTGCTCCCCAGCCGGGAATCGTCTGCGCGCCCTCGGTTAAGGCGGTGGCGTAGCTATTACCACCATTAACGACCTCCTCCGGGCAGACTTTTTGGCCCGCTGGCAGCTCTTTATTGTCGTTACAGGTGTATTTAGTGCTAGTAGCGGCGTATGCCTGTGGGTTGAATAGCGATGCCACACTGCTATCCGTGCTAGTGGTACCCCGGTTTATAATCTCCTGATACATCGGTGTTGCCGTCATATCTGAGCTATCGCCTTCATCGTCGACCGATGCCGTGGTGAGTGAATCGCTGAGACTCCCGAACTGTGTCATGTCGGTTTGCCCGGCTCGGGCCTCGTTGCCCGCGGTTACGTACATCATATACGTCTGCACTGCCATGGTTGTCGACAGCGCAAATGATATTTTTTGCATCTTTGGACCGGCGGTATCCACGAAGTTGATAATTTGGGCTGCGAAGTTTATCCAGCCAATGGGCGTAGCGACTTTATCGATCGCTTCGCCACTGATTTCTTTACCTAAAACCTTACTGAGGGTGGCTCGCATGGCGTACTTCATAACGCCGTCGTCGCCCATGGCGTCAACTTGTTTCGACAGGTCGGCAAGCTTATCACTGCCATACTCCAGGGCGAATTTATTGACCTGGCTCTGCACTTTACTGCTAAAATCACTGCGCCGTTCAACCTGGTTGTCATCAGTAATGTCGTGAGAATTATCAGGTTCCAAGTTACAACTTCCATCCATTACGCACGTCAGCGCAAGCGCGGTATTCTCGCTGAACGGACCGATGACCCTTCGAATCAGCAGTGCCTTAGCAGCCTTTTTCTTGGTGTCTACGTTGTCGCTAAAGTTGTCACGCAGGTCGCACTTAAAAGTACAGCGTTTAACGCCGTACTTTTGCTCGACTAACTTACCAACCTTATAACGGGTGTAGTACCTGTCATACAACGACGCTTCCTTGAAGTTGGTCTTAATGGCGTTACGGATTTCGTTTTTAGTGGACGCTTTTGTATCCGCGCTGTCCCAAATATTGCCACCATTTTTAAGGTCGATATCCCTGCCGTTGACGTTAATGTATAGTGTCCCGTTACCGCCGCCCTTCCGACCGAAAACGAGGCCGTAATTGTTGGCCAGTTTTTGCTCGATACGATCCTCTTTCCAGGCGTTATATAAAGCGCCAATTGGATTGGAGGCGTCTGAGGCGGTTGCCGTACAGGCGGCGTCTCTGGTCGTGTGGCAGTTACCTCGGCCGAGGTTTGGAAAGACTTTTTTAACCAGGTAACCATTAAGGGCGTTTTGAGTGGCCGTATCAATGGCGCTCTCATTAGCGGCACCATAAAACGAATCGATACTGTTCATAACAGTTTCCACTTTAGCTATCGGCGACAATAACATGAGAAAACCAAAACCGGTAGCGCCGCCGCCTAACAGTATAGAGGTTAGTCCCACGCCGACTTTTTTGCGCCGGCTCCAACCACGGAAGCCGGTTTTTTTTGCGCCGTCATCCTGATCGTCGGACGATGGCTGAGAGGCGTCTCCAGATTGTTTACCATCTTGAGCGCCATCCGTTTCTTTACCCCGGAGTTCGCTCTTATCCGCAGCTTGGGTGTTACCGTCTGACTTACTGGAATCCGCGCCGCTACTTTCACCGCCAACGATGTTATTAAATTCGTTATCAACCCGTTGCTGTTCGGCGTCACGCGCGCCAGCCTCAATCTGGTCGGCTTCACCTGGCTTGAAGTTACGTCCGACTAAATCGTCGAATTTTTTGTCAGTGTCTGATTTTTGATCATCATATGTCGGCACGAGTATTCACCTAAAACGTTACAGACAGTCTCTAATGTCTGTTAAATATTATACACCTGGATACAAGCGGTTTGATAGGTCAATTGTACCTTGCGGCTGATCGAAATCTCCACCCTGCTGCTGAGTAGCCATTTGCTGCACCTGCTGCGGGTTAGTCGTAATCAAACCGGTCTCTGTCGGGCTGGCGACCACCTGGAGGTGTACATGGTTCTGGCCCGCAAAGAATAATCCCTGGCCAACCGGGAACTGGCTCAGGCGCTTCTTCTCTTCCCCGGTAAGTTTGAAGACGTCCGCCAGGATATCCACGGCGCTGCTCGATTGTTTCAGCAGGAACTGCATCGAGGCGTTAGCCACAATTGCGCGACCCATGCGGGAACCCATAAAGTCTTCCACATCCTGGGTAATGGTCGTAATGCCCAGGTTATATTTACGGGCCCGCTTAGCGAGGCTGAACAGGAAGTTGGCCGAGTCTTCGTATTTCATTAACTGCCAGGCCTCGTCAACGATTAGAATGCGCTTCTTTTGATCGCTTTTAGTCTTGTTCCAGATGTAATTGAGCACAATGTACATGGCGACTGGGCGGAGTTCATCTTCCAGGTCGCGGATATTGAATACTACCAGCGGGTTATTGATATTGACGTTGGACTGCTGGCTGAAGATGCCGGCAAAGGTACCGGTAGTATACTTGCGCAGGCGTTGGGCTAACTGCGGGCCGGTGCCGCCCATATGCAGCAAAGTGTCATACAGGTCATTGATTGTCGGCGGCGTGCCGGTGTGTGTCAGTGGATCGTTAGTGATGCCGGCTTTGGCGTAGGTTTCAATGAGGGCGCTATCCAGGTCAGATTCCTCGACCGGACTGAGCGCCGGCATCATCGTGGTATTGCCGCCCATCATCTGGGCCTGAGCGCCGCCCATCATGAGACGAAGCAACCCGTGAAGTGTAATCAAGTTGGAGCGCAGCGCGTTGTCGGCCTCGTCGGTATCGATTACCTGTGGCAGGTCAAACGGATTAATTCGCGTGCTACTCCCGAGGCTTAAACGCACGTAGGCCCCGCCAACGGCGTCACACATCCGCTCGTATTCATTTTCCGGGTCAATAATAAATATTTCAGTACCGAACATCAGGCTGCGCAGCGCCTCAAGCTTAACGGTGAACGATTTACCGGCACCGGACTTGGCGAATACTACCGAGTTGCCGTTTTCCAGGCTGAAGCGGTCAAAAATAACCAGTCCGGAGTTGTGCATGTTTACGCCGTACAAAATGCCATTTTCCTGGCTGAGGTTAGCGCTGGTAAACGGAAAACTGGTGCTGAGGGCGCCGGTGGAAATATTGCGGCGAATTTGTAACTGGTCGGTAAATTGCGGCACAGTGCTGTTAAGTCCCTGTTCCTGCTGGCTGGTAGCGGCCTTAGAATAGACTAACTGCTGGCCAAGCAGGGCTTCGACTTTATGAGCAATAAACTCCAGTTCGTCCATCGCTGACGCGTAAACGGTGAAATACAGGCCGAATCGGAAAAAGCGCTCTTCACCGACTTGTAACTTATCGCGCATCTCTTCGGCGTCCTGGATGGCCGCTTGTTTACCTGGATCACGAATGCGGCCCTTTTCGTTGTCAATCTGAATACCAGCTTCCAGCTGCGTCACTTTTTTACGAAGGTTTTCCAGTACCACCTGGCTTTCCACCGGATATATATACATCGACAGGTCGATAACTTCGTCGAGGTTGATCATGCTGCTCATCCAGCCGGTAAACAGCTGCCGCGGGTAACCGTAGACAAAGAATGTCCGAGCATAGCGGGTGCCAAGCTGGAAATAGCCGGCTGAAAATTCGATTGAACTAGGCGCGATAAAGTCACGCAGCGCCGTCAAACCGCGCTGGAACGCGACGTTAACTTCTTGCTGTTCACGGGCTCGCTGCTGTTCCGCGAGTGCTACAGGATCAATTTGTGCGCCTTTTTTATTACGTGCCATTATTGTAGTTCCCTTTCCAGGTGCGGCTGATTTGCTGCGCCCTGGCCCTTAGTGATTACATCGCCATTGAGTGAATTGAAGTCATGTAGTGGCTGGCGAACGGCCGTATCGGGGTTGTAGGTGTCGTAGTAGAGCTCAATCAATTCCTGAGTATCGAGTGGCAGTCCCTGGACACCGCACTGTAGTAATCCCGATAATGTCGCTTGTACGCGGTTACGAAGCTCGCTCTTGGCCTTTTCAAGGTCGGCTTCATTGACGATTACCTGGTGTTCCTTGGTGTTCAGCAGCGCGCCTAAGCCGCTAAAAAAGTTCTTGCTCTGTGTTAAAGCTTTTTGCGTATCAACATGCGGGAAATAAGGAATGACTATATAAAACTTCTTGTCCATAATGTTAGTCTGCTGGCTTAGAGCGTCAATATAGCCAATGTAGTCGTCCATCAGGAGCGCGAGCAGCATATTATCGTGTTCGGTACGTATTTTATCGAGCTTTTCGATATATGGCTGCAGATCGATCTTGGAGGAGCGTATAAAAATCTGTACCGGGAAATAGAGCGAGTTTAAGAAGCTTTGGTAACTATACTCGACCGCCTCCTGTTCGCCCTGGCTCATAAGGTCAAAGTTAATACTTTTTACCATGACTACTGAACGAAAGCTGCCGTCGCTCATAATAACGATGCCATCACGGATTTCTGCGATTTGCAGCGTGTTTTGAGTACTGTTTGGGTTTGATGGTGGTGCCGGCCGGGTTTGAGGCGCCGTCTGGACGACTGCCTGTCCGACTGGTGCCTGGATCGGTGCGGCTGGCTGCGGTGGCAACGGCATCGCAGCGGGAGCTGCTGAAGGTACAGTGCCGCCTTGTGGGGCTTGTCCCATGTTGGGAACTTGACCTTGTGGATTTGGCATTTGCGGATTCATAAAAATGTGAAACTATCCCACCATAGCTTTATGTTTGCAACTACACCTTAATGTAGTGATACGACGACCTCGTTGGAGCCATTTGACTGGTTCGGATCACTTTCGTGCGCCACTCGCGCAATCGTTGCCACATCTAAGTCGTTGTTGTTAGCAAGTTCAAGTATAGCAGGGTTTGGTACCGGTGTCACTGGAACGGCAGGCTGAATTGGCGCAGTGATTGGCGGCATTGGCATAGCTGATTGACCGGTTAATATCTGGGTTGCCAATTGGGAAGTCGTATCAGGAGCGGGAGCTGCCGCGACCGGCGCCTGTAATGGTACTGGTTGAACAACCGGCTGTTGCGATAGTGGCAGGACGACCTTCATCCGGTCGCTAATATTACCGTAGGCGGCCTCGTTCATGATTTCTTGGCGGCGTTTGATATCCTGGGCTAAAGCCTCTTCCTCGGGGGTTGGCATGGCTGCCATGGGGGCTTGGGCGAACGTCGCTGATACTGCCGGCATAGGTTGGCTGGCATACCAGTAGCTTTGATCGGAAACCGCCGGCTGCGCTTGCTCCGGCGCGTTCATCTGGTTCACCAGCTGCTGTCGGTACGCTTGAGTTGCCGCGCTTATCTTGGCATCAAATTGCTGCGCCAATGGATTATGCTCGAGGTCGAACATATCGTCTGACGAGCTCGACTTGTAATCAATTACCTGCGGTCCTGACGTCGTGCTCCCTTCCATCAGGCGGTCAGACCGTACCCCGCCCTGCTGGGCGTATAGATTGCCCGGCACGTTTTTAACTGCCCAACCACGGCTGTCAACGGTAGCCGCCAGGGCCGCCAGGCGGTTGCGGACTTCCACTTCGGACATGTGGCTATTCTTGCGTGGGTCCTCAACCTGCTTCGGAGCCGTAATCGCAACCAGCTGTTTAATACCGCTCTGATCCCAAATACGCTTACGCGGCTTAAGGGCGAACCGGACTTTTGCCAGTGCCCAAACTTCGGTCGACTGCTGCTTGTTCCATGGGAAAGCAAAGAAAATGCCAAAACCAATAAACGGTAGAAATACGACTGCCAAAAAGGCTGCGCCTTTGGATATAACCAAGTATGAAAAATAGATGGATACGATAGCAATGGCAGCATAAATACACTGCCGGAGCGTCAGCGGGCCCACCAGCTTGTCTTCTGCCTCAATATCCTGGAGAACTTTGTACGTCGCCATTTATGCTTAGTATAGCAAAATATTTCGTTACGGACTACGTCAGCGGGCGGATATCTAGTGTTTCAGTTACGCTCGTTGTCTCATATCGAGCCTCGAAATAGCCGAGAGGATCCGTACCTACGTTAATCACCTTTTCCATGAGTTGCCGGACCGTTTCAAGGCGCTGCTGTGCTGCGGCGGAGTCATTGACCGTGCTTAAGTCAAACCAGAGCGCTTTATCGCCTCGGACGCCATGTAAAGGCATTACTTCTACTGGTGGATCAACTTTCTGGCCCAAATATTTAAAGTGATCACCACCGCTCAAATCGGCAGCCGGAACCAGCCCTACTATCATGGAAATGCCCTCGGCATCCGTAACAGGGTTATGGAATGGAAAGAATTTTCCATCTTCGGCATCTTCATGTTGCACGGGTATTACATTGTAGACCGGAGTGTCAAATCGTTCTGAGGCCATAGAAGTCCTTAAATTACTAAACTATTAGACCATGTTATCAAGAAATAGTAAGTGAGAATTTTTACCGATCTGGAGAACGCCGGTTTATAGTCCCTTCGCTTACGTCGCCAGGAATAACTGTCGGCGGAGCTGAGCTGCCTTTCGGCGGAGTGTACTTACCTGCATGCATATCGGTAAGTTGAACGAAGCGGTTCATCTCTTCCATGACACGGCCAGGAGCACCAGATCCAACTTCTCCACCACCGCCGGTCGTTGCTCCGGTAACGTCACCTTCCTGGCCGGTAACAGGTGAACGGGACATACCGCCGGAACGTGTCGCGTGCGCGATGCGGGCGGCCCGCTGCAAGGTCTCTTCGGCCTTGACGCGGTCACCAGTAACCGAGCCGTCCATAACCTGCCGGGCGGTAACGACTTCCTGACCCATGGTAGTCCAGGTATCGGCACTCTGCTGCATCATCTGGTAGTTGCCCTGCTTCTCGTCAATTTCGCGCATCATACCGAGGCCGTTAACAGAACTGTGCAGCATGCCGTCTGAACCGGTTGACCACTTGTGATGCTTCCACTGGCGGTTGCTGTTCTGCTGAGCGTACGCTGAGCCTATCCAGACCTCTCCTGCTTCGCGCTGTGTCATGCCAAAGCGGGCAGCAGCTGCTCCGTAAGAACTGACAACGTGATCCTGCTCCTCCTGCGTGTTGGCCTTACCCATTTCGTAGGTAAGTGCTTTTTGGAAAGCAGCATGGTTGTTGTTGCCAAAGGCGCGGTTAGAAGCTAATACGTCGGCTTCGCTTTGCCATGAGCCACCGACTGAACGGTATTCACGACCAATCTCATTGCCGGCAGCGTCTTTATTGACACGGACGAAGTCAGAGGCGCGTGAGTCGCCACTAGCCAATAATTTATCAGCGTAGCTTTTATTGACCGTGTAGGCACGGACTAAGTTATCGGGCCCGTTGGCTGTCTGATCGTCAATCATCTTGGCGTTTTTAGCATTGTTGGCAGATACCTGTGATTCAATGTTGAACCCGCCTATCGCCCCCGCTGCCCTGCGGGCAGCAAACCGTTTGACGCGTCCACCACTGGCATTCTGGAGGTTGTTATATGCCCGGTATTTTTGTTGCAGAGCACGTTCTTTGCCACGCTCCATGCGAACGCCACCATGAGTGGCGTAAGCGTTCTGGCGATACTTTTTGAGCCGGTCGAAGGCACCGCGGTTTTTGTCGTTCACGAAGCCGGCTATGGAACCGATTACTCCCGTGGCAAGCCTGAAGGCGATAGGAAGTAAGAAGTATGGTAAGAAATAAGCCACAAAACCAACGATCTGGGCAATACTACCGGCCGCGAATGAATCAGGTCCGCCGCCACCAAGCGAAACCGCCGAAAATACTCTACCGATCGCGATGAAGGCTGAAATAATTGGGAACACCAGTAATAAGCCGATAAAGTTGGTTCTCCACAAGTCCCAAATCTTGTTGGTATTTGGCAATATGAAAGCGGCTATGGCAATTGGCGCGAACACTACCAGCACAATGATTGCCAGGTAACGGACAAGGATAATAACAAAACCAACCAGTACGGCTAGCGCGGCGGTAACGAGGAATGACAGTATTCCTCCCGGCCCTAATGCGACTAACGCGGCGATGGTCGCGGCGTTAAATACGAATAGCGTGCTTCCCCCTAGGGTGCCTTGTATCTCCGCTCCGAACGGACTATATATCAGGCTACGAACGTCGGTCCCTAACGTGTTAAAGAATTCAATCGCGAATTTCATGAGCGGCCACGACAGGGTCATGCCAATAATCGCAATCAGTAATCTCGGCAGTACTTTTTTAATAGTGTAGGCATCGAGGAACTCGAATCCCAGAGCCTGCGAGGTCACCATAACGATACCTACGATAACCAGCAAGCTGGTAGCGATAACTCTGAATGAGTTCCAGGCGGCATAATAACCACCGTCTGTCTTAAAGACATTCTCGGTGTCGAAAGTCAGTGAAGACATAATAAAGTCATCCACTTTCTGGATCATGACTTCTAAAATCCCAATTGTCGGACAAATGATCCAGGTTAAGGGATTGCCACCAAAATCACAGCCAGTGCTGGAGTCTTCGGCCGACTGTCCTCCCGTAGAGCCGGCGCCACCAGTCGTCGGAGCGGTATTACCCTGCTGCGTGACATTGGCCATACAGGTACTAATACTATCCGCGCTTCCGGTCGTGCCACACTGTTCCTGAGCAGCCTGCTGTACACAGGCCGCGTCGCCGTTACAGCGGGTAACCCGGTTCGTTAACTGCAGTGCCTCGTCGGTGAATGTCGCGCTACATGCAATAGCCCCGCCACCGTTGGTTGTTTCAACGGTGGCACGCGCGTTCTGGCCGCCGTTAACGCCGTACGGGTTTACGTTGAACCAAATTTTGCTCTCACAGTCGTCAAGCCCTACGACCCCACCGTCCCGTACGTATTTGTATTCGAAATTCCAGTTATTGTCCCCGGTATTGCTGTCAACGAATGTCTGGCCGCCGTATACTATCTTGTCCGGGGCGACCCATTGAGCCGTGCGGTTGCCATTCTCGACCACTACCCAGCCATCGGCTGCTTCAGCCTGAGAGGTAGGAACTAATGCGAATAGTCCGCCTAGGGCAAACGTCGCCACTAAAAACATGGCAATCTGATATTTTCGCCGTTTGAAAAAGTTTTTCATATTATGTCAGTATTGCTGGCCCACACCAAAGCTACTCATTACTAAGTAACTATACCATAATGGCGCAAGTGTGTGTAAAAATTTATACATAGTCTATGCTTATATATATGTATCAAGGTTAAGACTTGCAAACCGGTCCAAAAAAGCTAATAATTACTTACAGGTTCATAAAATGCAAAAAATGAAAATGCTCCGACTCCTCATACTCGCCATTGTCGCTTCGGCATGCATTGGCCTGGTATCTACTCCCAGCCAAGCATATGCCGCGACATGCGCTGACCCATCCTCTACTGAAGCCAGTGATGATGGGGTTGAGCGGGTACAGCGCGATTCCTGCGACCCTGCTCTTGGCGGTGGTGACTGCGCCAATGTGAGCGATTGCGGTCTTATTAAGACGTACCTCAATCCGGCGATCCGCTTTATAGCGGCCTTTTTTGGTGTCGCGGTAGTAATCGCGATTATTTACGGTGGTATTCAGTATGGTAGTTCAGGTGGCGATCCGCAAAAAGTCGCCTCCGGTAAGAAATGGATCATCAACGCCATCGTGGCACTGGTTGCTTTCTTTTTCCTGTACGCGCTACTCAACTTCTTAATCCCAGGAGGAATCATTTAGTATGTTCGCTTCGCTTATCAGTCCGCTCGTGCAGAACTTCGCCGCGGCTTGTACGGACCGGCCGACCTTCTTCGGCCTTAAGCCGTGGTACCAGTACCTTAATCTACAGGCTAACCCGCAGACTGGCGCTTGCGAAGTCACAAATTTTCAGGTTCTCGGTAACCGCAGCGATTTTCTGCTCATCGGGCTGGTTATCGTTGACGACCTGCTTCGTGTCGCCGCCTTGGTTGCCGTAGGATTTATTATTTACGGCGGTATTACCTATGTTACCAGTCAGGGCGCGCCCGACCAGACCAGCAAGGCGCAGCAGACCATCATCAATGCCCTGATTGGCTTGGTCGTATCATTAATAGCTGTTAGCCTGGTAGCGTTCCTGGGCAACCGGTTGGGTGGATAATATATATGAATAGTCTGTATCATTTCGCACAAGTTATAACCACTGAAGGGTTGCCGAAAGCTCAGGCCAACCAGGCCTCTATTGATAATATTTTGAGCATTGTGTTCTCGATAACCGGCTCTATCGCTCTGTTGATGATCGTTATTGGCGGCCTGCGTTATGTTTTAGCGCACGGAGATCCAAGCGCTGTCTCGCAAGCTAAGAACACTATCATTTATGCTCTGGTCGGGCTTGTCGTCTCGCTGATGGCTTTCTCGATCGTAACGTTTGTCGTAAAGGGGGTGTCGTAATGAAACGTTTTATCATTGCCCTGGCGCTTATATTCAGTTGCGTCGCCTTACCTGCTGCTTCGGCAGTCGCCTATGATCCGCTTAATGAAGCCTGTCAGGTTGGCGGCAACAACTCGGGCTCATCGGCTGTATGTACCGACAAGAATAAGACCGCTGATCCAGTCAGTGGCCCCAATGGTATCCTGTATAAGGTTACCCGTATCGTGGCTAACGTAGCCGGTATCGCCGCCGTTATCATGGTGCTGCTCAGCGGCTTTTACTTTATTACCGCCAACGGTGAAGCCAGTAAGGTAGCCAGTGCCAAGTCGGCATTAATCGGCGCGGTGGTTGGCGTAGTGATCGTCCTGACGGCGCAAGCAATATTAAAATTTGTATTAAGCAAGGTATAACGTATGCAACGAATCAAACAATTGATAATGACTGGAGTAATGGCCCTGACGATCGGGTTCGGCGTGGCGCCATTGGTAACCGCACCTGTCTTTGCGGCTGACCCAAAAACCGAGGTTTGCCAATCCATTAATGCCGGCAACGACTGTAACGGCGGCACGGGCGTCGATATCGCCAGTGTGGTAAAGGCTATCATCAATATCCTAAGCTATATCATTGGTATCGCGGCTGTGATTATGATCGTGATATCTGGATTACGCTATATAACCTCTGGCGGTGACAGCAGTAAAGTTTCGGGTGCCAAGAGTGCTCTTACTTATGCTCTGGTCGGCATTGTCGTAGCGGCCCTGGCCCAAGTAATTGTTAAATTCGCCCTCGGTTCAGTATAATTCCTAGATAATACTTATGCTTGCAAAGCAGGTAGGTATTGTGGTATAAATTGATTAAAATAAGAAAGTAATGAAAGGTTCTATATGATCTCAAAAGTACGTAATATGCTTATCGCAGTTGCCGCGCTGTTCACCTTCGCTGCCCCAGCTTTGGTACCAGTCGCTGTCTATGCTCAGGATACTGATATTCAGGGTAGCCTGTGTCAGGGCGTCAACCTGAACGCTACCGGTACTTGTGATGCCGAAGCCGAAGGTCAAACCGCCGCTAACAACGTTAGCACCCTGCTGAAGCGTGTTATTAACATCTTCTCAATCATCGTTGGTGTTATTGCTGTCATCATGATCATCATCGGTGGTCTAAAATACATCACCTCTGGTGGCGACTCTGGCAACGTATCTGGTGCTAAGAACACTATCATCTACGCCCTCGTTGGTTTGGTGATCGTTGCCTTGGCACAGTTCATCGTCCGTTTCGTACTTGGCCAGGCTTCCGGCCTCGACGGCTAATAACCGGACCCGCGAACCTTTCGCCTACACTGCCCCGCTCGTAAGAGCGGGGTTTTCGTTTGCATTGAAACCTTGCCCGGATGCCTGTGAAATAAAAAACATCCCCCATTATAAGGGATGTTTTTTATAAGGGCCGTATACCCTAGAGAATCTGAATTTTCTTTACGGTATCCTGCTTGACCTTGCCGAAGCTGATGGTCAGGACGCCATCTTTGAGAACGGCTTCGATCTCCTCTTCCTTGACTGGAACCGGCAGCGCGATGCTGCGTGAGAATTCACCCCAGTAACACTCCTGCAGGAAGTAGTTTTCGACGTCGTCTTCGTTACCGGCGCTAAGCGTACCGCGGATAGTAAGCGTATTATCAGAGATACTGACATCAAGATCGTGCTTGTTTACGCCAGCGGTGCGGGCTTTAACGACAAGCTTTTCCTTCGTTTCGTATACATCAACTGCCAACTGGCCAGGAACGCTGTCTTCTTCGTCCCATTCTTCTGCCGGAGCGGGTGCCTGAGCAGAGCCTGGGTTACTTCGTTCGATCGGACCGCCAAGGTCGTCGTCGCCCAGGAAAGCTGCAGTCAGTTCATCCTCTTCCATCAAAAGGTCGTCATCGTCGCGAGAGCGTCGCGCCATAGTGGTTCTCCTACGTAATTAAAAAACTATGAATATTTTGGAGTTATTTTTGCCTGATTTTGAACCAGCTGCATTTTTGTGTTATTAAAAGTATAGTCGCATATAAAACACCTTGCAACAAGAATAAGCAGTATTTACAACACATTAATCACAACGCCTATGCTTCTTACACCCCTCCTCTCCCTGTTGGCTCCCCATGACTGTCTGGGTTGTGGCTCCGAGGGCAGCCTGATATGCCGCCAGTGCGCACGATCCTTACCTCCTGCGACACCGCGCTGCTACCGCTGTATGGCCGGCAATCGGGACTTCGCTACCTGCCAGCTGTGTTTCGAGGAAACCAGCGTGGCGGCCGTCTTTCCGGTCGCCTGCTACCAGGGCATCGCCAAAGAGCTGATATGGAGGCTGAAATTTGGCCGGGCCCGGGCAGCCGCAGCGGAAATCGGAACCCTTATGGCAAAACAGCGGCTCCTTCCTGTCGCTGATAATACTGTCGTCACCTACGTGCCTACGGCTACCACGCATGTGCGCCAACGCGGGTACGACCAGGCTCGATTGATTGCCCGGGCATTCGCAGCTGCCTATGGCCTCCCCTGTATTCCTCTGCTGGCCCGGGCTGGTCGTCATCAACAGATTGGCGCCAATCGTGCGCAGCGTACCAGTCAACTAGGCAGTGACTTCCGAGCGGTTCATGGCTCAGATATTCATGGAGCGTCAATCTTGTTAATTGACGATGTGGTTACCACCGGCGCTACCATAGATGCCTGCGCCAGCGTCCTGCGCGCGGCGGGTGCCCGCCGTATTCATGCCATGGTGTTTGCCCAGGCATAAAAGGGTGATAACTGTTTGGTAAAAGGCCGCCGTATCTGTTATAATCACTCCGTTACAGCCGTTAATATCCTGGAAGGGTGTCCGAGCGGTTTAAGGAAACGGTCTTGAAAACCGTCGTGCCGGCAACGGTACCGTGGGTTCGAATCCCACCCCTTCCGCCAGGTAATATCAGTAGTCATGGTAACGACGCGTCGCTGGCGTCTACAAAAAGCGCCGCCGGCACTTTTCGCCTTCCACCACGTATTTATAGCTGTTACAATAATGCAATTGCCACGGAGAGGTACCCAAGTGGCTGAAGGGGACGGTTTGCTAAATCGTTAGTGGGGCGCGAGTCCCAGCGAGGGTTCGAATCCCTCTCTCTCCGCCAAAATAAAGAGTCCGACGCCGTCGGGCTTTTTTATTGCCCCAAGCGTACCGGTCCCGGAGCATCGAGCTTTTGTATCTTAGACAGCAATCAGGTACAATAGCGCTTATGGATCGTGATTCCCAGCCGGACGGTACCGGCAATTCTGGAGGTAGCGAGGAGTTCAAGCCCGGAGACACTGTTTCGATGCGTCAAAATGACGGCGCGCCGCAACCATCACAGGTTGTAACGCCGGGCAGCCCATCGGCACAATCGCCTGCCCCGCCGGGCGCTCCCGAGGAGCAGCATTTTTTCCGTTCCACCGAGTCGCCGGCACCGGATCAGCAATCATACGTTCCTCAGTATCAGCCCGGTTATCAGGACGAACCGCAGCCTGCCGATCTGCGTATGCAGCATGTGGGCGATTCTGTTAGCTGGACGGCGTCTGAATTTATAGCTCATGAAAAATCAGCCAACTGGTATTTGGCCCTCGTCGGGGTAGCCATCCTCATAACCGCGCTGGTCTGGTTGATTACGCGTGACGCCTTGTCAGTCGGCACGGCTGTTATCGTTAGTATTATCTTTGGCTACGCGGCCAGCCGTAAACCCCGTGAGATGCAGTATAGCGTTGATGACCACGGTATTACTATTGGCCGCCGCTTCTATGCCTACAGCAACTTTCGTGGTTTTTCCGTTATGCAGGAAGGCCCTTTTCAAAGCATTGCTCTCATGCCCCTCAAGCGCTTCATGCCTACTATGAGCATTTATTTTGATCCCGCTGACGAAGAACGCATTCTTGATGTACTGGCTGCTTACCTGCCTATTGAGGCCCGCTCACACGATGCTATCGACCGCTTGATGCGCCGGATCCGGTTCTAGCCGGATAGAACCAAAAATGGGTCAATTCATGCCCATGCTTGCATTCCAAATTCCATAACGTTATATTCAGCGCCACATTCATGGAGTAGGTGATGTTCAAGCGCAAAACGTGGTTCGGTATTTTAGTTTTTATAGTGCTCTTCGGTGTTGTGGGCATAGCTTTCGCGCTGGAAAGTGATGGATCATGGACTAGAAGCGGCGACCCGACATTACGGAAGATTGCCGACCTGCCGGATAATACGACCCCTTCGGTTAGCAATTTCCCCTGCCTGCCAATAACTGCGCGGTATATCAATGAAACGGTCATGCGCAACCTGTGTATGCAGCAGACGCCCTATGGTCTGGCCGACAGTAACAAGGTTGTATTTACTGGCAGTTCAGAAGCCGTAAAGATAGAACCGCAGGCGTATGTGTCAAGTGTCAGTCCGGTTCCTGGACAATCGGCGGTCATCGGATACAGCAGCGCTCCAGTAGTTGGTGTCTACATGCATCTGTACAGTTCAATCCTTAGTAAAATTCGGCCTGCGTATGATTCCGTAACCCACGCCTTGCGAAAATACACCTTGAATGCGCCGCCTGATTTTAGTTTTCGCGACACCGACGGTCGACTCATGCCTGTAAACCCTGATAATATGGCTTTCTCTTCAAATGGCAATTGGATGGTAATTGAATTATATTCCAAAGGCTTCGTCAGGGTTAACATGTCCACCTTTGAAGTAATCCCCTTCGCGCCCGCTTTTAATGGAGCCGGAGACTATACTTCACACCAAGCTGACATCTCCGTGTCGAACGACGGCCGCTATGTCGCCATAAAACCCGTACAATGGGAGCGACTGGAAGTCTACGATGTGCAAAGCTGTCGTGACTCCAGCTTGCCAGTTGACCGCCTAAAGCCAAAATGCCAATTACGTGATTATTGGCCGAGCTTGAAAACACAAGTTCCAAGTTTTAACAATGCTTTTGAACCCCATTTTATTAACGGCACTCAGCTAAGCCTGGCTGTAAAGTATGACACCATTGGTCCTAATAATTTTAAAGTTGCCTACTATACATTGACTGCTCCGGGTGAAAGTCCGAGCGGCATCCAATACCTTGGTATGGGTGATTCCTATGCGTCCGGCCAAGGGGCATTCAATTACATTCAAGATACTGACACTGCCACGAACGGCTGCCACACTTCCGGTTTATCGTATCCCTTACTCCTCAGCTCTCTACTGTTCGCGAGCGGACACTCAGTCGCCTGTTCTGGAGCCAGAATTATTGATGTTACCAGTCAGTCTGAAGTATATAAAGGCCAAACACGAGACGGCATAGCTCGTAAAGACAGGAATAATAGCGGTACTATTCTTATGAACTTCTCGCCGGGCTACCTGTCGCAGCTGGAATTCGCGCAAACACACAGCCCCCAGGTCCTTAGTTTGTCAATTGGTGGTAATGACATTGGCTTCGCGGATATTGTAAAGCAATGCGTCATGCCGACTCTTAAGGACAATACGTGCTTTAACTCGTACGAAGACCAGGTTGAGCTGAAAGAAAGAATTACCGCTATAGGCAGTAAACTACGGAGTGCTTACTTGTTATTAGCGGCTCCTGGCAGGGTGCTGTATGTGATAGGCTATCCGCAAATTGTTAAAAGCGGTGGTAGTTGTGCTGCCAACGTTCATTTGAGTAACCAGGAAATCATACTGTTTAACGACTTGACGGATGTACTGAATCAAACAATAAAAACTGCAGCCGAATCAGTTGGTGCGCGGTACGTCGACGTGAGCGACGCTCTTAATGGCCATCGGATGTGTGAAGGTCCCGACAACCAGGTGGCTGTCAACGGCTTGACTGCTGGTAATGAGGGCGGCTTCGGTAGCCTAAAAATAATTGGTGCTGAGAGTTATCACCCAAATGCTTTTGGGCATGAGCTACTGATGCGGACTATCCTTGCTCGAACCGATAACCTGCAGTCTCTAGCGGTGAATCCTCCTTCTTCGCCGAGTGGTGAATTACCACTCGCCAACGCGCCTAAAACCGGGCGGCCCACTAAAGTATCGGCGAGCGACAGCAATCTACTACCGGACGTAGTAAACCGTAACCTGAACATCCCGGTTAGTGTGGACTCGTCTTCTATATTGTTACCTCCCAACGCTACTTACGATGTAAAGCTGGATGCCGGCGGCCCGTCCGTGTCAAGCATTACAACTGATACGCTTGGTGTGGTGGCCGGATATATCATTCTGCCAAAAGACATTGGCTGCGGGTACCACACCCTACACGTGCTTGGGCCGAACATGCTCAATCAACCCGTGGACATACATAAAGTTATATACGTTACGGGAGCTGACTGTTCTGGCGCCCTGCCTGACTCTGGGTGTGGAGACTTGCCAAGCGCTCATGTCGATCAGGACAACGATGGTATTGATGACGGCTGTGATCCTGTTATAGGTACTATTTCAAATGGGGTCTACTACCAGGTACACCTTACTGGGTCCTCTATTCAGGCACGTGCCTACTAAGGACGCTCCATTACTATATTGACAAAAAGTAAATAAAGTAGTAAAATATCAATCTACTATGGAGATAGTTCAGGAGAGGCTGCGTATTACATTTGAGCTGCTTACAATTGCGGCTTTATTTACAATACTCGTCTATCTTTCTTACGATTTCTCCAGCGCTCAGTTCCAGCAAAGTAATTACACTGTCGAATTCCACCAAACCGTGCCCGCTACCGATGATGCAACCTACGCTAACGGTACTACACTGCCGACCAACCGGACTGACCACACCGGGCAGTAATGCTGGCAAATACACAAAAACATAATCAGTGTAGGATTTTTTATATTGTGCTTAGGCTTAGTCTCGTATAGTGATGAATACAAAGGAGATAAGCGAAATGATTACTAACACAGCCAGCGCAATACACAATACTCACCGAATATCACGTCGCGGCTACCGCGCCGAAACAACTGCTCATTTGAGCATCGATATGCCTTGCCTGCACCCGGATGTTGCCCTTGACGACACCGGCCGATAGTAGCTTTTGCTCTTCTTCCGATCACTCTTCCAGCAGGGAGACGTAGTGGTCGGACTACAAAACTCCGTGAAAGATCCACGGAGTTTTGTAGTTTCCAAGCACCTTTTAAATAGCGACAAATAAGCTTGTAATGCTAAGCACTTGAACAATGTGACGAACCACACACCACATGTGCTAAATAATTCACATACACAGTGTGGCTTATGCTTCAGACTGATAAGTACAAACGATAAATGGAGGAGACAGAGATGTCCAGAGGATTCTTAGACAACAACAAAGACATTGATTCTGAGGCTGAAGTAGCCCGTCGCCGTTCATTTATCGAGCGCATGGAACGAAAACTTGAATTCAAGAAGTCATTGACTAATACCGATTACGCCGACGACCGTTATCTTATCCGATAACTTCAGTAATACTGCCACTTCTGCTACTTCCATCCATCCCCCATTTTCTTATTCCACACTTTAAGCAGCCCGGAGCCTACACCGGAGCTGCTTTTTTATTGGCCTATAGCATGGTCTAATACTTTAGTAACCACTGGTGTCCATATCCCGTAACCAGTAGTATTGGGGTGAAACTTATCGGCCGCGTAATAATCCGGATGCCGCATAAACACTGGGCCGGTCTCGTCGGCAATTGGTACGAAGAAAACCTGTTTATCATCCACTAATTCACGAACGGCTCTGTTAACCTGCGCGCTGCGCTGTCTCATAATAGTTTTACTTGGTTCCGGGAAACGAGGCACCGAGCCCATTTGCGGCGATCCGGTCAACAGAATTTTTATCGTTGGATTGGCCTTTCGCAAATCAGCAATGGACTGTGCCAGGTCGCGCCGCACGCTCGTAATATTGGTAAAATGCGTCGTATCGTTAGCGCCTACAGCTATGAGAACGATATCCGGCCGCAAAGTTGCCGCTTTTGGGACCTGCTTTCGCAGTAAGTCTGCCGTTCGGGCACCGGAAATACCAAAGTTTTGAAAACTCACAAGATAGCCCTTACTCGCTAGGTAGCGGGCGCTGCCCCGGGCGTAACCCTTGTCGTAATCACCACCTTGCGAAATAGAAGTGCTATCACCCAGTACGGCGTATGTAATGGGCCTTCCCCGACCATATTGCTCAGGCTGCCGGGGAATGGTGGGAGCTGGCACGTTCGTGCCGTTATAACGGATTGCAAGGTAATTAACCACTACCAGACAAACGAGCAAGCCGATAATAACCAATACAATCAGGAGTACTTTTGAACCGGGCAATGCTTTCATCTGTTCATCATACCCCAATAGCGGCCCTCTGCCGCTATACTAGGTATATGCCGCAGTTTAACCAGGTAGCAATTATTTATAACCCCAACAGTACCGGCGACGCGCCGCGTAACGCCGAAGGCTTGGCGGCGGATCTCAAACAGTCACTGTCAGGTATAGGTATCACGTTGTTGCCGACCGAGCGGGCTGGTCATGCGGCCAATCTCGCCTATGATTTTGCCCGTAAGCACCAGAGGCCGCTTATAATTTCTGCCAGCGGCGACGGCGGCTATAACGAGGTAGTTAACGGTGCTATGAAGGCGCAGTCCGAGGGCGCGCAGCCAATTTGCGCTGTTTTACCCTCCGGTAACGCTAACGATCACGCCCGTACCATGCACTCTAAGCCGCTGGTTGAGCTTATTCATAACGATGCCGTAACTCACCTGGACCTGCTCAAGGTATCGTATGTTATTAACCAGACCCCGACCGTTCGTTATGCTCACTCGTACGCCGGCATAGGACTGACGCCAACAGTAGCAGTCGAACTGAACAAGCATACCCTTAACTCACTGAAGGAAGCGTTTATCGTCGTAAAGACATTTTGGCATTACAAGCCGGTTAAAATACTGGTTGAGGACAAAAAGGTCCAAGTCGACAGCCTCATCTGTAGTACTATCCCAGAGATGGCTAAGGTGTTAAGTTTTTCTAAAAAAGCCCATCCCCAAGATGGTCTGTTCGAACTGACAGTGTTTGAGCACAACCGTAAATTGCTGTTGCTGTTACGGCTGCTCAAGGGTGTTATTGGCCACCTGGGTGCTGAAAAACGGCTCAAAAGCTATGCTTTTACGGTGGTTCGCCCGACACCACTGCAGTGTGACGGCGAAGTAATAGATTTGCCAAAAAACACTGACGTGCGGATCGAGATCTGCCCCGGCCTGCTTAAAACCATTGCCTTAGCATGATGGGTGTAATTTTTCACCTGTCAATTCGGCCGGATGCGATAGGCTACATACATGAAAGTAAAATTCTTCTTTTGGCCCAGTCTCATCATAAGCATTGTGCTTAGTGTGCTGCTGACGCTTATACTCAACATACTATTTTAAGCACAGTTGGCCACGCGGCGGTTATCGCCCCGGCAGGTCGTGTTCAACGTAATTCTCTCCGGCAGCCGATAACTGGATATCATCGAACGAGCTGGTATTGAGCCAATTCTTGCGGCTCGACGTGTCTGCCAGGCTCTGCTTGAGGGCATTAGGATATTTAACGTTGACGTATTTATAACATGTATACACATGGTTAATGGTTATGCGGCTGATTCCGGCAATGCGCTGCAGGTAGTAGACGAATACCGCGTTACGCTCCATGGCGCTCTGTGGAGATTTAGCGGCATAGAAATCACCTAGATCAAGGTCATTGGCGGTGGCCGACAGGTCAAGGTCTTTGGATAGCGCCAGCCCAGCTGCGCCGCGCGAACGGCTGCCCACCCGGACAGGCTTAGGCGGTTTAACACTTGGTGTCTCCTCGGGTGCGGCCGTCTCGCTGGTTGTGGCTGGTACGTTCAAGCCTGTCTGAGCCGCCGTGCCGCCGCGTACCTTAAGCAGCTGGTCCTTAAAGTCGTCGTATACCGATCGTACGAAGCCTTCTTCACCGTCGACTTCTAATGTGCCGCTAAATAAATCGATTCGTAGTTTCGTCATGCTAACTACCCCTGTACTCCCTCAAGCTATCAATTGTACCCACATACTTATACACAGTATTCTAACAGATAAAGCAGCTTTCTATCTATTTCTATTACTCTCTATTATAGAAGGACTACAATACAAAAGCTTTGTATGCGCTATGTGCCACCCGGTATTTGAGTTTCATGCCGGTTTTCGATAGGCTCTATCTATCTCTAAGTAATGCCAATTAAAAGTGATGTCCTCTGGCCCCACTCTTAGGAATGGTCTAATTTATAAAAGTATCAATCCTACCAGCAGTCCCGCTAGTAATATCACCAGTGGATTAACGTTCCACTTTAACGATCCAACAAGCGCCGTCGCAGCGATAATAATGTGCCATACCCCAACTGTCTCGATTGTAATTACGCCGAAGGCCGCCGCGGCCACTAAGCCGGCCGCGGCCAAACCGATCCCCTGTACGAAATGTTTAGCCCGGGGATCGGATAATAAATGCTTAAGATATTTTCCTGCCAAAAAAGAAGCCAAAAACGGAACGATGAATATACCGATTGTTCCGATGACTGCTCCGCCTATCCCGCCTATCTTATAGCCAATAAAGGTTGCCGTGCCGAATGCTGCAGGTCCGGGGGTCGCATAGCCGAAAGCTAACACTGCCGATAAATCAGTTTTGCTTATCCAGCCAGTCTGCAGTACTCCGTATTGATAAAATAACGCCTGTGATCCTCCGCCGAACGTCACGCTGCTAATAAGCAACGAAATAACGAACAGGTGTGCAATATCGGCGATCACACAGTTTTCTCTCTAGTCTGTGCGGCGGATTTGGCCAGCCCTGCCGCGCCAAATATCAGGATAATCAACAAAGCATTCATGTGCGCGAAAACTTGCGCCAGACAAACCCCGGCAATTAATGCCCAGAGCAGCGGATGGGTAACGTGTTTACGGCCGATTCTGCAAGCGTTGGCGAGAATAATACCGCTCAGGGCGGCAATTAGCCCACCCATATGGTCCGTAATATTTCTTTCCTGTAAATACCCGAAGTATATGATTGCAAACAGCGTGACAAGGCTAACTGCTGGCAGTAAATAGCTCACCGTCGCCAGCAAAGCACCTATAAAGCCTTTTAGCTGATAGCCGGTATTGGATACGATAGCGACTTGTGTGGCGCCAGGCAAGATTTGCCCGTAGGTGATGGAGACCTTTAGATCTACCGGATTGTGGCGATAAGTTTTGCTGCCCAATTCTTTCTCTAGCAATACGGCGGTTGTCGACCATCCGCCAAAAGAAATGGTTCCAGTTTTTAAGAACGTCTGTATGATTTGTCTGTTACTCGGAGCCGCCTGTTTTGTGACCATGATTACCTATTAATGTATCAAAAAGCAGTATTTTACCTAGTCTTAGCTAGGACCAAAAAAGTACCAGAAGTGTTGCAATATCAGTCCGGCAATAACCAGGTACCACATTAGCAAAATATCAAAGTGATGTTGCTGTAAGAAGTTGGCAACACGTGGGTTCAGTCTTATATGTTCCTGCTGCAAGTTATACAGGGTGACATACCAAAATGTCATGATAGTAATTGTCCACACGACCATGCAGTATGGGCAGAGCGCGCCAATGCGGTAAACGCTCTCAAAGAATAACCAGGTTACAAATGCTACGCCAAGCAGCGATCCAATTTGTAAGCCACGCCAGTACCAGCGCTTAAACTGTGCGCCGGCCAGCATGGCGACACCGGTAGTAATCAGTACGGGAAATGCCGCCAGGCCAATTATCGGGTTCGGAAAGCCAAACAGGTGGCTTTGATCGGATTTCATAATACTACCGCAGCTGATCACCGGATTTATACTACAGGCCGGCTTGTATGACGGGTCTGCCAGCAGCTGCAGCTTTTCGTACATAATCACAAACGCGCAGATGAGGCCGATAGTACCGCAGATAATCAGGATGTACGGCAAAATTTTCGGGAGTTTGGCAAGCCGTTTCACTGCCAACATTATACCAAATGAAAGTTGAGGTTTCACTGAAGTGGCTGCGTCGTAGTGGTAAAAACACTATTACCGCCAAAGTGAGTAAAAAGTTTCCCGACTAGCTTCAGGGCTTCAATATAACGTCGCAAATTCTGCTCCGCAACGAGTTGATAGTCGAAGCATCGTCGGGTCTTGTCGGATACGTATTATTGGTCAGGATAACTACCGCGGCCCGCGTTAATGGGTCGATGATGATCGAAGAGCCGGTGAACCCTGTTTTACCAAATGTCGCAGGGGTAAAATAGTGGCCCATGTGGTCCCTATTAGCAATTTCCCAACCCAGCCCGTAGGGAGAGCCGGGTACGTTGCTCGCGTTAGCGTGCATCGCAGTTATCACGGGCCTGTTCAGGATATTTTCTTTACCCGCGTACGCGTCAAAAGTAGCCTGACAAAATTTGAGTAGATCGGGAACATTCGTAAAGAGGCCGGCGTTTCCGGCGATTATCCCCTGCTCCTGGAGCGCGTTAGCTGCTTCGTCGTGTACGACCGCCTGTAGTTTGCCTCTATCGTTAATTTCTGTGGGCGGCGTACCGTCTTTGCCGATGTCAGCGCGCGGATGGAAGGTTGTGTGCCGCATATCGAGCGGTTTGAATAATTCCCGTTCAGCAACTTGGTCCAGCCGGCTCACGGTGGCTCTTTCAATAATAAGACCCGCGAGGATGGCTGGCGCATTAGTATATAAAAACATTTCGCCGGGCTTTGCTTTCAGTTCCGCGCTGAAGATCGTCTGCAATATTTCCTCGCCACCGTGGGACGCTATAGAACTGAGTTCTTCAATGTCGAATACCACGGTGTAACTTAGTAAATGGCGTATTTCTATATCCGCGCGGTACTTATTGGTTAGTTCGGGAACATAATCGATAACTCTGTCATGTAAACTCAGCACTCCCTGCTCGGCGAGTAATAACAGCAGCGTTGCCGTCGGAATCGATTTTGTAATCGAGGCAACGTCGTACACGGTATCTTCCTCAACAAGGGGCGCGTCGTTGGCGTAGGTAAAACGTCCGAACGGGAGGATGCTGCTGGCGTCACTTTTTATGTAGCCGACCACTGCTCCGGGAATAACGCCGTCGTCGATGTAGCTACTAATGATGTCCTGTATGTCACTGTTCATTTTGTAATTATGGCATAAATGGGACTTATGAAAGACCGTCATTCGTATTGGCCGCTATTGATGGTATATTAAACCGTATCTTATGAAAATAACTGGTCCAGAATATCTTCAAAGCCCACTCAAGCGGCAGCTCGACTTTATAGGTGGTCTCGCTCTAGCAGGCGCATTATTTCCACTGGTCGCATCGGCCGCTGCCACCAGTGCTGTTGATACACGGTCTCTTAATCCGTTCTTAACTCAGAGTAGGATCGGTAACAAAGGCAAGGCATTCGATTTGATTAAGCTCCGGACATTGCGCCGATCTTTAACGGACGGTCCGGGTGCAACTTTCGGCACTTTCGACAGCCGCGCTTCCAAAGTAGGACAAAAAATACGGCAGTATGGCCTGGACGAAGCTCCGCAATTAGCAAATGTTATTCTTGGCCACATGTCCCTGGTAGGCATCCGTCCTTTATTACAAATTGACTTTGATCGTATGTCCAGTGTAGACCCTGCCCTTTTCGACGATTGGCAGGAGGCCTACAAACTCTCCAAACCAGGACTAACGGGCCCAGGCCAATTATTCCGGCATCACTACAGGTCATCTACTGATGAGGTGTATGCCCGGTCGATGCGACTTGATCTGGGTTATATTGAAACTGCTTCCGTTCAAAATGATTTAAGGATTATAATGCAGACCCCGCAATCTTTATTGGATGCAAATATACATACCATAGAAAACTAAGTTTGACGCGTGTATTAAAACGGGCGTACCTGGCAGGATAATCGCACGCCTTCCCTGTGTGCTCGGTGCCAGCACCTGCGCGTGCAGGTTGGCGACCGAACCGGCGGCTCGCATCTTTGCTGAAGCAAAATCTGTGCCGCAGAACCGGAATGCTACAGACCAAAGAAAAAGCCTCACATGCGAGAGGCTTTTTCTTTGGTGTAGCAAACTAGCTGAGGTTAGAACCAAGATCATAGAATAGTACATATGCCACTGTACTCATTAAATACTTAACGGAGTTCTATTAACCTGTTAAGTTAGCCTGATGACTTATAAAACTCTGTCTATGTTGTAATATGTTGATATGAGACCCGAGATTACACTAATAAAGCAATCTGCCTTCCATTCCGTCGGACATATTTATGAACATATAATTGCTGACAAAATCAATGATTTTTTCATGGTACAACGCTACGCACCGCTTCTTGACTATGAATTAAATGCGAATACATATGACGGCATTATTGTTATATCCGTTGAAGCTGCTCATGAGACGATGATTACAGGATTATTATCGATACTGGAAAGTGTACGTATAGACTCGGATGACATTACAGCTGCAGTTAATCAAATCAGCAGTGAATATGAGCGACTTGTTCAGTATGATGTACCAGAGTTATTAGATGAGGTCCATGAATTACATACTTTGCCTTGGACGATGCGCGAGGATTTCTTAAGATCAAATCCTATTAATGATGATGCGCGAGAATTAAACTCGAAATTAATACAGTTTAGTAATACATCTCCGCACAGTTTTGCAGAGTTTTCCGTAACATACCGCGTCAAAGAATGTCCCTTCGACCTAAAACCGCTTGCCGTCTATCTTCTTCAAGCGCTTGCGCTTTCAGAGATAAATGTAATGGTCCAGCGGATTAGGAATTGTTACGACAGCGGCGATGAATGGGCTGAATATCAGGATCTTGTCGGTTACTCACACAAGTTTAGGATGCTTAAAAAAGATATGTATTCCATCGATGAACTGCGGAGTATTGAAGCTGGCTTCAGGGAGGTCATACTTACCTCTGAGTTTAGCCGCAGACTAAAGAATTACCTTACAGAGCATGCTGCTGACCCTATTCCGTATTTCAATACAAAAAATTTATATGCGTATAGCTATCAGGTAATTGGACATAGGGGCTGGAAAGACATTGTGTCGGATAATAATATTGATACGATACTCAAAAAGCTTGATGTCGAGATTTGGTAGACTAGAATTCAAAAAATATAAAGTACTTTTCATCTGAAAAGCACTTTATATGTATAACGAAAATGGTGTAGCGTAGTCAACGAAGTGGTAACCCGTATTCGAGGTTTAAGCATCAGAGTAACCTGAAAATGGTTTTGAATATGCTAAGTCGAGAACCCGAGATCACGAACGATTTCTGCTGGACTTGAATGCGAGGTGTCTATAGCTACATCGTACAAGCCAGGGTTTAACGCGTCGGCTCGTGTAATCCCCCATGTCTTTGAAAGTATTTCATCGTCGTGAGTGTAACGCGCGGTCAAGGATTGCATCGCTAATTCTGCATAAGGTATGCCTTCCCTCTCCATGTATCGTCTAAGAATTACAGATTCTTGCGCCGTGCACAGTACCTTACCTATATCTTCGAAACCCTGTGCCTGCTGCCCAACTAACCTTCCTTCTATAACGCATTTGCTGCCAGTCGCTATCCTATCTCGCACTTTTTCGTTTAGCTGCAGTGATAGTCTGCCCAAATTAAGGGATGGATCTCGCTTGAGTTCTAATCGAAACAGCTGTCCTACGTCGACATAATCGTAGCTTAAACTGGTAGATATCTCACGGGCGATCGTTGAGCTGCCCGAACACACATCGCCGTTCACTACTACGATTCTCGGAATTTCCGTAAATGGGCGGCTTATCATTCCGTTAGTCCTTGCTCGTACTCAGTGATGACCCACTTTTTCCTATCTGTATATTTGGGCACTCCTACGTCTCCGAAATATTTATAATTCACATGTGTCTCGGGTTTAAGACGCATAATTACGTATAATTCACAGAGTGTATCGTCCGGCAGTTTAATTAACTCAAAGTCCTGCTCCGGTTGTATACCGTAGACGTTAACGACGTCTGCTCTTATGGCGAGTGCCATTCGACATTTAATTTGCATAAAATAATCATTTGGATATGCAATTTGAAGCGTACCGTAGTTTAGAAGTGTATAAGGAGACAAAGGAACCAATTCGTTATCGTAAGCATCCTGACGCATCCAGTCGGTATGTTTAGCATGAGATTCTCCAGATAATAAGTAAGCTATCTTCCTTAGCTTCCTATTCTTGCTTGTTGCTGCTCGGATTCCGTCCTGTTGGGCAGTAGCCAAATTGTCGATTATTTTAGGACTATGCTCATAGTCCTTTTTGTCTGCATACGTAGAAATATCTATGTATTTAATTTTCTTATTCCGACGAGCGGTCCAGTATACGACTTCCGCCAACACGCCTTCAGGCAGTTCTCTAATGTCTGTCTCTTTTTCTGGCATGACCGTTGACATAACATAAAACTCATCAACCGCATTGATCAAACTTAAACAGTCGTCGATGATAGGGCCTTTATCGCCTTTGTAATGATTAGTCACTAAGTACGTGCCGAGAGCGGCTTCGGGATGCAGGGGTACTGCACCATTACGTAATACATATTGTTTCATTAACTCACTGTGCGACCACATGTCTCCGTCAAAAGAGGTATATGCAACGGGTGGCAGGTCGTGAGCAGTGATAGATTTTAACTCCGCCAACCTGCTATCACCCACTCTTTGGCTTATAACGGTTTCAAAATCGTTGGCGGATAATTTTACATTCATCACTCGGCTTAATATATTATGATGTCTTGATACGTTTTGCTGTATACCTTGATGCCAAATTCTCAAGTTTTTCTTTTGAGGATTGCACTACGTCAATTTCAAGGATCCGAGACAACATTAATAGGTAGTATAGTACGTCGACCATTTCCCATGCTACGGCTTGCTTGGCTTGTGGGTCCTGCATTTTATCCATAGATGCTTTACCGTCAGATTTTTGGAAATGTTCAAGAAGCTCGGCTGCTTCGATAATGATAGATTTTGTCAAAAATGATGGGTTGTAACCCTCTTCCCAATTGCGCTCTTTGGAAAATGCGTAGTATAAATCAGTTAAGTCTTTGATAGTTGTATCGGAGTCATCTATTTTCATGTCATTAAACTATACTACACAATTGCTAGGATACGAACGCAATGCTAATAAATAACATAATAACACCAAATTAAAAGGCTGCTCATCAGAGAAGCCTTTTAAGCATTAGCATGATGGTGTACCCGGCAGGATTCGAACCTGCGGCCTTTGGCTCCGCAAGCCAACGCTCTATCCAGCTGAGCTACGGGTACATATATATGTCTGTACGAAAGCGGAAAAACTACAGATGTAATCCTATCATAAATTCGCTTCGCTGGCTAGAGGCAAAATGGCTGTCGTCAAACTTGTTCAATCTGTTACAATACTTTGCAGTAGTTTGACTATGTAGGGAGAGGTGCAAGAGTGGTTGAATTGGCTTGTCTCGAAAACAAGTGAGCCGGCAACGGTTCCGAGGGTTCGAATCCCTCCCTCTCCGCCACGTAAATGGGCTCGGCTTTAGTCGGGCTCTTTTACGTGCTAACTGTTTATTTGTCTGTTAAACGCATTGGTATCTTGAGCTTGCGGTGGTTTCGTAACAGCGCCACGTGCCCTGCGTCCTAAGATAAAACTTATAATCCACAGAATGGCGCCGAGAAGTGCCACGTACAGCCCAAACTTTATAATATTGCCTCTATAGGCGTCGCTGAATTCGGTCGTCAGCTTAGTCAAGGCGTTAGCGATATTTACGGTCTCAGATCCCGGTATTACATTATTCAGAACCGTTTTAAGGGCCCCGGCGATCAGGGCTGATCCAATTGCCAGGACGGCACCAATAGTTACTAACTGCACGCCAACCGCCTTTAGGCCGGCACGTAATTTGAGTAACACTAGCAGCAGGCCGATACACACCAGTCCAATTACGGCGGTGATAACCGGGAGTGCTTGCGCGCCCTGGTAGGCGGCTGGCGCCCAATTGTAGGCGTCGTCGATAGTCTGGTTTCCGTTGGTCAGTAAGTCGTTCTCGTCTACTTGTACGCCGTTAGCCAGCGCCGGGTTACTGGCGACTGCCGCCTTAAGGTAATTGGTTATGACACTCGGTGATATGCCATTTGGAATGCAGCGGATCGAAAGCGGATCAGTAGTTATGTTGGCTCCGGGATTTTCGCCTGCCGCGCACACCGGCAAATCGTTTACATATGTATTAACACTTTCACCAATAGTCGATTCGTCAGGCGTGACGCTGATTTTCACCTGAGGCGACTCAGTGTTGCCTTCCAGCCAATCATAAACGCCATCAACCGCCCTGTCTCCCTGTTCGGCCACCTTCTGGCCGCTCAAGCTGCCGGCGAATAACTTTTGTATCTGGCTGTTGGATAATAATTCCGATAGTTCAGAGTTGTTCTGGCCGGCTTCCACGAGCTTATCGGGTATCACGGCCTGATAAGCGCCACTGTTATTGAGTAGCGTTTTAGTCTTGTCGGCCGTACCAATAGTACTTTGCAGCGCGGCCAGTACAATCCAGCACGTCGCCATAGTTATCAATAGTGAGCTCACCAGCCCTACGCCAAGTCGTTTCAACATACTCATATTGTACAATATAGGTATGCAGGACAGTATTTTCACCAAAATCGTCAAGGGGGACATCCCCGCCCACAAAATTTACGAAGACGAATATGTCCTGGCCTTTTTAGATATCCACCCAGTGCAGCCTGGCCATACCCTCATAATTCCCAAAAAGCAGGTTGAATTCGTATGGGACTTACCCGCCGATGATTATCGCTCTGTTATGGATGCGGCTCAAAAAGTCGCCCGCCGCCTCCGTGAAGTTCTCGATGTCCCATATGTCGGCGAACAGGTTATCGGTGTTGATGTACCGCATGCCCACGTACACCTTATTCCCTTCCATACGGTCTCAGAATTCCGCGCCGTACCGGACGTGGACTCCCAACCGGACCACGCCGCTCTGTCGGAATTAGCAAAAAAGCTTATGTTTTAGTACACTGAGGTTATTATGTCATCCTGGTTTATTACGTTAATCATTGCTGTCGGTATTACCGCCTGGGTATACGGGTACCTGGCCCGCAACAACGGCAATGCTAACCCAGGCTCGAATTTCGCGTTGGCTGCTGTCGCCGGCACCATTTTTTTTATTGTCGTATTCACTTTTTTGAAGTTCGTCATTCATTTCTAGCCGCTGATAGAATAAGTTGTAGTAATATCGTGCTAGTTCTCTTTAATACTTATGCTAAAACTGGTATTATATGGCTATGACCGAGTGGAGTGAAGTGTAATGGACGAGATAGGGTTGGGGAAGCGCCTGCAGGCCGCACGCAAAAAGGTAGGACTAACACAGCAAAGTCTGTGCCAAAAGGCCAACATCAGCTATTCTACGCTGGCAAAAATTGAGCGTGGCGCCATCAAATCCCCCTCTATTTTCACTATCCAGCATCTCGCGCAGGCCCTTGGTATCTCGCTCGACAATCTCATGGGCTTAGCCCCCGCCCCGGCGGTTTTGCCGGCTGACGGCAAATCAATATCTAAAAACGGCGTCCGCTTCGTATATTTTGACGTCAATGGCTGCCTGGTGTATTTCTTCCACCGCGCCTTCAGTAAATTAGCGGAAGAAACAGGCGTTTCACCTGATTTAGCAGAATCAACTTTCTGGCTTTATAACGACGACATATGCCGTGGCGCGATCACTATGGACGAATTCAACCGGAAATTTGCCGAAAAACTCGGCGTCCCTTCATTCGACTGGGAATCATATTACCTTGATGCCGTTGAACCGATCGAAGGCATGGCCGAACTGGTCGCCTGGGCCGCCCGGCATTACCGCATTGGTTTGCTTACCAATATCGCGCCGGGTATGGTCCTGGCTTTACGCGCCCGGGGGATGCTGCCGGACGTTGATTACGATGTCATCATTGATTCATCTGAGGTCGGTGCCCTCAAGCCAGAAAAGCGTATCTACGAAATAGCCCAGGAACGGGCCGGCGTCGCTGCCAACGAAATTCTGTTTATCGATGATACCCGCCCTAACATTATGGCCGCGGATAAATTAGGCTGGCACGTCCTGTGGTGCGACAATTTCCATCCTGATGAGACCATCGCGCACATACGCGAGTCCCTGGAACCGGCTAATCCGGAAGCTTAAGCTTCCTGGCTGCCGAACCGCTCGTATTCAGTCTTGATGCTTTCCAGCTGGTCCTGGGCTTCCACGAGCTGCTGACGCGTCTCTTCAACGACCTTTTTGGGCGCGTTGTCTACGTAACCCTTATTACTTAACCGGGTCTCGAGGCGCTGTATTAGTGCCTCCTGGGCCGTTCGCTTCTCAGCCAGCTGCCCCTGGTATTCGCGGGCAGTTGCCGCGTCTATGTCCAGCCAACACTTGTATTTCGTATCTACGAGGTACAGCCCGGTGCCATCTTTTACTTCGGTGACTGCCGCTAAACGGGCCATTCGGCTTATTAGCGCCGCGTTCTCTGTTAATACCGGTACGTCCGTGTAGTACAGGGTTGAACCTTGCGCTTTCAGCACGCCGGTTATAAAACGGGATTCAGTGATAATAGCTTTAATTTCTTCAAATCCTGCCGCCTTCTTGTTATCAAAATCAGCCGCCTTTGGCCACGTTGCCGTAGCAAGAACACTGGTGTCGTCGTCGTTGATCGTCTGCCAGATAGTTTCTGTGACAAACGGCGCGAATGGGTGGGCTAATTTTAATATCGCCTCCAGACAGTAGCCAAGCAGGTCGGCATTCGGTGCTGATTTACTGGCCTCGATGTACCAGTCCGCGAAATCGTCCCACACGAAGTGGTAGAGCGCCTCGTAGGCTTCACTAAAGCGGTATTCCTCCAGGTGATCGCTGACCAATCTTATAGTATGTTGTAATTTACTCAACACCCAATGATCGGCGGTTGTTTCGGGTTCGGCGGTAGCTGCACCAGCGAATACGTCCCCTACCCTATCTTCGATAAAGCGGGCGACGTTCCACAGTTTATTGGCAAAATTGCGGGCATCTTCAACCCGGCGGGTATCGTAACCCCGGTTAACTGCCGGACTACGGCCGCTAATGATGCCCATGCGCAGCGCGTCGGAACCATACTGTTCAATAACAGGTAGCGGGTCGACCACGTTGCCAATTGACTTGCTCATTTTTGAACCGTCTTCGGCCATAACATACCCATGTATGTAGACTTCCTTAAACGGAATGTCGCCGGTTATATACAGTCCGAGCATAATCATGCGTGAAACCCACGGGTAGAGGATCTCGCCGCCGGTTTCCATTAAGCCTAACGGATAAAAGTCTTTAAAGTCCTGGTCGTTATCAGACTCAAAACCAAGCGTGGCGTATGGCCAGGAGCTGCTGCTGAACCAAGTGTCGAATACGTCGGGGTCGCGGTGGTATGTCTTGTCGCCGATGGTAATCAGTTCTTCCCCGACCCGCTCGTCATAAATCCAGTCATCCGGATTATCGACGTTCTGGAAAGCCGGAATCGGGATACCCCAGGCAATCTGCCGGGAGATGTTCCAATCGTGCAGACCTTCCAGGTAGGAGACCAACTGGTCCTTTTTAGTTTCCGGGTAAAACGTAATCTTATTAGCCTGCAGGGCTTTGATGGCTTCGGCAGCCAGCGGTTGCATGTCGATGAACCACTGGTCGCGCAGTAACGGCTGAATAACGTTGTCACATTTATAACAATGACCTACGCTGTGGTGGTGTTCTTCGGTCTTTTCCAGAATCCCCTGCTCTGTAAGTTCTGTGACCACCTTGCCGCGGGCAGCGTCCACTGTTAATCCGCGGTACTCCTCCGGTGTTTCATCGTTCATGGTGCCGTCGGTGCTGATAACAGTAATCTTTGGTAAGTCATGGCGCTTGCCTGCTTCGTAGTCGTTTTGGTCGTGGGCTGGCGTAATTTTTACGGCGCCCGTTCCGAACTTCGGGTCAACGAAGTCGTCAGCGATTACCGGGATTTCCCGCTTGCTCAGGGGTAGCTTAACGGTCTTACCGATGAATTTGGCGTAGCGCTTGTCGTCCGGATGAACGGCGACCGCGGTATCCCCGAACATGGTTTCCGGCCGGGTGGTGGCTACAATCAGTTCCCCGCTGCCATCGGTTAACGGATATTTCAGGTACCATAGCTTGCCTGGTTCTTCCTTATGGACAACCTCGATGTCAGCAAAAGCGGTTCCATGGAACGTACAGAAGTTAACCAGGCGCTCACCCCTGTAAACTAAATCTTCGTCCCACATCTTTTTGAACGTTTTGTATGCCCGTTTAACGACACGGTCGTCGAGCGTAAACGTAAAGCGGCTCCAATCGCAGCTAACACCCATACGGCGCATTTGTTTTTCGAAGTTGCCTCTGTTAAGGGCTACGAAGTCCCATATCTGGTTGTAGAGCTCTTCCCGGGAGAAATCAAAGCGGCTCTTCCCTTCTTTTGCCAAATGTTTCTCAAAAACAGATTGCGTTTCAAAGCCGGCGTGGTCAGCACCGGGCAACAGCAAGGTGTTGTCGCCTTTCAGGCGGTGATAACGGGTCGCGATATCCTGCAGAGCCGCGGTTAATTCATAGCCGATATGCAGATTAGCGTTGGCGTTGGGCGGCGGCATGACGATAGCGTACGGGTCGCCTTCCCCGCTCGGCTTGAAAGCCTCGCTGCGTTCCCATAAAGCGTAAATATCGTTTTCATACAAGCCTGGCTCGTACACCTTCGGTAATTTCATGTCCCTGTTTCCTATCCTTAGACCAACTAACCCTAGTCTAACACCTTAAACTACGCTTTTCTAGCATAAGCGTTTCACATGAAACGAAAAACGCACTAAACATAAGCCTTTTCATGTGAAACCACTGAAAAGCCCTTTGTCTAATACCCTTTACCGCTTTTTCCGCTCACCGGATCGAATGTTGTCTGCAAGCTATGTGCAAGGTTTTTTGGAACTGTGCAATCTATGTACACGACGAACATTTTTGTTTTGGTACCCCAAGAATACTGCTCATGCTAACACCTGTCAAGGGCAGGGCAATAAGTTAATAATTTTGTAATCTACATCGAGAGATTCGGCGCGATATCAAGCGCGTATGGGTCGGCGGGCTCGGCGCCAAGCATAACTTTGTAACAGCCAAGGGTAGCAATCATAGCGCCGTTGTCAGTACAAAGCTTTGGATCGGTATAGCTGACAGGCAAGGGCAGTCGTCCGCTGAGTTGCCGGCGCAGTTCCGGGCTGCTGGCCACGCCGCCGCCGATAATGACGGTTCTGGGCCCGTACTCTTCGTAAGCCGTAGCAGCTTTGTCGACTACCGTTTCCACGGCTACGCGTTGAAAACTGGCCGCTATATCAGCTTTTTGTAGGTCGTTTAAGCGGTCGGGCAGGGCAGTGGAGGGGAAAGTGAAGTCCTCGCCAATCTGCTCCTGAGCTAACCTGAGTACCGCTGTCTTAAGTCCGGAAAAGGAAAAATCGTATTTTCCGTTTAGACGGGCTTTGGGCAGAGAATACTTAAACGGATCACCTTCCAGGGCCTTCTTTGATACGCTCGGGCCGCCAGGGTAGGGGAGTCCGAGGATTTTAGCTACCTTATCGAAAGCTTCACCAATGGCATCGTCCTGAGTTTGTCCGAGCAAGGTGTAATCAAAATGGTCGCGGAAATAGACCAGTTGGCTATGTCCGCCGGAAACGATCAGGCCAAGCACAGGGAAAACCGGTTGCGACGCCGGAAGAGCGTAGCCGGGCAGGGAAGTGCCCGTTAAGAAGTTGGCGTATAAATGTCCTTCGACGTGGTTGATCGCGTACAGTGGCTTTTGCTTGGCGATGGCCAGGGTGCGGGCAGTCAAGACGCCAATCAGCAGGCTGCCGCCCAAACCGGCTCCGTACGTAACGGCGATGGCGTCGATATCATCCCAGGTCGCCGCGGCTTCTTCCAGTGACTGTTCGATGACGGGCATAATCACCTCAATGTGGCTGCGCGCGGCAATTTCCGGCACGACGCCGCCGTACTGGGCATGCAGGTCCATGCTGCTGGCCACGACGTTACTATGCAGAATCCGGCCGTCTTCAACTACCGCGGCCGCCGTCTCGTCACAACTGGTCTCAATCCCTAAAACTTTCACTACTTACCAGCATAGCACGCCTCCACCAGCTATTGACAAAACACTACCTTTTTGCTATGATATGAATAATCTATGAACCACAATAACTCTCCTCGAAAAAGCTCCGCCGACATCGAACGCATAGCCGGCGGTACAAATGCCGATAAACAAAAAGGTCCAAAACGCTTGCAGCGCCTGAGTGGTGCTATCCTACGCGGTATCGACACTACTGTCGTACAGGTTCGCGATACCGTCGCTAAAGATGGCGCGCCGGACGGTCCAGGAGTCTCCAGTATCCGTAAACGTGTCGATGAGTCGCAGGCTGCCCGGGCCCGTCAAGGTTCTTCGTACCGCGAAACCCATCCTTATGTCGACGAAGCGGTAGTCCGTACTAAAATCCGCGAAGCCCGCGTGGAACGCAACAGGGGCATGAGCCGGCCGGAAATCCGCGCCGAAGAAGACGTTCAGGAAGTGAGCAATCGCCTTATTTCTACGCTTGGTCTGGTCGTGTCCAGCGCCCGCAAACGTCAGGGCGTGCAGGAAGCCGCGCCGTTCTCGAACAATATACCCCGCCGTGAAGCGCACGACCGTTGGGATGCTTTCAGCGGCGATTATGCCGACCTGGCACAGCAAACTCTCGATACGGCCGCGCAGAATTACAATGTAGGCGATGGTCGCATAAAGTTACTGGGCGCTGATGTTATCCGTGATCAAATCGTGGGTGCTCCGCAGGGAAGCGACGGCTTCAAGCATGCAACCGACTATGTCGGCGGTGTCGCCGCTATATTATGGCAAGCCGGCTTTATACAGGGCATCGACCAGTCCGCGGGCGTAACCGGCCCCGGTCAGGGAACAGCTGGAAACAGCCTTAAATCCTTCCGTAATGGCCGGGAAGGGGATACGGACCTCCAGGTCTTTCAGATTGATTATGATGCCACCAACCCGCTGCATCGATCACTGATGGGCTCCGGTAATCCACTACCGGCACCGGCTATTGAACTAGAAATCCCTGTTAGCGGCGTCGAACAGCTTGCGTATGGCGGTGTTGGCGCTATGTATATTAGCGGTGTGCGCGACCGCAACCCGCAGCCGTAGGTGTTATTGCTAAATTATTAATTTGTTGTCTAGTTATTGACAAAACGTAGGTTTTTTGCTATACTACGTATCAGTAATCTAAAACAAAAACTATAATTACTCATGTTATGACCGAACAGCTTAACCACATACCAGTAATCGACCCGACCCTACAGGAAACCCTGCAGGTAGAGCCTGCCGAACAACTGGCTGAACAAATCATGCACCCCCTATTCGTGCCAACAGTAGAGCAATTACCGGCTCTGGCTGATATAAAAAGCCGTATGACTGCCGGCACCGACACCGAAGCTGGTGCCGTGGTCGAAGGTCTCGGCACGGTTGATGCCGCTGTGGCAAAACAAATTTCCGAGGCAGCCGAACCGGATCACTGGACGTATCGCCATAAGCACGAGCTTGGAGCCCGCCGTTTCTTAAAAACCGGCAATGTCCATGACTTGTATATTCGCGACCGTGAAAACATCGCGGCCTACCTTGCAACCGAGCCGACCCCGCGTGACCCGTCTACCGACCAGACTATAACGGATTATGTCCGCTCCCGGTTGCAGTTGAACGTGGCGCTGAAGCCCACTCGCCAGCCAAAAGCCGACTACCGCAAGGTACCACCACCCGTAGCATCTACTGAAGCGGTTGAATCCGCTAAAGTCATGCCACCGGCTACTGCCGCCCAGGCACCAGTTATTACAAAAGACCCGACTCGCCGCCGGGCAACATCGGGCGTCGCCACAATAGACCAGGGCCGGGCCGTGAACACTATGCTTGCGCAGCCGGCTACAACCGGTGGTAGCGCCGAAGTAATTTCGGAGCCCGTAAAATCACAGCCTCTTCACCGCAAGGCGGCTCATGGCCAGCACTCGGCCGGCACAGCCGAGGTGATCATTCACCAGTCAGCCGAACAGCAGGACAGTACGGAAACTGCCGCCTCAACCAACCCTGAAAGCCGCAAGATATCTGATGCTGAATACATTATGCTGACCCTGCAGGGACTAGATGAAATGCCGCCAACTTCCGTGGAAGATCTGGCTTCGGTCCACGCCGCCATGAAAAAGCGTATATTCGAATCAAAAGTCGTCGAACTTAATGATAAGGGTCTGCCAGTTACCGATGCCCGCGGAAATGACCGGATGGTTACCCAGTATGCCGATAGCAAGGGTAACATCCTCGATCCGCTCCTGGTGCGCACCGTTGAAGCCCGGCTCGACCCGCAGTCCTGGACACTTAGCCGCGCGGACCTCAATGAAAGCCTGCGGATCGTCCTGGCCCGCAAGCCATCTGACCTTGGTAAGCTTACCCGGTCACAGTTAGAACGCTGGAAGCAGAATGGCCTGTCTGAGGCTGAAGCCCTTGAAGCTGCCAAAGATTATCACCGGGCACGCATCGCTATGAACGCCAGCGCCCGCAAACCTGACCTGCTCGACCAGCAGGTGAATGTTAAGAATGGCAATATCCGGCCTAACCGCCGCAAGCTTGAACGCCAGCATTTAGCCGTCAACATCGACGACTCTATGCCGGTCCACCTCCGAGGTGTCTATGCTGCTGACCGGGATGCCGACCCCTCTAATCCATATGGCATCCTCAATGACGCCGAGAAGCGCCAGATCATGAAAGATTACGGAACTTCCAGCAGCCAGTTCGCGGAGTTCAGGACCAATGTTTTGCGTCAGATTGCCCGTGACCAGGCTGCCGTTGAAGCTCAGAACGCTCTCAAATCCCTTAAGAAAGCTGATAAGTCCGCCATTCGCCGCAGCGCCCGGGCTAACGACGGTCCAAACCCGCTGATAGATGCTGACGGCCAGTTACTGATCCAGTACGAGGGGATACCGAACACTGTTGAAAGCACTCCTGATGAACTTCCTGTCGTTGCCGAGCCAATCACCCGGCCCGAGCAGTGGGTAGCTCCCGCCATTTCCGATGAGCAGTTGGCGATTGCCTACGAGGATATTGAAAACCCCGACGGTAAGCTTGCCAAACGCCGCTACGGCTTCCGTAAAATTTTTGGCCAGGTAGCCGTGCGAAGCTTAGCACGTAAGAAGTAATACACTGCGACT